>NZ_CADDWG010000004.1:0-13458 GCF_902809895.1 Acinetobacter sp. Marseille-Q1623 | reverse complement strand
GGAGCGCAGAACAGCGTAAAACTGAATTGGTTGAGTTAAGAGAACGCTTTGCAGATCTACAGAATGCGTTTTTAGCCGAATATGGACATGCAGACCGGGTGGATCATCGTAGTCTTGCTGATCAAGGTATTGATCGAAGCCCTGAAAAGCATTTGGGATGGATTGATAGTCAAAAACAGACCTCAAAAGATTTTTTATTGGCGTATCGGGAAGCCAATCAATCTTTGGATCAGCACCTTGAGTATTTACCACAACATTTGGCAATGTTGGATCGGGAACAGCAACAAGAGCAGCCAAAGCCTTTAACCCACGCACAAAAGCAAGAAATTGTGGATCAGAAAATAGCGGAAGCCAAACAAACGACTGCCGAATATCAGCAGTTGTTTGAAAAATACCGGATTCAATATGTGGATCAGACCATTAAGCAGGAGTTGAAAAAGTATAAGGAGCAAGGTGCCGGGATTCGTCAGCAAGTTGAAAATTTGGATCAGAATAAGCCGATGTTGTTTGGTCGTACTGAGTGGGAAGAACAGCGTGAACAGTTGGTTCGACAGCATCAAGACATTGGTGCCTTGCATGAGCATACCAAGACTGAAAAACGGTCACGGTTTGTATCTGATGAGCGTTTCGGGCGTGAGGTTGTAATTCGACATATTGAAAAGAATCATCCTGATTTAAATGAGAATTTTAAAAAGGCGCAGGAACTTTTAAATGCTGTGGCTCAATTAAAAGCGTATCAACAGCAACAAGAAAGAGAAAAGGCAAAGGAAAATCAAAAGGATCAAGACAATGATCGGGATTATGGGATGAGGATGTAAAATTTAGTCATGACTAAATTTTAGAGTTTAGCATAAGGTATAGTACCTTAATTCTTTCTATCCCATTTAATTTCTTTAATAGATCCATTAATAATAGAAATTGTATAATAAACATTATCGATTAGATAAGTTAACTCATTTACGGTATATTTTTCTGATTGATTTTTTACTTCATAACTTCTACTAAGTAATGGTTCTTGTTGAATTTTATCTACCATATGAATGTAGCTATCACCAATACTAATAAGTTGACCAGCTGAAGTTCTTATACTATTTGTTGTTGAACTTGCATATGATAAACTTATCAAACCAAACGAGAAATAAGCTAATAATATATATATGAATTTCATTTTATTTCCTTAAATAAATAATATAAAAGCAATAATTATTGCTTTTATATTATGAAGTTAATTAAACAAGAGAATCTGGACATCTACCATATGGATATCTAGCAACATTTATAACTTGAGTTTCTGTTCTAATGGAACTCATTCCACTACTACTAGATGTATCTTTAATTTCCTTTCTTTTAAATGTACATTCAATCCAATAACCTATTGGTTTTGATTGATATAGATACCATGGCCCCCATTTTGGTGGACCTTCAGTAGTTCCCCAAGAGTCCGCATTTGCTAAAGTACTTAATGATAAAAATGTTAATAGAATTGAAGCTATAAATAATTTGAATTTCATTTTTTCACCTTTATTTAACTAAATATTATATTCAATAAAAATAAACTTATAGACGCTATGATTTATAAAATATAAGACTTTTAAAAATAATATTTCTATAAGAAAACCATTAGTTAACCATATGAAATAGTTAATTAATATTTTATATATTCACAAATAATTTTTATTGTGGAATATAGTCAGTCCATTCACAATCTTTTAAATGTTCTGGAACTAAATCAGGTCTCAAAATATAAATTTTAGAGCTAATATTTAATAGGCTAGAATGCATCTTAGCAATCTCTATTAGCGTAAAGTCTGGATCTAACTCTTCAATAAAAGTAAGTTTGTTAGCTAACTCTTGAACTTCACTGCCTATTTCCTGAATACTTTTATATAAAGATTCGAGACTTTCTTTATTCATATTAACCTACCTAATTATAAATGATCCTTGAGCTTGGCAATATCTAAAAGCATCATAACATTGAAATTGCTGTGCACTTCCATAAGGAGATAATCGAGCAGTACAACGTTGATATTGATCCTGACAATATGAACTGGTTGCAAAAGGAGAAATAGTATTTTCTTTTTTTTCATTATTATTGTCAGCAAGTACAGCTGTTGCTGATGCAGCAATAATTGTAAAAAGAATAAGGGTTTTTTTTAACATCATAACCACCTTCATATTTTATTTTTTTTACCTTTTGTTAAAATTGTATTTAGTATTAGTAATTAATCAAGATACTTCTTTTTGAAATTGTAAATTTATATTTTCAAAAAGTTATTTATCACCCTCCATTTAACATAATGGGCCTTATACGAAATGCACAAATTGAAACATATAAAAATCAAAAACTTATAATATAAATTATTTGCTCGATGATGTTCAAAAGCCGACTTGGAAACAAGTCGGATTTTTTATGAGCAGTTTTGATAGTTCTTGCCAATAAATTTGACTAAAAATTACGCTTCTCAACTTGAGTTATACAATTTTGTGATACATTATTGTATATACAAATTTGAATGTTTTTTATGGAACTGTATTTCGAATGGGATGAGGCTAAGAACCAAAAGAATCAGAAAAAACATGATGTATCTTTTGAAACGGCAAGCCTCGTTTTTGATGATCCTTTAAGAATCTCAATCCAAGATCGACATACCAATGGTGAAGAACATTGGCAAACTATTGGTATGGTTAAAGGTGTACTGATGTTATTAGTGGCTCATACCATCTTTGATGAAGATGACTGTGAAATCATACGAATCATTAGTGCAAGGCAAGTCACCAAAGCGGAGCGAAATCAATATGAGCATGGTTAGATATACACGCAAAGAGCTGAATGAGAAATTTGGTGAGAAGCAAGATGCTGAAATTAAACGCTTGCTTGCAAAGGGAACTGTACCAGATGAACAATTAGACTTATCTGATATTCCCGAAATTACCGACTGGAGCAATGCTGTTCGCCATGGGCAATTTTATCGTCCAGTTAAGCAACAGACTTCTGTTCGCCTTGATGCTGATGTACTTGCATGGTTAAAAGCTCAAGGGAAAGGCTATCAGACACGTATGAATAAGATTTTGCGTGAAGCGATGTTGCAAGACTTAAAGAATCATTAATAAATGGGAGCTAATGCTCCCATTTTTGACTTCGTATATGTGAGAAAAATTTTGTGTGAGTATCAATAATTCACTAGAAAGAAATAGAAGTGATGAATAAACCATTGGGTACGTCTGGAGTTAATCGAACTCCAGACAAACTAGCAGGGGCATTACTAGAGGGTAAAATAACCTTGCCATCTTGTGCAAAATAATTAGTGAGATAGTTAATGATTTGGTTTAAAACTGCTATGTTTTTCTTGTTATATATGATTTATATCATTTTAATTTTAAATTTGTATGCTAAAGCTTTAATCAAAGTAAGTATTCTTGGTCGTTTTTTTAAAGTGCTATTTAGTTTTTTATTCTATTTGCTGGTTGCGATTGCTTTAATTTTTCCTTTTTTTCATATTCATGAGTTTGTAGATGATTTCCATATATATATTGATCAAAACAATATTTATTTTGCTTTTATTTTGATTTTTTTTGCATTGATTTTTAGTTTTTCAATAATTTATTTTAATAAAAAATTTGGTCCTAAGTTAAAGGCTTTAGGTTATTTTAAATGATTGATGCGTGCTGAAATAACAGGAGACTCCCACTTAGAATTTTTTAGGCAGCTATCTGGCTACCATTATTAAATTTCAACAGACTCTAATCATATATCTATAAATATATGATCTATATTTAACATAAAATCTCCTATGCGAAATTAGATTGTTACTCACCATTTAAATTTCATATTTAATTCTTGAAAATAAATACAGGACGCTTTATAGCATCCTGTAAATAGAAAAAATTAGAATGAGCCAAAAAACGTACCCAAAGTAATCGCTATAACAACTGATACCATTGGGATGGCAATCGTACACATTGCCACATTGCCATAAGATTGTTTATGTGTCATGCCACAAATAGCCAGTAAAGTGATAACCGCACCTGAGTGAGGCAAGGTATCTAGACAGCCTGCCGCCAATGCCGCAATACGATGTAATAATTCAGGGTTAATACCAGCAGTAGTCGCCATCGCCAGGTAATCGGCGCCCAAAGTCGATAAAGCAATCGACATACCGCCAGAAGAAGAACCAGTGATGCCTGCCAAAATGTTCATGGCGATGGCTTCAGAAATTAATGGATTACTTGATACATTTAATACCATGTCACGGATAATTACGAAGCCAGTCAATGATGCAATGACTGCACCATAACCCACTTCAGAAGCTGTGTTGAAAATTGGTAACATTGAACCCAACACACCTTTATTTACGGTTTCTTTTAAGTTATTCCACTTGCCTAAACGTAATAAAATCAAACTTAAACATGCTACTACCAAAGCAATAACCAATGCCCACAAACCTGTTTGTTTGATAGGATCTAATTTTGGATAGAGTTCTTTGAAAGAACTGAAGTCCATGCTTGGAAAAAGAATGTAAGTGAACAAAGCATTTACCCCAATAACCAACAGCAATGGTAAAAATGCCAAGAATACTGGCATTTCACCTTTAGAGGTTACGCAAGCTTCTAACTTTTCTGCTTCTTGAGTATCAATACCGTATCCTTCGCCATTTTTAGAGGCTTTACTGGCACGGCTTTGTAACCACATACAGCCCAAACCAAACATAATTAAACCGGAAATGACACCAATGCCAGGGGCAGCAAATACATTAGTCCCAAAAAAAGGAATAGGAATCGCATTTTGAATGGAAGGTGAGCCAGGTAGAGCGGTCATGGTGAAGGTAAATGAGCCCAAAGCGATGGCACCTGGAATTAACCGTTTTGGAATGTTTGCTGCTTGAAACATAGATTTGGCAATGGGGTAAATAGCAAAAGCGACCACAAACAGTGATACCCCACCGTAAGTCAATACACCACATGCTAATACCACGGTCAAAATAGCTCGGTTATACCCTAATTTATTCATGATCCAGTTTGAAATGCTGGATGCAGCACCTGAATCAACCATTAGTTGTCCAAATAAAGCACCTAGTAAAAAAATAGGAAAGAACTTTAAAATATAGCCGCCCAAAGCCGACATAAAGGTTTCAGTGTACTGCGGCATCATGTATAGCATGTCACCAGAAAGTAAGATGGCAATAGCCGCCATAATTGGTGCCAAAATCAGTACTGAAATACCTCTATAGGCAAAAAACATTAGTAATGCCAATGAGATGAGGATTGCTAAAGTGTCCATTATTTCTCCCTGTATTTATTTTGTCGTTATCCATAACGTTTTTTCTAAAATACCTTGAATCATGGCTGCCTTATTGAGATCACATTGTTTTAATGCTAAGGCAGTGATGCAAGGCAGTTTCATCTTAGCATAGTGATTTTAAAATTAATAAATTGATTTTATTAGATTAATAATTCATTTTATCCGTTAAATAAAAATCCTATCTAGGTTCTTTTTTATTTAATAAATATTTTATGTGAAGTTAAAAATGGGAGCCTTATAGCTCCCATTTTAATTATTAAACATTGAATCCTATATGCTTTCCTGTTGGAAGCTCTACATCAATACGAAGTTTGCCACCCATCGCTTCAACATACTTTTTCATCGTTGAAATTTTCAAATCATTCCCACGATTTTCAATAGCCGAAAGAGAAGGTTGTTTAATACCCAGGGTTTCAGCTAATTCTTTTTGAGAAATTTCTAATTCTTCACGAATCAAGTAAAGCTGATTTTCTAGCAATAACTCATCTGCTATTTGTTGAATACGAGCTTGGCTCTCTGGAGAGCGACTAGCTAATAATTCTTGTAGGGTCTTAGCCATCAGATTGTTCTCCTAAACTTGAGAGATGAAGTTCATATTGCTGATCTGCAATAGCTAGCATCTCTGTATAAAAACGCTTTTTACCACTCTTATCAGCAATACACAGCACAATAGCCTGTCGTAATGGATCGAATGCAAAAAATGCCCTGAGTGGTTTACCTCGATGTTGGACACGTAGTTCCTTCATATTGGTAAATTTAGAGTCGTAGACGGTATCAACTAAGGGACGACCTAAACCTGGTCCTTGCTGTTGCAGAACGACTAATGCTGCTAAGACTTTCTCTTGTGTTGATTCGTCTTGCTGTTCAAGCCATTCGTTAAACAGATCCGTTGTAATGACTGTCCACATATCACAACCATAATATAGATTATAGTCTATATATTAAAGATGATTGAATGACTTTGCAAATGGCAATAAAAAACCCCGACATCCTGTCGGGGTTTTTCGTATTTGCGTCTTAGGGTCAACTCCTGTCATCCCTCACGATCCTGGTGTTTTGCTTATTATGATTGTTTTATGCTTTGGAGCATCCTGCTCGCTATGTGTTCATGATAGAAAATTAGAGGGGATCTGGCTATTCGCCAATACCTTAAAATGTTGTACGTTGTGGCTTACAAAGCTTAAAAATTATCCTTAGATTTATCCGCACATTTTGTGGATATTTTAACCACTATAAGTCTTGATTGAATTCAGAAAAAGTTAAAATTGATCATTTTTTAACCTATTTTATAGGCAAAAAATGACAATTTCGTTTAAAAAAACGCCGACATGTAACGAGGTCGGCTTTTGTGTGGTTTTTTGAATTTTTGAATGATGCTAATTAATTGATATTACAGGGTTATTACAAAACGATTTCGCATAACGGCTATTATGTTAAATAGGAACCTTAGAACAATAGAAAATTATAATTTCATTGCCATAAGGAAGAATATACTTACAATCCTACGTTCGTTTGTAAAGCAATTTGCTGTGAAGCTAATTCAAGTGCTTTAGATTTCCCTAATGGTTTAATATCAGTGCCTTCAGCATATATAAAATCTACCTTATCAATACCAATTAATCCTAATACTGCTATTAAATATGCTGTAACAGCATCTGTTGGAAGATCTTGATGAAAACCACCACGTGAACTAAAGATAATTGATTTAACACCTTTAATTAATCCTACGGGTGCGGTTTCTGTATATTGAAAAGTTACTCGTGCTCGTGCAATTAAGTCGAACCAGTTTTTTAATTGGGTTGGTACATTTAAGTTATACATTGGTGCTGCAATCAATAATAGATCACAATCTTTCAGCTCTTGAATAAATTGATCAGAGAGAGCTACTGCTGCTTTTACCTCAGGTTTTTCATTCGCCTCTCCACGTAAGGCATTAAATATCTCTAAGTTTAATACTGGTAAGTTCATAGCTCCTAGATCATGTTCAATTATTTGGTCAACATAACCACTTTGCTTACGTCTATATAAATATTTATTAATGAGCTGATTACTTAGAGATTTTTCCTGCATAAAACTAGATTTGATAACTAAAATTCTGTTCATAGTAAGGTTCCTAATATGAATTTTAATTAGATTATCATTGATAAATTGGATACAAAAGTGATAATAAATCAACTCATTGATTCCCAATTGGAACTAATATGCGTGTTAATGATCTGAAAAGTTTGATGGCATTTATTAGTGTTGTTGAACAAGGAAGTTTTACTAAAGCATCAGAAAAATTACATCTGACTCGTTCCGCTGTCAGTAAGATGATTTCAAAGCTTGAGGTACAGCTCGGAGTAGTACTTTTTAACAGAGATACACGTCATTTAGCTCTCACAGAAGAAGGTAGTATTTTCTATGAACATAGCCAGCGGGCTGTACAAGAATTATTAATAGCTGAGACATTATTTGAAAGTAATAATCAAAACATTCAGGGAATGATACGTATCTCTATGCCTGTATTATTTGGACAAAAGTTCATAGTTCCGATATTAAGAGACTTAGCAGATGAACATCAAAATTTGAATATGGTTCTTTCTTTTAATGATCGTTATATTGATTTAATTGAAGATAATTATGACCTAGTGATAAGAATTGGTAATTTAGAAGATAATAGTCAATTAATGGTTAAAAAGATTTCTGAGCATGCAATGTGGCTCTGTGCCACACCTGAATATTTAAAAAGATACCAGGTTCCTGAGAGTATCAAAGATTTAGATAACCATCAGACTATTGGATATTTGAAAAATGGGCAGCTTGAAAAGTGGATATTTCAAAGTTCTCATCATAAAACTATGAAATATTTGCCAAAAAATAAAGTTCAAATGGATGACATAAAAAGCATATTAGATTATGTACTAATGCATGGAGGAATTGGTTGGTTACCTTCCTGGTTGATTCAAGAATATATACAAAGTGGTCAATTAATACACCTACTTACTAACTATTCAAGTACTAACTATCCTATTCAAATTGTATGGAAAAGATCAAATTTCTTACCAATACGTGTTCGTACTACCATTGATAAAATAGCTTCATCAATACAAAAAGATAGCGTCATTAAATAAGATTTATAAGAGAGGAATTCTAAATTGATAGTAATACAAAATCTTTCTAGTTTAATTTTTAAACACGGATTTATTAAGCTTTCCTAAAATTAACATAATACACCTTATCCGAAGTTAAAAATGGGAGCTATAAAGCTCCCATTTCTATTAATTATTTTAAATAAGACCTGGATGAGTATCTAAAATGCGAATCAAAGTTGCTGCTGGACCAGTCGGGTATCTACGACCTTGTTCCCAGTTTTGTAGGGTACGAGGACTAATATGAAGACGTGCAGCAAACTCATTTTGGCTCAAACCGGTTTTTTCACGTACTTCCTTAATATCAGGTAATTCAAGTTCTGTGACTCGACTTGCCTGAATCTCTTGACGCTTAATTGCCCCTGCTTCTTTAATCGAAGAAACGAGGTCATCAAATAAATTATTATCCATGAAGTTGCTCCTTCACTAATTGACGCAGAATAGCTGTTTCCTTATCCGTTAAATTATCTTTCACAGACTTAGGATAAGCCACTAAAAAGAAAATATGGTCATCCTCTGAAACCCAATAATAGATTACACGGATACCGCCACTTTTTCCTTTGTTACCTTGAGCGCATCTGACTTTACGTATTCCACCACCATTTTTAATTACATCGCCTTTGTCAGGCTGTACCAATAAATCTTGCTGTAGCTGACGATATTCCTCATCAGTGACAAGCTCTTTGATTTGCTTGGTAAAAATACTGGTTTCAATAAATAACATAAGTTAATATACGTCAATGGCGTACAAAAAGTATAGCAATTTGAAAATAAAAAAGCGAGAGCTATAAACTCTCACTTCGGATAACCCCCATTATGTTAAATGGACTACAAATTAACACTAAGATATTCTTATTTTTTAATTTTGATGTGAATTTTAAATGCGTGAAGATATTGAGATTCTACTAAGCTTTTCAAATATGGTTGATAGAATAACGAATGCTGAGGCGATACGACAACATAAAGAACAAATTATCACTGACTTTTTAAAATCATATTATGCAGACATGTATGAAGTTGAAAAAATGCATATTGGCGATAAATATGAAAATGCAGATATGGATTATTTAATTGATTTAAAAAGAAAAATTTTTGAAAAATATTGGCATAATCATGAAGCCTATTATCAACCATGTTCTGTTGGAAACAGTGCACATTTTGATTGGAAAAAAGTCTCTGATATAAAATTGTATGAGAAAGGAGATGATTTTCAACAACTATATTTAATTGCAATTACTTATCAAGGAATTTTTAAAGATATAAAAATATATATGATTGAATACAAAGATGGAAAACTAGGTATACAACAAGAGTTTTTTGAAGTTATTTAAGGTTAAGATTTACTAAAATTAACATAATACACCTTATGCGAAATGCAATCAGTTATCTGTTTTAAATCAGCTGCTTGCAATACATAAAAAAGCCTGACTTGTACAAGTCGGGCTTTTTTATGTATTCTTCATGTTCCACGCCTATTCTTTGATCAATGTTCCACAATTTTGATTAGCTACAGTGAATAATCAATTATCAAAAACGGCTTTTGCTAAACGCCCTAATAACCCTCTTCTTTTGGGTTTTTCTTCAATGCGTTTTGACACTGGAATATTTTGATTTTCAATAGACTCTGGTGTAGATGCTGTTTTTTCTTCTGGTACAGCTATGTCTACTTCTGGGTCGATAGATGGTGCTATATCAGGTTCAGATTTTTGATCAGTAAACATAGTCATATTCGTTTTGGGTGCTTCCAATAAGCGTTGCATAGCTTCAATTTGATTATCTTTAGCTTCTAGTTGTTCTCTTTGAAATACCTCACGATCATGTGCAAGTTCTAATTGTTTTTTTAGTATGTCTACCTGCTGTTTCAACATGTCTACTTCTGTCTCTTTTTGTACCGAGCTAGACTGTAACGTTGTTACATTATTATTTTTTTCTGATGGTTCACCAAATACTCGTATAGCTTCTGATAAGTCTATTTTACCATCACTATTTTTAGATAAATCTCCTTTATTTATACGCTTATAAATACTTTGCCGATTCATTCCATAGAGCTGAGCTAATTCAATAACTGATAAAGCTTTCATTATGTAACCCAAGTAAAAATCTGTATAAAAAAAACATTATGTTTACATGTAACGTTACATCATCAAGTTAGCGATAGCCAACCATTTTTAAATAAGGGTATAGTTCATTAAAGGTATTTGGATCTTTTAGCATCTCAGCAATACGTATAGCAAATTGTGGGTAGGTTTCCGTACCTTGAGAATACTGACTCATTGCAGGAAGTTCTGAAAGTTTATTAGCGAATAAGTGACGTTGAGCATCTGTCATTTTTAAACAAAGTTCTAAAGGATCTGGATCTTTAGTCGCTTCTAATTGTTTTTTTGTCAATTTTTTTTGTTTAAACGAGAATGAAAAACCATAAATGGAGCGTCCTTCTTTATGTTGTTCTACCTTTACAATAATATCTGTGTGTTCATTAATTTGTTTAATCGCTGATTCTAAGATACGTCTTTTAAATGTATCTATTCTTGGATAATCATCAATGCCTAAGCCTAATTTCGAACGAAAATCAGAAATTTCAAATACTGGAGTTTTGCCAATTTCTCGCCAAGCTATTAATAATTCATAAATACGAATAGCATATTTTCCCGTGAGTTGTGTTACTTGCTTGAGTTGATAGCTAGTAAACTGTTTTTCTAAACGTGTAATAAGAGGTACAACATCTAATGTAAATGTAACTTCCAATGTGGCTGCATCATCAATATATGCAATATTTTGAACCCATCTAGAAATTACTTTTTTTTGTTTTCCAGTTCTTTCATCAGTCGTTTGATAACTAAATTGTCTACCAAATAGATTAGTTACAGCAGTCTTTAAGGCTTTGTAAGCAGCGTGTTTATTTACATTAAATCTATCCATGTAATCACTAGCATGAATACGTAATCTTGTATTCGCATCAATACCAATTTTCGTCTCTCTTGCTTGCAAAATAGCAAGCAGAATGAGTCGTTGTTCTACAGTATCTAGATTGTAGCTAGCATTAATTAATGCATTGTCTTTTACTACTAATTCATTTGTAGGCATTAAATACACCATAATTTTATTTAGTATTATTACACCATCATTAGTTTATGGTGTAAATAGGTGACTTTTTGGTGTGGTATAGGTGACTTTTTGGTGTGGTATAGGTGACTTTTTGGTGTGGTATAGGTGACTTTTTGGTGTGGTATTAAGTTTATATCTATTGATATATAAGGCTTTCAGCTTAGCTAAAAGCTTTTAAAAACTATTAAAAATTATTAAAAACCCAGGTCATTAAAAATTGCCCTATGTTTTCGCTACGCTCAAACTCTATTGAATCTCGCTTTCGCTCGATTCTAAGGGCAATTTTTTGGTTCATGTTTTCGTGAAGTTAAAAAGAGCAAAAGCAAAGGCAAGAGCATAATGAATTCGCTTCGCTCATCAAGCTTTTTGCTCGCTTCGCTCGGTCTAGGAGCTAATTTAAGCATGTGATTTATACTTTTTTAGGCTATACAGCCTTAAAAAGCGGTTTTTCAGAGGGTCTAGGCGCGACTTTTCTTTGTGTCGCTCGTAGACACTCACTTAATAATTGAGGATTCATTCCATATTTTTATAGGTTACAGTCACTTATCTTGATGTCTTAGATTGATTGAGCGGATTAGGTGTACAAATACACCTCCCTTAAAATGATCTTGTTTGGGGATTTTGAAAAACTGCATTGTGTTTTAAATGGATCTATTTTGCTGAGATTAGTGATTTTGATCCTCTGATTGCGCTTGTTTTGCGTTTTTAGCCTGTTTTCGTTCGTGGAGGATAGAAACCCCTTGTTTGTGCCAATTCGTCCATTTATCGCTGTCTGGTGCGATTGCAGTGCTGATGTTATTCAGCATGCCAACCAATGTGGCAGGGTCATGGTGTCCGAGATGGGCAATATCGAATAATGCACCCAGTTCAATCAAGCGTTTGGTTCGGTCTTTGCGTTGCTGTGCTTGTTGTTTTTTGTTCTCGGCATTGAGTAAGTGCTGCATATCCTTTTTGGCTTTGTTGGCTCGGATATTGGCTTTTTCGGTGCGGATCAGGGCATACAGTTTTTTCTCTTCGATGGGACTGCGCTCGGTTTTTTCATAGAGTTCTATGAGGAGTTTTTGGTAGTCGGTGGGGCGTGACAGTGCTTTTAAGAATTGTAAGTGTCCATTGGGTAATTCAGTTTTGCTTGTCATACAAATACCATCATAAGCGTGCATCTTGATTTGAGTGTAGCATGGATTTGAAAGCGTGCTAAAATTCAGCATGCGCACTTAGTAGTTTCTGACTTCGTCAAGAAACCTAAGCGCGACAAAGGGTTTCACCCTCTGTACTCCCAACAGCATAAGCACAGGCACAAGCAAACATGGCAAGTTATCACTTATCAGTCAAAGTGGGTGGCAAAGGTAAGGCGTTGGCACATGCTGAATATATTGAACGTGAGGGTGAATACAAGGTCAAGCATCAAGAAAAACTGGAAGCGGTTGAACATGGCAATATGCCCAAATGGGCGCAGGGCAACCCAAATTTGTTTTGGCAATGTGCCGATGAGTTTGAAAGAAAAAATGGTGCAACTTACCGAGAAATTGAAATTGCTTTACCAAGAGAACTCACACCTAAGCAACGGCAGGATCTGGTTCAAGTCTTTGTCGAACAGGAATTAGGGGATCAGCATGCCTATACTTGGGCGATTCATAATCCCAAAGCCAGTATTGAAGGCGGGGAACAACCACATGCCCATATTATGTTTAGTGAACGGATACAGGATGGGATAGATCGAGGTGCAGATCAGTTTTTTAAACGTTATAACAGCAAGCATCCTGAACGTGGCGGTTGTCAGAAGTCCAATACTGCTAGGAGCGCAGAACAGCGTAAAACTGAATTGGTTGAGTTAAGAGAACGCTTTGCAGATCTACAGAATGCGTTTTTAGCCGAATATGGACATGCAGACCGGGTGGATCATCGTAGTCTTGCTGATCAAGG
>NZ_CADDWG010000003.1:0-189501 GCF_902809895.1 Acinetobacter sp. Marseille-Q1623 | reverse complement strand
AGTCTGCCATAAAAAATAAAATTATTATTATAGAGATTGTAATTATAGATAAATATCTTAAAATCAAACCTGCCTTTTCAATATATTCTTCATCAGAGCTTGTCTTATAAACCAATGATAAAAAAGACATTACAATAGTAGTAGGAACAAAATACCATGCGCCAGCTAACATGCTTGCTATAGCATAAATACCAACTTCATGACTTCCTTTTAAAGCTGCTAAGAAAAAATTAGCTGATTGCAGATAAATACTAACCGATAACATTGAAATAACTAACGGTATACCTACTGAAAAAAAATACTTCCGATACTTTTTAAATATATTTGCATTATAAGAATAAGATTTTTCAAAAATATTTTCTCTATCTTCTAAATACACTCTTATCATATATGGCAATAAAGTTACAGTAACTATAGGGAAAAATAGCAACTGAAAGCTTAATTTATACTCTACAATTATATACCTTACAACTAAGCTAAAAATTAATCCTACTGTATTTGCTATAACATTTAACTTTGACTTTAAAATTGCATTAAAATGGATAGCTCTCATATCAATAGCTGAAAAATAATTTGCTATTGCTGTTGCAATAAAAAAAATAAAATATTCAGAATCAATTCTAAAATAAAATACAAATAAAACTAAAATTGAAAGAGGTAAATAAATGCAAGTAATTAAATGCATCATATATTTCAATAAAATATTATTATTCTTTGCACTTTTACTTGCAGACTTAAAATAAACTTGATCTAGTCCTAAACGTGCTATGATATTAACAATGGCAAAAACTGATGCTGCTAAAGCTAAATACCCATAAATTGTTGGACCAAGGTATTTAGCAACAGCAGAAACAACAAAAATTAATCCAAAAAAAGAAATTCCTTTTTCTAGAATCATCCATGTAGCATTTTGTATTCTTGTATTTTTTAAAAGTCCTAAAAGATACATTTTCATGTAATTACAATCTAATATCTGACTCAGATTGATCAAGTACATATTTCAAATCATATAAAATATGTTGTTTTTTACCTAATGCACGAATTTGTTTTGAACCCATTTCTTTAAATTGATTATGTGCAACAGCTAAAATAATGGCATCATAATTGTCTTGTTTTAAACTTTGAATCGGTTTGATGCCATACTCATGCTGTGCTTCTTCACTATCAATCCATGGATCATAAATATCAGCATTAATATGATATTCTTTTAATTCACTAATAATATCAACAATTCTTGTATTGCGAATATCTGGACAGTTCTCTTTAAAACTTAAACCCAATACCAATACTTTAGCACCTTCAACTTGGATACGCTTTTTCAACATTCCTTTTACAAGTTGAGTAACAACATAAGCTCCCATAGAGTCATTTAAACGACGCCCTGCTAAAATAATTTCAGGATGGTAACCTATAGACTGTGCCTTATGTGTTAAATAGTAAGGGTCTACACCAATACAATGCCCACCGACTAAACCAGGACGAAATGGTAAAAAATTCCACTTTGTCCCTGCAGCTTTTAATACATCTTCTGTATCAATTCCCATTTTATTAAAAATAAGTGCTAACTCATTAATTAAAGCAATATTGACATCGCGCTGTGTATTTTCAATCACTTTAGCAGCTTCTGCCACTTTAATACTTGAAGCTTTATGCGTTCCCGCTTCAATAATTAAATTATAAACGTGATCAACATAATCAGCGACTTCAGCAGTAGAACCTGATGTAATCTTAAGAATATTAGTGACTCGATGCTCTTTATCGCCCGGATTAATACGCTCAGGGCTATAACCTGCAAAAAAATCTTCGTTAAACTTTAAACCTGAAATTTTTTCTAACACAGGAATACAGACTTCCTCTGTCGCACCAGGATAAACAGTCGATTCATAAACAACGATATCGCCTTTTTTCAACACTTGACCAATAGTAGTCGAAGCCTTAACCAATGGGGTTAAATCTGGTTGTTTAAAATCATCAATTGGGGTTGGAACTGTGACAATATAAAAGTTCGCATCCTTTAAATTTTCTACATTTGCACTATAAGATAGATATTCTGCTGTTCGTAATTCTTCTGGACTAACTTCTAAAGTGTGATCTTGCCCATTTCTTAATTCATCAATACGTTTTTGATAAATATCAAAACCAATGACTGGTATTTTTTTGCCAAATTCTACTGCTAAAGGTAAACCGACATAGCCTAATCCAATGATTGCTATCTTTAGTTGTTCAATCTGAAACATGCTTTTAAAATCCTGAGACTGGTTTTGAGTCCAGTTTATTATACAAAATAGAGTTTTATTCTAAATGAAAAGCTTGTAAATATTAACTGAAATTACATGTTTTTAACCAAAACGATTCATTTTATGTATTAATTATATTTATGCTAAACAAGTCTAGTAGGAATTTAACTTGTAATAGAATACAATTCGACCCATAAGGTCACTCCAAGTTACAATTTAATACAATTAAGGGTTTTGAATGTGAAGCATGCTCGCACCTCACTTTTTTTAGCAGTTTCGTTTTTATTTACTGGTTGTGCTATGACTTCTGGTCTGCAAACTTATGATGTGCCTGAACAAGGACAATATCAAACGGATCAAGGTGCAGCTCTTAATGTTGTTCAGCTAACACAAAGCACTTTACCGAGTATTTTAAATACAACTGATATTCAATCCCAAAATTTATATGCTTTGTTTCAAAATCAAAATAAAGTCTATCGTCTTAGTCCTGGTGATGTACTTTCGATTCAACTGTGGGCATATCCTGAAATCACCCCTCCTGTGACTCAAATGACTAACGATACGTCTGTACTGGCAAATGGTTACCGTATTGATCAAAACGGTTATATTCAAGCACCACTGATCGGTACGTATCGTGCTGAAGGCAAAACCCTAACGCAGATTAATAAAGAAATGCGTAGCTTATTTGCCAAATATTTAAAAACGCCTGATGTCGTTGTACGTGTACTTTCCTATGAAGGAAAACGATATTTTGTCAACGGGCAAGTGATGAAAAGTGGTCAATATACTTTAAACGATCAACCCATCAGTGTTTATACAGCATTAGGTCAAGCAGGCGGGATTAATTCTCAAACAGGCGACAATACCAATATTCAACTGATCCGTCATGGTCAAACTTATAACCTGAATACCATTGCACTTGAGAAACAAGGCTTATCTTTACATAATTTACTCATTCAACCGAATGACACTTTATTTGTAAATACTAAACAAGATCAGAAACTTTATGTATTAGGTGAATCTACCCGTACGCAAGCAGTAAATTTACGTGATCAAGGGATGACTTTAAGTGATGTATTGGGTGAAAGTGGTGGGATTAATCCAAACTCAGCCAGTGCGGCACGTATTTATGTGATGCGTACAGACCTTAATACTAAAGGTTCTACAGTCTATCAATTAGATTTAAGTAGCTTTGGTAATTTTGCATTAGCCAACCAATTTGCCATGCAAAAAAATGATATTGTTTATGTCGATGCAACTGGATTAACCCGTTGGCAACGTGTTATTAATCAAATCATTCCATTCTCAAATGCTTTATATAATATTGATCGGTTAGGGCAATAATGCAAATCCAAAATATTCTTGTCGTATGTGTGGGTAATATTTGTAGAAGTCCAATGGCTGAGTATTTTTTGAAAAATGCTCATCCTCAATTACATATAGAATCTGCTGGGCTTTCAGCGATGGTCGGACACACCGCTGATGATAAGGCCATCGCATGTATGGACAACAAAAACATTGATATGCGTGGGCATGTTGCCAAACAGATCAATGCTCAACTGATTAAGAAGTCGGATCTTATCTTGGTCATGAGTCACAAGCAGCAAAAACATATTGAGCAAACTTGGCCTTTTGCAAAAGGCAAAGTGTTTTTGCTTGGACATTGGCAAAATATCAATGTGCCTGACCCCTATAAACATGATCAAGCATTTTTTATAGAGACATGCGATAATATTCAACGTTATGTCACTGATTGGCAATCACATCTTTAAATTTTAATTAGTTGCAGTCATATGAACCAAAATTCAAGAACGAATGATGATACCATCGACTTAAAAGAGTTATTTTTTTCCTTAATTGCGCAGTGGAAAGTGATTGCCCTTTGTGTAATTCTGAGCCTAATTTGTGCTTTATTATACCTGCGTGTCACGCCTAATACCTATTCTACCGATGCCCTAGTACAAGTTGAAGAAAGTAAAGGGGCAGGTGCCGCTGCACTTTTAGGTGATTTATCGTCTGTTGTTGAGCAAAAATCTCCCGCTCAAGCTGAAATTGAAATCTTAAAATCTCGTATGGTTTTAGGAACTGTGATTCAGGATTTAAATCTCAATATCCAAATTCAAGATGATGAGGATGGTAAACTCCACCGTTTATTCAATAAAGATGAAATCCTTTTAGATTATCGTAAAGATGGTGTTTTTTATCAAAAGAATCAATCCAGCTTTTTAATTAAACAATTTAATGTGCCTGCTTTTTATCAAAATAAAGCACTCACTTTAGATTTAACCACGCCTAATCAATTTAAACTGATAGATGTGCAGAAAGAACAAGTTATTTTTACAGGGAAGTTAAATCAACTAAATCAAAATATTGATCGCTATGGTTCATGGTCAATTGAGATTGAGAGCAAAGTACCTTTTAAGCAAACTTTCACCATTGTTAAACAATCCTTACCTGCTGCTGTCACGTCTTTAAATGCGGATTATTCTGTAGCAGAGAAAGGTAAACTTACAGGTGTCATCGGGCTTAATTACCAAGGTCAAGACAAACAACATATTACTGAAGTTTTAAATAATATTTTGCATGTATATCACGCACAAAATATTGAACGTAAAACTTTAGAGTCAAAACAAACTTTAAAATTTTTAGATAAGCAGCTGCCTGAGCTTAAACAACAGCTTGAAGAATCTGAAATTAAGTTCAATAAATTCCGTGAACAATATAATACAATTGATGTTACGCAAGAATCTGAGTTAATGCTCAAACAAAATGTTGAACTTGAAAAAACACGTATTGAATTAAAGCAGAAACAAGCTGAACTTTCTGCAAAATATACTGCTAGTCATCCATTAATGGCTGAAATCAATGCTCAATTGGCAACCATTGATAAAAAAGCTAGCGAACTCAATCAAGCATTAAAACGTTTACCTGAAACACAACGTCTGTATTTGCAATTGTATCGTGATGTCAAAGTCAACAGCGAACTATATACTTCTTTACTTAATAACTACCAACAATTAAAGATTGCTGAAGCAGGTGAAATTGGTAATGTTCGTATCATTGATACAGCTGCTGAACCGATCAAACCAATTTCACCACGTAAACTCATTATTCTCATTCTCTCTATTTTTGTGGGTGGTTTTGTTGGGGTATTGATTGCGTTATTACGTAATCTCATGCATACAGGCATTAAAGACTCAGCGCAAATTGAAAATGAGTTGGATCTTCCTGTTTATGCGACGGTTCCACGTTCTCCTGTACAAGAAAGTCGTATTCAAATTCTCAAGAAGAAAAAATCGATTCCTATTCTTGCAGTGAAAAACAGTGATGATATTGCCATTGAAAGTTTACGTAGTATTCGTACCACGATTCACTTTTCTCTAGCAAATGCCAAAAATAATATCATTGCGGTATCCGGTCCTGCACCAGAAGTGGGTAAATCATTTATTTCGACTAACTTGGCGACTATTTTTGCGCAAAGTAATAAACGCGTCTTGTTAATTGATGCCGATATTCGTCGTGGGTATTTACACAAATATTTTTCTCGTGAGACTTCCCCTGGTTTGACTGAACTTTTAAACAATCAAAGTTCACTAGAACAAACCATTTTTAAAACTCAAGTGCCAAATTTGGATTTTATTGCGCGTGGTAAAAACCAGAGCAATCCATCTGAAATGTTAGGATCAAGCCAATTTAAAGCATTACTTGAACAGCTGTCTCAACAATATGATCATATCATTTTGGATACACCCCCTGTATTGGCGGTGACTGATGGTATTATCATTTCACAATATGCAGGTGTGAATTTAGTTGTCGCTCGTTATGCTAAAACTCAAATGAAAGAGCTTGAAATAACGCTTACACGTTTTGAACAAGCGGGTAGTAAAGTCAACGGTATTATCTTAAATGATATTAACCGTGCATCAGGTGGTAGCAGCTACGGCTATAACTATGCTTATAGCTATACCTCACATAAAGATGATTAAGTTAATTGAATGTCGAAAAATCCAGATCTATGATCTGGATTTTTTTTGGGAAATCCCTGTATATTTTTCGTTGATTTCATTGAATAAGTATATCGTTTCAGAGTAAGACGTTATATGCTTTGAGAGTTCAAGCTATCATTTAAAATATTTAGCTTTTTGCACGATAAAAATTTTAGGAAAGACCATGAGTAAAGCCTTACCCATCGCTGTTGCTGTATTATTAGGCGGTGCTGCACTTGTTCCTGTTTACTATGCAACACAACATCCTGTGGATGTAAATGCAAGTTCTATCTCCAAATCAGCAAAACCTGTCGAAAAAATCAGCTATGCTTTAGGCTATGAAGTTGCCAGCCAAACGCCACCTGAAGTTGATGTAGATACATTTATTACAGGGATCCGTGATGCACATGCGAAAAAAGAACGCATCTTCACTGATGAAGAATTACAAGCTGCGTATATTGAATTCCAAAAAGAAATGCAGACGAAACAAATCGCTGACTCAAAAGAAGCGGTATCTAAAAGTGATAATTTCTTAGCGGAAAATGCGAAAAAAGAAGGGATTAAAACCACTGCTTCTGGTCTACAATACAAAATCACTAAACAAGGTGATGGTAAAGCACCCTCTGCAAGTTCAGTCGTTACTGTCCACTACAAAGGTCAACTTCTTGATGGTAAAGTCTTTGACAGTTCATATGATCGTGGTGAACCGATTGAATTCCCACTGAATCAAGTGATTCCAGGTTGGACCGAAGGTTTACAATTAATGAAAGAAGGTGGAAAAGCGACCTTATATATTCCATCTAAATTGGCTTATGGTGAACAAGGTGTCCCTGGTACCATCCCTCCAAACAGTACCTTAATTTTTGATGTTGAATTAATTAAAGTAAAATAAAAATAAGGAGAGCACCTGCTCTCCTTTTTGGATGTATATGATGAAGAAAATAATTTTAGGGTTAAGCATTTTAATGGCAGTAAGTCATAGTCAGGCTGCAACTGTTAATAATAAAAGCCCACAAAAAGATCAATTTAGCTATAGCTATGGTTATGCTATGGGTAAAACGTATGCCGATATTTTAAAAGATATTCATCCAGAGGCTTTTTTACAAGGCTTACAACAAGGTGCGCTTGGACAAAAAACCAGTTTAACCGATGAAGAAATGGCAAAGGCTTTAGCACAGTATAAACAACAAAGCGAAGCCAAACAGCTCATAGCATTTCAACAAACAGCACAAGAAAATGGCAAACTTGGTGAAGCTTTTTTAGCTGAAAATGCAAAAAAATCAGGCATTATGACCACAAAATCAGGTTTGCAATATCAAATTTTACAAACAGGTCAAGGAAAAAAACCGACTGTGACATCCAAAGTATCCGTTAATTATGAAGGACGTTTACTCGATGGTACGGTTTTTGATAGCTCAATTGCACGTGGGCAACCTGTTGATTTTCAAGTCAGCCAAGTCATTTCGGGCTGGACAGAAGGTTTACAACTGATGCAAGAAGGTTCGAAATATCGCTTCTTTATTCCTGCAAAATTAGCATATGGGGATATGGGGGCAGGCGATAGCATAGGCCCGAACAGTACCCTGATTTTTGATGTTGAATTATTAAAAATTTTGCCTTAATTTTTTATTTATATTTTGAGAGCTTTTTAGCTCTCTTTTTATTCAAAGGTCAAACATGCTTAACAAAACCATAATTTTTTCAACACTTATATTATCTCAATCAGCTGTTTTTGCTGCATCTGCACTTGATAAAATCAGCTACGCACTTGGTTATGAAGTGGCCTCTCAATCTCCTCAGGAAGTGGCGATTGAACCATTTATTCAAGGCGTTCGTGATCAAAAAGCACAGAAAGCCAACGCATATACTGAAGAAGAATTACAAACGGCATATCATGAGTTTCAAAAAACATTAACAACCCAACATCTGCAAGAAGCGACAAATAATAGCGCGAAAGAATCTCTGTTTTTAAAGGAAAATGCCAAAAAACAAGGGGTCATCACCACGGCTTCAGGTTTACAATATAAGATCCTTTACCAAGGGACAGGTAAAAAACCCACGCCAGCGTCTATAGTAACCACACATTACAAAGGTCAACTTTTAGATGGAACAGTGTTTGATAGCTCTTATGCGCGTGGTGAGGCAATTGAATTTCCATTAAATCAAGTGATAGAGGGTTGGACTGAAGGTCTACAATTGTTAAATACTGGCAGTAAAGCAACGCTGTATATCCCCGCAAAACTTGCATACGGTCAAGATGGTGTACCAGGAACGATTCCACCTAACAGTACATTGATTTTTGATATCGAATTACTCAAAGTAAAATAATTAACCATAAAAAAACCTATAACTTAGGGATGAAGTTATAGGTTTCATTCTAAATTTAACAAATTAAATCAATGTTTTAAATGACGTGGTCTAAATCCGCTTGCCACTAAACCAATCGCATAGGCCAACACACCGACGACACACAATCCAACTACTTCAAGTATACGAATCCACTGCGCAGCACTACCATCATACCAAGTTAATGCATACCACAGCACAGCAATCATGCTGATATTAGCAATGAAAAATTGCACAAATAATTTTTTCCAATGTGCACCAAAACGGAAAATATTGCGTTTATGCAAATAGAAATACAGCATACCTGCATTCACCAATGCAGAACCTGAAGATGCAATGGCAAGTGCCATATGCTCAGCATGCCAATCAATCAGTTTAAAAATACCAATAAAGATCACGTTTAAAATTGCATTCGCTGCAACGGCCATTAAACCAACACGTACAGGCGTCTTTGTATCTTGAATCGCGTAAAAACCAGGTGCAAAGACTTTAATCAACATAAATGCCAATACCCCTGCACTCATACATTGCAACGCCATAGCCGTCATTTGTGTATCACGTACATCAAAAGCACCATGTTGGAAAAGCGCTTGAATAATCGGCGTAGACAACATAAACAGTGCAATACTTGCAGGTACACCCACTAAAACAATGACACGGGCTGCCCAATCTAGCATTTTTCTAAATTTTTCTTGGTCTTGTTCAGCTTTACTCATCGACAAAGACGGTAAAATGACAGTACCGATCGCGACACCAATTAAACCTAATGGTAGCTCTGTCATTCGCTCGGCACTGTATAACCAAGACACTGAACCATCCTGCATAAAAGATGCCCAAATGGTATTGAGTAATAAATTAATTTGCGTGACCGAAACACCAAACAAAGCAGGCAACATTAATTTTAAAATGCGTTCCACACCTTCATGTTTAAAATCAACTTTTGGTGGAATCAATAATTTTTTACGCCACAATTCAGGAATTTGAATGGCAAGTTGTAAAATCCCTGCTGCAACCACAGCCCAACCCAGTGCCATGATGGGTTCAGCCATATGTGGAGCAAGCCACCAAGCCCCTGCGATCATCGCCACATTTAACAGTACAGGTGAAAATGCAGGTGATGCAAATGAACCATAACTATTTAAAATACTGCTGGCAAATGCTGTCAGTGACATAAACATCAAATATGGAATCGTTAAACGAAACATATCAACAGCTAAGTCAAATTTAGCAGGATCATCATGGAAACCAGGGGCATAAACATACAAAATCACAGGTGCCGCAATCATAGAAAATAGCGTCAATAACGACATAACCGTTAATAAACAACCAAAAACACGGCTAATTAAAATCTGTACTTCGGCATGTAGTTTTGTAGTTTTGTATTCAGTTAAAACAGGAATAAAGGCTTGTGAAAAAGCTCCTTCAGCGAATAATCGCCGAAAAAAATTGGGGATGCGAAATGCAACAACAAAGGTATCGAAATCCTTACCTGCACCAAAGACATTTAACAATACCATATCTCGTACGAGTCCTAAGACCCGAGACAACATGGTCATAGAACTGACAATAAAGGTGGATCGCCACAGCGCCATTGCATTCACCCAGTTAAAATAAAGTCGCTATTGTAAATAAACTCAAAACAAATATCGTTGTAAAATCATAAATGATTTATTGTTTTTGCTTATGGAGTCGTGTTCTAAAATCGTCCCATTGAAAATGTGGACCAGGATCTGTTTTACGATGTGGTGCGATATCTGAATGCCCAGCTAAATGCTGATCTGTTTTAGGATAAGCTTTTTGTAAGGTCGCAACCACTTGCGCCAATGTTTGATATTGAATATCTTCAAAATCTAAATCATCACTCCCTTCGAGCTCAATGCCAATTGAATAATCATTGCATTCTACTTTGCCCAAGTAACTTGAACGTCCTGCATGCCAAGCACGGTCTTTAAAATTGACAAATTGCAGTACTTCACCTGCTCTTAAAATCAGTAAATGCGCTGAAACTTGCATCCCTTCAATGCTTTGAAAATAAGGATGTACTGACCAATCCAATTGATTTTGAAAAAATTGTTCAATATAGCCTCCACCAAATTGCGAAGGTGGCAAGCTGATATTATGAATCACGATCAGCTGAATTTCAGTATTTTCAGGACGTTGATTATAGTTTGGTGACGGTACTTGTCGTGCACCGATCAATTGACCATCTTTAACTTGGAATGGTGAACCCGATTGCATGTAGATTTCCTAAAAGCAGTATTTTTTGCTGTCATTTTCTTGTATTGCATTCAAAGTAGACCATCAACACAAGCTAAACTGAGTGTACTCTGTTCTGCTTTAAATGAAAAACTTCTTCAATATTACAACCACAATGCTAATATATCGCTCAAATTTTAGGGTGAACCGAAAGGGAATTTCCATGAGCATTTCGCAAGCACTGCTTGAACAATCCATACAAATCAATATTCAACAAGCACTACAAGAAGATATTGGCGAAGGTGATATTACTGCCCTACTCACGCCCGAAGATGAACAAGCAACAGCGACGATCATTACCCGTGAAGACATGATTTTAGCAGGTCAGCCTTGGGTCAATGCCTTGATTCAAGCTTATGATCCAAATGTACAGATCACATGGTTGAAAAATGATGGTGACATGGTCAAAGCCAATGAAACCATTTATAAACTTGCAGGTTCTGCACGTAGTTTACTCACTGTAGAACGCCCTGCTTTAAATTTCATCCAAACCTTATCGGCTGTAGCGACCAAAACTGCAGATTATGTCAAACAACTCGAAGGGTTGAACACTAAATTACTGGATACACGTAAAACCTTACCAGGCTTACGTATTGCACAAAAATATGCGGTTGCAATAGGTGGGGGTCAAAACCATCGTTTAGGTTTATTTGATGCCTTTTTAATTAAAGAAAATCATATCATGGCAGCAGGAGGCATTGCACAAGCCATTGCCAAAGCACATCACATTGCACCCAACAAGCCTGTGGAAGTGGAAGTGGAAACATGGGATGAACTTAATCAAGCCCTTGAAGCCAAAGCTGATATTGTGATGTTAGATAATTTTAGCCAACAGCAAATGATTGATGCAGTCAAACATGTTGCAGGACGCTGTAAATTAGAAGCATCGGGTAATATTACCATTGATAATTTACGTGAAGTGGCAAGTACAGGCGTTGATTATATTTCTATGGGTGTATTGACCAAAGACGTCAAAGCTGTTGATTTATCGATGCGTTTTAATGCTTAACTGATTTAAATATCATGTATTTCTCCTTGGGCTTCTCTCACCAAGGGGAAATAACGCTTTCATTTTGATTACAATTTAATCTAATTAAAACTTTGAAAGCCCTCTTGAACGGCTTATAATTGCCGTCCTCCTAAAATCAAACTTCTCTCTGCAAATGAAGACTTTAAGACAACAAGTACTTTTTCTACTTGTGGCTTTTGTATCAGTATTGGCTTTTTTTCTGTATCAAGAAAATATTCAACATTTCTTGAATTTACCTGAAGCTTATCGAGAATTACGTCTATTTAAATATGGCTTTTCTGTACTCTTAAATTATGCCTTAATTAGTTTGATTTATTTGATATTCAGACGTACTTTTGCCACGATTCTGGTCAGCCAAGTGTTGATCTTTGTCTTAACCTTTATCAATATTAAAAAAGAGCAATATCTATCTGCGAGTTTGATTCCAAGCGATTTTTTATTGCTCAAAGAAACACTCATTGCAGCACCAATGTTACTCAAATTTGTATTTTTTGCAGGACTACTCGTCTGTATCGCACTGATGGTATGGTTATATAAAAAAGAACGTGCCGAAAAAAATACTTTACTTTGGGCGAATGCAGTACTGTCCCTATCAATTTTAGGCTTCTTCATTACTGCGAATTTTCAAAATAATTTTAGTCAAACCTGTTCAGGTGACAATAAGCCAAGTTTATGTAAATACAATATTTATTTACCAAATACTCGCAGTGATTGGGTCGGCGATCACATGAATATTCGCCAACTCGGTTTTAGCGCATTTTTCTTTTCTAAAACAGTCGATGGCATTAAAGCCAAAGTTTCGAATACGGCAAATATTCCTGAAACGAAAATTCAGAGTTTACTCACTGCTCCCGCTACGGCGCTAGATGTAGACAATCAGCCGAGTTCAGCGACAGAAAAAGTATTACCCAATATTATTTTTGTTATGAGCGAGTCCCATTGGGATGCAACCAAGCTTGATTCCAGTATTCCTAAAAATATTACCCCAACCATTGCAAAAAATCAGGTGAGTCAATTGTTATCACCGAGCTTTGGTGGTGGGACTGCCAACGTTGAATTCGAAGTATTGACCAGTTTAAATACTCATTTAAACCAGAACCAATTGGCTTATGTGGCAAAATTAAAACGTCCGACCTATTCATTACCCATGTATTTAAATAGTTTGGGCTATAACACGACTGCCATGCATAACAATGGTAAATATTTTTATAATCGTAGCAGTGTCTACCAAAATTTGGGTTTTAACCAATTTACCTCGATTGAAAATATGGTCAGCGCTGCTCAACGCAGTCAATATATCAACAAAGCAGGTTGGGCAAATGATGATTTGATTTATAACAGTATTGAACAACAGCTCAAACAACAGGATCAGCCACAATTTATCTATGCCATCAGTGTCGAAAATCATCCAATGTATAATGATGACCGTTTTGGCGCGGATAATTTTAAAATCACCAAAAAAGGCATTAGTGATCGATCAAAACGTGCGCTAAATACCTATTTATCAGGTATGCAACGTGCCGATCAGCATTTAAAAGCTTTACTTGATTCGGTCAAACAGTTACAACGTCCAACCATTGTGATTTTCTTTGGCGATCATTTACCTAATTTACAAAACGTCTATGATGAATATGGTTTTTGGGGGTCTGAACAAGCCAAAACTGAAAAAAACGATGTTCGTTTTTATGAAACACCTTTGGCAATTTGGAGTAATTTCCCATTAGACAAAAAACAATGGGCTGAACCGTTTATTCCTGCACACTTTCTTGCACCCCGTGTGTTAGAAGCTGCCCATGTCCCACTGTCGCCGTATTATCAATTTATTCAAAAAGTGAATCATTGTTATACCGCGATTCATAAAACAGGGAATCACAGCAATCAAAATTGTGAAGGCAATGCAGCACAATTATTGAATGATTATAAAGCTTTGAATCTTGATGTTTTAGATGGGAAAAACTTTAGTTATCAGTTGATGCATCCGAGTTTGGAAGCAAATCAAGCGGCTTTATAACATTATGTTGACATTAAACTTCTGAATCGTGTTCTATAGATTGAGAAGTTTTTTGATGTTTTTGTACTGAAATCTGTTCAACTTCTTGTGTTGAACGTGGTGCTGTGGTCATTAAAAGAAAGGTCGTCACCATCAATCCGATAATCAATAAATTCATATTCCCTCTCGTCATCGTTTCTAAAGGCAAGCATTGTAAAAATAAAGCATGCTGATTTTTTAAAGATGACGTTACACAAGCCCTCTTTTTATATGGAGAAATGTAAAGTAGTCAATATAGGGGGAAATAAAATAAGGTGCCGTAGCACCTTATAGAATAATAGAGTTTTAGCTATTAAATCCCATATACGGGTCTGAAATTGAATCCTGATTATTTTCAATACGACCTGCAAAACGACGGCTAAAAGAAGCATCATTCTGCATGCTTACGGTGAAATCATACCAGCCACCAAACTCAGTCATATCTAAAACTAAGGACTGCTCAGCAGGGCTTGTCTCAATTTCCCATGTTTTATTCGCTAAATAAGCATTGGCTTTTATTAACAATTTGCTGGTTTTTGCGCCATCATTGCGGACTTTTAAAGTCAGCTTATAACTACACTCTTCGACACAAATACGAATTTCAGGCAAACTTTCTTTCTGATTCTTTGCAGTTAAATCGCCGGTAAAACTACGATGAAAACCATTCGGTCCTAATACCCACAAATCATATTTGTCGTTAAATCTATTCCAGACATCATCAAGTTGTTTACCTGCCTCAACCATATAACGCTTCGGAATCGCATTGAGATTTAAGCGATCATAGACATGAAATACCGCCGCTTGAGTCCCTGTATTTGAAAACATCAATTTAACGTTTTGTGTGGCTGCATCAACTTCGGCACTGGTATGTAAAATATAAGGCAATGCTTTAGATGGACGTACCCCTATTTCTTGCTTAGGGAATACCGCCAAATTTGGTCGAGTGACTTGTGGTAAAACTGCTTGTGCCTGACGAATTGCATCTGCCTGATCTTTCGTTTTTTGACCTGCTAACATAGGTAAAGCCGATGTATTGGGTGTTTTAAAATTAAAGGCCGTCGTCAAATCACCGCAGACAGCACGACGATATGGACTGATATTGGGTTCTTTAACTGCAAAACGTTCTTCTAAGAAACGAATCACCGAAGTATGGTCAAACACTTGAGAATTGACCCAGCCACCACGACTCCAAGGCGAAATTACATACATAGGTACTCGAACGCCGGGCCCATAGACACGCCCATCAGGTTGAGGTTGAGATTTAGATCCTGCCACCGCAACATGATCAAAATATTCAAAAGCCAATTCACTTGTGCTTAATGTGGTTTTACCTTGGAGATGACCTTTTTCATCACGAGATGGCGCACTAGGTGATGGGATATGATCAAAAAAACCATCATTTTCATCAAAATTCACCAAAAGCACGGTTTGACTCCATACTTCTGGATTGGCAGTCAATGCATTTAATAATTCTTGAATATACCACGCCCCTTGTACTGGGCTTGATGGTCCAGGATGTTCACTATAAGTTGCAGGTGCAACGATCCAGCTCACTTGTGGTAATTTCTTTTGTGCAATATCATCTTTTAAAGCTTGTAAAAAACCACCATCTGGCATGGTATTGGCGATCCCTTTATACAACGGCTGAGTCGCATCAATTTTTTCATCATAAGCAGGACTTTTCAGATCATCATGACTCACGGGTTGACCTGATAACTCATTCGCACGACGGTATTGTTTAAAACCTGCTAATGGATTGTCGGTAAAATTATCTGGCATGGCTTGATAAACTTTCCATGTGACACCTGCCTGTTGTAAACGCTCAGGATAAGTCGTCCAATCATAGCCGACTGTAGATGCACCCATCGCATCAAACTCATTCACTACACTCGCGACATTAGCACCTGTTGGACCATTGGTTCCTGTCCAAATAAATTTTCGATTCGGGTTCGTGCCTGCATGCATTGCACAGTGATAAGCATCACAAATGGTAAAAGCATTGGCGAGCGCAAATTGATATTCGAGTTCAGCTTGTTTGTAATATCCCATGGATTGCGGTTGCTTATGTTCCACCCAATTGCCCATACGTCCTGCATCCCACGCATCTTGACCATCTTTCCAAGAATGTGGTGTTCCACTAACACGTTGTGCATTACCTAATTTACTGTCTAAGTGATAAGGCAACACTTTATTTTTGTTTTTATCGTATTGTTCCCAAACTTTGCGTCCATTTGACAATGGAATGGTAAAACGATCTCCAAAACCGCGCACACCTTTTAAGGTACCAAAATAATTATCAAAAGAACGATTTTCTTGCGTTAAAATCACCACATGTTTAACGTCTTGAATGGTTCCTGTTTCAACTTTGGCATCAATTGCTAAAGCTTTTTGAATACTGGCAGGGAAACTTGCAAGTGCAGCAGCACCAAATATAGTCTTAGTAGAATTAATTAAAAAATCACGACGATTCATCTTCAATATCCTTAATTTTTATTATGGTGCGCAGTGCATTTTACAATTTGACACAGGTGGATTTGGCGTTTGGCTTGAATCACCGTCATTATCGTCTTTACATCCACTGAGCATTAAACAACAGCTTGTGGCTAAAATTAAAAATAAACTTTTCATTGACCATTTCCGTATTTCAAAGAAGCTGTTAGTCAATACAAAGCCCATGACAGTTTGGTGATGCTTTGGTTTCAATTCCATTAAGCTTTTGAATGAACAATAAAAAACGCATCCGAAGATGCGTTCATTTTCAAGCGAATTAAATTACCAACCTAATGCTTCTTGTTGTTTTTTCACAAGTTCTGCAATGCCTTTTTCAGCCATTTCGAGCATGGCATTGGATTGCGCACGGGTAAATGGCTTTTCTTCTGCAGTGCCTTGAATCTCAATGAATTCGCCAGATTGAGTCATCACTACATTTAAGTCAGTTTGACAGTTCGAATCTTCTTCATAGCAAAGATCAAGTAATACTTCATCTTTATAGATTCCCACTGAAATTGCAGCAACTAAACCTTTTAATGGGTCTTGTTTAATTTTTTTCTTTTCAAGCAATACATTCATTGCATCGATCAATGCAACCGCTGCACCTGTAATCGATGCTGTACGTGTACCGCCATCCGCTTGGATCACATCACAGTCGATGGTAATGGTATTTTCACCAAGTTTTTTGAGGTCAACCATGGCACGTAAGCTACGACCAATCAAACGTTGGATTTCTTGAGTACGACCTGATTGTTTTCCACGTGCTGCTTCACGGTCACTACGTGTGTGTGTTGAGCGGGGCAACATGCCGTATTCTGCAGTGACCCAACCTTGACCTTGACCTTTGAGGAAACGTGGTACTGAGTTGTCAATACTTGCAGTACAAAGCACTTTGGTATGACCAAATTCAACCAATACAGAACCTTCCGCATAACGTGTGTAATTACGGGTAATTTTAACGTCACGTAATTGGTCTAATGCACGTTGGTCAAGACGCATAGTAAATCCTTAGTTTGCTCGAAAATAATGCGAGATAGTATAACAGATGATAAGGTGATGGTTTTGTTACAAGTTGAGTTTTTGGGTTTGAATCATAAATCAATAAAACGTTTTAATTTAGAATGTAAATAAAAATCGATGATGCCCTTACAATCTTTGTCAATTAAATCCAAACGCTTCGTAGTAAAACTATAATTTTCCTATTTTTCAATATCTGGCAAAATCACCATCATTTAAATAGTCATCCAAGAACGTTGTAGGATCGTAAATATCTACGCTCATGATGAATCATTTTTATATATTTGCACTCACTTACTGCTTGAATTATCTAACAATGGAATCTAAATAATAGGAAAAATCTAATGAACAAACTAATCTTTTTATTTATATTTATTTTATTTAATAATATTGCTTTTGCAGAAGAAACTGATGTTTTGGAAGATTTGACTAAATTTTCCAAAATAATAATTTAGATGAATGCGTCGAATTAGCTATCTATATTCGAGATGATTTAGAAAGTCCATCAAGTGCAGTGGAAGTGGCAAAAAAGGCCTGCGATGGTGGCAACATGAAAGGCTGTAATGTGTTAGGAAAGCTATATATCGATGAATATAGTGGCTTGGGTATGAATTTTACAAAAGCCAAAGAACTCTATACGCATGCGTGTAAAAATGACTATGAAAATGCCTGTACTAATTTAGAAAATCTAAAAAATCAAGAACAAGAACATGACACACAAGGTCGTTTAGAAAAACTGATGCAGGCATGTACTCTAGAAAATAATTCTGCATGTGAAGCATTGCGACAAAAAATAAATGCACGTTAAGTAAAATTAAAATACTATTCAATAAGTTTGTTTAACTTCACATAAGTGCCATTGTGTTAAATAGAAGTCTTAATTCATCATGTATACTATAAAATTTAATTGAGCGGACTAAATGAATATTGATGTAAGCAGAGATCATGGTCAGATTGATAAAAAAAATATTGAAGATTATGCTGAATCTATTGGTTATAAATTCCCTAACTTTTATATTCAATTACTCAGCAAACACAATGGATTAACTCCTAAGAAGAACTATTTTGAGTTTTTAGATCATAACAATGAGATCACAGATAGAGAATTATATTTTTATAGCTACGGGTATGAAGAAATAGAAATTTGGGATGAAGAAGATCGTAAAAAGTATGAGGATTCCATCAAAAGCTATGAAGCCATTGAATTAAATCAACCTGATGAACACATGTATGAATTTATGGATAAACACATAGTGATTTTTGGAGAATGTGCAGGTGGTGACTTGCTAGCTTTTGATTATAGAGATGATCTTGATACTGATGAACCCGCTATTACTCTAATTTATCATGATGACCTTATCCAAATTTCACCAACTGAAAATAAGTTGAGAACTATAAAATTAGCAGATAATTTCACTTCTTTTATGGCGTTATTGAAAGAGGATGATTTTTAAATTGCGCTAAAATTAACATAATACACCTTATGTGAAATCACTTACATTAATATTTTTATTTCAATAACTTAAATACAATTAAAAAGCCTAATTTCGTCAAACTAGGCTTTTTAATGATTAATCACGTTTCACAATTTTTATTAGCAAAACTAAGCAAAAATCCCCTTCACTTTTGCAAAAGACTGCGTAATTTTAGCCGTCATATTATTTGGCAAAGAACACTTCGCTAAACGCACCCAAACACTCCAAAACTGCTGAAAGAAATTCGCTTCATTGTAGTTAATACCATATTCAGCACATAAGGCTTTAATCTTTGGGGCAACTTCCGCATAACGGTTGGCAGGCATATCAGGGAACAAATGATGCTCAATCTGATGGCTCAAATTACCACTTAAAATATGCAACCAATCTGTTCCTGTGAAGTTACTCGAACCACGAATCTGACGCAAATACCACTCAGCACGCGTTTCATTTTCAGTATTATCAGGCTCAAAAGTTTCAGCATCTTCAGTGAAATGACCATTAAAAATCACTGCCGAAGACCACAAACTACGGATCACATTGGCAACTGCATTCCCTGCAAAAACAGGCAAAGCATTTGGACCTGCAATGACAGGGAAAAATACATAATCTTTTAAAATTTGACGGCGGGCTTTTTTACGGAACTTGGTCGCATCTGCCCACACTTGTTTCCAAGTTTTAGTTTTATAGACCAATGCATCTTCTAAATGTAGATTTTGCACACCCACATACCACTCAAAAAACACCATAAGCTGAATTGCTAAAGGAATATTGAATAAAAAACGAGGTTCCCATTTTTGCGACTCACTCACACGTAGCAAACCATAACCCACATCATGGTCTTTACCGACAATATTGGTATAAGTGTGATGCACATAATTATGCGTATATTTCCAGTCATCACCTGAAGCAATGGTATCCCAGTCATAGTTTGCACCATTCAAACTTGGATCATTAAGCCAGTCGAATTGTCCATGCATCACGTTATGACCGAGTTCCATATTTTCAACGATTTTGGAAATGCCTAACAAACCTGTACCCACCACCCATACAGGTGGAATCCAACCACCAAACATCAACATGCCACGTGAAGCAATCTCGCTATAACGGACAAAGTTGCGAATTTTATAAATATATTGGGCATCCGACTCCCCTAAGCTGTCCATCACCTCGCGACGGATTTCATCGACACGGCGACCAAATGCTGCTGTGTGTTCAGCATTTAAATGCTTTGATTTACTGTTTAAAAAATTCACTGATATATTCATTTTTTTACTCCTCAGCGCTTCATTTTTTAGAAGCCTGTGCTGAATTTTGGCCACAACGTCCCCTGTCTTGATGGATAAGACAAAGATCGTGTTTAAATAAAAATTTGGAAAATAGCTTTTAAAATTAACTATGACTTAAAGATTGATCACCACAGGACTCACTGCTTGGCTAATACATAGTTTGATTTGTGTATTGGCAGTATGATCAATTTCACCTGTCAGCATATTTTTAGTTGAACCACTGACTTTGGTACATGTACAGGTATTACACATGCCCATACGGCAACCATGTGTCGGTTTTAAACCTGCTTGCTCAGCACTTTCAAGCAAGTTAGTTTTGGCAACAAATTCCTGCTGTGAGCGTAAAAAAGTTACAGGTTGCTGATTCAGGCTCTCATCTGCAACCACCTGAAAATATTCTTGTTTAAGCTGATGCTGAATATTCAACTCACGATATATTTGCTGAATACTTTGCATCATTGCATTTGCACCACAGGCATACGTTTGACGTTGCTGAAAGTCTGTCACATGTTCATTTAGCAAGGCTAAAGTTAAACGCTGCTGAGTTTTTAATGTATTGAAATATAAGTAATTCAACTGTGAATGCTGCACGGCAAGTTGCTGTAAGTCAGCATGAAAAGCTTCATCTCGACTAAAATACAACACAGTAATTTTGCGCTGTGACTGTTTTAAAGCGGCATTGAGCAATGCATAAATCGCACTGATCCCACTTCCCGATGCAACCAACAAAAGCGGCATGCTGTTTTGATCAAGAATAAATTCTCCTTGTGGTTGTGAAAGCTCTACGATGCTCCCAAATGTTAACTCGCTCAAAGCTTTAGACACTTTACCCTGACGCTTCACCGCCAAAACAAGGTCACCATTCGCCAATGTTTTCACAATGGAATAATGCCGTTGCTGCCGTACCCCTTCAATCAACACAGTGACTAAAACACTTTGCCCTGCTTTTAAATGTTGATTCTTAAAATTACGGTTAGGACGTAATTCAATTTGGAAAAAATCTGTGCTTAAACTGCGTATTTTGACCACAGATGCTTTGACTTTTTTCCATGCCCATAAGGGATTGATCTTGGCTGCGACAAAATCAACAAAATCCTCACGGATCCATTCAGGTTGATATGACATCGTTTGTATGGTTACAGATTTACTCATGTTGCGTTCCTCTTTATGCTGGCTATTTATTGAGTGAACATGCGTTCTTTTAGTGAACAGTCGTAAACTATACTTATTTTTAAATTCAGTCAACACCTGTGCACTGACATTCGTCGTTTAATTTGTAGGTTTATTTGTTAAACTCTTGCCATCACAAAATTTAAGGTCACACAATGTCAATACGGGATGAACGTAAACAGCAAAGTCGTCAGGCTTTACTTGATGCTGCACTTAGCTTAAGCACATCAGGTCGTTCATTTTCAAGTATCAGTTTGCGAGAAGTTGCGCGTGAAGTGGGTTTAGTGCCTACTGCCTTTTACCGACATTTCCAAGATATGGAAGAACTCGGTAAAGAGTTGGTCGATCAAGTTTCCTTGTATTTAAAAAATGTCTTGCATCAACTCGGACATGGTCTCGCCTTGCCTGAAGCCAAAACCCAGACCACTATGGATTCATTTTTTAAAGCCGTTGAACAAAATCCACAGCAATGGATTTTTATGATTGCAGAACGTTGGGGCGGTTCAGAAACGGTGCGCCGTGCCATTGATCGAGAAATTCGTTATTTAAATGATGATCTCAGTAGTGATCTAAAAAAATTACAAATTTTTGAACATTTTCAAAATGAAAATGATTTATATGTGTTGACCAGTTTATTGATTAATTCTGCTTTTACTTGGGCAATGTCATGGCTCAGTTTAAGCCGCCAGTATTCTGGGCAAGAATTAGAATTGCAAAAAATAATATATAAAAAACAATCTGTGACCCAAATCCGTTTTATTTTCAGAGGCATTTTAAATTGGGAAACACCCAAAATAGATCCTTTAGATTAATGCCACAATATTGAAGAAACAAAAAAACCCGCAATTTGCGGGTTTTTAATTCATCACACCATCAGATGCTTATTTACGTTCTTTATTGATTAAGTAATCAACTACTTGAGTGACTTTACCATCTTCACCTTGCACCACGTATTTACCATTTACAACCACCGCAGGTACACCACTGAGCTGATATTGTTGCGCCAATTTATTGGCTTGCGCAATTTTTGCAGTGATCGCAAATGAGTTATATGTACTGTTAAATTTCGCCTCAGGAATGCCATATTTTACAAAGAATTTTGCAAATTGATCTTTTTGTAAAATTTGCTGACCTGTACCATTGGCATGGAATAAAGGTAAATGCGTACGTTTGCGTACACCCAAAGCCTCAGAAACAAAATATGCACGTGCACCTTGTTCCCAAAGTGGATTCATTGATGCAGGGGTACGGATAAAGTTCACATCTTTTGGAATTTTTTTGAGCCAAGCTTGCATATGTGGCTCTAATTTAAAGCAGTGTGGGCAACCATACCAAAAGAATTCACGTACTTCAATTTTGCCAGGAACCTCAACTTTACCTGGGTTTTGCACCACAGTGTAGTCTTTTCCTGCAACAAAATTTGCTGCCATAGTATTTGCAGAAAATGCCATGAGCATTGCAGTTGTGCTACCCAAAAGTAATTTTTTCATTCAGTTTTTGTCCTCTAATATCATCTTGTCTAGCTTATGTACTAACTATAAAACAAATATGGGAAAATCGTTTTCCTTCTGTGAAGTTTTTTACACGATTCATCGCTTTTTTCAGAATTATGGGTACACTAGCATAGTTAAACTTAATTTTTGATTAAAACAAATGACCCAGAGGTGGCTCCCATGTCGCAACTCAATGTTGATCCACAAGAAATTGCAAAATTCGAAGCACTTGCAGCCTTATGGTGGGATCAGCACTCAGAGTTCCGCCCATTACACCAAATTAATCCACTCCGTTTAAACTGGATTGATGAACATTCGGGTGGTCTAACAGGTAAAAAAATTCTTGATGTCGGTTGTGGCGGGGGGATCTTGGCTGAAAGCATGGCACGCCGTGGTGCCGATGTACTTGGCATCGATATGGGTGCAGCGCCGCTCAATGTCGCGCGTCTGCATGCAGAACAAGAAAATGTACACAATATTGAATATCGTCAAGTGCCTGTAGAGCAACTTGCTGAAGAACAAGCAGGTCAATATGACATCGTGACCTGTATGGAAATGCTTGAGCATGTACCTGATCCTGCATCGATCATTCAAGCGTGCCAAAAACTGGTAAAACCAAATGGTCATGTGTTTTTCTCGACCATTAACCGTAATCCAAAATCTTATTTATTTGCCATAGTGGGTGCTGAATACGTCTTACGTTTACTCAAACGTGGCACACATGATTACCACAAATTCATTAAACCTTCTGAGCTTGCACATGACATCCGTAGTGCAGGATTAAAACTCAAAGACATGACAGGTTTACATTACAACCCATTGACCAAGCATTATTGGTTAGCACCAAATGTTGATGTCAACTATATGGTATATACGATCAATGAGTCTGCACAATGAAAGCAGTACTCTTTGACCTCGATGGTACTTTGATTGATACCGCTGCTGATTTCATTCGCATTATTCAAAATATGTGCCGTGAAAAAGGCTGTGCGGTTGTCGATGCCGCATTGATCCGCACACAAGTGTCTGAGGGGGCACGTGCGATGGTGAAATTGGTTTATCCCGAACTAGAAGTGGATGATCCTGTATTTTTAGCCCATCGCCAACGCTTTTTAGACATTTATGGTGCAGACATTGCTGTTGATACCGATCTTTTTGCAGGCATGTATCCCCTTCTAGAAGATTTAGAAAAGCATCATATTCCATGGGGCATTGTGACCAATAAACCACGCTGGCTCAGTGAAGCCTTACTCAAAGCACTCAATTTAACCGAACGCTGCGCCGTTTTGGTCTGCCCTGAGGATGTTCAAAACACCAAACCTGATCCAGAGCCAATGTATTTAGCAGCAAAGCACTTGAAGATTGATGAAAAACAGATTATTTATGTAGGTGATCATCCACGCGATATTGATGCTGGTCGCAATGCCAAGATGTATACCATTTTAGCAGCCTATGGCTATTTACCTTTACAATATAAAGATGACTTAAATGCATGGCATGCTGACTGTATCGTCAATGATGTGACGACGCTTCATCAGGTGGTTAATCGCTTGGTTCAGATCGAAAAGAGCACTTAAACAGCAAAGTATAATGACATCATAACAATTAAAGGAGGTCTCCCATGAAATATTCTGAATATCAACCTCGTCCTGACTTACTGAAGGATAAAATCATCCTAATTACAGGTGCGGGAGATGGTATTGGACGTGCAGCAGCACTCAGCTATGCACTACACGGTGCTACCGTGGTTTTACATGGTCGTACACTCAATAAACTTGAAGTCATTTATGATGAAATTGAATCTTTAGGTGCACCGCAACCTGCAATTTTACCGCTTCAATTATCGACAGCCTCACCACGAGACTATGAGCTTTTGGTACAAACCTTAGAACAACAGTTTGGTCGTTTAGATGGCATTTTACATAACGCAGGGATTTTAGGTGAACGTGTTGAATTAGCACATTATCCTGAAGAAGTGTGGGACGATGTCATGGCGGTAAATTTACGTGCACCTTTTGTCCTTACACAAGAATTAATGCCACTTTTACAAAAGTCTGAACACGCTTCTGTGGTTTTTGCCAGTTCAGGTGTAGGACGTGAGGCACGTGCTGAATGGGGTGCTTATTCGGTATCTAAAATTGCAATTGAAGCGGTAAGCCAAATTTTTGCAAAAGAACGAACTTATCCAAATATTCGTTTTAACTGTATTAATCCAGGCGGTACACGTACTGCAATGCGTGCTAAAGCTTACCCAGCAGAAGACCCAAAAACTTTGCCTACGCCTGAAAATATTATGCCTGCCTATTTATATTTAATGGGTGAAGACAGCTTACACATGAATGGTGAAAGTATTGATGCTCAGGACTAACCATTAACAGCGCTATTGTTCAATACCAATACCCTCCTGTTTTAAATTAGAGGGTATTTTTATTCAATAAAATAAAGACTTTACTATCTGCATTTAAAATCTGTGTATTATTTTTTAATGTCACAGTCTGCGAAGTATTCCAATGTGAATGCCCACAAAACAATAGATTATCCGCATATCTTTCAAGGATTTTCGTCAACTGTGGTTCACCTAAAAAAGCATATTCTTCAAGATGCGGTGACAAATGCGTTAATACGATATCGGGTTGCTGTTTTAAGAATTTTTCCAAGCTATTTAAATAAACATGTGCTTCTTGTCTAAAGTTTTTATCTGTTCGTCCAATGATGCCACTAAGTCCTGCAATCTTTAACCCATTCAATTTTACAACATCATTTTCTAAAAAGTGTACATTCTCGATCTGTTTGAGTTGGTTTAAATTTATGCCAAAGTCATCATGATTGCCAGCTATGCCAATCACTTTCTCAAAATATTGTGCAAATGTCTGCCACACTTGGATTGGATTACCGCTACTGCCTCTTTTTTCTAAATTAGCGTACAGATCACCACACAAAAAAGCCCACGATTTTTTAATGCTAAATCCTGTCAAATACATCTCATAAATTATTGGCAAACTTTCAGCTAAAACTTCACCAAGTAATATGCTCGAGGTTTGATCAAACTGACAGACTCCTTGTAAATCTGAACTCACTACAATTGAATCAATATTCTCTGCTAACCCTTCGATTTCACCAATATAAATAGGTAGTTGAAATTTTTGCGCTATCAAATCACCATGCGGTATGGTTAAATAATCTATGTATTCAATAGGATGCTCATTAATCTTTAGAATTTTTAATACTGTACCTATTTTCATTTATACCTACTGTTTTTTATTCAACCACCACTTTGATCGGTCTTGAAACCAAGTGATAGAAATTTTGTGCATCTAATTGTACTTTATAGCTTGCCAATACATAGCCCACACCTTTTTGAGTGAATTTTAGGCTGGTATTTTCCAAATGATGTGTCGGTGAGCCCGCCAAAACCACAAAGTTTTGCACTTTTGCATTCACTATTTTTTTATCTTGCTGCTGCAATTGGACATCTAAACTCAATGTTTGTCCACGTGCAACTTTCACTGTTTGAGGCGCTCGAATATCAACAATATAATGTGAATATTGCTGTATAAAATTGGTGGTAACCCCATTCAAACCTGCAATATAAAACTGTTTAAATGCTGCATCATTAAGATTCCAAGGCCAATAAGTCACTCCACGTTGTTGAGTATCTTGCACCACTGCCAATAATTCTTTTTGATAAACAGGATGATACGAGGCTGTATAATTTTGTACACTATTTAAAACAGTTTTCACATGATCTGCTGTGCTTTGCTGACTTGCAAATGCACCCGCCAACACACCTATTGAGACATCTGCAATTTCCCGATGCGCACGCTGTAACTGTTCTCGATTAAAAGAAGTAATCACCACTTGATCTGCAACTTTGTAACGTGCAATTTCTTGTTTTAATGCAGGAATAATCAAAGGATTATTACTTTTAATTTCAATCATTAAAACCACGTTCTTATTATTTTTAAATGCCTTAAAATATTCAGCGAGTGTTGGAACATGACGATTTTTTGTTTTGGTACGGAGTTGCTGAATCTGAGCAAGAGTCATGTCTTCGATCTTGCCTGTTGCATAGGTCGTCCGGTCTACCGTTGCATCATGCATAACAATAATCTGATGATCTTTACTGAGATAAATATCATTTTCAACAAGATCTGCCCCTAGATTTACTGCACGTACAGCACTTTCTAGCGTATTTTCATCCTCTAAACTCGGTACACCCCGATGTCCAATAATCAACGGTTGATGTAACAAAGTCTGTGCAGGAAGTTTCTTGAGCACTTGATTCAATAATAAATAATTGGAACTGATGACACCATTGGCACCTGAAATCAGTACAGAAGCTGCTTCTACCTCATTCTTGGCAGAGCTCATGACCCAAACATTCATTAAACGTTGTTGGATATATTGCACAGATTTTTTCACTGCCAAATGTTCAGGCAAAATTAAAACTTTTGCATGTGCTTGATTACTTTGTTGCACAATTTGATTTAAGTCACTAAAAGCATGACCTAACTTTTTGTTCTGACTAAAATCTAAAACCGTTCGCACCGTAGGCAGTAAATCATGTGCTGTTTTTAAAAGATCAGAGGATGACGATACGATCATTAGATCAGAAATATCACGTGAAGCTGACCATTGTTTCAGTGCATTCAAAGTCGCAACATCTGAAACTTCTAAAATTGCTAAGCTTTTACGTTGCGGGTCTAACCAATATTGAGCAAATGACGCCTGTACTTGACCTGAGGCATTCAACAGATTGAGTTGTTGATTTAACTTAAGATAAAGCTGACCTGTCTGTATTTTTTGCTGCTCAGCATGGGTGGTCACTTTTGGAATAATGGTTGTCGCAGCAAATCCTTGATGATTTGGTACAGTGGCTACATTTTGAATCGGTGTGGTTGTGGCAATCTGTGGTGTTGTTAATTTCACAGATTTTATTTTCATTTGTAAGCCTGCCGCAGAAAATCCGATCTCTCCCAAATCTTTTCTTTTGATTTCAGCATGTTGTAGTAAAACATCATTTAAATAATGTTTCACTTGCTGCCCTGAAACCCATAACGTTGCTTTATAGATTGTATTGGCTTGAATATCTTCAGAAAAAGCTGTTTTTGCTCGCACATGCCACTGACCATTTGCCAATTTTCCACCCAGCTCAGTGCCGTTTTGTGCACGTGCATTTTGCCGTAGCGTAAACTGAGTATAAGCTTGTGGAATCACACCTTGTCCAAGTGCGATATCATAAATCAGTGCGCCCCAACGACTCGGATTGTTCACATCTTGCAAAGAAAACTCAACATCTAAACGATAATGACTTAAGTTTGCTAACTCAGAAGGCAATAAAATAGAAGTCGGCTCAAAGCTTTGTTTACGCCCATCAACCCATAAAAAGCCATCTTTTATATAAATGCTACCTGCATTATTTCCGGGAATTTTCCAACCTTTGGGTAATTGTTTTATCTTAGAAAAATCAATTTCATAACGTATTTTTTCTAATTGTTCAGGACTTTTTTGTGCCGTTTCTTGCGGTTGAACAAGCACAGCTTGTGCCATACTTTGCTGTGAAAAAATACTCAAAACGAATAGGGCAGGAAAAATATAAACACGCATAGATCAAAATGATGCCGACCAAAATACACATTGTTTTAGGCTGATATTTTGGTCTTTCATTCCTTATTATAAATGAAGTGATTATTTTAAACCCATCTATAACAAAACACAGTATCTTAAATACCAATCGCCATTAAAATTACTGTTGTTGCTGTTCTTGTTGCCAACGGCGTTGCTGTAAACGCTCTCCTTCTACTTCACGTTTATTACGTGCAGATTCATATAATTTTGTGCCTTTAAGTTCAGGTGGCATGTAGTCCTGCAACACAAAATGTTCAGGATAGTTATGTGGATAGAGATAATCTACACCATAGCCTTGTTCTTTCATCAACTTCGTCGGTGCATTTCTTAAATGTAAAGGCACAGGCAGATTTGAGGTTTTTTCAGCGAGTTCTAGTGCTTTATTGATTGCTAAATAAGTACTGTTACTCTTGGCACTAGTTGCCAAATAAACCGCACATTGTCCTAAAATAATACGGCATTCAGGCATCCCCACCGCTTGTACTGAACGGAAACACTCTCCTGCAAGTAACAATGCATTGGGGTTAGAATTACCAATATCTTCCGATGCAGCAATCAGCATACGACGCGCAATAAAAACGGGATCTTCACCACCTTTGAGCATCCGCGCCATCCAATACAAAGTAGCATCAGGATCACTGCCTCGAATCGACTTAATAAAAGCTGAAACCAAATCATAATGTTGCTCACCTGATTTGTCATAACGGGCAATATTTTGCTGTGCCACTTTCACGACCACAGCATTCGTGACGATATTCTCTTGGTCTGGCTCAAATGTACTTGCCACTAAATCAATTAAATTGAGGGCTTTACGGGCATCACCTGCAGCAAACTGTATCAGTGCATCAAATTCTTCAATTTGAATATGACGATCTTTTAAAAATTGATCCTGCTGAATCGCATTTTCAATCAAGCTTTGAATCGCCTCATTACTTAATGCATTTAAGCTATAAACCTGACAACGTGACAGCAACGCACTATTGACTTCAAAAGATGGATTTTCTGTGGTTGCCCCAATTAAAGTGATTTTGCCTTTTTCTACAGCATTGAGTAATGCATCTTGTTGTGACTTGTTAAAACGATGAATTTCATCAATAAAAACCACAGGCGTAAGCAAATCACCACTTTCAGCAATCACCTCACGCAACTCTTTTACCCCTGTATTGAGTGCAGATAAACTCACAAAAGGTCGATCAACCGCTTGCGCCAACAACAATGCAATCGTAGTTTTCCCTACACCAGGTGGTCCCCAAAAAATAATGGATGGCAAATGTCCTTGATCAATCATTTGACGTAAAGGGGCTTGTTCTCCAAGTAAATGATCTTGCCCAATAATTTCAGACAAATCACGAGGACGAAGGCGTTCAGGTAAGGGAATATGGGTGTCTGACATAGTTGTTTTTGCAAAATAAGAGCTGTTCATAGTCTACTATGGTTTAGACAATTGTCGATAAAATTCCCATGCGATGCCATAAATCCTTCATCTTTAAAATAAACGGTTATATAACACCTCCATTAAGGAAGCTTGAAAAACATCACCATGACTAAGATTTGGATAAAGCAATAATTGGGTTTGGGCTTTTTTAGCGGCTAATGTACGAATCACTGCTCGATTATTTTCAATCAAATTAGCATCAAAGTTTTGACTTTGCTGTTGTCCATGTTCACTTGCAATATCACCTTCCATGATCCACAATTTTTTATTTTCAACCTGATGACCCGCTACATGCTGCAAACTTTTTAACATCCGGTGCTCAGCCCAAGAAAGTGATGGGCTTGCTGCAATATAATAACTAAATACATCACTGTGCATAAAACTATCTAAGACGAATAAACCACCATAAGAATGTCCCCACAAGACTGTACGTTGAGCATCGAGTTGCACCTGTTGATGCACCCAAGATTTGATTTGTTTTAAAATAAGTTCACGAAACTGCGCACTGCCGCCCGTCATACGCTCTGGATTTCGTGGATCAGGTTGTATGTTTCCTGTTGCATCTGCAGGCGTATAGTCCAATGCTCGTGCTTTCGTTTCAAAAGGCAAATTGGTGTCATAGCCAATCGCCACTAAGACGGGTGCATCACCCTGTGATAAATCTTTTAAGATATCGTCATTCAAACGAGCCATCACCGAATTACCATCGAGCATAAAAATAGCAGCTTGCTGCGCTTGACTAGATTGCTTGGGGATACCCAGCCAAACTTTATACGTTCTTTTTTGGTCAACAGACTGAAATTTCTGTATTTTAAACTGATAGTACTTTGAGCCTTGCTCTGCGATATTTGCCCCCAAAGGCTGTAAATTCGGCTGTGCATGCAATGAAATATTTACAGTCAAAATCAATGTAAATAGCAATAAAATATGCCCAATCTGAATTTTATTTGGTGACTTTGACATCTGCAAGGCTCGCAATAGACAGCCTCTATTTTAATTTTATTTGATAATGATTATCAATATCTATCTCACCCAACGTACAACATACTCGTCAATATCCTCTTCATCAACTTCAGTTTCAGAAATACAACGCCCTGCTGCTGATTTTCGTGCTTGGATAATGTTTTCTCTTGAGCCTGTATTTAAATAATGCCAGGTTGGTAATTTTTTACCTTCTTTTAAGCGTTGATATGCGCAACTCGAAGGCAACCAATAAATATGCTCTAATTTTTCAGGAGTCAATTGAATACAATCTGGAACATGTTGCATACGATTGGGATAATCTGAACATTGCGCCGTTTTACAATCTAATAACTGACATGCCACTTTGGTATAGGCAACTTCATTGGTTTCATCATCTTCAAGTTTGACCAAACAGCATAATCCACAACCATCACACAAAGCTTCCCACTCTGCTGGATTGAGTTCTGTCAGCGCATATTTTTTCCAAAATTCAGGACGTAATTCGGCAGGCATAATTCAAAATTTAATCTGTGATTTAACCGTAAATCATAGCATTTTTAGGTGAGAATTATTTTAGATTTTCAAATTACAAATCATTTACTTAAATTTATACAATTTATACCTTTGCAACAAAACTCAGCTACATTGCAATCCTGCAGATTTTTATACTCGTACATGAACAGTATAAAAACATGGGAGAATAATTATGTTTCGTTGGGCGATTATCTTTGCAGTGATTGCACTTATTGCAAGTCTGTTAGGCTTTGGTGGTGTCGCTGGTATGTCTAAAGATTTTGCAGTGATCTTATTGGTTGTCGCAGTGATCCTTGCTATTGTAGGATTTATTTCACGCGGACGTGTCTAAGTTTCATTCCAGTATCATCAAAAAAAAGAAGGAATATTCCTTCTTTTTTTATTTCTATATAGCTCATTTCTCATGAATGCTCATGTTTTTACACGCCATCATGACAATTTTTTTTAGAAATACGGAGTCATTTTTCTAAAACATCATTATATTATGTGATTATTCAATCAATAAATAAGATTGAACACCACTGCAATGCACATAATAATTTCTCACATTTCTATGCACATTATTGTGTATAAAGTCATTTGAAAACTCAAAAACTATGTTTTAATCAAAGTATTCTCAAAATTATACAAGGATTTATAGCATGACAATGACGATTACAACACGTGAAATTTCTTATCAAGCCCAAGACGGCACAACGCTGATTGGTTATTTTGCAAGTCCTGTTTCTGATACACCAGTGGCAGGTGTGATCGTTGCGCCAGAATGGTGGGGTCGTAATGAATATACAGAACAACGTGCGCGTGAGCTTGCTGAACATGGCTATGCTGCCCTAGCCATCGATATGTATGGCGACAAGAAAGTCACCACAAATGTACCGCAAGCCAGTGAATGGATGACACAAACCTTTGAAAATGAAAATACCATTGTTGAGCGTGCAACTGCAGGCTTAAATACTTTGGCAGCTCAATCGGAAGTAGATGCATCACGTTTGGCTGCCATTGGTTTTTGTTATGGTGGCAAAGTGGTACTTGATCTCGCACGCACAGGAGCAGCACTTAAAGCTGTCGCAACCTTCCATGCTGCCAATGTTGCACCACGCCAAGCAGGTGATGCTCAAAATATTCAAGCTGAATTATTGGTTTTACATGGTGAATTAGACAGTATGTTATCGCTCGATGCGATTGCTGAATTTAAACAGGAAATGCATGCTGCTCACATCCCACATGAAGTTATTGTATTTGAAGGTGCTAAACACGGCTTTAGTAACCCTTTAGCAGATGAACGTGCAAAAGCAAACAATGTGGATCTAGGTTATAACGCTGAAGCTGAACAACAAAGTCTAGCTGCAATGTATGAACTGTTACAGCGCCAACTGAAATAAGGTTTACATTATATTAGACATTAAAAAATCAAATAATTTCGAGAGGATATTGAGATGACTGACTTAAACTGCCCTTATTGCAATTTTGACGAATACGATATTATTGCCAAAAATGAGTTTGGTGCAATTTTGCCTGAGCCAAATCCACTTTCGAAAGGGCATTCTGTGATTGTTCCTTTACGCCATATCACTTCTTTTTTTGATGTCTCTGAAAAAGAAAGAAAAAGCTTATCTAGCTTACTTGAACTGGCACGTAATGAATTAAAAATCCGTCATCAGCCAGCAGGTTTCCACATTGCATTTAATGATGGTGATGTCTTTGCTGATGAACATACTGAACATTTTCACATCCATATTATTCCCCGTTATCAAGATCAAGTTTTGGTCCTCGATCAACGTTGGGGCGTGACCTCTAAGCAATAATTTTTTTTTAAACAATCAAAGACGCTACGGCGTCTTTTTTAATCTCAATATTCTCTCACATGTACCCTCCTAAGTTTCGCTATACTAATATCCTCTTTTTCATTCGAAGTCAGCATGTCGCAGTTTTCATTTTCAGATGCACTCCTCACATGGTTTGACCAACATGGTCGTCATGATTTACCTTGGCAAGTCGCGGATGATCCGTACAAAGTATGGGTCTCCGAAATCATGTTGCAACAGACGCAAGTGAAAACTGTCTTACAATATTTTGAGCCTTTTATTGACCGTTTTCCAACTGTAGATGACTTAGGCAAAGCTTCTTGGGATGACGTTGCTCCGTATTGGGCGGGTTTAGGTTATTACGCCCGTGCACGTAATCTGCATAAAGCAGCGGCTATTGTCAGCCAACAAGGACATTTTCCTGCAACGCTTGAACAATGGGTTGAGCTACCTGGTATTGGTCGTTCAACGGGGGGCGCGCTGATGTCTCTCGGTTTACGTCAGTATGGCGTGATTATGGATGGCAATGTTAAACGTGTATTGGCACGTTTTTTTGCCATCGAAGATGATTTGAGTAAACCCATCCATGAACGGGAAATGTGGCAACGTGCAGAAGCACTGTGCCCAATTGAACGTAATCATGATTATACGCAAGCCATTATGGATTTGGGTGCAACCATCTGCACGCCGAAAAAACCGCTATGCCTATATTGCCCAATGCAACAACACTGCCAAGCGCATCAGCAAGGTTTAGAAACAGAACTGCCTTATAAGAAGCCGAAAAAGCCTGTCCCTGTAAAAACAGCCAAAGTTTTACTGATTCAGTCAGACCAACAATGGTTATGGCAACAACGTCCAAACAGTGGTTTATGGGGTGGTTTATGGAGTTTACCTATTCTTGAGGATGATGCTGAATTTGAAAACATCTGTAAGCGTTTTAAGCTGATTTCTAAAGTTAAACCTGTACAAATTTCACATAGCTTTACCCATTTCACCTGGATTTTAAATGCTCATATTTTCCAGATTGAGCCTGATCAACAGGAATATCTGCAAGCAGAACTGAGCGGTGAATGGCTTTCGCCACAAAAAGCTACACAAATGGGCATTCCAACTGCCATGAAAAAATTGATCTCAGCGGTTGAGATATGACATAGTCAGACACGGGTATTCACCACTTATTTTCAATTTTAATCTGTACTTTTAAAACTTGAACAATGAATAAATTAGGATTTCTCGTGTCATTTTATTTTCGTTATAGTTTGCTTGTATGTTTTGCAATGTTCATCAGTGCTTGTACCACTACACCTAAAAAACCAAGCCCTTTACCTCAAAATACGATTTTAAAACTAAAATCAATGTCGATGCCAAGCCACTTACCTATTCCTGTGGAAGGAATTAAAGTAAAAAATTTGACTGACACTTGGGGAGCATCTCGTAGTGCAGGACGTAGTCACGAGGGCATTGATATTTTGGCTCCACGTGGAACAAAAGTTTATAGTACCACTGAAGGCTTAGTGACTAGCCTCAAAGGGAATAACTTAGGTGGCACAGTCATTTGGATCATGGGGCCGAGTGGGGCTTATCATTATTATGCACATTTAAATGGACATAAACGTGGTTTAAAAGAAGGCGACTATGTCCGTCGTGGTGAACTGATTGGCTATGTCGGCAATACAGGAAATGCACGACATACTGCCCCTCATTTGCACTATGGATTATACTTAAACGGTAAAGGGCGTGGCGCAGTCAACCCTTACCCTTATTTAAGATAGTTTTTTATTTAAAAATCAGTTAGGAATATTCCATGTCAGAAGCAGTGCTTGAGCGTTTGGTTGAATTTGCAGAATCAGGCAATCAACAAAAAATTGTCTTTAATGGACAAAGCCATCAAGGCTGGATTATGGAAATCACCGATGAAGCTTTGCTGATCAGTACAGGTTTTGCAGATAAGACAGGTAAAGATTTGTGGCTAAATTTCAACGAGCTGCAACAGTCTGAATTATTTTATTGGGACAATAAAACCGATCAATGGGTCGAATTTAAACTTTAAAAAATAAAATTCAGGAGCACTTAAAAATGACAAATAAGCGTTGTGGCTGGTGCTCCAATGACCCGATTTATATCCATTACCATGATCATGAATGGGGCAAGCCCAATCACAATGAACAGCATTTATTTGAAATGCTGTGTCTAGAAGGACAGCAAGCAGGTCTGTCATGGATTACCGTCCTGAAAAAACGCGAAGCTTATCGGACGCATTTTTTTCATCGTCCTATTGCTGAAATTGCACAACTGACCGATCAGCATCTTGACTATAAATTACAGGATGCAGGTCTAATTCGTCATCTTGGTAAACTCAAAGCCATTCGTGACAATGCCATCGCTTGGCAAAACATGAAAGCTGAAGGTTTAGATCCTGTCCAATGGCTATGGGATTTTGTCGATCAAAAACAGCAGATCAATGATGTACCTGACTACAAACTCGCCCCTGCTCAGACTGAAATCAGTCAGCAGTTATCGAAAACCTTAAAGAAAAAAGGCTTTAAATTTGTTGGACCAACCACAGTCTATGCTTTTATGCAGGCGGTAGGTATGGTCAATGACCATGAAAATGATTGCGCATTTCGCTGATATTTTTCATTAAAAACTCAAAATAACAGGAAGGATTCACATGACAGATAATACCATCCATGCTTATGCAGCTTTGCAAGCAGGTGCCACACTTGTACCTTACACATTTGATGCAGGCGAATTACAAGCGCATCAAGTTGAAGTCAAAGTCGAATATTGCGGACTTTGTCACTCCGATGTTTCCGTGATCAACAATGAATGGGGCAATGCTGTTTATCCTGTGGTGGGTGGTCATGAGATTATTGGTACGATTACTCAACTTGGTTCAGAAGCCAAAGGCTTAAAAGTCGGACAGCGTGTCGGCATTGGTTGGACTGCGGAAAGCTGCCAACACTGTGACCCTTGTGTCAGTGGTCAACAAGTCCTTTGTACAGGGGGTAAAACAGCGACCATTGTTGGGCATGCAGGTGGTTTTGCCGATAAAGTCCGTGCAGGTTGGCAATGGATTATTCCTCTACCTGAAGACCTAGAACCTGAAAGTGCAGGACCCTTACTGTGTGGGGGGATCACTGTATTTGACCCCATTTTAAAGCATCAGATTCAAGCCATTCACCATGTTGGTGTCATTGGCATTGGTGGTCTAGGTCATATGGCGATTAAACTACTGAAAGCTTGGGGCTGTGAAATTACAGCATTTACTTCAAGTTTAGATAAGACCGATGAACTCAAAGCCATGGGCGCAGATCATGTGGTCAATAGCCGTGATGTTGATGCTTTAAAAACACAACGTGGCAAATTTGATCTGTTACTGTGTACAGTCAATGTCAGCCTAGATTGGAAAGCCTACCTGAACACACTTGCACCCAATGGTACGATTCATATGTTGGGTATGGTTCTTGACCCAATGCCAATTCCTGCGGGAACTTTAATCAGTGGCGCAAAATCAGTGACAGGCTCACCAACGGGTTCACCATTTGCCTTACGTCAATTGCTACAGTTTGCTGCGCGTAAAAACATTGCACCACAAATTGAGCTTTATCCGATGTCAAAAATTAATGATGCTTTGGAGCGACTACACTCAGGACAGGCACGTTATCGCATTGTGTTAAAGGCGGATTTTTAAGTCAAATATCCAAATTACAAATCATTTTAAAATACTTACAATTCATAATGAAAATTCCCTCTCCTTTCAGGAGATGAGAAACACTGTTTCGTAAGGGGAGAGGTAATTAAAAACCTTCATCTTCTTTCGTAGCCTTGCTACTCATCTTTTTCAAAGTGGAGAATGTTACGTATTGGCTAGACGTCTAATTCGTAAAGCTCCCCCCTTTTTCAAAGGTGAGCAGTATTACTGCACAAGGGAGGGATTAAAGGTATAAATTAAGCCACATTTTCAGAAGCTAACTCCCCTCTCACCCAATCCGCTAACAACACAATCGCTGCTCGAATCTCATCCGATAACTGATGCCCTGCATTTAAACGAATACAATTGTTATAACGATTATCTTCACCAAAAATTAAACCGGGAACAATATTAATACTGTGCTTTTGCGCATGATAATACAGCGCCAAACTATCCACCTGTTCAGGAAACTGTAACCACAACGCATAACTGCCCTGCGGTTGATTCAATCGAATCTCCACACCCTGAAAAGCCTGCGAAATAAACTGACGATATTGCTCCACCTGTGCCATCAATTTAGGTCTTAATTCACTTAAATGCTGACGATACGCCCGACTAAAAATCAAATCGGCAAGCCCCAACTGCAACGGCGTATTCACCGACACATTTTGTAAAATCAACTTGGCATGCAAATGCTTCAAACGCTGTGGCAAACAAAACCATCCTAAACGATAAGACGGCGATAAAGACTTGGAAATTGAACTGCAATAAATCACATAACCTGCACGATCCCAATATTTGATCGGTAACGGACGTTTAGCATTGAAGCTACATTCGGCATAAATATCATCTTCAATTACATAACACTGATATTTTTCAGCAAGTTGAGCAATTTTTTCTTTTTCAGCATTACTCAGACAAAAGCCCAAAGGATTTTGAAAATTTGCGGTCAATAAACAAACTTTTGCACCTGATTTTTGCATGGCTTGTTCTAAACGCTGCAAGTCAAAACCCTCAGTATTGGCAGGAATTTCAATGATCTTACGCTTTAACAATGCCAACAGTTGCAATTGCCCATTATAGTTAGGCGTGGGCACGATAATACTGTCACCTTCATGGCTGACACTCTGAATCATCATGGACAATGCAGGCATGCAACCATTGCTGATATAAATATCTTCTTTGGCAATATAAAAGCCATCTTCCGCCCAATGCGCGGACAGCGCTTCACGTAAAGTGGGATGACCTTGCCGATTATTATATAAAAAATCCTCAGGTTTACAGTGTTTTAGTGCACGTTGAATCGAACGTCTCAAGGCTTCTACAGGCACGAAATCAGGTGATAACTGGATCGAACCTAGATGTACCAAACGGTTATTGGCTGAGGCTTCATGAATTTGTATTTGTAATTCTAAATTTGACACTTCACGTGGTCGGGATGGAAAACTCGGATGATCAGGCACAGCGATGCGTTGTGCATCCTGTTGTGATTGCACAAAATAACCTGACTTTTCCTTCACATAAATCAAGCCTTGTGCTTCAAGCAATTCATAACAACTTTTCGCCGTATTCAAACTAATGCTTTGCTGCTGGGCAAATTGACGCAATGAACATAGACGTTGACCGACTTTCAATTCACCACTATAAATTTTCTGTGCAAGTTGCTGTGCCAAACTTTGGTATTGAAATGCCATATCTGTACCCAAATTTTAATATTTGTTGTATCTGTACCTATAAAACTATCAGATTTATGCTTCTTTCACAGCCCCATCTTGCAACTGAAATGATTTGAAAGGAGAAAATAATGAGAATATTCACGTTACTGACGACAGCTTTATTGCTCAGTGCCTGCCAACCCCAAGCCACCAATCAAATCGCACAGCAACAGCATTTTATCTGTAAATCATTGATTGAAGGATTTTTAAAAACGCAACGATTGGGCGAATATCAACTTGAACATTTACAGCCGACTTTACAACATACAGCACCGATTAGAGCATACACTTACCGTGTCAGCAGTGACATTACGATGCGCCTCAACATGCCGACACAGCAGAATTTAAATTTTGAATGTCAGCAGGATACTGCTCAACATTTTAAAGTGCGTTTGGTCAATCAAACACAAAATAGCAAACAAAATTTGCTCAGTTTGGATTTACCGCCACAAAAAACTATCGATACTTTGACAGCTTTTGCGCTAAAAACTCAATGAATAAACGGACACGCTTCGGCAAGTGCTCTTGCTGATAATACACGGCATGGATGCTCTGCTCATATAACTCGATTTGATCTTCAAATAAAGCCACCAAACGCTTTTGCTTGATATCTCGATGTATCAAAAAAGCAGATAGACAAGTGATACCTAAACCCTCTAAGGCCATTAAGCGTACCGTTTCACCATTGGATGCCTTAATTTGAGGCTTGATTGTCAAATACTGACCATCAACCTGAATCGGCCAAGTATTGAGATGCGCTACTTTACTGAAACCGATTTGTTGATGGCTGAGAATGTCCTTTGGCGTTTGCGGCTTGCCATTTTTTGCTAAATATTCAGGACTTGCCACAATATATAAACGACTCTTGCACAACAAGCGAGCATGTAGACTTGAATCGGTTAATTGCCCAAAACGAATGGCGACATCTGTTTTATGTTCAAGCAGATCAATAATTTGATCATTACTGTTCAACTCAATCTGAATATTGGGATATAGCGCGAGAAACTCAGGAATCAACGGCGTAATCACATGCAATACAAAAGGCGTTGCGGAGTCGACCCGTACAATGCCTGAAGTATCGTTGTCTGATTTGAGTAAGGCATCCTCTGCTTCGTTCAGATCATGCACAATCTTACGGGCTTTTTCTAAAAATATTTGTCCTTCCTGCGTCAATTTTAATTTGCGTGTGGTGCGTTCAAGCAAAGTTACATTGAGTTTGGTTTCAAGACGCTGCAAGGCTCGACTCACGCCCGAAGTAGTTTGACGTAACTGCTCTGCTGCCCCAACAATGGAGCCACTATCAACAATAGAGATAAATGCCTGTAATTCTTCTAAGGTGGATTTCATTTTTATCACAGTTTATTGTTGACTAAAAATCAATAATATTTTGCAGAATATTATATTTGTCCGCAACAATAAATCTTGCACAATACTCATAATCTCAAAAACAATGTGAAATATCCATGAATACGATCATTCCGCAATTCGGTGTTGGAACCTTCCGCTTAACAGGTCAAACCGTCATTGATTCGGTAAAAACGGCTTTGGATGTCGGTTATCGTGCTATTGATACGGCACAAATCTATGGCAATGAAGCAGAAGTGGGGCAAGCCATTGCTGAAAGCCACATCAACCGAAATGAGTTATTTATCACCACAAAAATTTGGACAGAACATTATTCAGCAGACAAACTGATTCCAAGTTTAAAAGACAGCTTACAAAAGCTCAGAACGGATGCGGTAGATTTAACGCTGATCCATTGGCCTGCGCCAAGCACAGGTATTTCAGTCGCTGAAATGATGCAAAACCTGTTACAGGCAAAACAACAAGGTCTGACCAAACATATTGGTATTTCAAATTTCAATATTGATTTGACCCAACAAGCGATTGCTGCGATAGGTGTGGAAAATATTGCCACCAATCAGATTGAACTCAGTCCATATTTACAAAACCGTAAAGTTGTTGAATTTTTACAAGCGCAAAATATTGATGTGACTTCATATATGACGTTGGCATATGGCAAAGTCTTGCAAGATCCTGTTTTGGCTGAAATTGCTCAACATCATCAAGCGTCAACTGCACAAATTGCCTTGGCTTGGGCATTGCAAAAAGGCTTCTCTGTGATTCCATCATCAACCAAACGTGAAAATCTGATCGCCAATCTCAAAGCACAGGATATCCAACTCACTGCTGAAGAAATGCAGAGGATTGCACAATTGGAACGCGATGGACGAGAAGTTGATCCTGAAGGCTTAGCACCGATTTGGGACTAATCCACAATGAAAATTAATTTTCCTTTATTTGCGCTTGCCATTGGGGCTTTTGCCATTGGCACCACAGAATTTTCTCCCATGGGTTTCTTGCCACAGATTGCGGAAAACCTGAATATTTCCATTCCCACCGCAGGTATGCTGATTACCGCTTATGCCTTGGGTGTGATGATTGGGGCACCAATCATGACGCTATGGTTTGGACATTTTCCCAAACGTAAAGCCCTGATTCTTGCTATGAGTATTTTCACGGTCGGGAATATTTTAGCCGCCATAGCACCCACTTATTGGGGACTGATGGGCGCACGAATCCTGACCAGTTTAAATCATGGCGTGTTTTTTGGGATTGGTTCCATTGTGGCAACTAGTGTTGTGCCTAAAGAAAAACAAGCCAGTGCCGTTGCCACTATGTTTATGGGGCTGACCATTGCCAATATTGGCGGTGTTCCGCTTGCCACATGGGTTGGGCAAAATATTGGTTGGCGCATGTCCTTTGCCGCTATTGCTGTTTTGGGTGTCGTCACCATGCTGTGCTTATGGAAGGCATTGCCTGAGGGAACTGCAGGACAACGTCCCAATGTCAAAGCTGAATTAAAGGTGCTGACCCGTCTACCTGTCATGCTTGCCTTACTCACCACGGTGATGAGCGCAGGTGCAATGTTTACCTTGTACACTTATATTGCACCAACACTGCAAAATATTACCCATGCAAGTCCAGGCTTTATTACGTTCATGTTGGTGCTGATCGGGGTGGGTTTCTCAATTGGTAATCATTTAGGCGGTACACTTGCAGACAAATCTTTAACTAAAACCCTGACCGGCTTTTTGTTATTGCTGATGCTGTCCATGTTGCTCTTCCCTATTTTGGCAACTACGCATATCGGTGCAGCTTTGGCATTGGTGGTGTGGGGCACAGCCGCTTTTGCTGTAGTTCCTCCCTTACAAATGCGCGTCATGTCTGTGGCACATGAGGCACCTGGTTTGGCATCATCTGTCAATATTGGGGCATTTAACTTAGGAAATGCTGTGGGTGCAGCAGCAGGCGGTGCCGTACTCAGTCTAGGCATGAGCTATGTCATGGTATCGATTACAGGTGCATTACTCACCGCTCTAGGGCTGCTCTTGGTTGGGCTGCAAATGCGCTTACCTGAGGCAAAACTTCAGTATTCATCTAAATCGTAAATAAAAAATCCCACCATCAAATGGGTGGGATTTTTAGATCTTCACTTTTGTACGATTTATTTTAAAATTTCAGGTAACGCAGGCAATGCCTTATTTTTAGCCAACTCAGCTTTCATTTTTTGCAACATCTGATACGGCTGCTGCTCGACTAGCATGTTGGTCACACTTTGTGGAATAGCGCCTTCGGGATCGGCAAATCCTGTGGTACTGACTTTAACTTTATTGGCTGCTAATTTTTGGAAAGTCCAATCACCTTCATAGTTCCTTAAACGTACAAAGTTCGCATTCGGGGCTTTACCTTGTGTAATCGCTTTATTTTTAATGCTGATTACACCATTACTGTCTTTGGAAATTTTTCCTTTCACCACCATATCACGGTCTTTGAGTGGAAATGGAAAATCCAAAACCATATAGAGCGTAAATTCACCTTTTTTATCATCACGGGAAAGTACTTCAGCTTTTGCCACATTCGGCACCCATTTTGGCGCATTATTCACATCAAAAACCAATGCAACCGCACGTTCAATCGGCACATCCAAAGTGGTTTCTGCTTTATAAGACATCACCGTATTGTTCGGGGCTTTAAATGTCCATACTTTGATATTGTTTTTGTCAAGGCTAAGCTTGATATCATTTGGGGCAGCAGCCTGTGTAGTCAGGCTCATGGCACTGACTACACCTGCAAGAAACATCACTGTTTTTTTCATTTTTTTTATTCAAATTGATTTCGTTGTTTTAGATCATAATGGATTATGCTTTAAGCTTGAATATCATTTAAACCTAAAACATCTTTCATATCGTATTTTTTAGCATCTTTACCTACAACCCATGCCGCTGCACGTACCGCACCCGATGCAAAGTTCATGCGACTGGTGGCTTTATGGGTCACTTCAACACGCTCGCCTTCACCAATAAACATCACCGTATGTTCACCGACAATATCACCACCACGGATGGTTTCAAAACCAATAGTTTCACGTTCACGTGGACCTGTATGCCCTTCACGACCATAAACAGCGACTTTCTTCAAATCACGACCTAACGTATCAGCAACCGCCTCACCCATCATCAGTGCTGTACCTGATGGTGCATCTACTTTATGACGATGGTGTGCTTCAATGATTTCAATATCCACCGTATCACCAAAAACTTTTGCAGCAAGCTCAAGTAATTTAATTGATACATTCACACCCACAGAGTAGTTTGCGGCATAAACTACAGGTGTTTGCGTTGCTGATTCATTTAAAACTTGTTTTTGTTCTTCTGAAAAGCCCGTGGTACCAATCACCATCGCCACACCTGCTTCACGGCAGAGTTTTAAGTTATTTTCAGTTGCCGCAGGTGCAGTAAAATCAATTACAACGTCCACATCTGCAAGTACTTCTTCCAAGCTACCCACGACTTTCACGCCAACAGCACCAATGCCTGCAAGCTCACCTGCATCTGCACCAATTAATGAACTTTCTGGGCGCTCAACGGCTGCTGCCAATTGATAACCTGCTTGTTGTACCGCTTGGATCAATGTACGACCCATACGACCACCTGCACCCAAAATACCAATGCGTGGAGTAGCTGACATGCTGATCTTCCTAAATCTATGTTTAAAATTTTATCTACTATAACAAAACTCTGCGAAGAGGCTAAGTTGCGTTATTGAAAATTCGGCAAAAATATCTCAGCTATTTTTGCATTGCACTCGAAATAGTTGACCGAAATGCGCAATTTTTTTCAAAATGACACACTTGTAAAGCGAAAAATGTTTTTCTATATTTTTGTTGAAGTTTAAGTGATAGCGAAAATGAGAACTTCATCATCACAATAAAGATATAGGATATTCCCATGAATTTGAAAAAAATTGCATTTGTCGTCTTCTTTTCTAGCATCATGTCAAGTGCATGGGCAGATGATGCGCTGGATGCTGCGATGGCTGCAGCAAATGATGCAGTGGAAACAGCAAATATCGAGACCACAAATACTGAAACTAAAACATCTACAACAGATGACACTTCAGATCCCACAGTAATTGATGCACCTGTGATTGAGGATGCTGCCGAATAATTTGCCTGTCAACGCTACAAAATTTTCCTTTAATCATAGAGCTTCGACAAAGAACATTACGGTGTGCTTTGTCGTTATGTCCAAAATTTGTTTGATGAACATACAAGAACACTGCGCTATTTCAACAAAATCCTGTTTAATATATGAAAAGCTCATTTCACTGTTGTTTATTATGCGTTTCGACTTTTTCGATTTACATTTATTTTTAAATATTGTGGATACCGGTAGCCTGACCAAGGGGGCTGAACGCTCTGCCATTTCATTACAAGCAGCCAGTGAACGTATTAAAAAACTTGAACAACAATTTAATACCACGCTCTTTACCCGTCATGCATTGGGTGTGAAATTAACTGTCGCAGGTCAAGTCTTTACTGAACAAGCACAGCGACTGATTCAACAAGAACAGCAGCTCCAACACGCCATGTCTCCCTTTGCGCAAGACTTAGCAACACAGGTGACTTTATGGTGTAATTCATCGGCACAAAGTGAATATTTACCGATACTTTTACCACAATATTTAGTCGAAAATCCGCATATTCAAATTGAGCTCAAAGAAGCTGAAAGTCACGATATTATTCAAGCAATTGAAAAAGGCACTGCTCAGCTAGGCTTAATTTCTAGTTTTTTTAATTCCCGAAATCTACACACTTTAGACTTTTCACCCGATCCTTTGGTGCTGATCTGCCCACAACAACATGCGCTCACGCAGCATAAAACTTTAAATTTATCCGAAATTTTAAATTATCCCTTTGTGGGACTGATGCAATATCATTCGTTACAACAGTCCATTGAAGCACAAGCCAAACGCTTAAATTGCACGATGCAATATCGCTTACGTTTACCCAATTTTGCAGCGATTGCACACGTCGTTGCTGATGGTGTCGGAGTGGCTATCATTCCAAAACGTGCAGCACAACGTTTGAATAAATTGTATAAATTTCATCAAATTGAACTGTCAGGTGCTTGGGCAAATCGAAAATTATTATTGGCGGCTGCACAGTTTGATATACTCCCTACCGCTTATCAACACTTTGCTCAATTTCTCATTTCACAAAAAAACAAATTGATTTTGGACTGATCCATAGCATTGTTAAAGCACAGCAAATTGGTGTAAAACCGAGTACATACCAAAAAGCACTAAGCCAAAGAAAAATACTTTACGGAATTTTTGCTCGGAGATGCGATAACGGATTTTTGTGCCTAACCACATCCCTATGAGTGCAGGAAATAACGCCATCAAAGACAGTTGATAATCGATGGGCGTATCATCCACGGGGTTAAAGTGTAAAAAAGCAGCTAAACAAAAAGTCGATACGGTAAATGCCAAACCTAAAGACTGTACCAAATCGTCACGTTTTAGTCGTAAAGACTGTAAATAAGGCACCACAGGAATAACCACTACACCCGTTGCCACAGTTAATGCACCTCCCAAATAGCCCATCACAGGCGATAACCATTTTTCATAGGGTGCAAGATTTGGCATCTTTTTAGCAAATAAACCATAAAGCCCATACAAAGCTAACATGCCTCCCAATAACGCTTCACTGTGAAAATGATCATTGGCATGTCCTAAAGTGGGAAAAATACTGAAAACTGATCCAAGGATAATGCCGAGCAGTAAGGGGTAAAAACGGCGTACTAAACGCCAGACTTGTCCTTCTGCAAAAAGTTGCCAGATATTGGTCACTACGGAAGGAACAATCAACAAAGTCGCTGCTTGAAATGGGCTAATCATTAAGGTTAATAACCCCATCGACACAGCAGGTAAACCTAAGCCGATCGTCCCTTTAATCATCCCTGCAATCGCAAAGACAGCAATAACAAAACCTAGCACGACATGCGCCTCATCATATTTTAGGTCATGCTACAAAAAATTTTTAAAATGAAATATCAGCTTTTTTAGAAGTCAGCTTCAATAAAATATTGAGGCTTCGAATATCCTATTTTTGATATTCTGCATATTATTTCCCAACTTTATTTTGGGATCCCATTCACAGCATAATGATCATCACATTCATAATTTTTATCATCACAGTAGGTGGATCCAATGTCGAATGATTTGATTGAAAATGCATTAAAAACAAAAAATCCTAAAGATGTGGTCTTAGCTTTCTTAGCCAATTCATCAAAAGAAAATGTTAAACATGCCGCTGAAAAATTGGTTGCAGAAGATGCAACTTATATGTCTCTAAGTTTTGAGAATAAAGAACTTGAAGCGATTGAGCCATGGTGCGGCGTGCGTAGAGGCCGTCAAATTTATATTGATACATTTTCCAATGTCGGCACATATTGGGAAGTGAATGATTTCCAAATCACTCAAGCTTTGGCTGAAAATGAAGATGTAGCGGTCTTTGGCCAATTCACTTATACCTCAGTCGAAGTAGATTATCGTTTTACCTCGCCATTTTCAATTTGGGCAAAAGTGGTTGATGGTCAAATCATCTATTTCCGCTTTATGGAAGATACCTATCTTTCAGCTCGCTCGTTCCGTAAATCTGGAAAATGGGAAATTCAAAATAATGGACGTGGCTTTAGTGTAGGTGAATAACCCCTAAGATCATTTCCTTACGTTCAAATGAGAAAGCTGTAGTAAAACTACAGCTTTTGATTTATGGTCGGATTTCTTTTAATTCTCGTTGAATAAAATGCTGAATCATTTCACGATAAATCTTTTCAACCAAATCTGGGTCGGTGTGTAATTGATTGGCTTTTTCTCGGACTTTATTAATGACCTGTTGCACACGTTCAGGAGACTGAACATCTTCAGCAGTACGCTTAAAACGAGTTGCTTGATCGACATAAAACTGGCGTACAGCAATCATTTCAATTAAAGCCTGATCAATTTCATCAATATGCACTCGGGCTTGTTCAAGTGATTCACATTTTTCTTTTTTCATCGCTGAGGTGTTCTGCATCTTTTAGCTCTGCATCATTATCACTTTTGTACTTCTGTTCTAACACATTACTGAAAATACTTTCAATCATCCAAACGCGATATAAGCTATTAAATACGTAACGTTTTCCTTCAATTGTCAGTTCTAACACTGGAAAATCAGGTTGGTGTTTCTCTGCACAACGTTGATCATTTTCCTCTAAGAACGATGCGACATCTACATCTGCAAGTTTTTCAATTCCTAGATCTTGTTGTAATTTTTGTAAATGTGCTTTACATGAAGGGTCTTTGCCCTTTGTCCATACTGCTTCTAAAATCGTATACATCGCATCGGTGCGCTGTTCTTCATCCACACTATAGAAAAGCTGTGCCATATTTAAAATACTGTCCGCCGTTGGACGACAAAATGGCGTAAACTTTACTTCGGTACGTTTTGACAAACGGCTTGCCAAGCTCCAATCAAAAAAGTCCCGTCCATGGTACGTTAAAGGACAAACATTCAACTGAATATTATAATAATTAGCGAGTTCTTCTTTAATATACGCGAGCAATAACCAACTGATCGGATCTTCAAGCGCAATATACAAATTTAACTCAGGATGCATCGCTTGAATTTCAGCAAGCTCCTCAGCATCACTCATCAGATGTTCACGCCACTCGATGTGATTAATCAAGAAAATAGGATTATCAATCAATAATTTTTGCTGTTTTAAACGGCGTGTTAAACGTAATAAATCATCTACGGCATGATATTGACGTCCACCAAATTCAAAATAGCTTTCTAAAACAGGCGTATGATCAAAGATTCTTTCTGGAAAATGTTGTTCTTTTTGTTGTTTACTTGCCATCACAAACAGCATTCGTAATTTTCCGTATTGTTGCTGCCATAACATATGGAACACATCTTCAAGTAAATACAGAAAATTTTGACCTGTTAATGGGGTATTACGCAAAATAGTTTCGGCTTGCTGTAAGGCTTCTTGTGTGGGTTGTTCTGGTTTTTCTTCGTCATAACTAAAGCGGTGCTGATTGGCTAAAATCTTGGCATCATTTAGACTATAATTCCGCCATTCTTCAATACTCATACCATTGGGTGGTTCAGCGGTCGTATCCGAAATAATGATTTTCAGTGGCTTCAAATCATCATTTAAAATCTCATCCAATTGCGTTAATTGTTGTACAGCTAAATAGCTATACACATCATCTAAACGTAAATAAATTTTTAGCCCTTGTGCCGTGGGTAACACCTCTTGACGGGTGGGTTTTGCATAAAACCAACTCGATCGGATTGGATCAAACCAACGGCGTAACAGTGACATGGAATAAGCCTCGGAAAAGCACTGAGTCATGGAAAAAAATGTGATTGAAACTCGCTCAAGGATATCATTCATTGACTGAAGATGCTGAAAAAATTAATCCCACTCAGTCAAACAAAATTTATAGCAATTCAATAGCAAGTGATCAATAACTAAAAATTCAATAAAATTTAAACGATTAGGTCAATTATTTTTTTATCAGCAAACAGTTATTGAGCATGTATCTAAATTTTGAGCTCTTAACGTATCGTAAAATGATTTCAATTCTAAATAAAGTTGTTCACTCATTGGAAAATCATCATATACAAATAATTGATTCAAATTAGATTGTTGCTGTCCCACGCTGAGCAAAAGTAATCTCATTTCCAATATCAGTTCCATTAATACTGTTTCACCCGATAAACTTAATGGCTCATCTGTTCCTGAATCAGCAATCAGTTTTTCAAATAATGGGAAAGTCACTAAAAGCTTTTTCGGAATCTGTAAATAAAAAGCGCTATACGAGCCTAAATAAAATCCATGAATCATTTTATCTTTTTCACATATGATGATTTCAATTCCCATTTTCATCCCTTAAAAAAGCACTCAACCTGTGAGTGCTTTTATATAGTGTGAATAAACTTTAAAACTTAGAGTTCACGTACTGCACCTTTTGAAGCACTGGTGGTATGCATTGCATAAGCTTTTAACGCTTTAGAGACTTTACGTGGACGCTCTTCAGCAGGATGCCAACCTTTAGCTTCTTGTACTTCACGACGTGCAGCCATGGTTGCTTCATCAACCGCAAGGTGAATGGTACGATTTGGAATATCGATTTCGATACGGTCACCATCTTCAACCAAACCAATTGCACCACCTTCAGCCGCTTCTGGTGAAACGTGACCAATGGAAAGACCTGATGAACCGCCAGAGAAACGACCATCCGTCAACAAGGCACAATCTTTGCCCAATCCTTTTGATTTTAAATAACTAGTTGGGTAAAGCATTTCTTGCATACCTGGACCACCACGTGGACCTTCGTAGCGAATCACCACTACATCACCTGCAGTAATTTTTCCACCCAAAATTGCGTCTACAGCAGCATCCTGACTTTCAAAAACACGTGCTGTGCCGTTGAATTTCAAGATTGAATCATCCACACCTGCAGTTTTAACAATACAGCCTTCCAAAGCGATGTTACCGTAAAGTACTGCCAAACCACCATCTTGTGAGAATGCATTAGCAACATTACGAATCACACCACCCTCACGGTCACCATCCAAACGTGAATAGTAACGATCTTGAGAGAATGCAGTTTGCGTTGGAACACCGCCCGGTGCTGAACGGAAGAATTGGTAAACCTCTTCGTCTTCAGTACGGATAATATCCCATTTATCCAAAGCATCTTTTAAGGTTTTTTCATGTACAGTCGGCACAGAAGTATCAAGCAAACCTGCTCGATCTAACTCGCCAAGAATTGACATGATCCCACCTGCACGATGTACATCTTCCATATGGACATCTTGTTTTGCTGGCGCAACTTTACACAATACAGGTACTTTACGAGATAAACGGTCAATGTCTGTCATGGTAAAGTCAACTTCAGCTTCATTCGCCGCAGCCAATAAATGTAGAACTGTATTTGTAGAACCACCCATCGAAATATCAAGCGTCATTGCATTTTCAAAAGCAGCTTTGGTCGCAATTGAACGTGGTAACAAACTATAGTCATTTTGTTCATAATGACGTTTGGTGATTTCAACAATCAACTGCCCCGCTTTTTCAAATAATTTTTTACGGTTGGCATGTGTTGCAAGTGTTGAACCATTACCCGGTAAAGATAGACCTAAAGCTTCCGTCAAACAGTTCATTGAGTTTGCAGTAAACATCCCTGAACATGAACCACAGGTTGGACATGCTGAACGTTCGTATTCAGCCACTTCTTCGTCAGTAAAGTTGTCATCTGCTGCAACAATCATGGCGTCAACAAGGTCAATGGCTTTTTCATTACCACGGATTTTGACTTTACCCGCTTCCATTGGCCCACCAGACACAAACACCACTGGAATGTTCAAGCGCATAGATGCCATCAACATTCCCGGAGTGATTTTATCACAGTTGGAAATACACACCATCGCATCTGCACAGTGTGCATTCACCATGTATTCTACTGAGTCTGCAATCAAATCACGTGAAGGTAGTGAATAGAGCATACCGTCATGCCCCATTGCAATGCCATCATCAACCGCAATGGTATTAAACTCTTTAGCTACACCACCTGCTTGTTCAATTTGACGAGCAACCAACTGTCCTAAATCTTTAAGATGTACATGACCTGGTACAAATTGGGTAAATGAGTTGACCACCGCAATAATCGGTTTACCAAAGTCCTCATCTTTCATTCCTGTCGCGCGCCATAAGCCACGCGCACCAGCCATGTTTCTTCCGTGTGTCGATGTTTTTGAACGATAGTCAGGCATTGTTATCTATTTCCAATGAAAGTTATGCTTGAGTTAAATCTAATGATTCACTCTGGCCAAATAATATGAATATAAGTTTAAATCTGATGAAATTTGCATCATTATACTATAGGTCATTCACAAACAAATGAATATGTAACCCTTTTCATATCTATGATACATCTTCAATTGGAGATTTAAGAACAATAAGGAATGAGATTAATATAGCGCGATCAAGATAAATTAAATACCAAACTTTCATGAATATTTTTTAATTTTTTAATAAGTAAATTTTATAATTAAATCACCTCTAAAATGTTAAAAAGCCTAATCATTTGATTAGGCTTTTAAAAAATATTAAAGCTTTGGTCTTAAATATACAGGACAATTTTTTCCCGTATAATCAGTGCATAAATAAATTTTATCTTTCGACGCTTTCTTCAAAAAATTTACGTTGGATATATTTACGTCATTATTTGAATTTCCATTACAATCCTCTTTAAGATTATCTGTTTCAAAGGTAATTCCTAAAGCGGGTAAATTATTTTCATCCTGAGGCAAAATATATTGATAAAATCCAGTGACCTTTTCTTTATTACTTTGAATCGTAATATCGCCCTTAGGTAAAAATTGATAGCTTTCTTTACAGGCTGTATTGGGTTGAATTAATTCCCAATTTTGCACCTGTTGTAAAATATCAACAATCTGTTGAGGTTCTACTATTTTTTCTTCAGCTTGTGTTGCTGAGCTAAACAGCAAAATTAGACTCAATGCTAATAATTTTACACGCATATATTTCTACCTTAAAACCTTAAATTTAATTTTACCACTGTATATTTACACGGCGGTTAGGTGCCAAGCACTGAATTAATCCTGATGTTTTCGCTTGTGCAGAACATTCTTGATAAGCCGTAGTAGAACCGTTACCTTGTAAAGAAATAATATTTGGGTTTATTCCCTGCTGTACGAGTAGCTGCGCTACCGTATTGGCACGATTTGCAGATAGACGTTGATTATAGGCATATTTCCCTAAACGATCTGCAAAGCCTGATATTTCTATACGCTCAGGATTATCTGCCTTAATCTGTTCAACAATAGTTGATACTGAACTATAGTTTTGGTCAATTGCTTGTGGATCATAGCGATCAAATGCGAATAAGACATTTGCATTTTTACGTTGCTGATCCACCGGATAGACTGCCTGTGGAGGAACTTGGTTATTTGCACCATAAACCATTAAGCCTTGGCACTCTTCACCTTTCCAATATAAATTTTCAGATAGTTTATCTTTATTAAAATCTATACGTAACTGACAACGTTTATATTCATTCGTATTTGGTTGGCGGATATCTAAAACATAGTTCCATGTTTTAACAAAAAATAAGCCTTCATTAAATTGAGGATTACCCAAAATAAAGCGGATTTGATCTTTTGTTAAGCCTTTATCCAAACGTGCAACTTCGTCATATTCATAACGATGAACTTGTTTTAAATAGCTGTCTTTAACTTCAGGAAAATTAATTTCTTCTGGTGTATTTTGTGGATCAATTTCAGCAGCAGAACTCATTGTTGTCACTAGACCGCTGAGCACACTGAACAGCAAAATTGTGTTTAATGTTTTCATTAATTTATCTCTCTTAAAATAGGGAAAAACCAAGGAAGATCCGAAGATCTTCCTAGTCTAGTGAATTAGTCAATTACACCACTGATACCGATACGTACACTTGGATCACCTTCGCTCGCTGCCGCAATACCACCAGTCAACGACCAACGACCATTATCAGCAGTTTTACGTAAAGTCACACCGATTGCACTTTCACCACCGTGATATGACGCACCTGCTGCGTAGGTGTATTTACCTGGAATGTACGGTGCATTTTCAAGAGCCATTGCTGCTGCAATACCTGCATTTGCACGTTTTTCAACATCATCAATACGTTGGTTAGTCGATTGGAATGCTTGCTCTAAACGGTTGCTCACATTGTTAATCTTATTACCAAGCTCTTGATCTGCTTTATTCAACGCATCAATCGCACCACCAACATTATTGTACTTACTATCTCCGACTGTGTAAGACGGCGCAGTTGTGAAGCTACCTGTAATGTTGTCAATCGCAGCACCACCACCTAAGTACTCAACAACTTTTTGATTCGTTTCAACTTTTTGTGCATGTAGTTGAGAACCATTAATTGCATCTTTAGAGTCTTTATTCACAGCACCATCAGCAACACCAGTGACAATACGATCACCATCCTTACCAGCCATATTCACTGTTGTACCACCTGTATTCTTACCTACAGTGATATCAGCTTTTGAGCCTCCAGTTTGTTGAACTAAGCCAAGCGAACCATTGTTAATCTCATTTTTGATATTGTTAATATCACTTGTATTTTGATTAACCTTCTGCTCCACACTCCACAATTGACCACCATTAACGGCATCTTTGGAGCCTTCTTGAACTTTACCTTCAGCGACATTAGTTAAGGTTGTACCATTACTACCGCCACCTAAAGTTACACTGTCTTTATTTACGCTACCATCAGCTTTTTTATCATACTGAACTGAGCTGTTATTGGCTTGATCAACTTGGTTCGTGATATTGCTAATTGCGCTATCTAACTGACCTTTATTCACTGCATCAGAATCTTTTTGACCTGCTGCAACATTACTAATTACTTTGTTACCTGCATTAATTCCTGCTGTTGTTACACTTGGACCATTTTGGATAATGAGGCCTGTGCCACCTAACTGTACAACTTGTCCAATTGATACTCCACCGTGATTAATTACAGTATCACCAGCTTTTAACTGTTCAACATCAAGCTTTTTATTCAACTCGACAGCAAGTTTTGCATTACCCTCTTTGTCGTTTTCTTGAGTTACAGTGATATTGTCATCTCCAACAAACTCAACCGTTGCTTTCGGTTTAATAGTTTGGGATTGATCACCAGCTTTCACTGTCCAACCTGCATTTGCAGTGGTATCTACATTATTCACTTTAGTATTTAAAGCATCTAATGCATCGCCCACATTAGTTTGTGTGCCACCACCAACATTATAAGTTGGGCCAGTGATTGTGCCATCTTGGTTAACTTTCGAACCACCACCTAAACTATCAACTAAAGCACCTTGAGTTGTTGTTACTTGATGATCAACTGCTTTCAACTGCGCAACGTTGACTGCATCAGAATCTGCTGTACCTGCTGCAACACCGGTAATTTGACGATAAACACCATTTGTTGCATCACCAACAGCAACCGCACCTGTAGTACTTGTCGTTTGAGTAATTGCATCACGATCCGCAGTCGTTGCTTGAGCAAGTGTATAACCTCCAACACCAGCGCCTGTAGTTGCTGCTGATTTATTACCCAACACCACAGAACCATCAACAGTTTGAGTCACATCATTACCAAGAACAAAAGTATTATCTGTAGCAACTTTATTGTTATTACCTACAGAGTAACTGCTATTTCCATCAACAATACTTGGATCACCCAAAGCGCCAGAATTATTGCCGGTCACAATATTGCCAGTACCGATACTAATTGATTGTTGACCCAATGCTTGCGCATTATGACCAATTGCAATCGTTGATGCTCCTCCAACTTTAGAACCCGAACCAACAACGACTGCGTTAGTTGCTTCATCTGTTGCTAAAGTATTATGACCAAGTGCTGCTGTACTTGTTGCGCCTGCTGCGACAATTGCATTAACACCAATTGCTGTAGAGTTTTTACCTCCTGCACTTGAGTCATTTGTTTCACCAACAACACCAGCTTCAACACTTTCATCTACTGCATTAGTATGGAAGTATTTTGCACCCTTCGTATTAATGCTTGTTACAGTTTCTAGAATGTTACGACGATCAGTTGTACTTTGACCTGACACATTATAGGTTTCAAATAGTTCACTTGGTTGACCATCAGTTGTACCAATAATACTCGTCACATCATTTTGAATTTTGTTATTAACAACATCATTCAACTGACTTACATTCACAGCATCACCACCTGCTGTGCCTGCTGCAATGTTTTTAATTTGTGTATTTCCTGCATCAATACCATTTTTCGAAACAGTAATAGGACCTACAGATAAATTATCAAACTTGACATCTTTTGCAGTCGCAACTTCATAGTTCGTTGAACCATCTGCATTGGTGCTTGAACTTACAGTGATGTTGTCGCCTTCAGTCACTGTCGTTTTCGCTTTAGTCGCTGCTGTATTTACACTAGAAATTGCATCATTGATGGTGTTTTTACCCGTACCACCAATATTGCTTGTAGTTACATTACCGCCAACATTGGTTGCATTACCACCCAAGATTGTAGTCAAGTTATCAGCGGCTTTATTCAACTGATCGCCTGTAACAGCATCAGTTGAACCTGTTGCTATCTTGCCTGCACCGACATTCGTGATCTTATCACCACCCACATCTAAACCATCTTCGGTGCTGGTCAAGATTGTTGTGTCTGCGCCTTTACCTACAGTCACGCTATCAAAGTTCACGTCTTTCGCAGTCGCCACTTCGTAGTTCACTGAACCATCTGTATTCGTCCCTGAAGTCACAACAATGTTGTCACCTTGGCTAACTGTAGTTTTCGCTTTAGTGGCTGCTGTATTTACATTTTTGATCGCATCATCAATTGTACTTTCACCTGTACCACCAATATTGGTGTTGGTTAATGTACCTGTTGTTGGATCATAAAGTGTTGAACCGCCGATGATGTTTTTAACACCTTCACCTTGTGCATTCAACTGGTTACCTGTCACAGCCTCAGTTGAACCTGCCGCAACCGTACCATCCGTTAATCCACTGATTTTGCCTGTTGCACCATCAGTCACTACATTGCCTACAGTGACTTTATCGAAGTTCACGTCTTTCGCTGTTGCAACTTCGTAGTTCACTGAACCATCTGCATTCGTCCCTGAAGTCACAACAATGTTGTCACCTTGAGTAACTGTGGTTTTTGATTTCTTCGCTTGGTCTTCAATCGCTTCAGCAATGTTGCTATAGCTGTTGCCATTGGTCGTGAATGGACCCGTTAAGCTACCTGCATTGTTGGTCACACCACCACCAATAATACTGCTTGTACTATTTTGTGCAGTATTTAACTGGCTACCATTGATTGCTTCGGTTGATGTTGATGAAACATCGCCTGCTGTTAAGCCACTGATTTTGCCTGTTGCACCATCAGTCACTACATTGCCTACAGTGACTTTATCGAAGTTCACGTCTTTCGCTGTTGCAACTTCGTAGTTCACTGAACCATCTGCATTCGTTCCTGAAGTCACAACAATGTTGTCACCTTGAGTAACTGTGGTTTTTGATTTCTTCGCTTGGTCTTCAATCGCTTCAGCAATGTTGCTATAGCTGTTGCCATTGGTCGTGAATGGACCCGTTAAGCTACCTGCATTGTTGGTCACACCACCACCAATAATACTGCTTGTACTATTTTGTGCAGTATTTAACTGGCTACCATTGATTGCTTCGGTTGATGTTGATGAAACATCGCCTTTGCCTACATTAGTGATTTTATCACCACCCACATTCAGACCATTCGCTGTACTGGTCAATGTAGTATTGTTGATTGCGTCACCAAGTTTAATCGTATTACTTTCTATACTGTTTAAACCTGTTAAATCTTTTGCAAGTTGTATCGTTAACTTATCTGTACCATCTGCAACAACACCAATATTATTTGCAGATAGTTTTGTTGGGTCAGTTATACCGCCCACAATTTTAGTTGTTTCACCTAACTTACGTTGTACATTAGTTCCGGTATCACCAGCAAAAGTTAACGGGTTATTTGCAACAGACTGAACTTGACCGTCAACGTAAGTTTTATTGGTGGCATCTGTACCTGCAGTCGGTGCATCTTTTACCGTAACTTGATCGGCTGTAACGTTGGTAAATGTTGGTGTATCAGACATGCTGATTTTTGCTTGCCCTGCTGTCACAACAGTTGAAAGATTTTTACCATCACCCACAATCGCAAATGTCGAACCTAACTTTTGGACACTTGTACCTGTTGCAGCGTCTTTAAATGTAATCGGCTGATTCACTGCCGTATCTAAAGTTGTTAAAGCCCCACCTACATTATTTGATGTAGTTTTGGTTGCAGCATTCGGATTATTCGTCAATGAGTAGGTTGGTGCCAATATCGCACCATTTGCCGAATTTACACTTGCCCCGCCGCCTAAAGCAGCGGCAGTAGAGCCTGCTAAATTACTAATCACCGCCTGAGTTGCGTATAATTGGCTACCATTGATTGCATCCGTACTTCCTGATGCAATCTCACCTGCAGCAACATTAATAATTTGACGCTCATTTCCTACAGCGCCAACACTGACCACATCACCAGTATCTGGTGTTGCTCCAGCAAAAGTACCATAGTTAATTGCTTTAGCATTTGCTGCTGTACCTGTCACAGTCGCATTTGCTGTCGGTGTTGCACTGGTAACTGTTGAACCATCACCTAGAACTACAGCACCATCTAAATTTGCACCAACAGTAACACCATTGCCAAGAACCATCACCTTAGTGGAGTTGATGGTATTTTTATTACCAATAACACGCGTATCTGTAATACCTAAACCCGTAGTAATGGTATTATTATTCCCCATAATTCCAGATTCAGAAGCATCTACAGTACCGTTGTTATTACCGACAGTATAAGTGCCTGACCCTGTAATAGTAGTTGGATCACCAATAGCACCAGAGTTGTCACCAGAAACTGTATTACCTGTACCAATACTGATCGCATTTTGACCTGTCGCTTTTGCCCCTTTACCAATTGCAACAGCATTTGCTTTGCTTGTTGAACCTGCTATCGACTCACCACCCAATGCAATTGAATCTGTACCAAGAGCTCTTGCACCTGCAGTTGTATTACCACCAATGGCAATTGCACCCACTGCTGAAGCTGTTGTTTTGGTTGAATTCGCATCTGTTCCGCCTGAACCAATAGCAAGCGTATTACTTGCTGAAGCGACTGTATTTTTACCTACAGCTGTAGACTCTGAACCAAGTGCTTGAGAAGCATATCCCACAGCAACCGCATTCGCACCTACCCCTTCAGCACGACCAACTGCAACCGCATTTGCCCCTAATGCTGATGCACCACCGCCCAATGCTGTAGCAGCTGCGCCTGATGCAAGGCTGCTATAACCTACTGCAGTTGAGTTATCTTCTGTGGCAATTGCTGAACCCATAGATAAAGCATTATAAACAGCCAATGCCTGCTCTTTATTAAGAGTTTTAGTACCTAATGTACCACCAGTCACTGCACCCGTAGTTCCATCTAAAGTAAATGTAAAGTTTGTAGGTAAACGACCATTATTTGAAAATGAACCAGCAATTGAAGTTTGAGTCGGGCCTGTATATGCCGTTGACATCGTAACTGATCTAAAGCCACTTCCTGTAGCAACTCCAGCAGTTAAGCCTTTTAAATCATTTGAAGCTGCACCTGCACTTAGAACTGTACTACCTGTTCCTAATGAAGCAGTACCTGTTCCGACTGCCGCACTACCTGAACCTGCAGCCCCTGCTTTATAACCTAATGCTGCAGCTTGATTTGTGGTAGCTCTTGCGCCCGTTCCAACAGCCGTTTGGTACATGCCTAAAGTATATGCATTTGCACCCATCGCAATAGAGCTACCAATACTATTCGAACCTGTATCCGCAACTGCGTTGGTACCAATGGCAATATTGTCATTAAATTTGGCTTGTGCTCCTTTCCCCATTGCAACAGTGTTAATGTGTGAAGCAACAGATTGACCACCAATCGCTATTGCATCTGTAGCAGACGCTTTTGCTCCTGCGATTGAATTACCCCCTAAAGCCAATGCCCCATCTGCAGTTGCTTGAGTGACTGTGGCACCACCTGAACCAATAGCTGTTGCATAAGCACCCGTCGCAAGGTTACCAGAACCAATCGCTGTTGCTTTCGTATTTTGTGCTTTACTTATTGCACCAATCGCAACACCGCCTTCTGCTGTTTGTGATGCCGTACCAATTTCAGCTGCACGACCGAATGCAAAACTGTCTGGAGAATTTTGATTAACAATAATATCTGCACCAATGGCAACCGCATAACGCGAACCACCATTAATTGTTAACTTATCACCAATACCCACTGCATGTGAGCTGCTGCTCGTACCATACATTTTATTCAATGCGCCATCATTTAAGTCAGCTAAAGTCGAAATCGGATTGTTATTACCAATTGTGATACGGTTACCAATACCTACAGTAGAACCCGACAATAAAGCGTTGGTCGAACCAATAGATGTTGCATAACGAGCAGCTAAACTTCCATTATATGGTGCCCCACCATTCAAACCTGCATAGGTAATTGTTGTACCATCGGTACTCCACCCCCCTAAAGCAAGAGCATTATTCCCTGCAGCAACTGAGTTTCGTCCAAACGCATTTGCGTGCGCACCCATCGCCTGTGCATTTAAACCTTGGGCAATAGAAGCAAGACCTGAAGCAACAGATTGACCACCAATCGCTATTGCATCTGTATTTGTGGCTTGTGCACCTGCTGTAGCATTACCACCTAATGCCAATGCACCATCTGCAGTTGCTTGGGTCGCTTTCGAAACTGTATTACCACCTGAACCTATAGAAGTCGCATACTCACCTGATGCAGTACTGTTTAAACCAATTGCAGAAGCATATTTCTTACTCGCTGATGAATTTACTCCAATAGCCGTGGTTGCATCTGATGAAGCAGTTGCTTTAGATCCAATACCAACTGATAGATTACCCGTCGCAGCTGAAGCCATACCAATTGCAGTACCATAATGCCCACTTGCTTTTGCTTGCACCCCAACTGCAGTAGAAGCATCACCAGAGCTTTGTGTAGAAATATAACCTGATGGTAAATCGACTCCGGTCAGCGCTTTATAAACTGTATTATTACCACGTGCTGAGTCAATATCATCCCCCCCAATGGCAACTGAAGCCGCACCAGTAGCACGGCTATTAGCACCTAATGCTGTTGATTGATCTCCTAAAGCCAATGAGTCTGCACCAATTGCGATGGATTGATTTCTAAGCGCCAATGCTGATGAACCTATGGCAACTGATTGCCCTGCCCCCCCCCCAGCAGCAGCAGCACCACTTGTTAGTGATTCATATAGCACATGAGCTGTTGCTGCATCCAAGGTACTTGTTGTACCAGTAATTGGATTATCACTTGAATCTAGTAATGTATATGTTCCACCTGTTGCCGAACCATTAGAAATATTTAAATCAAAACTATAACGCCCATTTGTAGAGCCTTGTGTTTTTCCAACAAATTTAGTTGCGCTATTTGTTGTAATGTTTAGGGTTCTAGAACCAGGTATTTGATTTCCAGTAGAACCTGTAACCGTTGATGTTCCTTTCGTAATTGCAGAATTCTGTGCACCACCAATTGCTACAGAAGCCGATCCAGATGCATAAGCATCTTGTCCTATTGCTGTAGTACGAGAAGAGGTTGCTTGTGCACGATAACCAAATGCACTTGCACCAACAGCAGATGCTTTACTGTCAGCACCAAATACAGTCGCATATGCCGCTGTCGCTTCAGCAAAAGAACCAACAGCTGTAGCACGTCCTCCATCATTAAGTGTAGTTGTAGCTATAGTATTATGACCAATTGCTATATTATTTCCTGTGCTATTGATTCCACCACTAGTCGCTGTCGCACCAGACATTATTGCTAAATTATCATTCCCAATGGCAGTTGTTGGGTTATAGCGATTATCACCTATCGCAATAGCTCCCCCAATACCTGCTTGAGCTAAAGCAGTACCACTACCGCAGTTAGCATCTAAACTTGTGTTAGTTGAATTCCCTACGACAGCACCTGTTGTTCCAAGTGATGCGGTAGTACCACAAACAGATAAGTTTGCAGCAGCATCTGGACTAAACGTCACCATCAAACTGACTGTCGCAGCACCAAGAATTTTTGTCACTTTAGATGACTTGGTTTTTCCCTTTGCAACTTCAGACACTGCCACCCAAATACCTAAGGTTGCGTTCCAAATTACTTTGTAAATCTTATTCATTAGATATTCCTCATTGGGTGGCACTTAGAAGTTTTTAGTATTCTTTCTGAAGCGCACACAAAACATACAAAATTAACTACAATTAAATAACGAATGGAGTCAAAAATCAACAAAATTATGCGACTTTGATCACACTAAAACCTTAATTCACTCTCTTAATTCAATTTTTAGATTAACTGCTTAATATTCAACCATATTAATCAAAAATTTACTATTATTCAAAATATTAACAATCCATTAACATTGATTAATTTTTCTTACAAATGTTGAAATTTAAAACTTAAGCTTTTGTTTTCAATTGTTTTTTTAATTAAGCAATTTTTATTTGTAATATTCATACCTTTTATATTTACATTTTTTTTATTTTATTATGAAAATTGATCAAAATCGTCTGATTTGACGTAGCTTTGATATACTGCTTTTTAATTTTTCTTAGAGCTCCTATCTTGAAAATAATTTTTGCAGGTACCCCCGAATTTGCAGCACATGCACTTAGCGCCCTTTTAAAAACTGATCATGAAATTGTTGCAGTTTACACTCAACCTGATCGTAAAGCAGGACGTGGACAAAAGCTTACAGCCTCTGCGGTCAAGCAACTTGCTCTTGAGCATCACTTAACGGTTTATCAACCTGTAAATTTTAAATCATCTACTGAAGAAGGTTTGGCTGCACAAAAACAATTAGCGGAATTGAATGCTGATGTCATGGTCGTGGCTGCGTATGGTTTAATTTTGCCACAAGTCATTTTAGACACACCCAAATACGGATGTCTTAATATTCATGGTTCCTTGTTACCACGTTGGCGCGGTGCAGCACCGATTCAGCGCGCCATTTCAACAGGTGATACTGAAACAGGCGTGACTATCATGAAAATGGCAGCAGGGTTAGATACAGGCGATATGATGTATAAAACCATCTGCCCTATTACAAATGAAGATACCTCTGCAAGCCTACATGACAAACTGGCCATTCAAGGTGCTGAAGCAATTTGCACGGTATTAGCGTCCGAACAAAGCTTACAAAAGTATCTAGCTGAACGTGAAGTTCAAGATGAAGCCTTGACTATATATGCCACTAAATTATCTAAAGCAGAAGCGCAGATCGATTGGTCACGTTCTGCTGTAGAGATTGACCGTAATATTCGTGCTTTTAATCCTTGGCCTGTGGCATTTACCCCGATTGATGAGAATAACAATTTGCGGGTATGGAATTCTGTTTTATCAACTTTAGATGCTTCAGATAAACAAGCAGGTGAGATTATTGCATTGGATAAAAATGGTGTGCATGTGGCTTGTGGCGATCAGCAAGCTGTCTGTATAACCAACTTACAATGGCCAGGTGGTAAAGCATTGAATGCTGTTCAAATTAACCAAACTCAAAAATTAACTGTAGGACATCTCTTCGCATGAGCCAAAAACATTCCTCTGCAAAATCAACAGTGAATTTACGTGCACAAGTGGTTCGCACTTTACTGTCTGTACAAGATGGTAAATCACTGAATAGTTTTTTGCACCAAAATTTGGAGCAAGTAGCGGAGCGTGATCGTGCGTTATTTCATGAGTTAGTTTTAGGCACATTGCGTCAATGGTATGCGCTCAAAGCCATTACTTTGCCTTTGCTCAATAAACCTTTAAATAATCCATCGATTGAAACCTGTTTGTATTTGGGTTTGTATCAGTTACTGTGTACTCGTATTCCTGCCCATGCTGCAATTTCTGAAACAGTGACTGCGACTAAACAACTGGGTTATGAAGCAATGGGCGGTGTGGTGAATGCAATTTTACGTCGTGTTTCACGTGAAACATCAGAATTTCAAGCTGCTTTAGATCAAGCACATGGTTTGCCAAGTTGGTTATTTAAACGTTTAAAGAAAGATTGGGCTGAGCATGTTGATGAGTTATGTCATAACTTAAAACAAAGTGCACCTTTAACATTACGTGTGAATGATCGTCAAGTCAGCCGTGATGAATATCTTGAGATTTTAGATGAAGCAGGCATTCAAGCACATGAATGTGATTTGTCTCATGTGGGCATCGTACTAGAACAAAATACCAATATTACCCATTTACCAGGTTTTGCAGAAGGTGGCTTTTCGGTTCAAGATGAACATGCACAACTTTGTGCAACTTTGCTACCTGACTTAAATGACAAAATTGTCGTCGATGCCTGCGCTGCACCAGGTGGAAAAACTGCGCATATTTTGGAAAAATTCCAACCTAAAAAATTGATTGCACTTGATCATGATACCAAGCGTTTACTTCGTGTTTCAGAGAACTTAGAACGTTTGCAACTCAACAATATCAGTGAGCTTGAAATTCTCACTGCGGATGCAACAACTTGGACAGCTCCTGAACAAGTTGATTGTATTGTGCTTGATGCACCATGTTCAGCCATTGGGGTAATGCGTCGTAATCCTGATATTCGTTTGTTGCGTCAGTCAGGTGATATTCAACAGACTGTAGATTTGCAACACAAGATTTTAAATCAGATGTGGCAACAGCTTAAAGTTGGTGGAACATTGCTTTATATCACCTGCTCGATTTTGAAAGCTGAAAATGAGCAACAAATGGTTCAATTCTTTGCAGATCATACAGATGCCAAAGAAGTCAAAATTGAAGCAAATTGGGGATTAAAACAAATTCATGGTCGCCAGTTATTGCCTGAAACGGGTTTTGGTGACGGCTTCTATTATTGTCGAATTGAAAAAATCGCGTAAAGATTTATCGATCTAATGTTTCGTTTTTAGATACCATAAAAAAATGCCCAATCATGTGATTGGGCATTTTTTATTCTGATGATAAAGAATTAATCTTCTGCCTCATCAGGGTTTTTAACCAAATGAATGGTTGCCAAAATCAACCCACCCCATAATAAAACAATCGATAGAATCATCATCACAATCGCAGATGTATTCATTTTAATTCTCCTTTGACGCTGTGTCTTTCGTCAAACTTAAAAGGATTGCACCAAGAACAAAGAACGCCACAACACCACCACCAATCAACCATAAAGTTGATGCAGGATAACCACCATACCCTTCTGTGATGATTGCTTTAATCGTCAATAATAATGCAACCAACAATGAAATCGGTGTAATAATAGTCAGAAGAAAATTCCAACCAGTACCCAGCTTAATACTTGAGTATTGGTTCACATGAGCTTCTAATTGAGCCATCAATGGACGACGGAACCAAGACACTAAAATAATCGACAATAAACCACCACCGACAATACCAATGTTATTGGCAAAGTAATCGATGATGTCAACAAAAGTAATTGCACTGTGTGTAGAGAATAAAATCGTTGAAATGACAGCAGATACACCACCAATAATAGTTACAGCTTTATTTTTAGACCAACCAAATTTATCCTGAAATGCGGCAATAGGCACTTGTAAAATACTCACCATAGAGGTAATCCCTGCTACGACAAGAGAAGCAAAGAACAAGAAGCCAAATAAGTCACCGCCTGACCCCATACTTGAAATGATTTTTGGGAATGCGATAAAGGCTAAGCCAATTCCCCCTGAAACCACATCTTTTACGGGAACACCTGAACTTTGTGCCATAAAACCAAGTGCAGCAAATACCCCAATCCCTGCCAGAATCTCAAAGGATGAGTTTGCCAATGCCACAACAACACCTGAACCCGTCATATTGGCTTTTTTATTTAAATAAGATGCATACGTCAACATAATCCCGAAACCCACAGAGAGTGAGAAGAAGATATGACCAAATGCAGCCAACCATACTTTATAATTGGTCATGGCTTCCCAATTTGGCGTGAAGAAAGCATTTAATCCTTCTGTTGCCCCTGGCAAGCGTAATGCTTGAATCACAAGGATAGAAAATAAAATGACCAATAAAGGCATAAAAATTTTATTGGCAAGTTCTACCCCACGACGTACACCACCATAGAGAATAAACATCACTACAGCCCATACAATGACTAGACCAAAAAACAAAGTGGGTACAAAACCAAATGCCAGACCTTCCCCATTTGCTAAATAACTTTTAAAGAAAAAGGCCTCTGTATCGCTCCCCCATTGTTGACCAAAGGAATAGAACATATAACTACCTGCCCATGACAAGACACTGGCATAGTAAATCCCGATGACCAAAGTCACCATGACTTGCCACCACCCCAATGCTTCACTATTCATTAATTTTTTATACGCAATTGGTGGCGCTTTACGATATTTGTGCCCCACTGCGTAGTCTAAAAATAATAAAGGCAACCCTGCTGCAAAAATTGCAATTAAGTAAGGTACTAAAAATGCACCTCCACCATTTTCATAAGCGACATAAGGGAAACGCCAAATGTTACCCAAACCTACGGCTGAACCAATCGCCGCCAAAATAAAGCCTGATCGTGCAGACCAACTTTCACGATTATCTGACATAGAAAATACCTACGATGTGTGGACTCCACATTGCCGCATATTGTGTTTATCTTTAACATGCAAAAGGAGTCCAATTCCTAAATTCTTTTTGTTTGAATAAAACAGCACCTTGTGAGCACTTTGTTGTTATTACAAACCAATATTTTGTTGTGATTTCTTGCTTAAAGAAAATCTTAAAAAATATTGTTTAATGGCGCAACAATACCTGTTTTCCTTGCCTTTTACTGTAATTTCTACACTAAATTCGACTTTAGAATGAACATTTTCTAATTAATTGCTTATTTTTTTATCCTTTCCCCCTTTAGTAGATTTTTATTTTAAGCCTTAAGTTTTATTTCGCATTGCTCGGAATTCGATAATGTCCAATAATTTTATATTCATTTAAAATATCATTTTCACGCGTTCCATAACCAATGTTATGAATCACCAATGGAACTTTTGAAAGTACCGTAGTTTTGTCAGAAATAATACCGATATGTGTCAGCCCTTTGCCTAAATCCCACGCCACAATATCGCCTGCTTTATAGTGCTGATCCTGAACCGCATAACCTTGTCGTTGAAAATAGGTCATAATGTTCGGAACACGACGATGATCAATATTTTTATCTGTTGCTTTTAATCCCCATTTTTTTGGGTACTTAGAAAAATTAGCTTTCATGTCTTCGTGGATACGTTGTTGTAAATCAATCCCTTGGTGACGTAATGCTCGAATCACCACATCTGTACACACACCTTTGACCAAAGGTACATCCCCCATGGGATATTTGAGCTGTGTATAGGCTGGGTCGTAATAGAGTGTTTTCCAAATTTGTGAACGTGCATCGGTTACCAATTTATCAGATTGAAATGCCCAAATTTGCACACTGAGTAACGATACAAAGAATAGTACAGATAATTGTTTAAATGCTTTTATTGTCATTAGAAAATACCTAAAAAAAAACAAGGAGCTGAGACTCCTTGATAAATAAATTACTGTTAAAAATATTATTGTTTAATCACCAAAAGGCGTTCTTCCTGCATATCACGAATCGCCGATTGAATGCCCTCACGACCTAAGCCTGAATCTTTCACACCGCCATAGGGCATGTTGTCCACACGGAAAGTTGGGATATCATTAATAATCACACCACCCACATGTAGATGATCCCATGCATAGAGCATCTTGTTTAGATTTTGAGTATAAACACCTGCTTGTAAACCAAAACGACTCTTATTGATTGTGGCAATCCCTTTTTCAAAATCCTTATATTTTTCTAAAATCGCCACTGGACCAAAGGCTTCATTTTGGTAAATTTCAAGAGATTCATCGACATTTTCCAACAAAGTAGGCTCAAATAAAACACCATTTAGAGTACCACCGGTTAAGATTTTAGCACCTTTCTTTTCAGCTTTATCTACCCATTTTTTCAAACGAACAGCTTCAGATGCTTTGATTATTGGGCCAACAATCGTCGTTTCCAAGCTTGGATCTGCCGCATGAATTTTCTTCAATTTCGCTAAAACTTTCTTCTTAAACTCGGCATAAATATCTGAATGCACCAAAATCCGTTGCACACTAATACAAACTTGCCCTGCATGACTATATGCACCACTGATCACACGATCCACCAATGCATCAGTCATTTCAGTATCTGGTTCAATCAAAACAGCAGCATTGCCACCCAATTCTAAAGTGACTTTTTTACGGCCTGCACGAGCTTTCATATCCCAACCCACTTGGTCAGAACCTGTGAAACTTAATAGTTTAAAACGGTCATCCGTCACTAAAACATCTGCGTGTTCACGTGGGCATGGCAATACAGAGAAAGCCCCTTTAGGCAATTCTGTTTCTGCCAATACTTCAGCAATTTTCAAGGCTGAAATTGGTGTCAAACTTGCAGGTTTTAAAACAAATGGACAACCTGCAGCAATTGCAGGTGCAATTTTATGAGCAGTTAAATTCAATGGAAAATTAAATGGGCTAATCAAAGACACTGCACCAATTGGAACATGTTGTACCATCCCCCGATAAGCCGAACCTGCTGCAGTCACAGCCAAAGGCATCAGGCGACCATCATCAATTGTGGTGACAGCATCAGCTGCGATTTGAAAAGTATTAATTAATCGTTCTACTTCTGCTGCGGCAGCAAGTTTAGGTTTTCCACCTTCTGCGATTAATAATGCCGTTAATTCACTACGCATTTCTTTAAAACGATTGACGCAATGTAAAAGAATTTTTTGCTTTTGAAATGGTTTTAAATTCGCCATTTCTTGTTGTGCTTTAACTGCTGAACTGATCGCTTTATCTAAGACTTTGTTATCTGCCAAAGCAACTTTTGCATAAAGTTGACCCGAAAACTTATCATTAACCTCAAGCCATTGTCCTGTTTTTACAGGCTTCCCTGCCACATATAATGGGAATTCTAACCCTGCCATACTTCATCTCCTTTATTATCTATATTCTCATAATGCAAAATGGCTGAAACCTCTATATCATGCCCTCAGTTTATAAAACTATGAAATGTATTTAAGTAACAATTCAGCACAATACATCTATTCAGTCAGAGGATCTTATGAAGTTAAAACAATTACCTGTGTTTATTGCAGTTTTAGGATTAAGCTCATTCGCACAAGCCGATTTTATTGGCTTAAAAGGTGACATCAGCTATTGGAATATAGATGGCAAAGCCAACATTGATGAAAAACGATTAGCAGATCAAGACTTAGATCGTAAAGGCACTGTACAAGCCTCTGTTGCATTTGAGCATCCTGTACCAATTATTCCAAATGTAAAAGTGAAATACACAAAATTAGATACCGAAACTGAAGCCAATACCATCAATAAAACAGATATTAATTTAGATCATACTGATTTAATTTTATATTACGAAATTCTGGACAATATCGTTAAAGCGGATGTCGGTGTAGGTGCAACACGCTTAAATGGTGATGTAAAACAATTCGGTCAATCTGTTGATGTAGATGAATATTCACCGATTATTTATGCAGAAGTTGGTGGAAAATTACCATTTACAGGTTTCAGTGCCAAAGCTGAAGCGACTTATACCAATGTCAATGATGTCAAAATCACCGATGCACAAGCAGAAGTTCAATATAACTTTGTACAAAGTATATTATTGGATTTGGGTGCAAAAGTTGGTTACCGTGTCATGAATATCGAATTAGACGACATGGACAAACGTGATATGAAATTTGAATTCAAAGGTCCATATATCGGATTAGATGCACATTTCTAAGATCGAACAGACCCAAAAGAAAACAAAGAGCAGATCATAGGATCTGCTTTTTTATTGAAAATTTATAATATGACGATGTAAGAAAATGCTTACAGTTAGTGGTGCAAATTGCATCTTTTCGGAGAAGCATGAATTTCATATTCTATAAACATAGGGAACAGGACGTTTCCCAGACACAAAACAACAATAAACAGTCTGAGCATCAGGAATGTGAGATTCGACAGGAGTCAGATCTAACTCACTAATATGAAAGAACCCCATCAGGATGATGGGGTTTCTTTTTTATATATAATTTATTTTAAAGACTTAGGAAGATTTAAAAAATATTTCAATTAAAATACTTTTTAGCATAATTTTATCACCTGTTTCTGTTATTGATGGCTATTTCCCACCCGCCATAAAAAAACACCCCCAACCTTACAGTTGGGGGTGTTTAAATTTAAAAGCTGGCGATGACTTACTCTCACATGGGTAATCCCACACTACCATCAGCGCTAAGAGGTTTCACTTCTGAGTTCGGGAAGGGATCAGGTGGTTCACTCTTGCTATTGTCGCCAGCAAACTGTTATGGACTTATTCGGGTCTTATTTAAACTGTGATTTACAGTGTATGCCTTACTTCGTACCAAATGAGTTATTAACAGGATAATTTGAGTTGCTATTGTAACTAGCTTTTGAACTAAATCAAGCATTTTGCTTTGAATTCATTGAAACATACAACTGTTTGGGTGTTGTATAGTCAAGCCTCACGAGCAATTAGTATTGGTCAGCTTCATGCATCGCTGCACTTCCACATCCAACCTATCAACGTCGTAGTCTTCAACGGCTCTTTAGAGGACATAAAGTCCTAGGGAAATCTTATCTTGAGGTAGGCTTCCCGCTTAGATGCTTTCAGCGGTTATCCCTTCCGAACATAGCTACCCGGCGATGCGACTGGCGTCACAACCGGTACACCAGAGGTTCGTCCACTCTGGTCCTCTCGTACTAGGAGCAGATCCTCTCAAATTTCCAGCGCCCACGGTAGATAGGGACCGAACTGTCTCACGACGTTCTAAACCCAGCTCGCGTACCTCTTTAAATGGCGAACAGCCATACCCTTGGGACCTGCTTCAGCCCCAGGATGAGATGAGCCGACATCGAGGTGCCAAACACCGCCGTCGATATGAACTCTTGGGCGGTATCAGCCTGTTATCCCCAGAGTACCTTTTATCCGTTGAGCGATGGCCCTTCCATACAGAACCACCGGATCACTAAGACCTACTTTCGTACCTGCTCGACTTGTGGGTCTCGCAGTTAAGCGCGCTTTTGCCTTTATACTCTACGCGTGATTTCCGACCACGCTGAGCGCACCTTCGTACTCCTCCGTTACTCTTTAGGAGGAGACCGCCCCAGTCAAACTACCCACCAGACATGGTCCTCGCTCCAGATAATGGAGCAGAGTTAGAACCTCAATATTACCAGGGTGGTATTTCAAGATTGGCTCCACCGAAACTAGCGTCTCGGTTTCAAAGCCTCCCACCTATCCTACACAAGTAAGATCAAAGTTCAATGTCAAGCTGCAGTAAAGGTTCACGGGGTCTTTCCGTCTAGCCGCGGGTACACCGCATCTTCACGGCGATTTCGATTTCACTGAGCCTCTGCTGGAGACAGCGCCCCCATCATTATGCCATTCGTGCAGGTCGGAACTTACCCGACAAGGAATTTCGCTACCTTAGGACCGTTATAGTTACGGCCGCCGTTTACTGGGGCTTCGATCAAGAGCTTCGCTTACGCTAACCCCATCAATTAACCTTCCAGCACCGGGCAGGCATCACACCCTATACGTCCACTTTCGTGTTTGCAGAGTGCTATGTTTTTAATAAACAGTTGCAGGGGCCTAGTTTCTGTGGCTGCTCTCAGCTCAGGAAGCAAGTTCCATCACCAAAAGCAGCGTACCTTCTCCCGAAGTTACGGTACCATTTTGCCTAGTTCCTTCAGCAGAGTTCTCTCAAGCGCTTTGGTCTACTCGACCTGACCACCTGTGTCGGTTTCGGGTACGATTCCTGTGTAACTGAAGCTTAGAGACTTTTCTTGGAAGTATGGTATCAGCCACTTTACTGTACAAGTACAGCTTGCTATCAGTTCTCAGCATAGAGTACCCCGGATTTGCCTAAGATACATGCCTACAACCTTTCACCTGGACAACCAACGCCAGGCTGACTTAACCTTCTCCGTCCTCTCATCGCATTACACAGAAGTATTGGAATATTAACCAATTTCCCATCGACTACGCCTCTCGGCCTCGCCTTAGGGGTCGACTCACCCAGCCCCGATTAACGTTGGACTGGAACCCTTGGTCTTTCAGCGAACGGGTTTTTCACCCGTTTTGTCGTTACTCACGTCAGCATTCGCACTTCTGATACCTCCAGCAGACTTCTCAATCCACCTTCATCGGCTTACAGAACGCTCCCCTACCACGTATACATAGTATACATCCGCAGCTTCGGTACTATATTTTAGCCCCGTTACATCTTCCGCGCAGGCCGACTCGACTAGTGAGCTATTACGCTTTCTTTAAAGGGTGGCTGCTTCTAAGCCAACCTCCTAGCTGTCTATGCCTTCCCACATCGTTTCCCACTTAATATAGATTTTGGGACCTTAGCTGGCGGTCTGGATTGTTTTCCTCTTGACTACGGACGTTAGCACCCGCAGTCTGTCTCCCGGATAGTACTCATTGGTATTCGGAGTTTGCATCGGTTTGGTAAGTCGGGATGACCCCCTAGCCGAAACAGTGCTCTACCCCCAATGGTATTCGTCCGAGGCGCTACCTAAATAGCTTTCGGGGAGAACCAGCTATCACCGAGTTTGATTAGCCTTTCACCCCTATCCACAAGTCATCCCCTGGCTTTTCAACGACAGTGGGTTCGGTCCTCCAGTTAGTGTTACCCAACCTTCAACCTGCTCATGGATAGATCACCCGGTTTCGGGTCTATACCCAGCAACTATACGCCCTATTAAGACTCGATTTCTCTACGGCTCCCCTATACGGTTAACCTTGCTACTGAATATAAGTCGCTGACCCATTATACAAAAGGTACGCAGTCACCGAACAAGTCGGCTCCCACTGCTTGTATGCATGCGGTTTCAGGATCTATTTCACTCCCCTCACAGGGGTTCTTTTCGCCTTTCCCTCACGGTACTGGTTCACTATCGGTCAGTCAGGAGTATTTAGCCTTGGAGGATGGTCCCCCCATATTCAGACAAGGTTTCACGTGCCTCGCCCTACTCGTCATCATTATATGTGCCCTTTCGTGTACGGGACTATCACCCTCTACGGTCGCACTTCCCAGAGCGTTCCGCTAAAACACATATAACTTAATGGGCTGATCCCCGTTCGCTCGCCGCTACTGAGGGAATCTCAATTGATTTCTTTTCCTAAGGGTACTGAGATGTTTCACTTCCCCTCGTTCGCCTCGTATGACTATGTATTCATCATACGATACCTACCTTATGGTAAGTGGGTTTCCCCATTCAGAAATCTCCGGATCACAGGATATTTGCCGCCTCCCCGAAGCTTATCGCAGGCTATTACGTCTTTCATCGCCTCTGACTGCCAAGGCATCCACCACATGCACTTAATTACTTGACTATACAACCCCAAACAGTCGTTCATCCCTACAAGTAGGATGAGCAACAGATCAACTAATTACTCAGTCAATCATACAGTTGGCGTCTTGTGCACTTAAGCACTGTACAGCTTCAATCTAAATTCATATACCAAAACGCTTGATTCAGTTTTATCGCTAGTAACTCATTTCTTGTAGTTGCCTACTTGAAACGAGTATGAACAATTTATTTCAACTCAAATATATTCTGTTAATGATTCACTACGTCTTCGTCAGATCGCAGTCAACTGTGATAAATCACAGAGCTTAATAACAATGCAGCGTATTATACGCTTCTTTATCACTAAGCTCTATAAGCTATCATTTTATTTGCTTGTTTATTAGCTAGTTAACATTCTGTAAGAATGTGGTGGAGACTAGGAGAGTCGAACTCCTGACCTCCTGCGTGCAAAGCAGGCGCTCTACCAACTAAGCTAAGTCCCCAGCTTAAGATCTAAAATATCTAATTCCCTGTACTCAATATTTAATTTTTCAATTAAATAATGTGTTCGTCAGAATGGTGGGTCTGACAAGACTTGAACTTGTGACCCCACGCTTATCAAGCGTGTGCTCTAACCAACTGAGCTACAGACCCTCAGATACTTCAATGAAGAACAACTTGTTGTGGATTCTTACCGATCGTCAATCTTTCGTTAAGGAGGTGATCCAGCCGCAGGTTCCCCTACGGCTACCTTGTTACGACTTCACCCCAGTCGTCGGCCACACCGTGGTAAGCGTCCTCCTTGCGGTTAGACTACCTACTTCTGGTGCAACAAACTCCCATGGTGTGACGGGCGGTGTGTACAAGGCCCGGGAACGTATTCACCGCGGCATTCTGATCCGCGATTACTAGCGATTCCGACTTCATGGAGTCGAGTTGCAGACTCCAATCCGGACTACGATCGGCTTTTTGAGATTAGCATCCTATCGCTAGGTAGCAACCCTTTGTACCGACCATTGTAGCACGTGTGTAGCCCTGGTCGTAAGGGCCATGATGACTTGACGTCGTCCCCGCCTTCCTCCAGTTTGTCACTGGCAGTATCCTTAAAGTTCCCACCCGAAGTGCTGGCAAATAAGGAAAAGGGTTGCGCTCGTTGCGGGACTTAACCCAACATCTCACGACACGAGCTGACGACAGCCATGCAGCACCTGTATGTAAGTTCCCGAAGGCACCAATCCATCTCTGGAAAGTTCTTACTATGTCAAGACCAGGTAAGGTTCTTCGCGTTGCATCGAATTAAACCACATGCTCCACCGCTTGTGCGGGCCCCCGTCAATTCATTTGAGTTTTAGTCTTGCGACCGTACTCCCCAGGCGGTCTACTTATCGCGTTAGCTGCGCCACTAAAGCCTCAAAGGCCCCAACGGCTAGTAGACATCGTTTACGGCATGGACTACCAGGGTATCTAATCCTGTTTGCTCCCCATGCTTTCGTACCTCAGCGTCAGTATTAGGCCAGATGGCTGCCTTCGCCATCGGTATTCCTCCAGATCTCTACGCATTTCACCGCTACACCTGGAATTCTACCATCCTCTCCCATACTCTAGCTTCCCAGTATCGAATGCAATTCCTAAGTTAAGCTCAGGGATTTCACATCCGACTTAAAAAGCCGCCTACGTACGCTTTACGCCCAGTAAATCCGATTAACGCTCGCACCCTCTGTATTACCGCGGCTGCTGGCACAGAGTTAGCCGGTGCTTATTCTGCGAGTAACGTCCACTATCTTTAGGTATTAACCAAAGTAGCCTCCTCCTCGCTTAAAGTGCTTTACAACCATAAGGCCTTCTTCACACACGCGGCATGGCTGGATCAGGGTTCCCCCCATTGTCCAATATTCCCCACTGCTGCCTCCCGTAGGAGTCTGGGCCGTGTCTCAGTCCCAGTGTGGCGGATCATCCTCTCAGACCCGCTACAGATCGTCGCCTTGGTAGGCCTTTACCCCACCAACTAGCTAATCCGACTTAGGCTCATCTATTAGCGCAAGGTCCGAAGATCCCCTGCTTTCCCCCGTAGGGCGTATGCGGTATTAGCGTCCCTTTCGAAACGTTGTCCCCCACTAATAGGCAGATTCCTAAGTATTACTCACCCGTCCGCCGCTAGGTCCAGTAGCAAGCTACCTTTCCCCGCTCGACTTGCATGTGTTAAGCCTGCCGCCAGCGTTCAATCTGAGCCATGATCAAACTCTTCAGTTTAAAATCAATAGTGCTTTATTCAAAACACCAAATCTTGGCTCATCAATTTTCTGACATTAATTTCTCAAATAAACTTCGAGTAATTTCTACCATCAATCAATGAAAATAATTTCGATCAATCAACCAGTAAAAATCCACACAAGTTGTTCTTCATATTCTCTTAATGATCTTCTTAATGCTTCGTCAGCATCAAGCTAGGTCGGCTATATTACTCTCTATCTCTAGAAAGTCAACATGTAATGAAAATTATTTTTAATCCTTCCTTCTAAAACCCAACTTAATCAATTCAATCAAGTTATTGTTTTATCAGAAGTTTTAATCTTCATCACCGCCGATGGATGTGCATTCTACAGCATTTCAGATACGACGCAACCCCTTTTTTTAAAGTTTTTTATTGCATGGGTATTTTTTCTACGAAAATCGTTAAAAAAATGTTTTTTTATCTATTTTTTAATCAATTTTAATTATTTTTTTCACAATTAAAGCATTTTTGTAATTTATTTTTCATTATCACTGCTGAAAATTTAGTCTACATTTTTTAATTTTCGATTAAAAAAGAAAAACCGCATCAATTTGATGCGGTAAATCCAATACTTTGTGAAGTTTTATATTTAACAGCCATTTCTTCATGTAAGTGTTGTAGTACAGCATTTACATTTTTAAATGGCTGAAAACATGCTTGGCGAACAATAACAGCAAAGTCTCCTGCACAAAGACGATTTAGTCCTTGTAGGTGTGCTTTGATTTGAACTTCGTCTATTTCAAGATTTAATTGTTGGCAAACATTTTCCAATAAAGCAAAACGCTGTGCATAGGTTAAGAAATCAAAGTGCATTTTAAAATCGAAACGACGTAAAGCAGCTTGGTCTAATTCTTCAAAACGGTTGGTCGTTGCAACAACAATGCCGTTAAAACTTTCCATTTGAACCAAGAACTCGTTTACTTGTGAAATTTCCCAAGATTTACTTGCTTGTCGTCGATCTTGTAATAAGCTATCGACTTCGTCTAACAATAATACCGCTTGCTGCTCTTCAGCTTCAGCAAAAGCTTGTGCTAAGTTTTGTTCAGTTTGCCCAACCCAAGGTGAAATTAAGTCAGAGCCTCTCTTGATCAGCAAAGGTTGATCAATGAATTCAGCCAACCAACGTGCAAATGCCGTTTTACCTGTACCTGATGCACCATATAAACATAAGCGACCAAAACCATGGCGTTGAATTCCTGTGGCAATGTCTTTTAGGTTAGAGGATGTATTGATATAGCTCAGGTCATAAAATTGTGGCAAAGCATTACTGTCTTGTAATTTAACTGCACGAAAACCTTGCGCCTTTAATGTATTTGAAATTAATTTCGTCATACTATTGGGTAACGCTAAATTGTCATTGTGCATTTTTGCCATTTTCGCAACTTTATAACTACGATTTAAAATCGCAGGTGAAAGCTGTTCGATATTTGAAAATGCTTCTTGATACATTCGGTCTAATTCATGACCGCATTGTTTAACAATAAAGTTCATACGTTGCTTTTTCGGCGGTACTTTTATTTCCAAGACCATATCAAAGCGACGAATAAATGCAGGATCAAGCTGATCAGAATTAGACACCCAAATGGTAGGTGTTTGGTTTTGCTCTAAAATACGATTTACCCAAGCCTTACGACTCTGGGCAGTACTTTTCATTCCCATTCCATTTTCAGTATCATTAAATACATCTTCAACTTCATCAAACATCAATAAAGCAGATTGGCTGTCAAAAATACATTGTGCTGCACGATAAGCACATAAACGTCCTGTTGCAGAAATGGCATCACCATCCGCATCTTCATAAGAAATTTCAAAAAGTTGTACCGCTAACTCAGCAGCTAAGACTTTACATAGCTGCGTTTTACCTGTACCTGAGCTTCCATAAAGGAAGATATTTACACCTTTTTGTTTGGTATTTTTGACTTGTTTTAAATAAGCCAACAATAAATTTAAATCTTTTTGTAGATGAGGATAATCTTGAATCGTAAGTTCAGCCCTATCACTTTTATTAATCGTACCCGTGAACAAATCCATCACATCATTGGCTTTAACCAGTAATTTATCCACCAATTGATTTGAGACTAAACTTAATTTAATACGTAAATAATTACGGTAATACTGCTGTAAACTGACTAAACCACTACGCTGTAATCGTCCTTGTGTAGAGAGTGCTTGACGAATTTCTTCATAAGGCACATCCAACACAATCGCTAACGCACGTAAGGTTTTAGACGCTGTTAACTCGCCTAATGTATCTGCAATATCATCTAAAAGTTGTTCACTATTGAGTAAAATCACAAAACCTAAAATCAGACTTTCAACATCATTTAAATCTAAAAGCTGTTGTAATAATTTAAGATTAAATTGTAATTCTTCACTAAATTGAAATGGCTGATTTAAATGCTGCTGTTCAATATTTTGATGAAGCTGTTTAAGTTCTTGATAGGCAGCTTGCTCGTTAAATTGATCATTTAACAGAGGTTCAGAAAAGCCCAACTGTTTTGCAATCCACTGATTATTAAAACAATTGTCTGAAATAAACTCTTTTGCACCACCTAATTCAACTAAAAAACGAAAAGCCCATAGCTTCGCCAATGGATGAATTTCAGTAAAACTCTCCATCTCACCTTGTTGCACATCATTGGCAAAAGGTTGATTTACATATTTATTCATATTTTCACTAACAATTTTTTAAATGTCAGTACGCGCGTCATTTTTCATTAAAACAACGTACCGAAAGCATTTATATTCTTTAAAAAGTTTTTAAATTTTTCACGCAATTTAAAGCGTTCAGTTTTATATGGTTTTATTGCAAACCAAAGTGCATAAGTACAGTTAACAACATGATTTTTCTCCCGAATATTCCAAATACAATTCTGCTGTTTTGGATCAAATAAATGGCGGGTTAAATCAAGATATTATGGTCATCCTGCAACCAGTTAAGTGTAAAGAGACTCTTGTCAAAGGCAACGTACAAGATGAATAAAGGTTAAATGTCAATTGAAATCATTATTGATCAAAGCCACAATGGCTGATTTGAGCGCTATATTAATTGCTCATTTTTCAAACTTCAAGTTTTTTCTGTATTCTCCATTTTCCGCTTTATAAGATCAAATCATCTATATTTAAACAAGCACTAAATATATTGCGTGATCTTTAAAAAATTTAAGGTTGAGTATCTCCTTACCACTCAGCGCTTAGTATTGGATTATGATTCTCTTTTTATGTTAAAAATAATAAAAACTTATGGGTTAAGTTAGATAAAAAGTTAAGGAAATAACAATGAAAAAAAAATTATTTTTAGTTTGTGCCTTCGGGATATGTATTCCTTCAATAGCACAAGCAAAACAAAATGTCTGTGTATTTGACCTTTTAGGTAAGGCTGGCGAATCATATAAAGTCATGGAAGAATGGGCTTTAGCTGCTAAAAATTGGGGGGCAGATATCAACCTCGTTGCTTACAAGTCAGAAGAACAAGCTGATAAAGATTTTAAAACGAATAAATGTGATGCTGTTGCGATGACCACAATGCGTTCGCGTGAATATAATAAGTTTGGTGGCTCTATTGATGCATTAGGAAGTGTTCCAAGCTATGCAATTGCCCAAAAAGCAATTGCCTATGCACTTGATAAACGTAATGATAAAAGACTCATTTCTGTTAAAAATGGTATCAAATATGAACTAGCGGGTATCAGTCCCTTGGGTATGGCTTATATTTTCGTTCGTGACCGCAAAATCGACTCATTTGAAAAAGCTAAAGGGGTTAAATTTGCTTATTTACATTATGATATAGCACAAAAAGCTGCGGTTGATCGTGTCGGCGCAATCGGGGTTCCTTCCGATTTATCAAATTTTGTCAAAAGATTTAATTCAGGTGAAGTTGACTCTGTACCTGCACCAGCATATGCCTTTAAACCCTTAGAAGTTTACAAAGGCTTAGGTACTAAAGGTGCCATGTTTACGTATCCCGTTATGCATGTCACAGCAGACATCATCATCAAAGCAGACCAATTTCCTAATAGTTTTGGTAGCCAATCACGTGCTTGGTCGCTCAAAAGATTGCCAAAAACATTTAAACTTATTGAGCGGCTAGAGGCTGAAATTCCCACAAAATATAAACTGAATATCTCAAAAGAAGATGAAATCAAATATCAAAAACTCTTACGCGAAGTCCGTATAGAACTGACAAAACAAGGCGTTTATGATGCAACCATGATGTCCGTTCTTAAGCGTGCACGTTGTACCGTAGAACGTACTAACTTTGAATGCTCATTGACTGATGAATAACCGTATCAGGACTGTATAATATGCACATTTTATTTACAGTCCTGTTGACTCCTAGCTGTCTGTCATAAAAAACGATTCGGCTTGTGAAAGATTCACTCTGCTTAATGTAGGAAAAAGAGGTTTTTGTTGTAATCAAACATAAACTGTTACGTTCAATTTATTCAGTATTTTAATACACAAATTATTTTTTATAAAATATTGCATAATATATAAATTCAAAAATACAATAAAATACAAAATCTTAAATAATTTAACTTAATTTTTTTTAACTGATTTACAATGAAAATTTAAATAATGCAATGATCTAAAATAGATAAAAAAATGGAGTAAAAGCTCTATTTTTTTTAAAAAAAGTTGATTAAGATTGCGTTTAAAAGAAACTCCAATTATGGACGTATAATTGACAAGGACCAAATTATGAAAAAAATAGCGCTCGCTGCAACAACAATCTTAGGTTTAACCGCTGCCAATGCAAATGCGGCTATCAATGTATGTGTATTTGATTTACTTGGTAAATCTGGTGAATCATTCCAAATGGCACAAGAATGGGCTTTAGCTGCAAAAGGTTGGGGAGCAGATGTGACTCTGATCCCTAAACAAGATGAAGCTGTTGCTGATAACGACTTTAAAGCAGGTAAATGTGACGGCGTATTCATGACAGCAATGCGTGCACGTCAATATAACAAATTTGTTGGTTCTATCGATTCTTTAGGTGGTGCGCCAAGTAATGCGATTGCACAAAAAGCGATTACTTTTGCTCTTGATGCGCGTAACGCAGGCAAAATGGTGTCGAATCTTGGTGGTAAAAAATATGAAGTTGCAGGTATTGCACCTTTAGGTTCTGCATTCATTTTTGTTCGTGACAAGAGCATTAACTCAATTGAAAAAGCAGCGGGTAAAAAATTCGCAGTTTTAGGCTATGACCAAGCACAAAAAGTTATGGTACAACGTGTTGGTGCACAAGCGGTTATTTCTGATATCTCTAACTTTGCTGCAAAATTCAATAACGGTCAAGTTGATATGATCGGTGCGCCAGCATATGCATATAAACCTTTAGAATTAAACAAAGGCTTAGGTGCAAATGGTGCAGTATTTAACTTCCCAGTGCTACAAATTACAGCTGACTTCTTAATTCGCCCAGAAAAATTCCCTGCAGGTTTTGGTCAAAAGTCTCGTGATTATTTCGTGAAGAACTTACCAAAGAGTTTTTCAATGATTAGTCGCTTAGAAGCATCTATCCCAGCGAAATATAAAGTAAACTTGACTGCTGATGATAAATTAAAATATCAAAAGCTCATGCGTGACGGACGTTTAGAATTAACAAAAATGGGCATCTATGATGCGAGCATGATGTCTGTATTGAAAAAAGCACGCTGCTCTGTCGATAAAGCAAACTTCGAGTGCTCTTTAGCAGGCGAATAATATTGATTTAAAAAGAAAAACCCAGAATTAATTCTGGGTTTTTTTTTAGCTTATAATTTGTCATTTAAGTCATTGTTGAGCAAATGCTTAACACTTAATCTTATATCAAGATGCCTGCGCAAGAATAAGACTCTTCACACAGCACCTATCAAAACAATAATTTAATCACGGAAAGGAAAATAAAATGAGTTGGTCTAAGACACTCTTAATTGCAGCAGGTTTATGTACTGCAATCTCCAGCGCCCAAGCCAAACAAGTGGTCTGTGTATTTGACTTAGTTGGAAAAAATGGTGACGTATTTAATCTCATGAAAGATTATCAGCTTGCCGCTAAAACATGGGGGGCTGACATTGAACTCAAAGTTAATCAAAACGAAGCCGTCATTGCAGAAGATTTCAAAGCAGGAAAATGTGATGGGATCAGTGTCACAGGCATGCGTGGTCGTCAATTTAATAATTTTACAGGTTCACTCGATGCAATTGGGGCTATTCCTGACTTAAATCTTGCGGTTAAAATTATGCAAGGTTTAAGTTCACCGAACTTTGCAAAATATATGACTAACGGTCAATATGAGGTTGTCGGGGTCATTCCTGTAGGTGATGCATTCTTGATGGTCAATGATCGTAATATCAATACTGTGGCGAAAGCCGCTGGTAAAAAAATTGCAGTTCTAGACTATGACCAAGCACAAAAAATCATGGTACAACAAGTGGGTGCCCAAGCGGTGAGTGCGGATGTTACCAACTTTGGTGCAAAGTTCAATAACGGACAGGTAGATATTATTGGTGCGCCTGCTGCGGTGTTTAAACCCTTAGAATTACATAAAGGTTTAGGCACGAAAGGTGCGATTGTGAACTACCCTATTTTACAAGTGACAGGTAATTTAATTATTCGCAAAGACAAATTCCCAGAAGGTTTTGGGCAAAAATCTCGTGATTGGGTCAAAGCGCAATTACCACGTGCTTTTGGCATTATCGGTAAAATGAAAGCAGATATTCCAGCAAAATATTGGATGCAAGTTCCAGCTGCCGATAAACCAGGCTATCAAAAACTAATGCGTGAATCTCGAATCAGCTTAACAAAGCAAGGGGTTTATAATAAGCAAATGATGAAACTTTTATGGCAGTTCCGTTGTAAAAATGACCCTAAAAACTTTGAATGCGCCCTTCAAGACGAGAACTATAAATAATTTAGAGTAAAAACCAACAATTTTACTCAGAATTGACTTTAAAGTTCACAGACTGACCATATATTAGGTATACTATATATGGTCTTTTTGTTTGTAAGACACAATCGAACTCGTTTGAGGAATATCCCCATGAATGCCCAAGCTCTTGAACTAACTGATAATGCAGCGAATAAAGTTCGTCAACTTCGTGATAGTGAAGGTAATCAAGAACTTATGTTACGTGTCTATGTCACTGGCGGCGGCTGTTCAGGATTTTCTTATGGCTTTAACTTTGCTGAAAGCATGAATGATGATGATGCTGAATTTAGTAATGGCGATGTTAAAATGTTGGTAGATTCACTCAGCTACCAGTATTTAGTCGGTTCAAAAGTCGATTATATTGAAGGTTTAGAAGGTTCTCGTTTTATTGTAGATAATCCAAATGCAACAACAACCTGTGGTTGCGGTTCTTCATTTTCAATCTAAGATTAAAACAGATTTTTAAAATGCCCTGAACTTCGAGGGCATTTTTATTGCAATTTATATCATCATTTAAGCCACAGTTTCTAAAATGTATCCGCTCAGTTCCTTGGCATTTTGCACAGGAATCCAGTGCGTCGCATCCATAATAATTTCTTTATACGGGGCATCGATATATTGATGATTGAGTTCCACACTTTTATAACCAATCGCAGCATCGTGTTTCCCCCAAATAAATAATGTGGGTACAGTCACAGCTTTGAGTAAGTTTTTATTGGAACTAAAGGGTATGCCTCGATACCAGTTTAATGCAGGGCTTAATCTTTTTTCAGTCACAATATCTTGTTGAAAGTCTTGTAACTGTTGTTCTGTCATGCCAGTATTTTTCAATAACCCCAAACCAATTTTTGGAAATTTTTCAAAGAGTAATTCAGGAATTTTAGGTAGTTGAAATAACCCCATATAATAGGATTTCAGTAGTTGATTACTCATTAACATGGAACGTATATAAGCTGCTTTATGCGGTACTGAAATAGTAATCAGATGCTTGATTTTTTCAGGATATCGCTGTGCCACATCCCAAGCCACCACTGCGCCCCAATCATGCCCCACCAAATAGACAGATTGTGCAATCAAATCAAGTAAAGCATTGACATCTTCAACCAATGCCGAACTACGATAATCACGGCGTTTGCTGGGTTGTGCCATTAAACTATAGCCTCTTTGGTTAACTGTAAAAGTACGATAACCTGCCTCATTTAAAATCTGGGCAGTTTCTTGCCAACTTTTATTTGTTTCAGGAAAACCGTGCAATAAAACAAAAATCTGTCCATCTAAAGGACCTGAGTCAATCACATCAAAATGCAGACCTTCACGTTGATATTCAGTTAAACGTTGTGTTTGTAAAGCCATACTTATACTCAATTCAATTTTTTATTGATATTGAGAGTTTATGGCACTTTTTTTAACAGCAGAATAGGACATACATCAGGCTAAATAGGTCGAGAATTGTTTAACAATTTCGACCTCATTTTATATTTTAAATTGAATGATAAGAGCGATTAAACCGTTGTGATCGTCCCTAAAACACGATAACCCTTTGCCCCTGTCACAGCAGGTAAATTACCACTAAGCTGTTGATCAAAACGCATTGCCAACCAAGCAAATGCTGTTGCCTCGACCCAAGTTGGGGACAATCCTAATGCCGATGTCGTTTGTACTGACCAATTGTGTTTACGTAAACGCCAACGTAATTGCTCAAGCAAATGTGAATTATAAGCTCCACCGCCACAGACATAGACTTCACCTGTATCTAAAGGTGAACGATAGATGGCTTTTTTAATTGCACGGGTTGTAAGTTTTAATAAAGTTGCTTGCACATTTTCAGGCGTATCTTCAAGTTCATCATATTCTAGATCATTCTTCCAGTCTGCGATCTGCTCATCTAGCCATTCTAAATTAAAGTCTTCACGTCCTGTACTTTTGGGTGGTTCTTTAGAGAAAAACTCATGTGCTTGTAAACGGTCTAATAAACTACGAATCGGTTGTCCATATGCGGCCCAATTGCCATTTTCGTCATAAGGTTGCCCTGTATAGCGATGGCACCATGCATCCATAAGAATATTCGCTGGTCCTGTGTCAAAACCATAAACTTCATCAGGCTGACCTGCAGGTAATAAACTCACATTGGCAATGCCGCCTAAATTTAAAATTACGCGATGAATCGTGGGATGTTGAAAAAGTGACTGATGAAAAGCAGGAACGAGTGGTGCACCCTGCCCACCTGCCGCCATATCACGGCGACGAAAATCTGAAATGACAGGAATTTGAGTGATTTCAGTAATAATATTGGGATCACCAATTTGCAAGGTAAAACCATGTTCAGGACGGTGACGAATGGTTTGCCCATGTGAACCAATGGCTTTAATCTTTGATTTATCTAAGTTGTTTTCTTGAATCAGTTGATTGATTGCCTGACCAATCATGGTAGCAAGCGCAACATCTGCTTTACCCATTCGATCTATTTCATTATCACTTGGTAAAGTCAGTGCCATCAATTCATCACGTAAATCGGGATCAAATGGCACTGTCAGAGTGGCATGGATATGTAGAGGATCGAATGAAGCGGCAACAAAATCGACGCCGTCCATGCTGGTTCCAGTCATTACGCCAATATAGATTGTTGTCATGAGAGATTCTTTGCCTGCATTTTGCTGAAAAAATGTTAGTATATCGCACAAATGAGATAACTGATGTATTGGATTTTGTGATGTCAAATTTCCTTCCTGCGGAAGAACAACTCGCCCTCATTCAACGAGGAACCCATGAAATTATTTCTGAAGAGGATCTATTAAAGAAACTCAAGGAAAATCGTCCTCTAAAAATTAAAGCAGGTTTTGATCCAACAGCACCTGATTTACATTTAGGACATACAGTTTTAATTAATAAACTAAAAACTTTCCAAGATTTAGGTCATGAAGTTACTTTTTTGATTGGTGACTATACCGCAATGATCGGTGACCCAACAGGAAAAAGTGCAACACGTCCACCATTGTCACGTGAACAAGTTTTAGAAAATGCAAAAACCTATCAAGAACAAGTCTTCAAAATTCTTGATCCAAATAAAACTAAAATCCGTTTTAACTCTGAATGGTTTGCTACAAAAACTGCTGCTGATTTAATTCAATTGGCATCACAACAAACTGTGGCACGTATGTTAGAACGTGATGATTTTACCAAACGTTATAGTAATCATCAGCCGATTGCGATTCATGAGTTTTTATACCCACTTGTTCAAGGCTATGATTCCATTGCGCTTGAAGCGGATGTAGAGCTTGGTGGTACAGACCAAACCTTTAATCTACTGATGGGTCGTACATTGCAAGGTCGTTATGACCAAGAAGCACAAGTGTGTATTACTGTGCCTATTCTTGAAGGTTTAGATGGCGTAAATAAAATGTCTAAATCTTTAGGTAATTATATCGGTGTATTTGATGCACCTGGTGCGATGTACCAAAAGGTATTGTCGATGCCTGACAGCCTGATTGAGCGTTATTTCGACCTTCTTAGCTTTAAATCTTTAGATGAAATTGCAATCTTACTTAAAGAAATTAAAGAAGGACGAAATCCACAAGAAGTGAAGAAAATTCTTGCACTTGAATTAGTAGAACGTTTTCACGGAAGCGACGCCGCTGAACATGCACATAAAGGTGCAGGTAACCTGATTACTGAAGGTGAATTACCTGAAGGTACACCTGAAATTACGATTTCACGTGCTGAGTTTGGTGGTGAAGTATCTATTATTTCAATTCTTCGTGCAGCAGGTTTAACCAAGAATTCAGCACAATCTAAGGATGCTGTTTCACGTGGAGCCGTTAAAGTAGATTGGCAAGCTGTAGATGCAAGTTATATGGTTAAAGAAAATGTCACTTTGATTATTCAAGCCAGTAAGAAAGCCATCGCAAAAGTGACTTTTGTCGATTAAAACAAATTCACTATTAGTAACAGCATTTTAAATAAAATCCCCAATAACAAAATATTGGGGATTTTTATTTCAAAGCATAAGATCACTACCGAGCATGTAGTGCATCATTTAACATTCAAACTTTATTCATCCATTAAAGAACATTCAAAGTTTGTCCGCTCAATCGTACAACGTGCTCTTTTTAAAACAGACATCATGGTTGGGTCATAAACACCCTGTTTGGTTAATTCTACTCGAGCATCTCGTACGATCATTTGATATTTTGTCGTCTGTTCCTTGGTTAAGGTTAATTTATATTTGTTCGGAATATCGCGTTCCGTTCGTTTTACATAATTTAATGTTCTTGGTAAATTTTTAACAAAAATTTCTCGTGAATTTACACCAAAACCTAAAGGAAATTTTTCAGGTCGTATCACCATCAGCATCGTCACATTAACCACAGGAAACATCACAACTGCCCCTTGCGCACCAAGACCTTTATGCATTTCAAAAGGTTTAAATAGGTAAGCCGGTGCGGCTGTCATATCCACTTGATTATTATTAAATTTAGCAACCAAATTAGATATTTCTGATGAAACTGGAACAGCTTTTATTTTTTTTAACATGTATCTTTGTGCTTCATCATAGCCCAAAAATGAAAATTTCTGTCCTTCTAAATCTTTGATTGGATCTTGAGGATTTTTAATTTTATTATATTTTACAAATAAATAAGCTGTCCCAATTTGGTCAATCCCCGCCACTTCAAAGGTATTTCCATTCACTTTAGAAATCATGCGCTTCGCATTTCTTTTATCCAAAGCGTACTTAATGGCTTTTTCAGCAATGGTAATATTAGGTACAGCGCCCAATGCATCAATAGAACCGGCAAATTTATTGTAATAACGTGCTCTTAACGATGTCAGATACACACCATCACATTTACCTGCTTTAAAAGCTGCATCTGCTTCTTCTTCCTTAGGATAAGGAATCAATTTAATATCCGCTCTAGCACTTTGGGATGCTAAAGCCCACTCCTCCATGCCTTTAAAAATATCCCCTGAACGTCCTTGCACATCAAAAACACACACTGTTTGTTTGGCTTGCACCAATGTTGAATTAAACAGAATGCATGATAGTAATGCCCCTAAATTTAATATTTTTATTTTAAACACAGTTTATTTTCTCCTTACTGCAGTTTTTATCCTATATATTTTAATATGATTTGTATCACAAAAAATTATTTTTATCTGCTTTTATATACAAAAGCAGTAGTTTATATTTACCCAAATAGATAAATTATCATGAATCACGCTATTATTTTGGTTCAAGTTAAATTATCTATTAAAATGGCATATCTATTTTCCAATATAGCTTTTATTCATGATTCAGTTAGAACAACTTTCTTTACGCCGCGGTGGACGTATTTTATTTCAAAAGGCATCCATGCAACTTCATCCAGGTTGGAAAATTGGTTTAACTGGGGTCAATGGTGCAGGTAAATCAACCTTATTTTCAGCATTATTAGGTGGAATCGAATCTGACAGTGGCAGCCTCACACGTCCAAATGTATGGACTGTGGCACACATGGCACAAGAAATTAAAGCTTTAGAGATGAAAGCAATTGATTTTGTGCTGTCGGGTGATGAAGAATATTGGGAAATTCAACACAAACTCAATGATCCTCAAAATTTAACTGATACTGAATTAGCACACTTATATAGTCGTTTTGACGAAATTCATGGTTACTCAGCACCATCAAAAGCATCACAATTGATGGCAGGTTTAGGTTTTTTTGAGCATCAATCTGAACGCTTAGTCTCAAGTTTCTCAGGTGGATGGCGGATGCGCCTCAATTTGGCACGTACGCTGATGAGTCGTTCCGATTTGCTGTTACTTGATGAGCCGACCAACCATTTGGATTTAGATGCAATTTTATGGTTAGAAGATTGGTTAAAAGCTTACGAAGGCACATTAATTTTAATTTCGCATGACCGAGACTTTTTAGACGCAATTACCGATCATATTTTACATATTGAAAATCAAGAATTAATTTTATATACAGGTAATTATTCTACTTTTGAAACAACCCGTGCAGAGCGTTTAGCGCAACAACAACAAGCTTTTGAAAAACAAGAAGAAGCCAAAGCACATTTACAAAAATTTATTGATCGATTTAAAGCCAAAGCCACCAAAGCACGCCAAGCACAAAGCCGAATAAAACAACTTGAGCGTATGCAAGAACTTGCACCTGCACATATCGACACGCCATTTACCTTCAGTTTTCGTGAACCAAGTAAAATGAGTTCACCTCTACTGACTTTAGAACACGCAGATGTCGGTTATGGCGATAAACTGATTATTACCAATGTTAATTTACAAATTACCCCAAGTAGTCGTATTGGCTTATTAGGGATGAATGGTGCAGGTAAATCGACCTTAATTAAATCGCTCGTAGGTGACTTAGCCTTACTTCAAGGCATTCGCAAACCTTCTGAATTACTCAATATTGGTTATTTTGCACAGCATCAAATGGATGCACTCGATGGCAATGCTAGCCCAATGTTGCAACTTGCCCGTATTGCTGACCCTAAAATCAGCGAAGCAACGCTACGCTCATTTTTAGGCAGCTTTGGTTTTAGCGGCGAACGTATGGATACTCCGAGTGAAAGCTTTTCAGGGGGTGAACGTGCACGTCTAGCATTAGCCCTGATTGTTTGGTTAAAACCGAATGTACTCATTCTCGATGAGCCAACCAACCATTTAGACTTAGATATGCGTCACGCACTCACCATGGCATTACAAGATTTTGAAGGTGCTGTCGTTTTAGTATCACACGAACGCCAACTGATCGCCTCCGTCTGTGATGAACTGATTTTGGTGCACAATGGTCAAAGCAAAGAATTTGATGGTGACTTACAAGACTATGCAACTTGGCTACGTCAAGCACGTGTTGAAATGATGAAAAAAGGTCAAGAACCTGTTACCCCATTACAATCTCAAGTCGAAGTAAAACCTCAAGTTTCTAAAGTCGATAAAGAAGCACAACGTAAGCTTGCCGCACAACGCCGTGAACAAACCCGCCCTATTCGCAAAAATATCGAAAAATTAGACACACAAATCAGTAAAATTCAGCCTCGTTTAGCTGAAATTGAGGAGTCTCTTGCGGATACAGCATTATATGATGCAAGCCGTAAAGATGATTTACTCAAACTCATGAGTGAACAAACTGAATTAAAAACTAAACTTGAACAAGCAGAAGAACAGATGCTTGAACTCATGATGGAACTCGAAGCGCTTGAGAGTTCTTTTGAAGAATAATGTTTGATCAAGAGAAAGTAATTTTGATATTACTTTCTCTGCCTCTTTTATCTCCCTTCTGGTTCTGCTGTTTCTGTCCGTGCTTATATTTTTTAATGATTATATTTCAAGCATGTAGACATTCTAAAAACCATAAAACTTAAATTATAACTTTTAGTTATAGCTTAATATTTACCGCGTGGAACATATTTAAAATACTGATATGTGATTTATTCTCTGTTTCAACTCCAACATCTTAGACAAGCTTCAAAAACTCATCTCTTTTAAATTTAAATTCATTTCCCCCTACAATATAAAACAAAGCTTATTTTTTTAAATTCAAAAATCCCAAATGAACGATCAACAAATGAAATTTAGAACTGAAAAATGAATATATTGATATTTTTTTCGATGATTTTACTTATTTTTGCGTATTTTAACCTGACAAATTAAAGTTATCCACAGCTTTATTTAAGATTTTTTAGGTTATTTTTCTTTATTTTTTATCAATAAAAGATCATTTGGATCTCTTAAGCATGATAAAAAGCACCTAAACATGCTATTTCAAGTGCCTTTATTCAAACATGAAACACGAAGTATAAAATTATGATTCAATATGATGTTCTGTTGTACAAAACCTGAGTTCAGTAATTTTCCAATCTTCTTGAAATGTCCATTTTTCCTGAATCACTGTACTTTCATCTTCTAAATAAATTTTTATTAAACATACTGTTTGATCACGATTAAACTCATAATCCTCACTTTGTACATTAGGTTTCTGTGGCTTCCACACGCCATTTTTTACAGCATGAGCAATCTTTTCATAGCGCGTAAAATTACTCTCCACACGCCCTTCTTGCTCATAAACCACCTTAAATTGCGCATCTTCATACTGCGCTAAAACCTCGTAGTTGCCTGTAAAAAAAGCATTCACCCAAATATCACGCGTATGTTCTAACTGATTATCCATAACTCTAGCCCCTTGTTTTATCTCATGTTGTCTAACAAGATAGTGGCATAGAAATAAGACATTTTGATAAAAAAATCATGAACGTACAAAGATTCTAAAAATAAATACAAAACAGCAAGAAAAATCCCCCTGAATACTCATATTCAGGGGGATCTAAACATATTGGGCTAGAAATTAATTAAGCATCAATATCTGCATTTAACGCATTTTCTTCAATAAATGCACGGCGTGGTTCAACGTCATCACCCATTAAACATGCAAACATACGATCAGCTTCAATCGCATCATCCACCGTCACTTGTAGCATATTACGGTTTTCAGGATCCATCGTGGTTTCCCAAAGTTGTTCCGCATTCATCTCACCTAAACCTTTATAACGTTGGATCATCATGCCACGGCGTGAGTCAGAAAGGATGTGCTGCCAAACTTGATGGAAATTTGACACATTAATTTTACGCTCACCTTTTTGTAAATATGCGCCATTTTCCAACAAAGCGAACCAACTTTTCGAGTTTTTCAACAAACGAATATATTCACTTGAGCCCAATAAACCTGCATCTAACAAATAGTGATGCGGTAAATTATGCACATAAATGGTGATACGCGGGAAATAAACAGTTGAGCGAATGCCTTCAGCATCTTCACGATCAAAACTTTCAATACTCAATTCAGGACGTAAACTTGGTTGTGCAGTTTCAATTCCCACACGAAGCTTCTCAGCCCAATCTTGTACATAGTTTTGATCTGTCGTTTGATCCAACTTAAATGCTTCTAAGCCGAGCAAACCATCTAATAATGTTGCAGGATAGCGCACTGTCAAACGATGCAAACTTTTTTGTGATGTTTGATAATCAGCAATTACATTTGCCAATGCTTCACCACGGATTGCAGGTGCATCTGCACTGATATGCAATTCTAATTCATCAATTGCATTTGAAATCAGGAAAGTCTCTAAAGCATCATTGTCTTTGATGTACTGTTCTTGCTTACCTTTTTTCAATTTATACAATGGTGGCTGTGCAATATAAATATGACCACGTTCCACCAATTCAGGCATTTGACGGAAGAAGAATGTCAATAAAAGCGTACGAATATGTGAACCATCCACGTCCGCATCGGTCATGATAATGATTTTGTGATAACGCAGCTTATCAGGATTGTATTCTTCACGTCCGATGCCACAGCCTAATGCTGTGATCAACGTACCTACTTCTTGTGAAGAAATCATTTTGTCAAAACGTGCACGTTCCACGTTCAGAATTTTACCCTTTAACGGCAAAATTGCTTGCATCTTACGGTTACGACCCTGTTTTGCAGAACCGCCCGCAGAGTCACCTTCGACCAAGTAAAGTTCAGACAATGCTGGATCTTTCTCTTGGCAATCTGCCAATTTACCTGGCAAACCTGCGATATCCAAAGCACTCTTGCGGCGTGTCATTTCACGTGCTTTACGTGCTGCATCACGCGCACGTGCTGCATCAATGATCTTACCTGCAATCGATTTAGCCGCCGCAGGATTTTCCAATAAATATTCAGAGAAGGATTTATTCATCGCCTGCTCAACCGCAGGTTTCACTTCGCTCGATACCAATTTTTCTTTGGTTTGTGATGAGAATTTTGGATCAGGCACTTTGACTGACACAATCGCAGTTAAACCTTCACGTGCATCATCACCTGTCACCGCAACTTTTTCTTTCTTGAGAATATTTTCATTTTCAAGGTATTGATTTAAGCCACGTGTTAACGCTGCACGGAAACCTGCTAAATGCGTACCGCCGTCTTTTTGTGGAATATTATTGGTAAAACAACGCACATTTTCCTGATAGCTGTCATTCCACTGCAAAGCCACTTCCACAGTGATGCCAGATTCAGCAATTTGTGAAGTGAAATGAAAAATATCATTGAGATGTGTTTTACCTTGATTAATATATTTTACAAATTCAGATAAACCACCTTCATAATCAAAAATGTGTTCAGCATGAATACGCTCGTCACGTAAAACAATGCGAACGCCCGCATTTAAGAAAGACAGTTCACGCAAACGACGCGCTAAAATATCAACATTAAAAATGGTTTGACTAAAAGTTTCAGCACTCGGCCAAAAACGTACAGTTGTTCCCGTAATCTCTGTATTACCAATCACTTTTAAAGGATAAACAGGATCACCATGTTTATACTCTTGTTGGTGAATATGTCCTGCACGATTAATGGTGAGTTCCAATTTACTCGATAAAGCATTTACAACCGAAACGCCTACACCATGCAAACCGCCCGATACTTTATAACTGTTATCATCAAACTTACCGCCTGCATGCAGAATCGTTAAAATAACTTCTGCCGCAGACACACCTTCTTCAGGGTGAATATCTGTTGGAATACCGCGTCCATTATCAGACACACTCACCGACTCATCTTCATGAATGGTGACGATAATCTCATCACAATGACCCGCTAAAGCTTCATCAATGGCGTTATCAACAACCTCAAACACCATATGATGCAAGCCTGAACCATCATCTGTATCACCAATATACATTCCAGGACGCTTACGGACTGCGTCTAGACCACGTAATACTTTGATACTAGAGGAATCATAAGCCTTTTCAGTGGTTGGATCTGTTTGAGAAGCGATTTGATCTTCTGAACTCATGGTTTCTCCCTAGTGAAAAATAGGTCTAAATGAATTAGCGTAAAATAAAAAATCATGGCGCAACACGTTGAACTTGACCGTTGTCAACATTGAATAATTGGTAGGAAATAGACAAATCATGTAAATGTTTTTTTACTGAATCTTGATCCAAAGTCGTCAAAAAAACCTGACTCCCAAGTTGGCTTAATCGTTCAATTAAACGCTGTTGTGCAGTTAAATCTAATTCTGCTGTCACATCATCTAATAATACCACAGTTTCCTTATTACAGGCATGTAACATGGCAATTTGTGACAGTTTTAATGCTATGATGAGCAACTTTTTTTGCCCTCTAGATAGCACTACATCAGCATCGCCTGTTGTGGTTTTTAAACGCAAATCAGCACGATGTGGGCCATACTCCGTATAGCGGCGCTCAACATCTTTTTGATGATATTGAATCAAGTCTTGTGCTAGTCCTTGCTCTACATGAAACCCTGCACTATAGTCCATTTCAATGCTTAAATTTGGCAACAATACAGCAAGATCTTCTGCCAAATAGGTTTTCCATTGCTCAACAATTTCCACGCGTTGTGAATGTAAAATCTCACCATATTCACTCAGCATTTTGTTCCACGGCTCAAGATCTTGTAAGCTGAGATTACGCTGCATTTTTAAGAGACTGTTGCGCTGTTTTAACGCCCGTGAATAATATTGCCATGCATGATAAAAATCAGGTTCCACGTGAAACATAAGCCAATCGAGTAACTGTCGCCTAGGTTTTGCCCCATGATCAATAATATCTGTGCTTAAAGGATCGATAAGTTGTAAAGGTAGAATCCTAGCCAACTGCCCTTGTGTTGCGACAGAGTCACCATTGACCTTAATCAGTTGCTCACCACTGAGTAATTTCTGCATTCCAATCTTTTCAGTCGCAGATTGAGCAAAGATCAACGCATCTGCAGTGTCATTTTGAATATAATGTTTTGGCATATGCGTTCGAAACGAACGCCCTGTCGCAAGCAAATGTATCGCCTCTAAAACAGAAGTCTTTCCTGAACCATTTTTGCCATAAAAGACATTAAACGGCTGCAACTCATGGAGTGCAACCGCTTTTAAATTTCGAACACGCTGTATATTAAGCCGTGTAATCTGCATGATCTTAAACGTTAGACCGAAGATTAAACACGCATCGGCATCACAACATAGGTTTGGTTGTCTTGGGTTGGATCTTGCACCAATACCGACTGATTTGCCTCAGTCATGGTCATTGACACATCATCACCATCTAACACACCTAATACCTCTAAGATATATTGTGCATTAAAAGACATTTCCATTGGAGTGTTGTTATATTGGATCGCTAAGTCTTCAACCGCCTCATCTTGCTCTGGGTTATTGGCACGCAATTGCAAAGAATCAGCATTGAAGTTTAAGAATACACCGCGTAATTTTTCATTACTTAAAATTGCCACACGCTGCAAAGATTGCTTAAACACATCATGTGCAATCAATACATTTTTATCACCACCACGTGGAATCACACGGCGATAATCAGGAAATTTCCCATCAATAAGTTTGGTCGTGAAGCGTACTGTAATGTCACCTTGTTCTTTATCACGACTCGGTGCTTGAATCGTCACATTGAGTAATTCACGTCCGATCAATAAAACCAGTTGATCATCTTCAATACTCAATAAACGTTGTAATTCTGCAACCGCTTTACGTGGCACAATCGCTTGTACCAACTGTGTTGCATTAGATTCAGCTAAGGTTTCACACATTGCCAAACGATGACCATCTGTAGTAACTGCACGCAATTGATTTTGATCAATTTCAAGCAATGTCCCTGTCAAATAGAAACGCACGTCTTGCACTGCCATTGCAAATGCCGTTTTTTCAAATAAACGTTTTAATTCACGTTCAGTCACTTGAACTTGTGTCCCTTGACTATTTTCATTAGCTAATAATGGATAGTCTTCAGCAGGTAAAGTCCCCAACACAAAACGGCTATTGCCTGATTTTAAAATACAACGCTGATCTTCAGTAATTTGTAAATCAATCAATGCTGCTGTCGGTAAAGACTTACAAATATCCATCAACTTACGCGCAGGAACAGTCGTTTGACCTGCTTGGATACATGCCCCTTCAGCAAGGGTGGTACTTGCGACCAATTCCACTTCCAAGTCAGAACCTGTAATGATTAATGCCTGCTCGGTCACTTGGATTTTAACGTTTGAAAGAATGTTTAAGGTATGACGGCGTTCAACAGCACCCACTACATTAGACAAAACATTGAGTAAGCTCTCTTTCGCGATTTTCAAACGCACTGTGGAATTCCTCTAAACACAAATTAAAAATGATAGGATAAATATATTTTTAGTCCTGTACTATGCGGCAGATTATATCGCATTGCAAGAACATAATTTGATCAAAAATTAGCTTTGAAGTAAGCGCATGAGATTTTTATAATCTTCATTAAAAATCGGGTCTTCATTACATAAGCTTTGCACTTTTTCGCATGCATGCATCACGGTACTGTGGTCACGACCACCAAATGCCATACCGATTTCAGGGAAGCTATCCCCTGTCAGCTCACGGGCTAACCCCATTGCCAACTGACGTGGACGCGCATAGATCCGTGTACGCTTTGGTCCAACTAACTCTTTCAAAGGAATACGGAAATATTCACTCACCACACGCTGAATATTTTCAGTACTAATAGTACGCGCACGAATCGCAAGTACATCCTTCAAAGATTCACGTACCACATCCAAATCAATAGCTGAACCTTTAAAGCGTGAAATCGCCACAACTTTATTTAACGCTCCTTCGAGCTCACGAACATTGGCAACCACTTGCTGTGCAATAAACAACGCACAATTTCTTGGCAAATCGATACCATTACTTTCAGCTTTTTTAAGTAAAATCTCAATACGAGTTTCAATATCAGGTGGTTCTACACCAACAGATAACCCCCAAGAAAAACGTGAAACTAAACGAGGATCGAGTTCAGTCAATTCTTTTGGATAACGGTCTGATGTCAAAATAATTTGTTTTGATTCATCTAATAAAGCATTAAACGTGTAAAAAAATTCAACCAAACTGGCTTCTTTTCCTGCCAATAAGTGAATATCATCCACTAACAGCAAATCCAAAGAACGACAATTTTTCTTAAATTCTTCAACTTTTCCTTTTTGCAAAGAACTGACAAAATCCTGTACAAAACTTTCTGCTGTCATGTACATCACACGAGCATTCGGTTTCGCTTGCAATAATGCATTACCAACAGCTTGCATCAAGTGTGTTTTACCCAAGCCTGTCGGACCATATAAAAATAATGGATTATGTTGTGACTCTCCCAATTGCGTTAACACCTTACGACAGGTTTCTGCTGCCATTTGATTTGAACGCCCTTCTACAAATAATGCAAAAGTGAACTGAGGATTAAGTAATTTCTTTTTCGCATTTTTTGTAACAACCAATTCTGGCTCTTTGTCTTTCTTTGGTTTTGCACTTGGCACAGGTGTACTGTCCAACGCTGCCGTTGTGGTTGCCGGCTGTTCTGATGCAGACAGAATCGCACCTGGACGAGAATCAACCAAAATTTCAACCTTACGAATACGACCTTCAGAAAGTTGCTCAGCCAATATGGTAATGAGTTCCAGATGATGCTCTTGGATATAACGAGTCCAATAAGGATTTGGCGCATACAATTTTAATGTATCGTCCGTTTCATCTGCAACCAAAGGACGAATCCACATGGCAAAGACATTATCAGAGAGCTCTTGTCGCAAGCGAGTTAAGCAGTCTGTCCAAAGCATGTGAAACTCCTTTATTTAAATTTAAAAATACGGCCCGACCATACGGGGGTCGCCATTCTAACCAAGTTATCCACATCTGTCATGACTAATTCAACCCAAATTGGCTAAAAAAGAGTCTTTTCGCAAATAAATTTAAATTTAAACCTATTGTGGATAAGTTTTAGAACAACCTGTGGATAAAAAAAGGTGTGTATTTATCCACATTTTATCAACACCTGAAGATCAGACTTATTCACAAGTTAAGTTTATATTTATAAAAAATAAAAGTAGCTTTTCCTCAGAAAAATAGCAACCTAATAATAATAAATTTAAATTTTAAAATTTGAATTTATTTATAAGCAGACGGTTTTGTGTGGATAAACTTAAGTTATGAATTTAAATTTAAAATCTTACGAAATTAAATTTAAAAGTGAATCTTATTGTGGATAAGTTTGTTGATATAAATGTTTATAAGTTTTTATATTTTATAAAACAAAAGCATAAGCTGTGTATATTATTTGTTTTTGGTCAAAACAATTAAAAATATTCAATTGTTGGCTGAAATTAAAAATATGAAAATATATAAAAAAAGTAAAAGAAAAGTCTATATTCATTGACAGCATAAAGAATGCACAATACAATCGCGAACCTTTAGAAAAGATCAACATTGGAGTTTCAACATGAAACGTACATTCCAACCATCTGAATTAAAGCGCAAACGCGTTCATGGTTTTCGTGCTCGTATGGCAACTAAAGCTGGTCGTCAAGTATTAGCTCGTCGTCGTGCAAAAGGTCGTCATAGCTTAACTGTTTAATTTTTTAAATAGTCAAGTTATACGATTTGGGTGTTATGTCACTTTATAGTTTCAGTCCAGCGGTGAGACTCCACTGTGCTGCAGATTACAAAAGTGTATTTGATGGTGCGCTTTTTAAAGTGCATCAACCCCATTTCTTATTTTTAGCAAAAGTAACCGAACAGCCGAATAGCCGTTTGGGTATTGTTGTTGCTAAGAAAAAAGTGCGCCGTGCACATGAAAGAAATCGAATAAAACGTTTAGCACGTGAAAGTTTTCGCCTAAATCAGCAACATATAGACTTATTAGATATTGTGGTGATGCCTAAAATGGGTATTGAAGCAATTCCGAATGCTGAATTACATCAGCAGTTACAGTTTGCATGGCAGAAATTGCAGCGTCTTGTTAAAAAGCACCATAAAATAGCAATTTCCTCTCCTCAAAATTAGAGCAAGCCAATGGTTCGTATATTGCATTGGTTGATTCGTTTCTATCAAGTTGCGATTAGTCCCCTCATTGGACCTCGTTGTCGTTATATTCCAACTTGTTCTCAATATTCGTTAGAAGCAATCCACACCCATGGCGCCTTAAAAGGTAGTTGGTTCGCCACCAAGCGTATTTGTCGGTGCCATCCTTGGGGAGGATTTGGTTATGATCCTGTGCCTAAAAAAGCAATTCGTTTTATTTCATTTCAGCAAATAGATTCTCAAACGTTTCATGTTGCTGTACCCTTGCGTGAACGTTTTTCGAACCAACATCACTCTAACCACTTGGGGTAATAGATATGCAACAATGGGCCAGGTTTGCAATCCTCGGGGCCATGTTTGTCGTCGCATATTTGCTTATTTTGGCTTGGCAAAAAGATTATGGTCATGCGAACACTACTAAAACACAGCCAGCAGCTGTGGTAGCGCATGATGTTTCTGCCGATTTGCCAAATGGTCAAACGACTGCGGCAACTAGCGATGTTCCGCAAGCAAATATTGCTGCTGCACAACAACCGACAACTGTACCAGCAACCGCAAATCAACAACTGATTTCAGTACAAACTGACCTTTACCATCTTTGGATCAGTCCGAAAGGTGGTGATATTGTGCGTATTGAATTACTTAATCATGACCAAAGTAAAAACAGCGATCAGCCGTTTGTCATGCTTGAAAGTGATCCTAAACGAACTTATGTCGCACAATCAGGCTTAATTGGCTTAAATGGTCCAGACAGCAGCCGTGCAGGTCGTCCAAATTATGAGTTTGAAAAAACTGCGTATACTTTAGCAGACTTAAAAGATGCTAAAGACAAAGACGGCAAAGCAATCAAGGTACTTGCTGTACCAATGATTTTCAAAACTGCTGATGGCGTGGAAATCATTAAAACCTTTAACTTTAAGCAAGGTAATTATCCAATTGAAGTGAGCTATCAGGTGGTCAACCGTAGTGCACAAAATTGGCAGGGTCAAATGTTTGGTCAACTCAAACGTGACAATTCTGAAGACCCAGGTAAGTCTGACCAAGGTATTTTCACTTTGGGTACATTCTTAGGTGGTGCTTGGGGAACGCCTGATGAACATTATAACAAACTCAAATTTGCTAATTTCTCGGAAGAGAAACTTGATACACAAGCAAAAGGCGGTTGGGTTGCTGTTGTTCAACACTATTTTGTAAGCGCTTGGATTCCTGGTCATTTTGGTGGTCAAGAATACACAGCGAAATTGGAGTCGCGTAAATCTGCAGATGGTATGAATATCATTGGATTTACATCTCCAACCATTAATGTTCCTGCTGGTAAAGCGATGAGCATTGATGCAACATTCTACGCGGGTCCTAAAATTCAATCTGAATTGAAAGATTTAGCTGTGGGCTTAAACCAAACTGTAGACTATGGTTGGTTATGGCCGATTGCAAAACTCTTGTTTATGGGCTTACAAATGTTCCATAACGTAGTGGGCAACTGGGGTTGGTCAATTATTCTATTGACGATCTTAGTGAAACTGATTCTTTGGCCATTATCGTCTAAGAGCTATCGCTCAATGGCGAAAATGCGTGTGATTGCACCTGAAATGCAACGCATGAAAGAAGAGTTTGGTGAAGACCGTATGCGTTTCTCACAAGAAATGATGGCACTTTACAAACGCGAACAAGTGAATCCGCTTTCTGGTTGTTTACCATTGTTGCTACAAATGCCGATTTTCTTAGCATTGTATTGGGTACTGATGGAGTCTGTAGAACTTCGTCATGCACCTTGGATGCTGTGGATTCAAGATTTGTCAGCGATGGATCCTTGGTTCATCTTGCCGTTGTTGATGGGTGTAACCATGTTTGTTCAACAAAGTTTGAACCCACAACCTGCTGATCCAATGCAAGCTAAAGTATTTAAAATCATGCCAATCATGTTTACAGTATTTATGCTGTTCTTCCCTGCTGGCTTGGTTTTATACTGGATTGTGAACAACTCGATCACAATTTTACAGCAATGGTTTATTAATAAATCTGTTGAAAAAGATCGTTTAAAACGAGAAGCAGCTTAAGCTTAAAAAATTAAGCAATAGCTGATTAAATCCGCTTAAGATGGTAATCTTAGGCGGATTTTTTATTGATTAGATAATAGAGACTTTACATGACGAATGTAGTATCCCAAAGCACCATTGCAGCAATCGCAACGCCCCCAGGACGTGGTGGTGTGGGGGTGATTCGTCTGTCTGGTCCAAAGGCTTATGCCATTGCTGAAGCTTTGACAGCTAAAGCTTTACCCAAGGCACGTTTTGCTGGGTTTCGCCAGTTTATGGACGAAAAAAATGAAGTGATGGATGAAGGCTTAGTGATTTGCTTTCCGAACCCAAACTCATTTACGGGTGAGGATGTGGTGGAGCTACAAGGGCATGGTGGCCCTGTGATTCAAAATGCATTGCTTGCACGTTTATTGGAACTGGGTGCCACTGCAGCCAAAGCTGGTGAGTTTTCGATGCGTGCCTTCGAAAATGGCAAAATGGATTTGGTGCAAGCGGAAGCTATTGCAGATTTGATTGATGCGACTTCACAGGCAGCTGCACGTTCAGCGGTACGTTCTTTGCAAGGTGCATTTTCAGATAAAGTGAATTCTGTTCTGCAAAAATTGATTCATTTGCGATTACATGTGGAAGCAGCGATCGATTTCCCTGAAGAAGAAATCGACTTTTTGGCTGATGGTAAAATTTTAAATTTACTCGAAGATGTTCAATCTTCTGTCACCGCTGTACAACAGTCAGCACGACAAGGGCAATTGCTTCGCGAAGGTTTGCAAGTTGTGATTGCAGGTAAACCGAATGCAGGTAAGTCTTCATTACTCAATGCTTTGGCTGGCAATGATCGTGCCATTGTGACCGATATCGCTGGTACTACACGTGACGTGTTACATGAAAAAATCACTTTAAATGGTTTACCAATCACTTTAACGGATACCGCAGGCTTACGTGAAACTGGCGATATTGTCGAAAAAGAAGGGATTCGTCGTGCAATTCAAGAAATTGAACAAGCCGATCTTTTACTGTTGGTATATGACTTAAGCCAAGGTGAAAATCCTTTGGAATTGGCAAAGAATTATTTTGCGGATCATATAGAACCAAAACGCTTGATGCTGATTGGAAATAAATGTGATTTAACTACACAACAACCTGCATTAAGTGATTTGGATGGTTTTAGGCATATCACTGTATCGGCAAAACAAGATATGGGTGTTCAGTCGCTCATAGATGCGATTACAGCGCATGCAGGTTTTCAGCCTGAAGAAGATACCTTTATTGCTCGAACTCGTCATTTAGACGCAATGAAGCGCACTCAGCACTATCTGGCAGAAGCACATGAGCAGTTGGTGGTATATCACGCGGGGGAATTGGTCGCAGAGTCGCTTCGGTTGGCGCAAAATGCACTCGGTGAAATTACAGGTGACTTTAGTGCAGATGATTTGTTAGGGGTAATTTTCGGATCGTTCTGTATTGGAAAGTAATTTCAAAAAATAATAAAAATCCAATATGTTCCAGTAAGTTATTATATAAATCAAATAGCATTAAGTTTTAAATACTTAGTGCTTTTTTATTACCTTTTTATTGTTCCTATATGTTCTATGTACTCATCTAATGCTATGATTTTTTTAGTCACTAATTAGTTACGTGACTTAAAATGACTGATAATGATAAATGGTTGTCAAAAAGTATTAGATTACGATGCTATATGACTATATTTTTAATTTATTTATATTTATCAGTTATTAATTATTGTTTAGCTTAATTGTTTAGGGTTGTTTTAGCTGTTTTGCAAAACAACCCCATGAAGCTTTTTGTCAAGGTAAATTTAATCCATGTTTTAAATGAAAATTACTCTTCTCAATTTCTGCATCTATATACTTTTGATTTGGGTCTAATTTCTTATTCTTATGTAATCGGGTTTAAAAAATAAACCACCTAATGAAGGTGGCTTATCTTGTAAATTGATTGCTATTCTTCACCGTCAAACTGCCAATATACATCCCCCCAATCACTTTCAAAATCAGGGAAAATTTCCCCTTGTTTAAAGTATTTACGAGTGTTTTCCTTAGCTACAGTGAACCAATATCCCGATTGAGGACATTTTTCACCTGCTTGAATTGATACTTTTTGATATTTAGTTAGGAGGTCAATTTCAGCACTACTAGGTTTAAATGTACGATAGAACTCTATTAAGTCTTTTGGATAATAGAGGTATTCATGAAATTCTTTATCATTTTCTATTTCTAATAGAATAACAGCGCAAGCTGCTTCAAAAGCCCAATATCCATAATATCCACCCTCTGATTTATGGGTATCATGCCAAGGTGCACCTGATAAATCTTTGTACCAATTCTTTAAAAACTTACGGACAAAAGTTAAAGAAATTTCATTATCTTGATTTGAAAATGCTTCACATAATAATAAGTAAGGTTTTGGTACTAATACTGTTGAACAATCATATCTATTTTCATCTGAAAAAGATAAATACTCTTCAATTAACCAATCTTGAGCAACATTTTCTCTCATTTCCCCGTCAATTAATTTCGCAACTCTAGGTAGCAAATCCTTTCGGTGGAGTAAATAACACAAACTGATTAACCAAATACATGGACAATAGCCATCAATAGTAAATAATTCAAAAACTGGTAAGTTTATATTTTTATGATAACTTCTTAATTTACTTACATATTGCTCATAATAGTCAATAACTATTTCAATTTGGCTTCTAATAAAAGGTAAACTATTGCCAGCTGTATATTCCAATATAAGCAGATTTAAATAGTCCTCTGCTACGATAGCATAAGAGTATACCCATCTTTCTTCTATTGAATCACCAACACCTGTAGGATTTACTTTAAAAGTTTCAATAGTGTTCAGAGTTTCCGCCTTTAATGTTTCATACATTTGAGGTGTAAGAAATTGTTGTCTTTTTATATTAACTAAATCCATTTTATGCCCAAAAACTGCCCCGAAGGGCATATTTTCACTTATTCTTCACCGTCAAACTGCCAATATACATCCCCCCAATTGATGTGTGCTGAAATAACAGGACACTTCCACTTGGGAGATTCTAGGCAACTAACTTGTAAAAGTCCTCTGCCATTTGATTTGGTGTCTTAAAATTCAGTCCTTTCTGAATTCTCTGCTGATTATAGAAGAGCTCTATGTATTTTGTAATATCTGCCTTAGCTTCTTCCCTCGTTTTATAGTTCCGATGATGTACAAGTTCGTTCTTACTTGCGGAACGTTGTTCCTCACCCGAGAAACTTTCAATTGGTGCATTATCAAAACAGTCACCCTTTTTACTCATCGAACCTTGAAAACTATATTTTTCAAGCATATTCCGATATTCATGACTACAATATTGACTGCCTCTGTCCCAATGAATAATTAAGTTTCGAGGTGGTTTATGATTGCGAATAGCCATACTCAGTGCATTACAAACAAGTTGTGTTGTCATCCTTGCACTCAAGCTATACCCAACTACTTGTTTAGTGCAAAGGTCTTTTAACACAGCTAAATACAGCCAGCCTTCAGCTGTCCATATATATGTAATGTCACTTACCCACGCAATGTTTGGGGTAGTCTCTATAAAGTTTTGCTCTAACAAATTATTGTAAACATAACGATTGTGATCGCTATTTGTTGTCCTTTTGAAACGCTTACAATACAGATGATTCTGCTGTTTAATGCAACGTACTGCATACTCGCTAATTTGAATGCCTTGTGACTGTAAATACCTTGTTAAGCGAATATGTCCATAACTTTCTTTAGTTTCTTGATGGGCAATTTTGACCAAGATGGTCTGTTGGTTTCTTTGAATAACTCGTTTACTTAAGCCCCGCTTTAACCAATCATAAAACCTTGATATTGAAATTTTTAGCAACCTAGCCATCATTATTGTTGGATATGTGTTTTTATGCTCTTTCATATAAGCGTACTTCACTGATTTTCCTTGGCAAAGTACGCCGCTGCTTTTTTTAGAAATTCTCTTTCCATTTCGGAAGTTTTAAGTTGTTGTTTCAGCTTCTTATTTTCTTCGAGTAGAGCAACGAGATCAGGCGAATATTGTTGTGTGCCAGCTAATGTTCCTGCCTTTGCTTTTTTATGCCAATTCGATAGCGTTTGCATGGAAATACCGAGTTGTCGTGCTGTTTCGGAAACATTACCTTTGTTTTCTTCAATGGCTTTTATTGCTTCAGCTTTAAATTCTGTTGTATAAATTTTTTGCTTTTTACTCATGGTAAACTCCTGTTGAGTAAGTTTAGTTTACCAAGTTAAAGTCTCCGTTTTTATCAGCACACATCACATACAGGTACGATCAATATTGAAGTGGATGCGCATCGTTATAAACTGACAGACATTGACGTCGTAAAGTTTGAAATTTTACCTTAAGTTTTTGGTATAAAAATATGTAGGGATACCGAAATGTGTGATCCCTACATTCTCATTTTATCTATGAATTATTTGGAATTATTTTAATTTTTAAATGCTGAATCAATAAATACAGAGACAGTAAACCCATACCCACACAGAAACCCAATACGCCTGTCATTAAACCAAAATGATCTGACAAATAACCAGCGCCAATAATCGGAACAATCGTACCAAAGTAGGCAATAAACAAATATGTGGAAACCACTGCTGCGCGATTATCAATATTGGTCATGTGATGAATCAAGGCAAAAGCACCGAGTAGACCTAAGCCATGTCCCATGCCCACACAAACAACACTCAAAAAGAATAAAAAACTCAGGTGCATGGTCATGCAAATCGTAAGAATTAGATAACTGAGCAATAACAAGATTAAACCTGCATTCAAGGCTTTATGCATGTTCAGTGATTTCGCCATAAATTGGGCACAGGCTGAAACCAATAAAATACTGGCAATGGTCGCACCGCTCACCAAAGGACCGTGCCAAGGAATCACGTCTTTGATAAATGAGGGTGCAAGTGAAGCGAATAAACTAAATGAACCAAAAGCACAAAAAGCGGTAAAACTGGCAAGATAAAACAGCGTTTTAAAGTGTATTTCGGGCAGTTCTAAATGTGGTGCAACTGAAAAAACTTGTTTTTCAAACTGAATGATTTTAATGCTAAATAAACTGAAAAAACTGATCGCTGCTGCAATAATGACGGGAATATAGGGGGTAACTAAGGGGGCATCCGAAAATTGTGCAATTGCACCACCAATCAGAGGGCCAAAGCCGAAGCCCAATACCGTGATGATTGAACTGAGCTGTGCAGCACTGTTTTTATGTGTGTCTGGAATCGTATAAATCAGTCCAAGCATAGCAGAAGTACTGATGAGACCTGAAGCAATCCCAATAATAAAGCGTCCAAATCCTAAAAAATAAGCATTGCTCGCAAAGACAGAAAGTCCCAAGCCAACGATGGCAAAGAGTAAACCTGTTTGCAGGGTACGAATAAATCCAAAACTATTACTGCTGCGTCCTAAAAATAATAAAGTTGTCATACAACCAAACATATATGCCACAAAAATATAAGTAATGTGACTTGGAAGTAGATGCCAGAATTGTTGATAAATCGGATATAAGGGACTTGCTAATGCGGTTCCAATCGTTCCGATACACAGGGCTAGGCTCACGAGTAAAAATGGACGCCATGATTGCTGATTCATGTATTGAGCACTTAATTTCTAAATCATTTGCAGATAAAAAAAGCCAAGCTCAAAGAAATTGAGTTTGGCGGGAGGAGTCTGATTGGATGTCAGATTAAAACTTAATCAGCAACAGGTCAATGTGTTTTTAATTCGTTGGTCAAATTATCCGTAACGTTTTAACAATTGCATAAAAATTTCAAGCTCTGCTTCATCTATAGCCTGATGATCTGAAATAACATGTTCTCTCAAGTGGGCTTCAATCAGTTCATTCATCAAGCCATTTACTGCACCTTTAATGGCTGCCACCTGCTGTAAAATCTCAATACAGGATTTGTCCTGTTGGATTAAAGACTCTTCCACTGCATTGATCTGCCCTTTGAGACGCTTGACCCGATTTAAAACTTTTTGATCTTGATGTAAATGTCCCATCCATTGGCTCCAAAAAAATATACTCTCTTATAGTATATTTTAAAATCCGAGAATATACTCTGGGGGAGTATATTGGATTCAATTCACATGCAATTTAAAACCATTCAACGGCAGCATTCTCATCAATTTGACGAAGGCAATCCTTTAGCACAGAAGAAAATCTTATTTGCCACGATTTTGACAGGGCTGATGATGATTTTTGAGATTGCAGGCGGTTGGGTTTTTAATTCAATGGCTTTACTTGCTGATGGTTGGCACATGAGTTCCCATATGTTAGCGCTGGGCTTGGCATATATGGCATATCGAGCAGCACGGCATTATGCACAAGATGCCCGTTTTAGTTTTGGGACTTGGAAAATCGAGATTCTTGCTGGTTATAGCAGTGCAATTTTGTTGATGGTTGTGGCTTTATTTATGGCTTTTCAGTCGGTTGAGCGCCTATTTCACCCTGTACAGATTCATTATAATGAAGCAATTGTTATTGCGATTTTAGGTTTAGGGATTAACCTGATGTGTGCGTGGTTATTGCATGATGACCATCACCATCACCATCACCCTCATGAACATGGCGAGCATCATGAGCATGATTTAAACCAAAAAGCAGCATTTTTACATGTAGTTGCAGATGCTGTAACGTCTGTTTTAGCGATCATTGCTTTATTCGCAGGAAAATATTTTGGTTGGGACTTTTTAGATGCTTTATTGGGAATCGTCGGTGCAATTTTAGTGGGTAGATGGTCGTTTGGATTGATCAAGGAAACAGGAAAAACTTTATTAGATGCTGAAATGGATCATCCTGTCGTAGATGAGGTCCGCGAAGTGATTTCAGATTTAAAATTGGATATTCAGATTACAGATTTGCACGTTTGGAAAGTGGGTAAAGGCAAGTTTTCAGTGATTTTAGCATTGCAAACACCACTGCAGGACTTAACCGCAGATCGTATTCGTCAGGCATTAGCCATACATGAAGAATTGGTACATATTTCTGTGGAAATCAATCGTCCTGCAATGTTTAACTTTGTTCCACGTGAAACGCATTGAAACAACAGTTCTTCAACATCAGGGGTGTTAGATTGTGCTTTAATATTTTGATTATTTAAATTTCTAAGATATTTATTCAATATGTTAAAGCAATTGATCGCATTGAGTTTAAGTCTCGCTGTTTGTGGCAGTAGTTTTGCCAATGTTGACAGTGTTAAAGCCAAACTGTCGCAGCAATATCCAAATGTCAAAATCGACAATGTACAAGCCACTGAAATGCAAGGCTTGTACAGTGGTACATTAGATGGTCAGGTGGTTTACGTTAATGAAGATGTGCAGCATCTGTTTATTGGTTCAATGATTCGGCTGAAAGACCAAAAAAACCTCACCAAAGATTTAGCACTTCAAAATAGCCCCAAAGCTGATTTTAAAAAGCTCCCCTTTAATGATGCAATTAAAACAGTCAGGGGGAATGGTCAGCGTCAGCTCGCCATCTTTTCTGACCCAAATTGCCCATATTGCAAAAGTCTTGAAGGGAATTTAGCCAAGCTGAATAATGTCACGATTTATACTTTTATTTATCCTATTAAAAATCAGTCGATTCTGCCCTCTAAACAAGTCTGGTGTTCTGACAATAAAGCCTATGCATGGCACAATTTAATTCAAAACAATATTCAACCCACAGCTGCAGCCAATTGTGCCACACCCATTGAACGTAATTTGATTTTGGGTAAACAATTGGGTCTACATGGGACACCTGCAATTATTTTCTCGAATGGTCATACTGTGATGGGTGCCTACCCTGCCGAAGAAATTGAAAAAATTTGGCAAAATTTTGGTTTGTAAAAAATAAAAAAAAGCATCTCGATGGAGATGCTTTTAAGTTTTCACGTTTGCATTAGCTTTTCTTGGTGACCATGTTGTAAATAAACAAAACGATAATTGCACCAATCACAGAGGCAATAAAGCCTGCTGATGAGCCGTCAGAATAGAGTCCGATGATTCGACCGCCATAGGTTGCAACCAATGAACCGATAATCCCCAAAGCAACTGTGACAATGAAGCCTGCTTTATCATTCCCTGGATGAATTGCACGTGCAATGAGACCTGCAAAAAAACCGATGATGATTGCGCCAATCAGTGCCATCATAATCCTTCTCCTTTTCTTTGTCTGATCTTGAATTTAGAACGTTAACCTGATTGTTATTTTTGAATATTTATATGATGATTGAAAGAATTGATATGCTACAAGTTGTTGCATTTTTGTTCTAAAGGAGTGGAAATGAAACATAAAAAAAAGCGACCGAAGCCGCTTAAGTATTGGGGGGAAATTATATCAAAGCTGAATTACAGACCAATTTCACCAATAAATGGAAGATGACGATATTTTTGGTCATAGTCCAGACCATAACCCACAATAAATTTATCTTCGACTTCAAAACCTAAAAATTTCACATCGAGTTCGATTTCACGGCGTGAAGGTTTGCTCACTAAAGTACAAAGTTCAATCGAGTTGGGTTGGCGCGTGCTTAAAATTTCGAGCACTTTGCTTAGGGTATTGCCCGAGTCGATGATGTCTTCGATGATGAGTACATCTTTACCACGAATTTCACCATCAAGATCTTTTAAAATTTTGACATCACGTGTTGAAGTTGTCCCACCACCGTAACTTGATACGGTCATGAAGTCGAGTTCATGTTCTTTGGTGATTGTACGGCAAAGATCTGCCATGAAAATCACTGAACCACGCAATAATCCGATTAATACCAACTCTTTGTCACTATTGGCATAATGCGCATTAATGTGCTGACCAAGTTCCTGAACTTTTGCTTGAATTTCTTCAGCAGAAATCATTACTTTCATTTCAACAGTCATGGGAAATACCTAAAACTAAAAATATCAAATTCGCAAAGTAAAAAAGGTGTTGACGAGCAACACCTATAAGATGCATCAATTTTAAAACATATCGACTGAAGATGCATCTTTTTTGCCAGTTGAAATGTAAAAACGCTAAAGTTTAGTGAGCATCTTTTTTCAGCAGGAACGCACAGACCACAAAAACTGTTCCAATTAAAATCAATTTTTTCTTGGATTGTTTCAGCTTTTGCTGTGGTTGTTTAGCTTTGTTCATAGGCTTTATTTCCATAGATATACGTGGCTTGAATATTACGATCATCCCCCATGGTCAATAAGGCAAATAACGCATCTTCAATATTTTTGGCACGTTGCTGACGTAACTGTTGTAGCGCGGTGGCTTTTAAGTTCAAAACCACAAAATCTGCTTCTTTGCCAACATTAAAGTTGCCCAATTTATCTTGTAAGTCTAAGGCTTTGGCACCGCCAAGCGTGGCATGATAAAGCGACTCAAAGGCAGACAGTTTGTCACCCTGTAGTTGCTGTACTTTATAGGCTTCATTTAATGTTTGTAACTGACAGAATGATGTCCCTGCACCAATATCAGTTCCGAGTCCAACTTTGACTTGCTTGTCCCATGTTTTTTTCAATGGAAATAAACCACTGCCGAGGAACAGGTTTGAGGTTGGACAGAACGCGATGGCTGAGTCTGTATCATGCATACAATCCCATTCATGTTCTTCCAAATGCACACAATGGGCAAAAACCGAACGTTCCCCTGTTAAGCCATAATGGTGATACACATCCAAATACCCTTTTTGTTCAGGGAATAATTCTTTAACCCATGCGATTTCATTTTTATTTTCACTCAAATGCGTATGTACATAGACATCAGGATATTCAGCTTTGAGCTGCCCTGCCCGCTGCAATTGTTCAGGCGTTGAGGTCGGAGCAAAACGTGGGGTAATCGCATACAGGTTACGCCCTTTGCCATGCCATTTTTCAATGAGGGCTTTAGAGTCATCATACGCACTTTCTGCTGTGTCTGTGAGTGCTTCAGGTGCATGACGATCCATCATGACTTTACCTGCGATCAAACGCATTTGATGGCGTTCAGCTGCCTCAAACAAGGCATCAACTGATTGTGGGTGTACTGTACAGAATACTAAAGCTGTGGTTGTACCATTTTTCAGAAGTTCATTGACAAAGAAATGGGCAATTTGGTCAGCATAATCTTTATCTTGAAATTGAATTTCAGTTGGGAAGGTATAGGTGTTAAGCCATTCTAAAAGTTGTTCACCGTAGGCACCGACCATTTCTGTTTGAGGAAAATGAATATGTGTGTCGATAAAACCTGGAACAATTAATTGATTTGCATAATGTTCAACTTTGAGATCAGCAGGCAAATAGGTTTGCCCTTCCGTCCAAGCACCAAACCAAACAATTTTTCCGTCATTGATGAGTAATAAACCATCTTCTACATATCGCACTTGGTCGTGAATATCACGCGCTTGGGCAACCGTATTCTGAATATCGAGGAAGCGACCGCGAATTGCCGTCGTTGCAATGATAGAAGACATTTTGAACCTACGTTGTGAATTTTTTCGATTGATTGTAGCCCATTTAGTAGCATGCTTCAGTAATTTATGTCTGAATGCATAGTGACAGCTGCCATGAAAGTGTTGGTTTTAGTGCTTTATCTTTGTGAAAAGAATGCGTAAAGTGTGCACAAATCAACGAATAAGAGATAACAATATTTATGTATTTTTGGAATACCAAAGCCTTAGCGCATGAACTTTCAGAAGACACTTTAGAGAAACGCCATTATAAAAATTATTATTTGATCGCCGCATTGGTGGTCAGTGCTGTGTATTACTATGGTATGTATTCACCTTATTACGATATACGTGTGATTGGGGTGGAAGCAATTTTAACTTTAATCATTATGTTTATTGGGATTCAGCGCACCTATATTGCCAATGGTGGTGATCATGGTGTGCATTTTATGAATCGGATCACGGCATTATCATTTCCAATTTTGTTGCAAACCACAGTCGCAGGTATTGTATTTGGCTTGGTATTACTGGGGATTTATCAGTTTTTCCAACTAGAAAATACTGCTTTTGATCTATGGTATGAATGGTGTGTCTCTGCTTTTACCATTTTTTTACAGATTTTATTTTTTACTCGTTTGAATAAATACATGAAACGAGTAGCCGAGCATACGATTTAATCTCATCGAGTGTCTATGTTGTTGAAAAGCCGATATTGATAAGATCGGCTTTTTTATTTTAGGGTCAATAAATTTGTTGAATTTTATCTGATCTGATTTTGAGTGATTAATTTTGAAATCATCTTTGCTTTGTGTAGATCAATGTACATTTTAAGTACATCGTGTTTATTCCACAAAATAATGTGCTGCAAAATGTGCATCATTGCCAATAATGTCAAACTCGTCCTCACGGATCGACATACCTGCACAGGTGTGTCCCACCATCCATAAACCTAAGGTGGGCAGTTTGCCATCAAATAACGGCGTATCTACCCATTTTTGGGCGATGTAGCCATATTTATCATAATCATCGAAATAGAAACTACCCGATGCAGCACCTTGGTCGACATTGTCCTGTACTACACGAATATTGGCACCTTCACGTGCCAAAATAGGTTTTTTGACCCATTTGCCATGCAGCTGCATATCAGATTTAAATGCATGTGATTCGAGTAATAACGGATGATGTGGAAACTTCTTCCAAAGCTCGACCAACAGTGCTTTATTGGACAACAGCATTTTCCAACACGGCTCAACCCAATGAGTTTCAGGTTTTAAGTACTGAGAAAAATTTTCTTCCCAAATCCATTCCCAAGGATACAGCTTAAACAAATTTTGAATTTCTTGATCATTCAAATCGACAAAGTTGTTGCCATCCCAACCGATATTTTCCATCGAAAGCTCAGACACTTTATGCCCTGCTTGAAAGGCTGTATCCATTAAATATTCCAGATTGCCCCAGTCTTCACGTCCTGCTTCTTGGCATGCTGCAAAATGGATATGTGCGCCACGTGGAAAAATTGTTTTCCAGCGTTTAATGAGGTCTTCATGGATACTATTAAATTGATCACGGTTTGCAATATGTTCAACTTGTTCAATCCAATGCCACTGTGCAACTGATGCTTCAAGTAAACCTGTAGGGGTATCGGCATTGTATTCAAGCATCTTGATTTGTTGACCATCATAGGCAAAGTCAAAACGTCCATAAAGCATGGGTGCATGGTGATGCCATGAATGTTCAATGAGCGGAATAGCGCTGTGTGGTATTTGAAAATAATCAGGATAATTACCCTGCTGAATCATCTCCCCTGCCACGTGTAAGCACATTTGATGCAGTTCATTCGAGGCATCTTCAAGCTGTTCGATTTGCTTTAAGCTAAACTCATATGCTACCCCTTCAGACCAATAAATCGAGCCATCCGCAGAAGGTAAATTATAATAATCAAAGCCAATATTTTCGTGTTCTTGCTGCCAGTTTGGACGGGCTTGGAACAGTTTTCTTTTCATAATGTCATCAATAACTTTTAAATGAATTGTTACAGCAAACTCAGGATGTGAGTTTTAACCACCAAATGATCCGCCACTACGTCCAAAACCACCACGCACAGGTGAAGATTTACTATTTGATTTGGCGACTTGGGAAATATAAGGTTGCCCAACACTGAGATTGCTTGAGGGTTGGATTTTACGCCCTGCAAAATTCACTTTACGATTGCCCTGATAATATTGCGGGCCTATATAACGTATCCCGCCATAATAGCCACTATGGGATGAACTCGTGGTTTGTTCTTCTTCACAGAGTTCTGTATCCCAATCGTATGCACAATCATATTGGCTGTTATAAACATCTTGAACAAGTGGTTTATCATGACTACTACACGCAGTCATCAAAAGTGGCACAATGACTAAACTGATTTTTTTTGAACGCATGGTCTGCCTTGCATTTTCAGTATTTTTATCTATTTGCTTTCTAACAGAATAAAAATTAAAACAAATTTTATGCGCTGTATAATATGGGCATGTGCTGAAATTGTACAGTGACTATTTTTCCAAAAAAGCATGTTGAAAGCGCATGAAAAACCTACAACTATTTGATTTTACAAAACAGAATTTTGATCAGGCCCTGATAGAAATAATTTTTCGTGAACAAGCCTTGTGGCAAAGATTGGTTTATTTAAGACACATTGCACCCGATGCATATTTGAGTGCGGGTGTGATTCGCAACCTTGTATGGTCAGTTTTACATGGTCAAACCTATGATGTGATACACAGCGAAATTGACGTCATTTTCTTTGATGAGCATGAAGAGCATCAAAGAATAACCCATGAAATTACGAGACAATTAATCCAAAATTTCCCTGAAAATGAGTGGGATGTTGTGAATCAAGCCACTGTGCATACATGGTATAGCACGGAAAATGGTCAGTCGATTTTGCCTTATGCTTCGTTACATGAGGCTTTGTCCGTTTGGCCTGAAACAGCCACTGCAATCGCAATACGTTTATTAGAAAATGATGATTTAGAGATCATTGCACCCTTCGGTTTGTATGATTTATTTGCATTAAAGTTACGCTGGAATGATCGGTTGGTCAGCCATGATGTGTTTATGCAACGTGTGATGTCTAAACGGTTTTTGCAGCGATGGGAAAAGTTAGAGATTGTGTCCTGATATTGATTTTTAAAAAGCCTTTCATTGAGAAAGGCTTTTTAAACGGAACTTAAGAGTTTAGTGTTTGTTTCTTATTATATAGAATCGATAACCATGCTGTGATCGCTAAGACAATCACAATAAAGCCTAACGAAATCCAAATTGGCATATGGAACACATCGAGCATTAACATTTTAAAGCCGATGAAAACGAGAATAATCCCAAGACCATATGGCAAATAATGCATTTTTGCTGCTGCACCTGAAAGCAGGAAAAACATTGCACGTAAACCTAAAATCGCCATGAGGTTTGCGGTTAATACAATAAAGGGGTCGGTTGTGACAGCAAAGATTGCAGGAATAGAGTCGACCGCAAAGATAACATCAGATGCTTCCACTAAAATCAAGACCAAGAATAATGGCGTTGCCCATAACACGCCATTTTGACGGACAAAGAATTTTCCACCTTCCAAATTCGGCATAATTCGCATGTGTTTACGCAACCATTTTAGAATCGCCATATCTTCAATATTGCTGTCTTCTTCATCTTGACCTTTCAATAATTTAAAGCCTGTATAGACCAAAAATGCACCGAAAATATATAAAATCCACGAAAATTCTTGAACGAACCATGCACCAATAAAGATAAAAATGGTTCTTAATACGATTGCACCGAGTACGCCGTAGAGTAATAATTTACGTTGTAAAGCGGGCGGAATAGCAAAAGCTGCGAAGATCATCATCCAGACGAAAACGTTGTCAATTGCGAGGGATTTTTCGAGTAAATAACCTGCAAAATATTCCATGGTTTTGGTATTGGCGATGGTCACACCTGCGGTTTGTTGTAGATACAACCACAAACCACCACCAAATAAAGTTGCAACCGTGACCCAAGCAATACTCCAGTACGCTGCGGTTTTAACTTTTACTTCTTGCCCTTCTTTTTGTTTAAAGCCTAGAAAGTCGATGAGAAGCATGACTGCAACAATTGCAAAAAATGCAAAATACAGCCAAAGATTACCGATTGATTCCATAAAAACTCCATTTCTGGCAATCAATCAGGCATAAAAAAAGACCTTGACCAGTTGCCAGACGATTAAACATCTGTATCAACATGATCAAAGTCTTGCCTACATTATCTGTGACAGATAATGCTCAGATACCGGCTTTTTTATTTGTGTAAATAAAAAATGCGTAATGACGATATTCTGACATCTGGTCTCTATATAAAATTTATAATCCTATAGAGATCATTTGGAGAGGCTACTCCCCTTGTTCAATGAATTTGGAATAAGTATCAAACGTGGATACTTAATGTGATTAATATTGCATAATTTTTAAACTGACGCAATTTCTTTTTACACATTTCCTCAGAATAATTGCAGTTAAAAATCTTTACGAGTCACTAAAATGCAGGCCAATATTGTGCCGAGCAGTGCTAAGACACCTCCGACTAAGCCAATCTGATTTAAACCATAATGCGCTGTGACGAACCCACCTAGTAAAGCACCGCCACCGATGCCGACATTATAAAGTCCTGAATAGATTGCCATTGCGACATCTGTGGCATCCGAGGCTAGATTTAGGGTTTTGGCTTGTTGTGCGAGGCTAAAACAAATAATCGCCATTCCCCAGAATAAACTCACCACACTAAAATACATAAAGTCAGTTGCAAGTGGAATCAGCAATAGCATTGAAATGGCAAGTACAGCACTACTCAATGGGATCGGGAGTTTTGGATATTTTTTAGCAAATTTTCCAAATAAATAAGAGCCTAAAAAGCCAGCAGCACCATAGATCAGCAATAAGGTTGTCGTTTGTGATGAACTGAAATGTGCAATATTTAGGGCAAAAGGCTCAATATAACTATATGCAGTAAATTGAGCCGTAATCACAATAATGGTGAGTGCGAACACCATCATTAAGGCTGGACGTTGATAGAATACTTTTAAACTGCTTAATGAGCCTGAATTGACACTCGGAAGTTTGGGTAAAGTTTTGGCTAAAATTAAACAAACAATCGCAGCCCCAATGGCAATCAGTGCAAAAGTATTACGCCATCCGTATGTTTCACCAATGATGCGCCCAAATGGGATGCCTAAGACCATGGCCAAAGCCGTGCCTGTGGCAAGTAAACCCAAGGCTTGAAATGCTTTGCCCTGAGGGGCAACACGCACAGCAAGAGAAGCCGTAATTGACCAAAATAAAGCATGGGCAAAAGCAATCCCAATGCGACTGAGCAATAAAACTTCAAAATTCCATGCAAAATAAGACAAAGTATGACTGAGAATAAAGACTAAAAATAATGCGATGAGTAAAAATCTACGTTCAAAATTTTTAGTCAATAACATGATGGGGAGGGAAATCGGTGCAACTACCCATGCATAAATGGTAATCATGATGCCTACATCGGTGGCAGGCATAGCAAAGCTTTGACCAATATCACTGAGCAAAGCAACAGGAATAAATTCTGTGGTATTAAAAATAAATGCAGCAAAAGCAAGGCTAATGACACTGATCCATTGTTGTGTTTGATTTGGTGTGGATGCTGATCTTGGGTTTTGGGGAGTAGAGGCTGACATTGTCAATCGTTTAAATGATCCGTGCTAAATTTTAGGCTGATTTGGCGGGCTTGTTAAGTGAAATAAAGTTTAGAAATATGTAGAAAGAAGATCATTAGTTGGTCGTGATCATTTTTTCATAGTGCCCTTCTTTGATCTGTGAGTAGAATGCGATAAACCTGAGTCTAACAGCATTTTACGCTATATTTTAAGTTGAAGATTTTGTGATTATTGACTTTAAGTGCTGTGCTGATGATTTTAAATTTATAAAAAAACTTAACAGAAAATATTGAATATTTATGGCATGTTGAAAAATACTGATTTTATCAAGAGGTAGAAAAATGTTAGAAATCAAGCATAAAAATGATGCTAAAAAAGGCGAATTTTATATTGGCGAGGAAGGTCATCGTTTGGCTGAAATGACCTATACATGGGCAGGTGAGGATAAATTGATTATTGACCATACCACAGTTGAAGATGAATTGCGTGGTGAAGGTGTAGGACGTAAATTGTTAAATAATTTAGTTGAATTTGCACGTGAAAAAAACATAGCAGTGATACCGCTTTGTCCTTTTGCAAAGTCAGTCTTTGATAAAGATGAATCTATTCGTGATGTGTTATTTTCATCGTAAGGATCTTGTTTAATCAAATTTTCTTTTTGCATGAACTTTGTTAAATTTATATTGATAAATTATTGATGAGATAAAAATATGCAATTCCAACATATTGATGATGCAAATCAAGGTGAATTTTTTTTAGAAAATGAGCAAGGTCAACGCATCGCTGAGATCAGTTATGTGTGGAGTGGTGAAGATAAGATCATCGCTAATCATACTTGGGTAGATGACTCTCTACGTGGGCAAGGTATGGCACGTCAGTTATTGGATACCTTGGTTGATTTTGCACGTAAAAAGCAGTTAAAAATTGTGCCGACTTGCTCCTATGTGGATGTTATGTTTAGACGTGATAAAAGCTTTGCTGATGTGATGCTATAAAAGAAATGTATTGCAGGAATATAAGCCTCAATGGGGATGAAGCTTATATTTACTTTGGACAGAATGATTGAGATTAAATTGAAAAATCGTGAGTGCTAAACCATAACAACTCATAAATACAGCCCACATCAGATAACCATGTAAAGCAATAAAGAGTATGGATAGGCAAAAAACTAGTATTAATTTAAATATCCAAGTGTTAAGTAGATAATGGCTACATATACCTAAAATAAATGACATGATGGCAATATTGATAAACTCGTTCAACCCAAGTTTATGTAAGAATAGTACAAGACCAATGTAAAAAATTTGTAGGATCGTGAGCAATAATAAATTTTTAATCATTTTATTCTCGAATAAAAAAACTTAACAATTAGGTTCACTCAGGGAAAAATCGGTTTACTTCTCCTATTTCTTATTATCGCTTAGTGGTCAGAGAAAATTGAGTGATCAGAACAGATGAATTTTGTGAGAAAAAAATTACAAATGATTAAAAAATGAGCAATAATAAAATTAACCATGATAAAGAAGAAAAGTTATGATTCGCTTATGCTATGCCAGTGTTCGAGTAGAAAGTGACAATGATTTGCTGCTTGATTTAAGTGATATTTTATCCAGAGCGCGAGGATTTAATGCCCAACAAGGTATTGTCGGGGTACTGTATTATGCTGAGGGTTCATTTTTTCAATGTCTCGAAGGTGAAAGAGAACACGTTTTTGCATTATTTGAGTCGATCCAACGCGATATTCGACATACTGATATTCATCTATTTCATATTTGCTCTATTACTGAATTGAGTTTTAAACAATGGTCGATGAAATATGTAAATCCTAATACTAAAATTTCAAATTACTTTAAAAATATTGGCTTAAGCCATTTTAAGCCTAATTTATTAACAGTCGAACAGATGGATGGCTTTCTCAAAATTTTATTACAGACTGCAAATGTAGAAAAACCTACAAAACATCATATTGGTTATCAAAATCGAGGTTATCAAAATTATTTTTAAGCGCCATGTTTTCACTACATAAAAAAACCCGCTTTTGCGGGTTTTTTTAAATTAATGGTTTTATAACAGCTTATTTAGCTTTTAATGCCGTAATCAATTTTTGATGTAAACCACCAAAACCACCGTTGGACATAATCACCACCGCATCTCCCTCACCTGCTTCAGCAACTATAGTGTTGATGATGTCATCCAAAGTACGAGCAACCACAGCTTTATTCGGTGCGGCATCAATGACAGGTTGTAAATCCCAGTCTAGACCTTCAGGTTGATACCAAATGACTTCATCAGCCAAACGTGCAGAATGCGCCAAACCATCTTTGTGCGAACCCATACGCATGGTATTTGAACGTGGTTCAATGATTGCCCAAAGTTTACGTTCACCTAAGCGCTTACGTGCACCTTCAAGTGTGGTATCAATCGCCGTTGGGTGGTGTGCAAAGTCATCATAAACTTCAATACCATTCACTGTGTCAAGCAGTTCCATACGGCGTTTTACACCGCCAAAGTTAGATAAAGCTTCACATGCAGTTTCAATTGAAACACCGACATGTTCAGCAGCTGCAATCGTCGCCAAAGCATTGGCGACACTGTGTTGCCCTGTCATGTTCCATTTCACTTCACCTTTGACAACGCCGTGTTGTAAGACTTTGAAATGTGAACCATCCGCAGACAATTGTTCTGCATAGACTTCAGTAGAGTCATTTGCATCTAAAGAAGTACGAACCACAGGTGTCCAACAGCCCATTTCCAAGACTTCATCAATATTGCTTTCAGTGATCGGCGCAATGATACGACCTTCACTTGGAATGGTACGAACTAAGTGATGGAATTGTTTTTGAATTGCGGCTAAGTCATCAAAAATATCCGCATGGTCAAATTCAAGGTTATTTAAAATGGCTGTCTTGGGATGGTAATGCACGAACTTAGAACGTTTATCGAAGAATGCAGAATCGTATTCATCGGCTTCAACACAGAAGTATTTTCCACCGCCTAAACGTGCGCTTTCACTAAAACCTAAAGGAACACCACCAATTAAAAAGCCTGGATTTAAACCTGCCTGATCAAGTACCCAAGCCAACATGGTTGTGGTTGTGGTTTTACCATGTGTGCCTGCAACACCCAGTACGTGCTTGCCTTGTAATACGTGATCTGCAAGGAATTGTGGACCTGAGATATAGGGTAGACCTTCGTTGAGCATATATTCCACAGCATCGATACCGCGTTTCATGGCATTGCCCACAATGACAAGGTCAGGATGGGGTTGTAAATGACTGCGGTCATAGCCTTGCATCAAGGTGATGCCTGCATTTTCAAGTTGGGTTGACATGGGTGGATAGACGTTTGCGTCTGAACCTGTCACCTTATGTCCCAAGTCACGTGCTAACAGTGCCAATGAACCCATAAAAGTGCCACAAATACCCAAAATATGCAGATGCATTCGTTCTTACTCCACTGCTTTTATAGACACATCACTTTGTTGTTGTGGTGTTGTCATTATAAATTTAACTTAAAAGGTTGATTCGATTTGAAAGCAACGATAGCAAGGGTTTAAGGGAAAAGATAGTTTTTCTTGTTGTGTTTTAATGATCTATTCTCCCTCATCCCAACCTAGAAAGTACCCGATTGAATTTGGTCGCCAAAAAACAATATTTGCACTGAGTGCCGTTAAGTGTTCTTTATATCCTACAATGCCTGTCAGTTCTAACTCATCAGTGGTATTTAATGGGTGGATAAAGTTTAGAATCAATTCAGCAGTATGAAAAAGGCGAAAAAAATCTCCTTGAATAAGAATAGTTTTGCGATCTTTTTCCCAATTTATTTTATGAGATTCAATTTCATCTAAACCTGTCGTTTGAATAAATTCTAATTTTTGTTTAGTTTGATATAAGGCATCTAGATATGAATAAATTTCGCTAAATGAATATTCTATTTTTTCTATATTTATATCAAATTGATAAAATGCTATAGGTTTAATAACGATTTGATCAATAAAAGAATTTTTATGATTTAAATGAAGCGTAATGGTTTGTTGTTTAAATAATGCAAGATATAAGTAAAATGCAAATAACATGTAATTGTATGGCGATGCTGCTACATCTAGTGCATCTATTTTTCTCCAGTCAACATACATTTGCTCTTTAGAGCGGATGGCAAATTCATCCAGTTCGAATGAATTGGAGGTATTTTGAAAGTGATCATGATGAAAGTAAATTGATTGTGCATATTCAGTATTTCCTTCAATTAAACTTTTCTTGAATAAGGCTTGAATTTCTGAATATTGAGGAGTTTCGTGTGAAAAATCTAATTGAGAATTTATAAGATCAAGATCTATACCCATACGTCTATTTCCAATAAAAATTTATAAATAATAGCTTTCTTTTTTGTTGATATTTTTGTGTAATTTAGCATCATTATACTGTGTTTAAAATAACATGCTGCTTCCCTTTTTACTCCTCATCCTTGCCAACTGTTTTATGACGCTTGCATGGTACGGGCATTTAAAATTTTTACCGCACGATGCACCGCTTTGGCAGGCGATTTTATTCAGTTGGGTGATTGCCCTGTTTGAATATAGTCTAATGATTCCTGCAACTAAACTTTTAGCACAACAAGGTTGGGCTATTGGGCAAATGAAAATAACACAGGAAGTTGTGACTCTACTGGTTTTTGTTCCTTTTATGATTTTCCTATTTAAACAACCCTTTAAACTTGATTATGTATGGGCAGGTTTATGCTTATTGGGCTGTGTATATTTTGTGTTTAGAAGTCAATAAACCAAAGTATTTAAATAATTTTCATATTCTCCAAAAAAATAATGAAAATATCGCCCTACTACGTCCGTTAAATTTTCTTGAGATGAAAAATCAGTCTATAATATGGGGCTCTTATTAAAGCTTGGCTCTCTCGTCGAGATTTATCTCTACTTTTTTAATCTCTGGAAAATTTGCAATGAATGCGGCCGCAGCACAAGACGCTCAACCTCTAGTTGGAATTATCATGGGTTCTCAGTCAGATTGGGCAACCTTAGAAAACACTGCCAATATGCTTAAACAGCTTGGTGTTCCTTTTGAAGCGGAAGTTGTTTCTGCACACCGTACACCAGATCGTTTGTTTGAATATGCTGAAACTGCACGTGAACGTGGTATTCAAGTGATTATTGCAGGTGCAGGTGGCGCAGCACATTTACCGGGCATGTGTGCGGCAAAAACTGATCTTCCTGTATTGGGCGTACCCGTAAAATCTTCGATCTTAAATGGTGTGGATTCATTACTTTCAATTGTACAAATGCCTGCGGGAATTGCGGTAGGTACATTGGCAATTGGTCCTGCAGGTGCAACCAATGCAGCCATTATGGCAGCACAAATTTTAGGTTTAACACGTCCTGAAATCGCAAAAAATGTTGCAGAATTCCGTGCTGCGCAAACTGAAAAAGTGGCGAGCAAAAATATTCCAGGTCAAATCTAAAGCCAAGCTGAACATAGGACATAGATTATGAATAAAACCATTGGGATTTTTGGTGGCGGTCAATTGGGTCGTATGATGGCGCAAGCTGCCTTACCGCTCAATATTCAATGTACTTTCTTTGAAGCCAATACAGACTGTCCTTCTGCAGCATTAGGCCCAGTATTTTCAACCAAGGCTGCAAATAGTCTACAAGACTTCATTGCCAGTGCAGATGTATTTAGTCTTGAGTTTGAAAATACGCCGTTGATTGATGTTGATGTATTGACCAAGCAAAAAGATTTACACCCACCACGTCAAGCTTTAGCGATTGCACAACATCGCTTATCTGAAAAAGCTTTATTTGATGAGCTTGCGATTCCTGTTGCACCCTATAAAGCAGTAACTTCATTGGAAAGCTTGCAATCGGCAGTGGCAGAACTTGGCTTACCCATTGTGCTGAAAACCTCTCGTGGTGGTTACGATGGCAAAGGTCAGTTCGTCTTGCGCTCAGCAGATCAAATTGATCAAGCATGGGCAGAATTAGGTCCAGCAGGTGAACTCATTGCAGAAAGTTTTGTGACTTTCTCTCGTGAAGTTTCAATTATTGCCGTACGTGGTATAGATGGTGATGTGAAAACTTGGCCTTTGGCTGAAAATCATCATCACAATGGTATTTTGTCACATTCGATTGTACCTGCACCGAATAGCACAGATTTACAACCTGTGGCACAAGACTACATCACTCGCCTGCTTAATCATTTGAACTATGTTGGTGTGCTGACCCTTGAGTTGTTTGTGACTGAAAAAGGCTTATATGCCAATGAGATGGCACCACGTGTGCATAACTCAGGACATTGGTCGATTGAAGGAGCAGTATGCTCTCAGTTTGAAAATCACATTCGTGCAGTGGCAGGTTTACCGCTTGGTTCAACTGAAGTGGTTCGTCCAACGGTGATGATCAATATCATTGGGCAATATCCAAAATCTGAAGAAGTTTTAGCGTTAAATGGTGCTCATTTACACCTTTACAATAAAACAGAGCGTGAAGGTCGTAAGATTGGTCATATTACATTGATGCCAAATGACAGCGCTGAATTGACGACTTTATGCCGTCAATTGGCGAAAATTTTACCAAACCCTTTGGCACTTAGCGAAGATATGAGCATTTAAATCTAAATTTGCATGTAAAAAAAGCGATCAAACCTTTGGTCGCTTTTTTATTTTTTTTATTTCAGTATGATGTCGACCTTTCATTTTCATCATCTCAGCATTGAGCATGTATGAACATTAATCTCCTCTAATTATGCTAATTCATGATTTAAATTCAAACTTTTATTTTTGAATTTAAATTGACCCTATTGCAATGTTTGAATTTAAATTCTGAGAAATGAATTCAAAAATTTTGAATTTAAAAAGGTAAAGTTTAAATTCAATCTAAATTGCTTTTTAAATTTAAAAAATCCGCTTTTGAATTTAAATAAAAATGAATAAAATTAAATGCTTTAGATCTTATTTTTGCAAGATTTAAAATCGAAAGGTTTGTGGATAACTTTGATAATAGTTTGAATTTAAAACTTTGAGATAGTTTTAAATTCAAACATTAAAGAATGTTTAGTCTGTGGATAGTTTTTTTAAATTCAAAAGTGAATTATGAATTTAAAAAGTAGAAAATGAATTTAAAATTTACGTTTTGTTTCTGTCATTTTATCCACAGAATGGTATGTTAATTACATAATTTTAATGAACAAAGATTTTGTGGATTATATGCGTAGCTTATCTTTTTTATGTGGTACTGCTCTTTTAGCCATGACACAGGCAAATGCTGAATTGGTGATTAATGGTCAAACATCATCCGTTAGTGCAACTTCTGTGATTGCCAATACAACTTCAGATTATTCCCCCCAACGTGATTTTCAAGGTTGTTTAGCCAATTTACGTTCACGTGCGATTGCTTCAGGCGTGAGTGGTTCAACCTATGACCGTTATACGCAGAATTTAACACCTGATTATTCAGTGATTGCGAAGTTGAATTATCAACCTGAATTTTCTACCCCGATTTGGGATTATCTTTCGGGTTTGGTGGATGAGGAACGTGTAGAAAAAGGTCGTCAAATGTTAGCGCAGCACCGCGATATTCTAAATCGTGTGGCTGCGGCATATGGTGTGCCTGCTGAAACGGTTGTTGCTGTATGGGGTGTAGAAAGTAATTTTGGTGATATTTCAGGTAAATATCCGTTATTACAAGCTTTGGGCACTTTGAGTTGTGAGGGGCGTCGTCAAGATTATTTCCGAGGTGAATTTTTTGCCACTATGCGTATTTTACAGCGCGGTGATCTACGTGAAGAACAATTAAAAGGCTCGTGGGCAGGGGCATTTGGTCATACTCAATTTATGCCATCTACTTATGAAGAATTAGCCGTTGATTTTGATGGAGATGGTCGTCGTGACTTAGTTTCAAGTACTGCTGATGCCTTAGCATCTACTGCAAATTTCTTGAAAAAACGTGGTTGGCAAACAGGTATGCCATGGGGCTTTGAAGTCAGAATTCCCGATGGTGCTTCGGTTGGTGGTGAAAGTCGACGTAATAAAAAGTCGTTAAGTTCTTGGCAAAGTCGTGGTTTTACCCGTGTAGATGGTACACCGATTATTCAAGGTAATTTATCAGGTGCGTCATCAGCAGGTTTGATGATGCCTGCAGGTGCGAATGGTCCGGCATTTTTAGTATTTAAAAACTTTGATGCGATTTATGGTTATAACGCAGCAGAAAGTTATGCTTTGGCGATTGCTCATTTATCTGATCGTTTACAAGGTAAGGGAGCTTTCCAAACAGCTTGGCCAACAGATGATGCGGGAACATCTCGTGCGGAACGTCGTGAAATTCAAAATTATTTGTTGAAAAAAGGCTATGATATTGGTGATGCAGATGGTTTGATTGGCGATAAAACCCGTCAAGCCATTCAACAAGAACAAAATAAATTGGGTTTAAAGCCAACAGGTCGTGCAGGGCAGCAGATTTTAAAAGCATTTCGTAATGAGGCGGCAAAAAGTATGATGCAGTAAAATGTATTGATCACTTAAATTTTAAAAAAGGTCTGCAATGGCAGACCTTTTTATATGATGTAGTGAGGTATAAAGATTTATTCAATATCTATTTGATCAATTTTCACAGCTTCTAATAAATCTAAAATCACAGCCGTAACATCTTGCGTATGATCACGATCATTGAAAATTTCATAAGCGGTGATGGTTACATCTGTATCGCTTGGTAATTGTTTTTGTTCTTCTTCAATTAAATGTTGGATCGGGAGCAAAGTTTGTTTAATTTCAATATGTAAAATATCAGCGAATTCGATATTTTCATCTTCGAGTTCGATTTGTTGTTCATTGAAATAAGGCAATAAAATAGCATGGAGATAAGGTTGAAGTTCAGTAATATCAAAAATTTCAATATCACGTGTTTGTTCAATCGTGCTGATATGATCATTTACTTCAAGAATAATATGATAATAACTCACAGGAATCTCCTTTAAATATCTATGATCACCATAGCATGATTTTCAGAAAATAAAATTAATACTTATTTATAATATGGGTTTTAAATAAGCATAAAATCATGTTTAGCGTGAGTTTAGCATGGCTAAATCTGCAGCGGTTAATCTAAAGTTTTGCAAATCTTGTTCTTTCATCATAGGGTACATCAGTGCTTTTGGGTCGGTATTATGTAAAAGTCCGAGTGCATGACCAAGTTCATGTGCAATCGTTACACGCAGATCTGCATCAGATTGAAATTCATAAATATTAATACTTTCACCATTAAACACACCTTTATCAAATTGGCGCGGTTGAAAACGAGCATTAAATTGATCGACTGAATGATTGAATTGTTGGGTATTTGAGTTTAAGGCATCCACGAGTTGATTGAGTTGATTTACTTTTTGATTATGTAGTGCCAGTTTTTGACTGAGATTAATACGTTCAGTATCTAGTTGATTTTTTAATTGTTCTAATTGTGCTTGCGTTGATGGATGCAAGGATTGATGTAATTGATTAATACTTTGCACAAACTGATTATATTGGGAAACTTTGCTTTCATAATTTACTTTATAGATGTTTATTTCACGATTAGACTGATCTAATTCGGCACGTAATTTTTCAATATTTGATCTTTCATTATTTTGATATTGTTGTGTATTTTCTAAAATGTTTAATTCTTGTTGGCGTGCTGTGGACTCTGCTTGGCGTTCATCATAAATTAAATTAATGGCTAATTTGGCGTGAGGGTCATAAACAAATAGTCTTTTCATTGTACCTTGATGCCAAATATCTGCACCTTGTTGTGCTAAAAGTGCTAAATGTTCACGACTCATATGAAAACGTGGGTCAATTTCACCAATGCGATAACGTAAGCGAGTATCTAGCGGGTGAGAAATGCGGTCAATCGTAGAATTGTGGTTTAGGTGCGGGTGTAAATAACGCTGTATAGAAAAATAAGCAGTAAAAATAATCGTGAAAACAATCAACCAAAAGCGCATTTTTTATATTTGAAAGTTGCAATATTGCTAATTTAACTTAAATTCAAAAATGCGCAAGTGAACTTTAAGTGTGCGCTATGCTGAAATCTTAAGAAATTAATTTTTTTCTTCAAATAAAGGCTGATACAATGCTGGAATTGCTAAGATTGTTAGCAAAATGCCTGCAGCTACAAAAGCCAAGTCATTGAAAATAGCGGCAAAACTGCTCATATAAATCCAGTGCATATAAGGCAAAAAGTAGATGAGAAAGGCTGGGAAAAATGTATATAAATAAGCTTTTCGAGCCCAATTTTTTCGTAAAAATAAGCCAATGCTAATGATGGAAATTAGAATCGTTGCGCCTGTGATGATAAAGAGTTCAAGGCTTTGTGGTTCGATATATAAGGTTTTGTCGAGTAATGCAAGTTCAGGTTGTGGACTGAGTATATCGACCAATGCTGCAATGATTGGCAGAATGAATTGGGCTGCAATCAAGCTATAAAATATAGGTAAAGAAATAGCAGGGGATTTTTGCATTCTTGTCATTCTCATTTTATAAACGTGATCAATATAGAGTAAATTGAAGTATAAAAAAACCGCTCAATTTCTTGAGCGGTTTTTTATTTAAAGCGACAAATTACTTTTTGTCATCTTTCACTTCAGTGAACTCAGCATCAACTACGCCATCATCCGCTTTTTGCTGTTGTTGACCAGCATCACCGCCAAATTGGTTCGGGTCGAAACCTTGAGCTCCGCCTTGACCTTGAGCCGCTTCATACGCACGTTGCGTAATTGGCATAATGATGTTTTGTAAAGCTTCAGTTTTTGCTTTGATCGCATCAACGTCATTTTCTTTTGCAGCAACTTCAAGCTCAGACACAGCAGCATCGATTGCAGATTTTTCATCAGCAGTCACTTGCTCGCCTAAATCTTTTACTGCTTTTTGAGCAGAAGATACAAGTGCATCAGCTTCGTTACGTGCTTTTGCTAACTCTTCAAATTTACGGTCTTCTTCAGCATTTGCTTCAGCATCTTTGATCATCGCTTCAATTTCAGCATCGCTCAAACCTGAGTTTGCTTTAATTTGAATTGATTGCTCTTTACCTGTGCTCTTATCTTTCGCAGATACTTTTAAGATACCATCAGCGTTGATGTCGAACGATACTTCAATTTGTGGCACACCACGTGGAGCAGGGGGAATGTCACCTAATTGGAAGTTACCCAACAACTTGTTTTGTTGAGCCATTTTACGTTCACCTTGGTAAACTGAAATGTCTACAGCTGGTTGGTTGTCCGCAGCAGTTGAGAACACTTGAGATTTCTTCGCAGGAATCGTTGTGTTTTTCTCAATGATTGGTGTTAATACACCACCCATTGTTTCAATACCAAGTGTCAACGGTGTTACGTCAAGTAAAAGTACGTCAGTTTTGTCACCTGAAAGTACGGCACCTTGGATCGCAGCACCAATCGCCACTGCTTCATCTGGGTTCACGTCTTTACGTGGCTCTTTACCGAAGAACTCTTGTACTTTTTGTTGTACAAGTGGCATACGTGACTGACCACCCACCAAGATTACGTCAGAGATGTCAGAAGTCGAAAGACCTGCATCTTTAAGCGCAACTTTACATGGCTCAATGGTACGAGCAACCAAGTCAGCAACCAAACCTTCAAGTTTTGCACGTGTAACATTGATCACTAAGTGTTTAGGACCAGTTGCATCAGCTGTGATGTATGGAAGGTTAATTTCAGTTGAGTTCGATGAAGAAAGCTCAATTTTTGCTTTTTCAGCTGCTTCTTTTAAACGTTGAAGTGCAAGCGGATCTTGTTTTAAGTTGAAGTTTTGTTCTTTTTTGAACTCTTCAACTAAATAGTCGATCAATGCATTATCAAAGTCTTCACCACCAAGGAATGTATCACCATTTGTAGACAATACTTCGATTTGTTGGTCGCCATCTAAGTCAGCAATTTCAATGATAGATACGTCGAATGTACCACCACCTAGGTCATATACAGCAACTTTACGGTCACCTTCTTTTTTGTCCATACCGAACGCAAGTGCCGCAGCAGTTGGTTCGTTGATGATACGTTTAACATCTAAACCTGCAATTTTACCTGCATCTTTTGTTGCTTGACGTTGCGCATCATTGAAGTATGCAGGAACAGTAATCACTGCTTCTGTTACTGTTTCACCTAAATAGTCTTCAGCAGTTTTTTTCATTTTTTTCAAAATTTCTGCTGAAACTTGTTGTGGTGCAAGTTTTTTGTCGTTTACTTCAACCCAAGCATCGCCATTGTCCGCTTTCACGATTTTAAATGGTGCAATGCCGATGTCTTTTTGTACTGCTTGGTCTTGATATTTACGACCGATCAAACGTTTGATTGCATACAATGTATTTTTAGGGTTAGTCACTGCTTGACGTTTAGCAGATTGACCCACTAAAGTTTCGCCATCTTTATAAGCAACGATAGAAGGAGTTGTACGTGCGCCTTCAGCATTTTCGATTACTTTAACTTTATCACCCTCAAGTACTGCAACACATGAGTTTGTTGTACCTAAGTCAATACCAATAATTTTAGCCATTCATTTATTCCTCTAAATTCTTTTGAATCCTTTCGTTTTCCCTTTTATTCATTAGGGAATACAAAAGGCATTTTCTTGTAATCCGATATGAGAGCCATTCAAAATTTTTCAAGTTATTTTTTAGAAAATATTTTAAAAAACTCTCAAATATTTTGACCTTATTGACCGACCATAACCATTGCAGGGCGGAGCAAGCGACCATTTAGGGTGTAGCCCTTTTGTAAAACGTTGCCAATTTCATTGGCTTTAGCATTTGGATCAATACCTACTGCTTGATGTAAGTCTGCGTTAAAGCCATTTGCTGTATCTGCTTCTACAACACCAAATTTCTCCAGTGTAGTAAGTAATGATTTCAGGGTAAGTTTCACGCCTTCAAGTACTGCATTGTCTTCACCTGCGGCTTGGATCGCGCGCTCAAGGTTATCAACAGAATCCAATAACTCTTTAGCAAATTTTTCGAGTACCGTGTCTTTATGTTTTTCAGACTCTCGTTGAATACGCTCTACACTTTTTTGTGCTTCATACACAGCATTGGCAGTACGTGCTTTTTCAAGTTTTAAATCACCTTCAAGCTGTGCAATTTTTTCTTGTAAATCTTCAACTGAAACTTCAGCTTGCTCGGTTTCAGCTTGAGTTTGCTGTTCTGCTTGCTCTTGTTGAAGATCTTGAGCGTCTTGGTTTTGCTCAGTCGCCATAGATTTACTCCGTTTAAATGGGTTCTTAAACATGTACAGTCCTTTTTGGCATCAGGGTTCACTGTGTTTAAGCTGAACTGCCATGAGTGTTTAATTTGTTAATACTCAAAATGTGTGGGCATCGCCAAAAAATTCAAGTTATTGCGGTGATTATTTACTGTTATTTCGTATATTTCTAAGATTTACTTACAATTTGATATTTTTTGTAGGGAATTTACAGAGAAATTCGCAAAAATTTACCCCTCATCAGCATTTTGTTGGTACGAATCATTTTGTTTGCTGCTTAATATTTATACATAAAACCAATAATGTGATTAAAATAAAATCTTTCTTATTTTGGATTGAAAGCGCTATTCTTTTCGCTGTAGTTAATCCTGTGTAATTTAGAAATACTTTTTCAATGCGTATCCGACCCTCTTGGATACGCTTTTTTTTGGCTAAAATATCGATTTTACAATGTAAGGTAAATAGAGCTTTATATTGCGATATTTAACTGAGGTTGTGCGGATATCTGTTAAATTTAAAGCAAAATTTTATCTATTTTTACTCTAAAAACAGTAGATTATTTAGACTAATTTTAATGAAAATAGACCGATTTAAACATTAATAAAATATCTACAACATTTTACCTGATGTGCTTAAAAGTCTAACTAAGAACACACGCAATGCAAATAAATATCAGGAATCATAGGCAACACAAAGAATTTGAATCTTTGTGTTGTTTATAGAGTCTAGAAAGGAAGTATTTTTAAATGAAAAAGTTAGGTTTAATTTCACTTGTATTGGCAGGCGTATCTTTGGCTGCCGTTGGATGTACTTCAACAGAATCGAGCACTGCACCAGAAACCGCAGCAACACAACAAGCACCAGTAGATAGCTCTGCACAAGCTGCAAGCGTGGAGACATCATCACAAACAGGTGTTGCGGTGCAATCTGACCCAACATTACAACAAGCTGCACCTGTGCAAGTGAATCCAGAAGCCGATGTGGTTGAGCAGCCTGCTGCACAATAACCGTTAAATTTAGGTGAAATAGATAGACAGTAGTTAGGATGCCTTACTGTCTATTTTTTAATGACTTGTTTTTTTAAGTATTGAGATTTAAAGATATTTAAGCTTGAATTAAAAAAACCTGCGTGAATACAGGTTTTGATTGATTTATGATGTATAGAGGTGATTAGTCACGATCATGCTCTCTGCGCTGATCACGTTTTTTATCATCTCGACGTTGGTTTTGTTGTTCCCATTTTCGTTTATTGTTGTCAAAGTTTGGTTTCTGCTGCTGACGCTGCTCCCAAGTCTGTCTTTGGATTTGTTGTAAGCGTTGCTGTTCACGTTCTCTACGTTGACGATCTAAATGTTGTTGTCTTTCGCGTTGTTGCCAGTCGCGTTGATGTTGTCGATCACGGTCAACTTGTTGTTGGCGACGTTGTTGTTCTAAGCGAGCTTGCTGTAAACGATAAGCGCGTTCTCTTTCCCAACGGTCACGATCATGATCGCGGTCATAGCGGCGGTCGCGATCATAACCGCCATAATTTCCACCGTAATAACCACCTTGACGATAAGAGCCATCATCAGGAAAAGCCACACAACCGACAGTCAATACAGCAGTTGTTATTGATACAATAATTGTTTTCATCATCTTGACTGCCTCCAAAATAAATTAACCGAATAGCATAAAAAAACTGATTTAAAGCAAAAATGCTAATGACAAGCACTATGTAGTCAGATTAGCGTATCTGAGTTTTATATTTGTATATGGATTGCGAGACTTATATACAAATATAGTCAGCTAAAGGCTGATCGTGTAGAAAATATGAAGAATCAAGTAAACAGAAGGACGAGCTATGGTCGCTTTGAACAATAACATCCAAGAATTAATAGAAAAGGCACAAGGTCCTGCGGCGCGTTCTTTGGATCGTTTACCTAAGTTTGTGCAAGAATCATTAACAAAATTATTGGGCTATCCCTATCAGTACCCACAATTAGACAGTTTCACTAAATGTATGATGGCTGCCCAATTAAAACAGGGTAAGGCTGGATTTATTGGTGCAAATGTTGAATCTTCACGTAAACAATTTGAAATGCAAATGCAATCGATTGTGAACAGACCTACATCTGTGCAATTTGTTGAAGACATTCGTCTACCTTTGCAAAGTGGCAGTATCTATGCACGCCATTACCATCCTGCACCAAGCAAAAAACTACCTATCGTGGTGTTTTATCATGGTGGTGGTTTTGTGGTGGGAAGTGTGGACACGCATGATGAAGTCTGTCGACTCATTGCCATGCATGCCAAAGTACAAGTACTGAGTATTGAATATCCACTTGCACCAGAGGTTGGACCTTATGATTTAATTCAATCCTGTGAAGATGCGTTGGCTTGGGTCTATCAGAACCGTCATCAATTCAAAATATTTAAAAATCGTATAGCGATTGCAGGCGATAGTGCAGGTGGAAATATTTGTGCAGTCCTGTCACAACGAACAGTAAATAAAGCTTATGCACCTGAAGCACAGTTTTTGATTTATCCAGCGGTCGATTTTAAGAGCCGTCATCCATCATTCTTTGCCTATAAGGATGGTTTGGTTTTAACTAGCTCAGACATTGACTATGTGACTGAATACTATGCGACAAAATACAATGTACCACTTGATGCAACCATAATTTCACCAACCTATGGCACATTTAAGAAATTACCACCCGCTTTCATTGTTACAGCAGGGCATGATGTATTGCATGACGAAGGTAAAATTTACGCTTATAAGCTACGTCAAAACAATGTCAAAGTTCATTATCATGATTACGAAGATCAAACGCATGGTTTTATCAACTTGACTCCAATTTCACGAAAAGCAAAAAGAAACGTGATTGAAATGAGTAGAGAGTTCAGAAAATTTTGGGACAAAAATAAATAATCATGAGATCTAGAGAAATACTTTTGTTTTATGTGAAATGAAAGCATTTCTAAAACCCGAGTTCAGCTTTACATTCAGCTTCTTTAAATCCAATGGTAAATAAAAGCATTATTGATAAAGACTGCATGCTAGTTCATCGTAGTCTATAAGAACTGAAATTTAAGCCAAGGAATAAAGCATGAAAAAACTGAGTCTATCGTTGTTACTTTTAGTGGCTTCGAGTTCAATATTTGCCAACACACATATGCAAATTAAAACCAATCAGGGTGATATAGAAATTGAACTATATGACCAGCAAGCACCCATCTCAGTAAAAAACTTCAAAAACTATGTAAATAGTCAATTTTATAATGGCACCATTTTTCATCGCGTGATTCCGGGGTTTATGATCCAAGGCGGTGGTTTCGATAGCAATATGCAAGAAAAACCAACGCAAGCAGCAATTAAAAATGAAGCAAGCAATGGTTTGAAAAATTCACGTGGTAGTTTGGCAATGGCAAGAACCAATGATCCAAATTCAGCCACCAGTCAATTTTTTATTAATGTCGCAAATAATGACTTTTTGAATAAAGCTTCAGGAAATCCTGGTTATGCTGTATTTGGTAAAGTGATTCAAGGCATGAATATTGTTGACAAGATTGTCAATGTGCCTACACAAAATTTAGGACCATACCAAAACGTACCTGTACAAGCTGTGAAAATCATCAGTATTCAAACGAAAATAAATACTGCGAAAAAATAATAAAAAATAAAGCAGAAATATTATATTCATATTTCTGCTTTATAATTAAAAACTTATACTTGAAATTGAATAAATATGCATCATATTGGTGCGTAAAAAAAAGACACTCAATAAAACAAATGCTTAAAAGTACTTGCAAGCATTTTAAAATTCCCTATACTGTGCTCATCCCGACGCGATACAGCAAACAAACTTAGCTTACAGGGTTAAGTTGTTGAGTTTTTATTGCGTCTTATTTATCACTGACGAGGTGGTAAATAATTCATTAAGAGATTATGAAGAACAACTTGTGTGGATTTTTACTGATTGATTGATCGAAATTATTTTCATTGATTGATGGTAGAAATTACTCGAAGTTTATTTGAGAAATTAATGTCAGAAAATTGATGAGCCAAGATTTGTACCCTTATAGGTACTATTGATTTTAAACTGAAGAGTTTGATCATGGCTCAGATTGAACGCTGGCGGCAGGCTTAACACATGCAAGTCGAGCGGGGAAAGGTAGCTTGCTACTGGACCTAGCGGCGGACGGGTGAGTAATACTTAGGAATCTGCCTATTAGTGGGGGACAACGTTTCGAAAGGGACGCTAATACCGCATACGCCCTACGGGGGAAAGCAGGGGATCTTCGGACCTTGCGCTAATAGATGAGCCTAAGTCGGATTAGCTAGTTGGTGGGGTAAAGGCCTACCAAGGCGACGATCTGTAGCGGGTCTGAGAGGATGATCCGCCACACTGGGACTGAGACACGGCCCAGACTCCTACGGGAGGCAGCAGTGGGGAATATTGGACAATGGGGGGAACCCTGATCCAGCCATGCCGCGTGTGTGAAGAAGGCCTTATGGTTGTAAAGCACTTTAAGCGAGGAGGAGGCTACTTTGGTTAATACCTAAAGATAGTGGACGTTACTCGCAGAATAAGCACCGGCTAACTCTGTGCCAGCAGCCGCGGTAATACAGAGGGTGCGAGCGTTAATCGGATTTACTGGGCGTAAAGCGTACGTAGGCGGCTTTTTAAGTCGGATGTGAAATCCCTGAGCTTAACTTAGGAATTGCATTCGATACTGGGAAGCTAGAGTATGGGAGAGGATGGTAGAATTCCAGGTGTAGCGGTGAAATGCGTAGAGATCTGGAGGAATACCGATGGCGAAGGCAGCCATCTGGCCTAATACTGACGCTGAGGTACGAAAGCATGGGGAGCAAACAGGATTAGATACCCTGGTAGTCCATGCCGTAAACGATGTCTACTAGCCGTTGGGGCCTTTGAGGCTTTAGTGGCGCAGCTAACGCGATAAGTAGACCGCCTGGGGAGTACGGTCGCAAGACTAAAACTCAAATGAATTGACGGGGGCCCGCACAAGCGGTGGAGCATGTGGTTTAATTCGATGCAACGCGAAGAACCTTACCTGGTCTTGACATAGTAAGAACTTTCCAGAGATGGATTGGTGCCTTCGGGAACTTACATACAGGTGCTGCATGGCTGTCGTCAGCTCGTGTCGTGAGATGTTGGGTTAAGTCCCGCAACGAGCGCAACCCTTTTCCTTATTTGCCAGCACTTCGGGTGGGAACTTTAAGGATACTGCCAGTGACAAACTGGAGGAAGGCGGGGACGACGTCAAGTCATCATGGCCCTTACGACCAGGGCTACACACGTGCTACAATGGTCGGTACAAAGGGTTGCTACCTAGCGATAGGATGCTAATCTCAAAAAGCCGATCGTAGTCCGGATTGGAGTCTGCAACTCGACTCCATGAAGTCGGAATCGCTAGTAATCGCGGATCAGAATGCCGCGGTGAATACGTTCCCGGGCCTTGTACACACCGCCCGTCACACCATGGGAGTTTGTTGCACCAGAAGTAGGTAGTCTAACCGCAAGGAGGACGCTTACCACGGTGTGGCCGACGACTGGGGTGAAGTCGTAACAAGGTAGCCGTAGGGGAACCTGCGGCTGGATCACCTCCTTAACGAAAGATTGACGATCGGTAAGAATCCACAACAAGTTGTTCTTCATTGAAGTATCTGAGGGTCTGTAGCTCAGTTGGTTAGAGCACACGCTTGATAAGCGTGGGGTCACAAGTTCAAGTCTTGTCAGACCCACCATTCTGACGAACACATTATTTAATTGAAAAATTAAATATTGAGTACAGGGAATTAGATATTTTAGATCTTAAGCTGGGGACTTAGCTTAGTTGGTAGAGCGCCTGCTTTGCACGCAGGAGGTCAGGAGTTCGACTCTCCTAGTCTCCACCACATTCTTACAGAATGTTAACTAGCTAATAAACAAGCAAATAAAATGATAGCTTATAGAGCTTAGTGATAAAGAAGCGTATAATACGCTGCATTGTTATTAAGCTCTGTGATTTATCACAGTTGACTGCGATCTGACGAAGACGTAGTGAATCATTAACAGAATATATTTGAGTTGAAATAAATTGTTCATACTCGTTTCAAGTAGGCAACTACAAGAAATGAGTTACTAGCGATAAAACTGAATCAAGCGTTTTGGTATATGAATTTAGATTGAAGCTGTACAGTGCTTAAGTGCACAAGACGCCAACTGTATGATTGACTGAGTAATTAGTTGATCTGTTGCTCATCCTACTTGTAGGGATGAACGACTGTTTGGGGTTGTATAGTCAAGTAATTAAGTGCATGTGGTGGATGCCTTGGCAGTCAGAGGCGATGAAAGACGTAATAGCCTGCGATAAGCTTCGGGGAGGCGGCAAATATCCTGTGATCCGGAGATTTCTGAATGGGGAAACCCACTTACCATAAGGTAGGTATCGTATGATGAATACATAGTCATACGAGGCGAACGAGGGGAAGTGAAACATCTCAGTACCCTTAGGAAAAGAAATCAATTGAGATTCCCTCAGTAGCGGCGAGCGAACGGGGATCAGCCCATTAAGTTATATGTGTTTTAGCGGAACGCTCTGGGAAGTGCGACCGTAGAGGGTGATAGTCCCGTACACGAAAGGGCACATATAATGATGACGAGTAGGGCGAGGCACGTGAAACCTTGTCTGAATATGGGGGGACCATCCTCCAAGGCTAAATACTCCTGACTGACCGATAGTGAACCAGTACCGTGAGGGAAAGGCGAAAAGAACCCCTGTGAGGGGAGTGAAATAGATCCTGAAACCGCATGCATACAAGCAGTGGGAGCCGACTTGTTCGGTGACTGCGTACCTTTTGTATAATGGGTCAGCGACTTATATTCAGTAGCAAGGTTAACCGTATAGGGGAGCCGTAGAGAAATCGAGTCTTAATAGGGCGTATAGTTGCTGGGTATAGACCCGAAACCGGGTGATCTATCCATGAGCAGGTTGAAGGTTGGGTAACACTAACTGGAGGACCGAACCCACTGTCGTTGAAAAGCCAGGGGATGACTTGTGGATAGGGGTGAAAGGCTAATCAAACTCGGTGATAGCTGGTTCTCCCCGAAAGCTATTTAGGTAGCGCCTCGGACGAATACCATTGGGGGTAGAGCACTGTTTCGGCTAGGGGGTCATCCCGACTTACCAAACCGATGCAAACTCCGAATACCAATGAGTACTATCCGGGAGACAGACTGCGGGTGCTAACGTCCGTAGTCAAGAGGAAAACAATCCAGACCGCCAGCTAAGGTCCCAAAATCTATATTAAGTGGGAAACGATGTGGGAAGGCATAGACAGCTAGGAGGTTGGCTTAGAAGCAGCCACCCTTTAAAGAAAGCGTAATAGCTCACTAGTCGAGTCGGCCTGCGCGGAAGATGTAACGGGGCTAAAATATAGTACCGAAGCTGCGGATGTATACTATGTATACGTGGTAGGGGAGCGTTCTGTAAGCCGATGAAGGTGGATTGAGAAGTCTGCTGGAGGTATCAGAAGTGCGAATGCTGACGTGAGTAACGACAAAACGGGTGAAAAACCCGTTCGCTGAAAGACCAAGGGTTCCAGTCCAACGTTAATCGGGGCTGGGTGAGTCGACCCCTAAGGCGAGGCCGAGAGGCGTAGTCGATGGGAAATTGGTTAATATTCCAATACTTCTGTGTAATGCGATGAGAGGACGGAGAAGGTTAAGTCAGCCTGGCGTTGGTTGTCCAGGTGAAAGGTTGTAGGCATGTATCTTAGGCAAATCCGGGGTACTCTATGCTGAGAACTGATAGCAAGCTGTACTTGTACAGTAAAGTGGCTGATACCATACTTCCAAGAAAAGTCTCTAAGCTTCAGTTACACAGGAATCGTACCCGAAACCGACACAGGTGGTCAGGTCGAGTAGACCAAAGCGCTTGAGAGAACTCTGCTGAAGGAACTAGGCAAAATGGTACCGTAACTTCGGGAGAAGGTACGCTGCTTTTGGTGATGGAACTTGCTTCCTGAGCTGAGAGCAGCCACAGAAACTAGGCCCCTGCAACTGTTTATTAAAAACATAGCACTCTGCAAACACGAAAGTGGACGTATAGGGTGTGATGCCTGCCCGGTGCTGGAAGGTTAATTGATGGGGTTAGCGTAAGCGAAGCTCTTGATCGAAGCCCCAGTAAACGGCGGCCGTAACTATAACGGTCCTAAGGTAGCGAAATTCCTTGTCGGGTAAGTTCCGACCTGCACGAATGGCATAATGATGGGGGCGCTGTCTCCAGCAGAGGCTCAGTGAAATCGAAATCGCCGTGAAGATGCGGTGTACCCGCGGCTAGACGGAAAGACCCCGTGAACCTTTACTGCAGCTTGACATTGAACTTTGATCTTACTTGTGTAGGATAGGTGGGAGGCTTTGAAACCGAGACGCTAGTTTCGGTGGAGCCAATCTTGAAATACCACCCTGGTAATATTGAGGTTCTAACTCTGCTCCATTATCTGGAGCGAGGACCATGTCTGGTGGGTAGTTTGACTGGGGCGGTCTCCTCCTAAAGAGTAACGGAGGAGTACGAAGGTGCGCTCAGCGTGGTCGGAAATCACGCGTAGAGTATAAAGGCAAAAGCGCGCTTAACTGCGAGACCCACAAGTCGAGCAGGTACGAAAGTAGGTCTTAGTGATCCGGTGGTTCTGTATGGAAGGGCCATCGCTCAACGGATAAAAGGTACTCTGGGGATAACAGGCTGATACCGCCCAAGAGTTCATATCGACGGCGGTGTTTGGCACCTCGATGTCGGCTCATCTCATCCTGGGGCTGAAGCAGGTCCCAAGGGTATGGCTGTTCGCCATTTAAAGAGGTACGCGAGCTGGGTTTAGAACGTCGTGAGACAGTTCGGTCCCTATCTACCGTGGGCGCTGGAAATTTGAGAGGATCTGCTCCTAGTACGAGAGGACCAGAGTGGACGAACCTCTGGTGTACCGGTTGTGACGCCAGTCGCATCGCCGGGTAGCTATGTTCGGAAGGGATAACCGCTGAAAGCATCTAAGCGGGAAGCCTACCTCAAGATAAGATTTCCCTAGGACTTTATGTCCTCTAAAGAGCCGTTGAAGACTACGACGTTGATAGGTTGGATGTGGAAGTGCAGCGATGCATGAAGCTGACCAATACTAATTGCTCGTGAGGCTTGACTATACAACACCCAAACAGTTGTATGTTTCAATGAATTCAAAGCAAAATGCTTGATTTAGTTCAAAAGCTAGTTACAATAGCAACTCAAATTATCCTGTTAATAACTCTATTTGGAAAAAACCTTAGCATACACGTAAGACTAAGCAAGTATCCATAACAGTTTGCTGGCGACAATAGCAAGAGTGAACCACCTGATCCCTTCCCGAACTCAGAAGTGAAACCTCTTAGCGCTGATGGTAGTGTGGGATTACCCATGTGAGAGTAAGTCATCGCCAGCTTTTAAATTTAAAACACCCTCAACTGTAAGGTTGGGGGTGTTTTTTATGGCGGCTGGGAAAATAGTATTTATAAATAAGGAATAATTGGGAAATTTTTACACCATTATTGTGATAAGTTCAAATAAATAAGACATAGTATTTGTCACATTAGACTAAAGATTAATCAATTATTTCTCTGTTGTTATGTTTGCAAGCTAACTAAAGTCTAATATCTGTAGTGTTTTTAATTAAATCTTTGTTTATTCAGGATTTAATTTTTTTCTTTGTTACACTTTTTATATAATTTATCCATTTTATTGATCTTTTGTGTCAGCTGTAGGTGGCATTTTATACCAAAAAATAATTTTTATACTGAGAAGGTATAATTTTATGCTTATAAGGTTTTAGACAAAAAATGAACAGCCATTCATTGTAGTTTGAAATATAAGTCTCACAATTGGAGGTGAGTAAAATGACAGCGCAAACAATGAATGTAAATGCTGTAGTGGACCATGCGAAGTTTAAATCATTCCATGTCAATATTATTCTTTGGTGTTTATTTATCGTCTTATTTGATGGTTATGATTTAGCAATCAATGGCGTAGTTTTGCCATTATTGATGAAAGAGTGGGGGATGACTGCTGTACAAGCAGGTATGCTCGCCAGTACTGCATTGGCAGGCATGATGTTTGGTGCGATGTCCTTTGGTATGCTTGCAGATAAAATTGGTCGTAAAAAAGTCATTTTAATCTGTGTTTCTTTATTTAGTTTTTTTACTTTTTTGGGTGGCTTTGCTTCAAATCCAACTGAATTTGCAATTTTACGTTTTATTGCAGGTCTAGGAATTGGGGGCGTTTTACCTAATCTTGTTGCTTTAACAGCAGAATATGCACCACAACGCTTAAAAAGTACTTTAGTAACCACAATGTTTAGTGGCTATGCTGTTGGCGGTATTATGGCAGCATTATGTGGTACATGGTTTGCAGCTGATTTTGGTTGGCAAATCATGTTTTATATCGCAGGAATCCCACTATTATTTGTTCCATTCTTTTGGAAGTTTTTACCTGAGTCTTTAACCTTTTTGGTAAAAGCACAGAAAATGGATGAAGCACGTTATTTTTTAAAGAAAATAGAACCTACGGCGCAAGTGTCATCTGAAACTCAATTAGTTTTATCATCAGATGATCAAACACAAACAGCTTCAGTCAAAGCATTATTTTCTGAAAATCGTGCAGTCGGGACATTATTATTTTGGATTGCATTTTTCATGTGTTTATTAATGCTTTATGCATTGGGAAGTTGGTTACCAAAATTAATGATGGCAGCAGGCTATTCATTAGGTAGTAGTTTGATGTTCTTAATGGCACTGAATATTGGTGCTGTGATTGGTACGATTGGTGGTGGTGTTTTAGCAGATCGTTTTAACTTTAAACCTGTATTAATTGGTATGCTCATAGTAGGTGTTTGCTCACTGGTCGGACTAGGCTTTAACTCACCACAACCAGTGATTTATTTATTGGTTAGTTTGGCAGGTGCATCTTCGATTGGTTGTAGTATCTTACTTTATAGCTATGTTGCACACTTTTATCCTGTTGCAGTACGTTCTACAGGAATTGGTTGGGCTTCTGCAATTGGACGTACAGGTGCGATTGTAGGGCCGATTTTGATTGGTTATTTATTAGGGTTAGAGCTGCCTCATAAATGGAATTTTATTGCGGTAGCGATTCCCGGTATTATTGGTGCGATCGCAATCTCATGTATTCGAATTAAAAAAGCTGAGAGTAAAATAGAAGTGAAAGCAACCGCTGCAATTTCTGCAAACTAAGCAAGATAGAATGATAAAAAAACCTTGGTTTGTGCCAAGGTTTTTTTATCAAAGCGTTATAAGGCATCTTTTAAAAGATGTTGGTGTTGTTTCACTTCTCGTGCATATTTTTTACCTTGGCGTTTCATTTTCCAACTAGATTGATAGCCTGTAGGCCCAACATTATAATATGCTAATGCTTTTTTCCAGCTCCCTGCAGATTGGTTATATTTGGCTAAAATATAAGTACCACATTGGATATTGATCTGCTCATTAAATAAGTCACCTTGACAAGTTTGTTGCCAATAACGCGGAATCACTTGGGTAAGTCCAACAGCACCTGCAGGTGAAACAATATCACTTCGATAACTTGATTCTTGGCGAATCATTGCAGCGATCAATACGGGATCTACTTCATATTGTTCAGCATTTTGTATAATTATTGGTGCAATGCGTGCAGCAGTATTAGGTTCTACTGAATATGCTTTTTGAATGCCTTGTGCTAATTTAGCTGAGCGCTTTTCAATAGAACCTCCACCTAGCGTAGAACAACCTGTAATCACAAGCGTAGTAGACAAAAGTGCCAAATTTATAAAATTTGAATGTACTTTTAAAAAGTGTTTATAACATTTAGAAAAATAGGTAGAAATCAACAAAATATAACCAACACTCACAATCTTTAGGCAAAATCTTAAGTAGCGTTGTTCGGAGAGTCAAGGCTGAATGCTTTAACATTTGCAAAGGAATGTGAGTAAAATTTGAATTGAAAAAAGCCCAATCATCCTGATAGGGCTTTTTCGTATCGGTTACTTAGGTATAACTCCTGTCGTACCTCACATCCTGATGCTAAAACTTATGATTATTGTTTTTCGTTTTGGAAACTTCCTGTTCCCTATAACAATAGAATATAAAATTTTAAGATCACTGCATAGCTGCAAATGACCGCAGTGTATGTAAGCTTAAACTTACATTACTTTTGATCATCTTTAAAATTTTATATATTGCTATACTGAATCAGTTTATTGATCACTGACGCAACGGCTTTGTTATCAAATTCGTTACCTTCAAAATGCTCAGTTTTGTTACGATTGAAAATATCTCGCAGCTGAATGACGGCATTTGAGTCGATCATATCGAGGGCAGTGCACACTTGTTTGAGTTGCTCGACCGATGAAGTACCATTGTTACCACCATAACTGACAATACCAAAAGGTTTGCTTTTCCATTCTTTACCAAGGTAATCAATGGCATTTTTAAGCACTGCACTGTAGCCGTGATTGTATTCTGGTGAAATAAAAATAAAAGCATCCGCTTGGGCAATATGATCTGCCCATTCTTGTTGTCGAGGTTGGTCGTAAATACCTGAGGCTGGAGGATGTGCACCGGCAAAAAGAGGTAAGTTCCATTCTTTCAAATCAACTATGCGTGTATTTAATGTATTAAAGTCGAGTTGGGTAATTTCTTTAGATAACCATTCTGCAACTTTAATGGCAGTACGTCCTTCACGAATGCTGCCTACAATAATAAATATATTCATGTATTTCCTGAGTTTATCGTATTGTGGTTTTAAATTAGTCTGAAAAATTTATTTTTGATAGTCATAAATTGTATTTATTGAGTTTTATATGTAAAAAAAGCTCCCGAAAGAGCTTTTTATATTTTGATGCTTACATCAATTTCACACCTTGTTGACCTGCAGGTGTGACCTTGAAAATTTCCACTTCAAAAGTAATGTTTTTCCCTGCTAAAGGGTGGTTAAAATCGACTTCGGTAATATCTTCACCTACAGTTTTAACTACACCAAATAGGCTTTGTTTAGCTTTATCTTCAAATTCGATCATGTGACCTTCAACAGGACGTTGTTCAAACTTCACGGTATCGAATTTTTGTACATTTTCAGGGTTCCAAGGACCGAAAGCATCTTCAGGAAGAAGGCTAACCGTACGACGGTCACCTGCACGTAGACCAAATAATGCTTTTTCAAAACCCGGTAATAAACTACCATCGCCCATCACTAGACTGACAGGTTGTTCACGGCTACGGGTATTGTCAATTTCCACACCATTTTCAATGGCAACAGAAAAATGCAGCTCTACTTTGGAGCCATCCGCAATGCGGGTTTCTTCATTGGGATTAATAATTTCTTCAGTCATTTTGCGCTTTCCGCATTTTGAATACGTTTCTTTTCTAAAAAGAAGGTATCAATTAACAATAAAATAGTGCCCAAAGTAATGGCGCTGTCTGCTAGATTAAAAATTGGGAAATGGCTATTGTTATAATATACATGTATAAAATCGACAACATAACCTAATGAAACTCGGTCAATTAGATTGCCAACCGCCCCACCTAAAATGAGAGCAATAGCCGCAGGCAGGATGATCATTTTTTTGGGCATACGCATCAGCCAAAAAATAAAGATAATCGAAACAACGCCTGCTAAGCCTGTAAAGAAATATTTTTGCCATCCACCAGCATCGGACAAGAAACTAAAGGCTGCGCCATAGTTATGTGCCAATGTCCAATTTAAAAAGGGCAGTACAGGATTTTGTTCACCATATTTTAAATGGCTAACTGCAATCCATTTGGTCCATTGATCCAATACAATGGCAAGGACTGAAAGTCCAAGCCAAAGTAAATTGTGAGGATAAAACTGCAATAAGCCCTTTTTATTTTGTGGATTAGGCATATTTTCTCTCTTCGCCTTGACCTGTAGGAAGGTTAATAATACAACGAGAACAAAGACCTGGATGTTCGTGGTGTGTATTTACATCAGGAAGCACATGCCAGCAACGCGCACATTTTTCACCTTCAGCCGCAGACACTTTAACACGTAGACCTTCTAGATCCGTGACTTCACCTTGTGCTTCATCAAATGTATGAACAATCACTTGAGACGTGATCAAGACAAAACGAAGCTCATCACCCAATTGGTCTAAAACAGTTTTAAGTTCTGCATTTGCCCAAAGTTCAACTTTTGCTGATAAGTTTGAACCAATCAGTTTGGCATTACGTGCCGCTTCAATTTGCTTGTTCACCGCAGATTTTACAGTGATTAATGTTTGCCAATCTGCTTCTGAAATCAAGTTTGCAGTTGATGCAACTGGAATGTCATACCATTCAGCTGTAAAGACATATTTTTCAGACTGTTCAGGAATCAGCGGCCAAGCTTCTTGTGCTGTGAAACTCAAGATAGGTGACATCCAACGTACGAATGCTTGTACCAAGTGATACAAAGCAGTTTGCGCAGAATGACGTGCTGCTGAATCCGCTTTAGTCGTATATTGACGGTCTTTGATGATGTCTAAGTAGAAACCACCTAAGTCATTGATACAGAAATTGGTCAGGGCATTTGTGACGATATGGAAGTTCATATCTTCATAGGCTTGTTGAATGGTTTTTTGTACGTCTGCTGCACGTTGCAAGATGTATTGATCAAGCGCGATCAATTGATCGACAGGCAATGCATCAGTTGAAGGTTTGAAGCCATTCAAGTTCGCCAATAAGAAACGTAAAGTATTACGAATACGACGGTAACCATCAGATGCACGGCTAAAGATTTCTTTACCTGCGGTCATTTCATAACGGTAGTCGGCAGATGCGATCCAGAAACGTAAACCATCGGCACCCATATCTTTGATGATGTCTTGAGGGGTAATGATATTCCCAATTGACTTCGACATCTTACGACCTTTCTCATCCACGACGAAACCGTGTGTGAGTAAGCCTTTATATGGCGCACGTTTGTTGATGGCAATCGAAGTCAATAATGAAGATTGGAACCAACCACGATGTTGGTCTGAACCTTCAAGGTACAAATCTGCTGGATCAGTTAATTCTTCACGTTGGCGAAGCACTGCATAATGGGTTGTACCAGAGTCGAACCAAACATCCAAAGTGTCACGAACTGCATTATATTGTTCAGCATCTGCACCAATGAACTCAGCGGCATCACGGTTGTACCAACCATCAATGCCTTCTTTTTCGATCAGTTTCGCAACTTCTTCGATCAGTTCAGGTGTACGCGGATGCAATTCGTTAGTGTCTTTATGCACGAAGAATGGGATTGGCACACCCCAAGTACGTTGACGTGAGATACACCAGTCAGGGCGACCTTCGATCATCGCTTCGATACGGTTTTTACCCCAGTCTGGAACAAAGCCGATGTCATTTTCAATCGCATTTAACGCATCTTGACGTAAACCTTTATTGTCCATGCTGATAAACCATTGTGGTGTCGCACGGAAAATAATCGGCGTTTTATGACGCCAGCAATGTGGATAGCTATGTACGATTGGTACATGTGCCCAAAGCTTGCCTGCTTCGGTTAAAGCAGCAATGATTTGCGGATTGGCTTTATAAATGTGCTCACCTGCAAAAATCGGTGCAGTAGGTAAGTACACACCATTACCGCCAACAGGATTGTCCACTTTTAGATTGTACTGTAAGCCAACTTTATAATCGTCCACACCATGACCAGGTGCAGTATGTACAGCACCCGTACCACTGGTTGCAATGACGTGTTCACCTAAGATCACAGGAACTTGACGTTCTGTAATTAAAGGATGTTGTAATTTTAAACCTTCAAGTTTTGCACCAACAAAGTCAGCCAATACTTTCGGGTCTTCGAGTTTATAACGTTCACATGCGGACTCAACCAAATCTTTCGCCAAGATTAAGTTTTGTGTACCACGCTCAGATTGTACTTCAACCAATTGATATTCAATTTCAGCATGTAGCGCAACTGCTTGGTTGGCAGGTAGCGTCCAAGGCGTGGTTGTCCAAATCACGATATCTGTAGGATTTGCAACAGTCACACCAATTTTTGCTGAAAGATCAGCAAGGTCAACCACGCCAAAACCGACATCAATCGCGTCAGATTTTTTATCTTTATAGTCAACTTCTGCTTCAGCAAGTGAAGAACCACAATCTAGACACCAATTGACTGGTTTAAGACCCGGTTCAATATGACCCGCTTTGGCAATTTCACCCAATGAACGTACGATGTCAGCTTCTTGTTTGAAGTTCATCGTTAAGTAAGGATTGTCCCAATCGCCAAACACCCCCATACGCACGAAATCTTTTTTCTGAAGTTCGATTTGCGTGTAGGCATATTCACGACATGCTTTACGGAAAGTTGGAGCATCAACTTTTTGACCCACTTTACCGACTTTTTCTTCAACTTTGAGTTCGATCGGTAGACCGTGACAGTCCCAACCAGGTACATAAGGCGCATCAAAACCGTCCATGACACGGCTTTTAATGATGATGTCTTTGAGAACTTTGTTTACAGCATGCCCTAAATGGATTTGACCATTGGCATATGGAGGTCCGTCATGAAGCACATATTTTTTCTTGCCAATACGCGATGCACGAATCTGCTGATAAATGTTGTCGGCATACCACTCTTCCAACCATTTCGCTTCACGTACTGCGAGATTTGCTTTCATTGCAAATTCAGTACCTGGTAGATTCAGCGTAGATTTATAATCCACAGCATTTTCAGGAGTTTGCTTATCGCTCATGCAAGTTGTCATCCAATATTATCAGCCTGATTGCTGACGCGTTTTACAATAAAAAATTTGGGTTTAGAACGGAAAATGGGGTGTATTTTTGCGAAATTCAAGTAATCGCTCAACATCATCGTCAATTCCTGCCTGAAGTGCTTCAAGCGAAGGATAATTTAACTCGCCATGTAAATAGTCGAGAAAAGTCACCCGCATTAACAAGCCATACAGATTAGCAGAAACATCAGGGAAATGTACTTCTAATCGCCATTCAGGATGATCCTGTTTGATGGCTGGGCGGGTACCAACATGACCCGCACCATATAAGGCATTCGTTTGGTAGCCTAAAATGCCTGTTTTATCTGGATTGTCGGCTTTGACTTTTTCAGTTAAAGCAGTGGTTTCACACACCACTTCAACCCCATAAATACCATTTAAACATGGTCGATGGCGCCCCATACGAACATTGATGGTCGGGAAATTGATGGTACGTCCAATCTGGTCGCCATATTGAACTCGTCCAATCATGCTATAAGGACGTCCCAATAATTTGGCCGCCAAAGCCAAATCGCCCGCTTGCAGCACCTGACGAATACGCGTTGAACTGACACGCTCACCATCAAATTCGATAGTGGTCAGATTGGTAACATCAAAGCCATATTGTTTTAAAAATTCGCTGTTGCCCTGACGGTCTTTACCAAAGTGAAAGTCATCACCCAAAATCAGGCTTTGTGCATTGAGTTTATCTTTTAAAACATCAGCAAAATTTTCAGCGCTCAGACTACGGAATTGATTATCAAACTTCGCAATCGCAATGTAGTCCACACCCAATTCAGTCAAATATTCTACTTTTTCTCTGAGTGAGGTGATGCGTGGTGGTGCATCATAAGCTTTAAAAAATTCCAATGGTTGTGGCTCAAAAATCATCACCAATGTTTTCAGATTTTTGGCTTGAGCAACTTCCTGAAGTTGAGAAACCATGGCTTGATGTCCCAAATGGACACCATCAAAATTGCCAATCGTCACTGCGGTTTGGGGCAATTGTAAATTCGGTGCTAAGGCATTTAGACGTAACAGCTGCATGATTTCAAAATAAACTTAAAATTTGAAAGGATATATATTGCCATATTCTCACAGTTTCGTCTTTGTTGTTGTGTTTTTATCCAGAAATTTTTAATGTGAATATACATTTATATCAATAAAACTGATTCATTTTATAAAAATAAATCAATTTTATTTATTAATAAGGCCTTTTATAATCAATTTATCTGCTGAAATGAGGAAAAAGCCATGAAAAAGCCATTTTATCAACTGAAACAAAGCCGTGATGTGATTCGGCAGTTTACTCCGAACTGGTTCACCATGACCATGGGCACAGGTGTAGTGGCATTGATTTTACCCGAATTTCCATTTGCACAAGAGATTTTATGGCAAGGGGCGACAGCTTTATGGCAATTCAACACGCTTTTATTCATCGTATTTAGCTTAGTTTATGCATTACGTTGGTTGATTTATCCTCAGGAAGCAAAGCAGATTTTTTCCCACCCAAGCATGGCATTGTTTTTAGGCGCAATCCCGATGGGTCTGGCAACAGTACTCAATGGCTTTTTAAAATATGGTGTTGCATTGTATGGGGATATCGCGATTCAGATCGCACAAGTGCTGTGGTTCGTGGATGCGATTTTAGCAGTGGGTATTGGGGTATTGGTTCCATTTTGTATGTTCTATAAGCAAGAACATCAGTTAAATACCATGACTGCAATGTGGTTACTGCCAATTGTGGCGTGTGAAGTCACAGCAACTTCTGGTGGTTTATTGTTGGCGCATTTGGCAGCAGGGCAACAGGCAGTCGGGATTTTATTTGCAAGTTATATACTATGGGGTATGTCTGTATTGCCGGCTTTTGCAATCTTGACCATTTTAATGTTACGTCTGGCATTGCATAAACTGCCTGGCAAAGAATTGGCAATCAGTGGTTGGCTGGCTTTGGGACCGATTGGTACAGGGGCATTGGCATTGTTGGTTTTAGGTGCACAGGCACCACAAGTCTTGGCTTATATTCAGTTAGAACAATTGGGTGTGTTCTTTAAAAATGCAGGCATCGTAGCGAGTTTTATCCTGCTTGGCTTTGGGGTGTGGTGGTTTGCCATAGCCGTGTTGACTACATTGAAACATGCAGCCACAGACTTACCGTTTAACCTCGGTTGGTGGGGACTGACGTTTCCATTGGGGGTGTTTACTTTGGCAGTATTAAATCTAGGGCATCAGTTGCATGTGAGTTTTATTGTGAATACAGGTTTGGCATTTGCAGCAATTTTGATGATGCTTTGGGTCATGGTGATGGCGAAAACTTTAAAAGGCATGTACCAAGGTCATTTATTCTTTTCTCCTTGCTTAAAGGCGTTATTAGACAGCCAACAACGTTAATGTTTCAACGATAGAAATAAAAAGCCCTTAACCGAGTTGAGTTAAGGGGATTAAGAATCACCCTAAACTTTGATCAATATATTTTTTATGCTCGATATATGTTGCTTAGTATTGGTGAAAATATAAAAAGCAGCTTCTCAGCTGCTTTTAAAATATAAATTTATGCTTTTATTATTTTATTCAGATGGATCTTTTAGACTAAAGAACCAGTTTAAAATCAATGCTGCAAATGTTGCAGTACCAATTCCGCCTAAGTTAAAGTCACCAAACTGAAGGGCAAAATCACCAGTACCTAAAATAATGGTGACTGCTGCAACCATCAAGTTTTTATTTTTGGAAAAATCAACTTTATTTTCGATCCAAATTTTCGCACCTGCAATGGTAATTAGACCAAAAACCACAATCGAAGCACCTGTTAAAATTGCAGTCGGAATGGTGTGAATCACCGCACCAAACTTAGGTGAAAAACCTAAGAAAATAGCAAATACACCTGCGATGACAAAGACAATAGTCGAGTAAACTCGAGTGACCGCCATAACACCAATGTTTTCACCATAGGTGGTCATCCCCGGTGCGCCAACACCACCAGACAGTGTCGTTGCGATCCCATCTGCGACAAACGCTTTACCAATATGCGGATCAAGATTTTCACCTGTCATGGCACTAACCGCTTTGATATGACCTAAGTTTTCAGCCACTAAAATCAAAGCAATCGGAGCAATGATGAGCATAGCATTGACATCAAAAACAGGTGAGTGAAAGCTTGGGATACCAAACCAAGCAGCCTCTTGGATGGGCGCAAAGTTAATCGGTGTACCATTGCCCATGACATTGGCAACGATAAAATAGATCAAATACGCTGACAATAAACCGACTAAAAGCAATAAGCGTTGTAATAAACCTTTGGTGAATACGGCAATTGAGCCCATGCACAGTACAGTGACCAATGCCATCCACATATTAAAGTTATTACCAGCAACACCTTTGACTGTGACAGGAGCAAGGTTTAGACCAATAATCATGACGACGGCGCCTGTAACGACAGGAGGCATGAGTTTTTCGATCCATTTTGTGCCTGTCGCCATGACAATAAAACCGAAAATAGCATATAAAATACCACATGCCATAATCCCGCCTGCTGCATGGGCAATGTTCACATTCGGCGCACCTGTACCTGATGCGGCATAACCTGTTGCTGCAATGACGACACCAATAAAGGCAAAGCTAGATCCTAAATAACTTGGAACTCGACCACCGGTGATGATAAAGAACAAGATCGTACAAATCCCTGACATTAGAATCGCAAGATTGGGATCGAAGCCCATTAAAAAGGGTGCGAGTACGGTTGCGCCAAACATCGCGAAAGCATGTTGGATGCCGAGAACAACACTTTGAGCAGGAGGGAGATATTCATTCGTTCCGACAGGCCGTGCATCGATACTGCCATGATAAGGACGCCATTTGGGAAACCAATTGGACATAAATTGAGCGCTCAAAAAACAAATTGCGCCCATCATACTCTTTCTGCTATTGAGTTTTAATCATTTTAGTCAAACTAAAGGGTTGCATTTATTAGGAATTATTGGTGACTTATACCATTTGGTAAAATTTTTTTAAAATCTAAATAAGTAAAATCAAAGTATTAAAAATATATAAAATTAAAAAAATGCAGAATTAAATATTAATTTATGGATGAATTTTTTTATTTTTGATGAAGCGGCAAGAGACAAATTTATCCAAAAATAAAAATTTTGCCAAAAAGGGAGAGCATTTATTGTGCTCTCCTGTTTTGAGATGTCTGCTTTTTAGCCTGTGTTACGCAATCCAGCCGCAATTCCTGCAATACTCACCATCAGGGCATGATCTACAGGAGTATGTTCGGCTTGTTTTTCAACCAAATAGGCACGACGGCGTTTCATCAATTCCGCTTGTAGTAAATGCAAAGGCAATAGATACGGCTTACGTACTTTCATCGCTTGATCTAGAACATCATTTGAGCTTAAAAGTTGTGATTCACCTTTCATTGCCAACAATGTTTGTACTGCATCGTGTAAGCGTTGACGTAATTCAGCCCCCAATACTTTGAGGTCTTCGTCATTGGTTAAATGCGATTCATAGTACAGTGCAATATTAGAATCCGCTTTTGACAAAACCATTTCGAGCATATCGATTAAGGTTTGGAAATATGGCCATTCTGCAAGCATTTCATCCAACAGATTTTTTTGTCCTTGATGAATCACTTGGTTAATTGCGGCACCTGTACCGAGCCATGCTGGCAGCATCAAACGGATTTGTGTCCATGCAAAGACCCATGGAATCGCACGCAATGACTCAATGCCCCCACTGACTTTACGTTTTGCAGGACGTGAACCGAGCGGCAGCATTTGCAATTCGAGTTCAGGTGTTACGGTGCGTAAGTATTTCACAAAGTGTGGGTTTTCACGTACCGTTTGACGATAGACCTGTACGGATAAATCCGTCATGGTGTGCATCAAATCACGCCATTCCTGTTTAGGTTCAGGTGGTGGTAGTAAGGTTGCTTCAAGTGTAGCAGCGGTATAAATTTCTAGATTTTGTAAGGCAATCTCTTCCAAACCAAATTTAAAGCGAATCATTTCGCCTTGTTCAGTGACGCGAATCGCACCTGAAATTGACCCTGGTGGTTGTGAGAATAATGCTTGTTGCGTTGGTGCACCACCACGACTGATTGAACCGCCACGACCATGGAACAGCGTCAATTGTACGCCGTGTTGTTTTGCCACAGCAGTTAACTCTTCTTGGGCACGATACTGTGCCCAGTTTGCTGACATGAAGCCTGCATCTTTAGCTGAGTCTGAGTAACCAATCATGACTTCGTGTTTGCCTTGAATATGCTGTTTATACCAATGCATATTGAACAAGGTGTTCATGGTATTTGCGGCACTGTCCAAATCTTTTAAAGTTTCAAATAACGGCACCACACGTAATGGATGCTCAATACCTGCTTCTTTTTGCAAGAGTAAAACAGCTAAAACATCACTTGGATATTCCGCCATAGAAATGATGTAAGCACCTAAACTTTCTTTGGGCTGTTCTGCCAACGTGCGCATTGTGGCAAACACTTCTTGCACATCAGGATGTTCAATCAGGCTATTGGCAGGTTCATTTAAATGCTTTGGTAAGAGTGGACGTTTGCTTTGTAACTCTTGAATGAGGAAATTTTGACGTGCTTGTTCTGTCCACGTTTCAAAATTGCCAAGTCCTAAATATTCGGTAATTGCTGAAATCGCTTGGCGATGACGACCTGATTCCTGACGAATATCGAGTTTGAGCAATTCAATACCGAAACAATTCACCCGATAAATAAAGTCGAGCAATTTGCCATTGGCAATTTCAGGTAAATTACTGTCAATCAATGAACGATAGCAGAGCAGCAGTGGTTGTAAGAGTTCATCTTTATGGCGAATGATCAGACTGCGGTCTACATCGGAATGTTGTCCTTGCAGCTTACTTGCTAACCATTGACGAGTAGCCTTTAAGCGGGTACGAGTTGCACGTAAATATTCACGATATGGTTCAGGATGTTCACTGCCTAAGGCTTGTTTGAGTTCATCTGAACATGCCGCGATGGACAGCTCCCAACGTAAGTCTTCAATATCACGTACATATAAGTCTGTCGCTTTCCAACGAGATAGCCACAAAACTTCTTGGGTGATGTTGTGGGTCACGTTTGGATTACCATCACGATCACCGCCCATCCATGATGCAAAACGAATTGGCGAAATGTCTAAAGGTAAAGCTTTGTCGCAATTTTCCTGTACTAGGTCATCTAATTCACGGATGAATTTTGGCACAGCATTCCACAGGGTTTGCTCAATGGTGGTAAAGCCCCATTTTGCTTCATCTACAGGGGTTGGGCGGTGCTGACGAATTTCATCTGTTTGCCATGCGGAACAGATCAATTGTTTTAAATCTGCTAAAACCTCTGCACGTTGTTTAGGCGTAAGTTTTTGTTGGTCAAATTTGGATAGACAGTTATTAATACCATCATACTTTTGAATCAAGGTGCGGCGACTGACTTCAGTTGGATGTGCTGTAAGCACTAATTCGATGCTCAGTTCACAGACTTGTTGGTAAAGTTGAGTGGTCGTGATGTTCTTATTTTTAAATTGTTCAAAGAGCGGAACGAGTACGTTTGGAGAAGGTTCATTTTCATCAAACTCACTTTGGCGACGACTACGCACGACATGATATTGCTCAGCAATGTTTGAAAAATTCAAAAAATGTGAAAATGCACGAGTCAGGGGCAAAATCTCATCATCTTTTAAGTGAAGAAATAATTGTTCGAGTTGTTTTTCTGCTTCAACTTGACCATCACGTGCACCTTTGGCTAAGGCACGAATTTGCTCAATTTGATTAAACAAATCTTGTCCCGCTTGTTCCTTTAGGGTTTCACCTAAAAGATTCCCGAGTAAACGTACATCCTCACGCAGTGGAGCATTAATTTGTTGAATCATTGCTATTCTCCAATTCTTATCCTGATGACTATAACTTGCTATGCTGACATTCCAAGTAGACCCCTACAAAAGTAGAAAAGCAGTCGGCGATTTCAACAGCGATTTATATCCTTAAAAACAGTATGCCCTAAAAAAAACAGAAGTATTATTTAGAAATTCAATACATTCACATCGGGTTATAGCGTAAAAGGAATAAATCTATACTCTCTTGAATGATGAGATGTTTTTCTTGAGCATCGGGTATAGGGCGAATACCAAGTAAAACTTCATGATGACGTACTCCTAATAATAACGACAGAATCAGATTAGTCTGTTTTTCGATTTCATCAGGGCGAATAAACTTAAAGGTTGTGGCTTGTTGTAAAAACTCTTGCCAAACGTTCCACATACGTTGGTGTGAAGCATTATAAAATTTTAGAGCAAGTGGATTTTTTTGTGCAGCAAGTTCGAGCAGTAAATGATCAAGTTTAATGGCTTCAGGCAAATAAATGATATTCATTGCCAATTCACAGGCTTGATAAAAGCAAGTTTTAAAATCGCTATGTGCATTTAAACCTAATGGTCGAGCGTTAATGGATTCTTCACAAGTTTCCTCAATGGCACAGGTAAATAAATTTTCTTTGTCTTGAAAATGGTTATAGACCGTAAGTTTGGTCACACCTGCCGCTTTAGCAATTTGATTCATACTTGAGCCATGGTAACCATGTAATAAAAACAATGCTTTGGCTGCTTCTAAAATCTGCTTTCGTTTTTCTAAGTCTTTTGGACGACCAACATGTGTGTGCACTAAATTTTCCAAAAAAAGTCAATTAGGTCATTTACTTTTGCATTCAAAAATAATTAATGTACCTTACGGTATATTAATTAAAAATTGAAAATTTTCAAAAGGAATTGAATCATGATCAGTATGTGATTGATCACAAGATCGATAAAACATTCATTTACTTGATGTCTATTCTGCCCGAAAAAAAACGTTTCAATAAGAGCATTGCGTATGAGTATTTTTAAAGCAAGTATTATTAGCATGATGGTGATGTGTAGTGTGGTTTTAGCGGGGTGTCAAAAACCAGCGCCAGAAGCGGAAGAAATTCCTTTTGTGATGGTCACACAGCCCATGACCTCGCATGAAGACCAAAAAAGTTATGCAGGTGATGTACAAGCTCGCCAAAGCACGGCATTGGCATTTCGTGTGGGGGGACAGATTACAGAACGTTATGTCGATGTTGGAGATCGGGTTAAAGTCGGGCAGATTCTGGCAAAACTTGATATTAAAGATGCTCAACTACAGCTCAACTCAGCCAAAGCGCAACTCGAAAATGCACAATCCTCAGTGAAAACTGCAGGTGATGAATTTAAACGTTTTCAACAATTGCTGCCGAGTAATGCAGTGAGCCGTTCACAATATGATGCGGTGAAAAATCAGTATGAGGCTGCGTTATCGACATTGAAACAAGCACAAGCCAATTATGAAGTGACGGCAAACCAAACGCGTTATAACCAATTGCTTGCCAATAAAAATGGGGTCATTACCCAACGTAATATTGAAGTTGGACAAGTACTGGCCGCAGGACAAACTGCTTATCAATTGGCAATTGATGGTGAGCGTGATGTTGTTATTGGTGTACCTGAACAAGCCATTACACAGATCAAAGTTGGGCAAGATGCATGGGTGACATTGTGGTCAAAACCTCAAGATAAATTTGCTGCTTATGTCCGTGAAATTTCACCTGCGGCAGACCAATCGCGTACTTTTAGTGTCAAAGTAGCATTGAGAGAAGGGCAGTCTGTCATTCAGCTTGGGCAAAGTGCACGCGTCTTCTTTAATCAAAATGTGGATCAAGTCCTGAGCGTGCCGTTATCTAGTGTTTCGGCAAATAATGATCAGCCTTATGTTTGGGTGGTGAATAGCGATCAAACGATTCGTAAAGTACCTGTGCGCTTAGGCGCTTATGGACGTGACAGTGTACCCATTCTCACAGGTTTAACTACAAATGATTGGGTGGTGATCGGTGGTGTGCATTTACTGAGAGAAAAACAAAAAATTAAAGCGGTCGATCGTGAAAATCGTGTTGTTAGCCTGAATAAAGGAGTGTGATGATGAATGCATTTCAATCCTTTAACTTGTCTGAATGGGCGCTGAGAAATAAAGGTTTAGTCCTTTATTTTATGATTTTGCTCGGTATAGTCGGTATATTTTCTTATTCTAAACTTTCTCAAAGTGAAGACCCACCATTTACCTTTAAAGTGATGGTTGTACAGACCTATTGGCCGGGGGCAACGGCAGAAGAAGTGTCATTGCAAGTGACAGATCGTATTGAAAAACAGCTGATGAGTACAGGATTGTATGATCGGATCGCAGCATATTCACGCCCGGGTGAATCATTGGTTACATTTGTTGCCAAAGACTCGTTGAAATCTAGTGAGATTCCTGATGTGTGGTATCAAGTTCGTAAGAAAGTCGGTGACATTCAGCATCAACTGCCTAGTGGTGTGCAAGGTCCGTTTTTTAATGACGAATTTGGCGATACTTTCGGTAATATTTACGTTTTAACAGGCAAAGATTTTGACTATGCCACTTTGAAAGAATACGCAGACCGTTTACAGCTTCAGTTACAACGGGTGAAAGACGTGGGTAAAGTTGAGCTTGTGGGCTTACAAGACCAAAAAATTTGGATTGAACTGTCAAATACCAAAGCTACTCAACTGGGTATCCCTGTTACCGCCATTCAAGACGCATTACAAAAACAAAATAGCATGGCGAGTGCAGGTTTTTTTGAAACTGGTTCAGACCGTATTCAAGTCCGTGTAGGCGGTGCTTTAAAATCAGTTGATGATTTAAAACAAATGCCATTATTGGTGGGAGATAAAACCATTCAATTGGGCGATGTGGCTGAAGTCTATCGGGGCTTTAGCGAACCTGCACAGCCACGTATGCGCTTTAATAGTGAAAATGGCATTGGGATCTCAGTGTCTATGCGCAAAGGGGGGGACATCATTGCTTTAGGCAAAAATTTAGAGACAGAATTTACCCATCTACAAAAAACCTTGCCACTTGGGATGCAGCTACAAAAAGTCTCCGATCAACCTGTGGCGGTACAACGTAGTATTCATGAGTTTATTCAGGTTTTAGCAGAAGCCGTTATTATCGTGTTATTGGTGAGTTTTTTCTCACTGGGTTTCCGTACAGGTTTGGTGGTGGCTTTCTCCATTCCTTTGGTTCTTGCAATGACTTTTGCAGGGATGAATTTATTCGATGTCGGATTGCATAAAATTTCTTTGGGGGCGTTGATTCTTGCCTTAGGTCTTTTGGTGGATGATGCCATTATTGCGGTTGAAATGATGGCAATTAAAATGGAACAAGGCTATAGCCGTATGAAAGCCGCGGGTTATGCATGGACAAGTACCGCTTTCCCGATGCTAACAGGGACTTTGATCACTGCCGCAGGTTTTTTGCCCATTGCAACAGCAGCGTCAAGTACAGGTGAATATACGCGTTCGATTTTCCAAGTGGTGACCATTGCATTGATTGTGTCATGGATTGCAGCTGTCGTTTTTGTCCCATATTTAGGCAACAAACTTTTACCTGATTTTAATCAAACAGTACAAAAAGCGCCATGGTATCAACGTTTATGGGCACGTCTACGCAAGCAACCTGAACCGCAGGCTATCGTGCATCATAGCAATGAACACTATGACCCTTACCAGACCAAGTTTTACCAACGTTTTAGAGCATTGGTCAATGCGTGTGTGATGTATCGTAAAACTGTCATTGCGGTCACTGTTGCTATTTTTGCTTTGTCGGTCGTGATGTTTAAGTTTGTGCCGCAGCAGTTTTTCCCACCGTCAAATCGTGCTGAAATTTTGGTTGATTTAAAATTAGAAGAAGGGGCATCTTTGGCCGCAACTGAACAGGCGGTGAAAAAGGTTGAAGCATTTTTAGCCAAACAAAAGGGTATTGATAATTATGTGGCCTATGTCGGAACAGGTTCACCACGTTTTTATTTACCGCTTGATCAGCAGTTACCTCAAGCAAGTTTTGCACAGTTTGTCGTTTTGGCATCATCTTTAGATGACCGTGATGAAATTCGTCAATCCTTAGACACCCAAATTCGTCAACTGTTACCACAAGTACGTACTCGTGTGGCATTACTGGAAAATGGCCCACCTGTCGGTTATCCAATTCAATATCGTGTATCGGGTGAAGATTTAAATACCGTACGTCAGCTTGTACACAAAGTTTCAGGCATTGTGGGACAAAACACCAACACCACCAACGTGCATTTAGACTGGGGTGAGCCAAGTAAAATCATTTCATTGCAAATTGACCAAGACCGTGCACGTCAAATGGGCGTGAGCAGTGTAGATATTGCCAATTTTTTAAATAGTTCAATTTCTGGGGCAATGATTCATCAATATCGTGAAAAACGTGAGTTGATTGATATTCGCTTGCGTGGTGATCAGGCAGAACGCATCGAAGTGGGTTCACTTGCAAATTTAGCTATACCGACAACCCAAGGGGGGGCAGTGCCGTTATCGCAAATTGCCAATATTCACTATAAATTTGAGGATGGTTTGATTTGGCATCGCAATCGTTTACCGACGATTACGGTACGTGCAGATATTCGGAGCCATTTACAACCTGCCACTGTGGTGGGCGAGTTGTCTGAACAGATGGATCAACTGCGTACTGAATTGCCAAATGGTTATTTAGTTGAAGTGGGCGGAACAGTTGAAGAATCCGCTAAAGGACAAAGCTCAGTCAATGCAGGTATGCCGTTATTTCTTGCGGTTGTGTTTACCTTATTGATGATTCAGCTGAAGAGTATTTCACGTTCATTCATCGTATTTTTAACTGCGCCATTGGGTTTAATTGGCGTTGTGTTATTCTTGCTCTTGTTCAATAAGCCGTTTGGTTTTGTCGCCATGCTTGGCACGATTGCGTTATCGGGCATGATCATGCGTAACTCACTAATTTTGATTGATCAAATCGAGCAAGATATTTCATCTGGGCAGGACCCATGGAATGCTATTTTAGATGCTACAGTGCGGCGGTTTAGACCGATTATTCTAACAGCACTCGCTGCGGTCTTGGCAATGATTCCATTATCGCGCAGTATTTTCTTTGGCCCTATGGCTGTCGCGATTATGGGCGGTTTGATCATTGCGACACTTTTAACATTATTTTTTCTACCCGCGCTTTATGCTGCATGGTTCAAAGTAAAAAAATATGCAAAATCTGCCTAGAAATTTATGAAATTTAGGTGCGAACTTTTGAAAAATTCAATATAGTAGCACCTAAAATTTTTCTAGTAAGTCGTATTAGATGTTTCCACACAAAATATGTAAAATGATGTGATGGATTGAGGTATAAAAAATCACCTATGGGGCAAGACAATCTCAAACAGCATCGTCGCTATATGACGATCTCTTACGTCTTTATGTTTCTCGCATTATTCACAATAATTAGCGCCGTTATTTCGTATTTCCTTGCACGTAAAGTTGCTGTAGCTGAAACCCCCGAGGTTTGGATTCAAGCCCAAGCTTTATGGGTCATGCGAAGTATCATTATTTTTCTTCTTTTAGCTGCTTTTGCTGCTTTGTGGTTCATTCCTCTGATTTTCTTTTATTGGGATTCGATGCTTTGGGTTAAAGCATGTACTGTGATTGGGGTGATTTTTAGTGCAATTTCATGGCTATACCTACTGAATGCATGGTTGAAAGGTTTCAATAAATATCTAAAAAGTAAAGCTGTATTCTAAATTTTTTATGAATGAACTTGTAAAAGTGGAGCAGTGTCCCCATTTTACTTGGCAGTGAAGATTGATCAAATTTTGTGGAGCATCGCCAATCATGGCTAAACGTGATTATTATGAGGTTTTAAGCGTTTCTAAAACCGCTAGTGATGATGAAATTAAAAAAGCCTACCGTAAGATGGCGATGAAATATCATCCAGACCGTAATCCAGACAACGCTGAAGCTGAAGAAAAGTTTAAAGAATGTGCTGAAGCTTATGAAGTTTTATCCGACAGCGAAAAACGTAGCATGTACGACCGCATGGGGCATCAAGCCTTTGAAGGCGGTATGGGCGGCGGTGGTTTCGGCGGTGGCGGATTCAGCGCAGAAGATATTTTCAGCCAGTTCGGCGATATTTTCGGTGGTGCTTTTGGTGGCGGTGGTCGTCAGCAACAGCGTGCACGCCGTGGGTCTGACTTACGCTATGTGATGGAACTGACTTTGGAAGAAGCTGTAAAAGGGGTGAAAAAAACCGTTACCTTTACAGCACCTGCACCATGTGATGTATGTGATGGTAAAGGGTCTAAAAATCCAAATGATGTTGAAACGTGTAAAACCTGTCATGGTGCGGGTCAAGTGCGTATGCAACAAGGTTTCTTCTCTGTTCAGCAAACCTGTAGTACATGTCGTGGACAAGGGAAAATCATTAAAAACCCATGTAATACCTGTCATGGTTCAGGGGTAAAAGATCGTCAACAAACGCTTGAAGTGACGATTCCTGCAGGTGTAGATAATGGTGATCGTGTACGTTTGACAGGTAAAGGCGAAGCCATTCGTGATGGTCAAGCCGGTGATTTGTACGTTGAAGTGGTTGTGCGTGAGCATGAAATTTTCCAACGTGATGGCGCTGACTTATATATGGATGTGCCTGTAACGATTGCAGATGCAGCTTTGGGTAAAGAAATCGAGATTCCGACTTTAGAAGGTCGTGTGAGCTTGAAAATACCTGAAGGTACACAAACTGGTAAAATGTTCCGTTTACGTGGTAAAGGTGTTAAACCTGTGCGTAGCAGTATGCAAGGTGATTTACTCTGCCGCATCGTGGTGGAAACGCCTGTTAACCTAACTGCACGACAACGTGAGTTATTGAAAGAATTACAAGCAACTATGGATGGTGATGACAATAAATCATCACCAAAGAAAAAATCATTCTTTGACCGTTTATTTGACTAAAATAGTGTTCAAAGTAAAAAAGCCAGCTTGATTTTAAGTTGGCTTTTTTATTTTCCCATTTTTATTTTATTAGATTTTGAGTATTGAAGTATTGTTATGAAACAAGATTTAGCCTTAGTGATGGCACTCGCAAGTGAGTCGAAAGGTTTATTCGAACAAGAGAATATCGCGGTACATTACAGTGGGATTGGTAAAGTGAATGCTGCATTTAAAGCATTTGAAATTATCCAAAACACTCAATGTAAAACTTTATTAAATTTAGGTACAGCAGGGAGCTCTGTATTTAATGCACATGAGTTGGTGGAAGTCACCACTTTTGTACAACGTGATATGGATGTATCACCTTTAGGTTTTGAGGTGGGTGTCACCCCTATGGATGAGCATTTTCCAAGTGCGATTCATTTAGAACCATACTTTAAGGATTTGGCCAAAGGTGTGTGTGGCACAGGGGATAATTTTGAAATCAGTTTACCGAAAGTATCGTGTAATTTGGTTGATATGGAAGGCTATGCCTTAGCCAAAGTCTGTAAAAAATTAGGTGTACGTTTAATTTCAGTAAAATATATTACCGATGGTGCTAACGACACAGCACATTTAGATTGGGAAGAAAATTTATTATTTGGTGCACAAAAGTTATTAGAATTATATAAAAGTATTTGAGCCCAAATAAAAAATTTGGCGACCATAGTGTTCTATGGTCGTATGCCATACAAGAATTTGCCTGTGCAAATTATCTTGGGATGACACCGTATAAAATCATATGAATCGTGTGTTGAATAGAGCGTTGGAACATCACTTTATTTTTTAAAGTTTTACCTGTCACCATCTCGATTTGGGTACTGAAATCAGCATAATTTTGAGTTAAACCCCAAATATTAATAATCAGTAGCTCAGGATCAATTTGATCGGAAATTTTACCTTGCTCTTGCCATGTCGCAATCACTTTTGCTTTACGTTTAAAAAGCTTTTTAAGTGGTCCTTTAAGGATCTGTAAAATATGGGGTGCGCCTTGAATAATTTCTAAAGCGAATAATTTAGAAGCTTTAGGCTGTGTACGAGAAACCTCTATTTTAGTCGTTAAATAATGACTAAGCGCTTCAACAGGTTCTAAATCTGCTTCTAGCATTTGTAAAGGAGCAAGCCATTTTTGCATCACAGTCGTTAAGACTTCAACATATAGCGCTTCTTTATTTTCATAATAATAGAAAATATTGGATTTGTGCATTTCAGCAAGTTGGGCAATTTCCTCAAGACTTGCACCATTGAATCCGTAAATAGAAAATACGTCTAAAGCAGCATTAAGCAACTGCTGTCGTTTCTGAGCACTCTTTTTTTGTTCCATCGCATTACTGAATTAAAAAAATAATCACTAAATTGTACGGTAAAATGTCTGATTTGTGCACAGGTCTAAGTGACTATTTTTAAATATTCTTCACATTTATTATGAAGTTTTATTATTTAATCCAAAAAAGGTATTTATTTAATTTATATGCACAAAAATAATGCATACAGTAGGAAATATGGAAGAAAATAAATCTTTTTTTTTAAGCTGATTTTAATTTTAAATAGAGAAAAATTTTTAGGTTGTTAAGAATTTTTAATCAATTTAACAAAACATGTTGCTTAATTTAAAAAATAATAACTTTAAGAGATTTAAAGTTATTATTATAAAATTAAGTCGACAATACCGCATTTAAAATTTGTTGTTCCAATTCTGCAAATTTAGCACCTTTTTGTCGTGGACGAGGCAGGTCTATTTTAAATTGCTGCGCAATATGACCTTGATCAAGCAAAATAATACGATCTGCCAATTGCACAGCTTCACTGACATCATGGGTGACTAAGATTGTGGTAAAACCTTGTTCTAACCATAATTTTTCGATCAAATTCTGCATGTCCAAGCGTGTGAGTGCATCCAATGCACCTAAAGGTTCATCAAGCAATAAGACACGTGGCGTATGTGATAATGCGCGTGCGAGTGCCGTACGTTGGCGTTGTCCACCTGAAAGTTGAGATGGCCACAGTTTGGCTTTTTCTTTTAAGCCTACTTTTTCTAATAATTGTTCGGCTTTGTCATGCTGTGATTGAGCTAATCCGAGTTTGATATTATCTGCAATACTTTTCCACGGTAAAAGGCGTGGGTCTTGGAACATGACACGAATATCATCTGAAGTAATACCTTCACGAAAGTTCTGCACAGATTTGAATTTGATCTCACCATAGCTGGGTTGTTCTAAATCGGCAATGAGACGTAAGAGGGTACTTTTACCACAACCACTACGTCCCACGATGGCAACGAATTCACCTGCTTCAATGTTGAGATCAAGGTCTTCTAGCACTTTGACGTCATCATAAAATTTATGCAATTGTTCGATGTGAATTTCTGCACCTGACTTGGTTGGTGTGCCTTGTGCATGGTCTGAAATATCGAAATGATTGACATATTGGCTGATGCTTAAATCGGTCATGAGTGTATTCCTTATTTTTGATAACCTGAATGCCAACGCAATAAATAGCGTTCTAATCCTTGTGCCAAGACATCGGCTAATTTGCCTAAAAGTGCGTAGAGTAAAATACCGACTAATACGATATCGGTTTGTAAAAACTCACGGGCATTCATAGTCATATAACCAATACCAGATTGTGCAGAAATGGTCTCAGCGACAATTAGCAGAACCCACACTAAACCTAATGCAAAACGTAAACCGACTAAAATAGAGGGCATCGCGCCAGGCAAAATAACGTCTTTATACAGTTGCCAACGTGTTAAACCATAGCTTTTCCCCATTTCAATCAATTGGGGGTCGACTGAGCGAATACCATGATAGGTATTGATATAAATTGGGAAAAATACACCTACAGCCACTAAAAATAGTTTTGCTGATTCATCAATACCAAACCAAAGAATCACGAGTGGAATCAATGCGAGTGCAGGAATGTTACGGATCATTTGCAAAGTGGTATCCAGCAAATTTGATGCAATTTTGGATGAACCATTGAGCAGACCAAGCAATAAACCTAAACCGCCACCGACCAATAAGCCAAGTAGGGCACGACCTGCACTGACTTTGACATGTTGCCAAAGTTCACCACTGACCAATAGCGTCCAGAAGGCGCTCACCACAGCACTTGGCGCAGGAAGAACACGGCTTTCAAGCATTCCTGTTTTTGAAGCAATTTGCCATACAATGATCAGTAAAATGGGCACAATCCAAGGCAGCAATCGCTGCCAAAATTGTGGTGTTTCACGTGAAACTGTGGTGCTTTTATTTTTGAGCTGGGTCGTCATGCAAGCTCCTTTTCAGGTGCTTTTTGCTTGTTTTCCTCAGGTGTATAGTTGTTGGCAACGATTTCACCAAAAGGACCTGTTAAGTTGGGTTGAGTGAGCTTTTGACGTGTTTGCAAAGGCAACAATGGGAATACCAATTCTGCAAAACGAATCGATTCCTCTAAGTGTGGATAGCCTGAGAAAATAAAAGTACTAATACCCAAATCAGCATATTCTTGGATACGATCTGCCACTGTTTGTGGGTCACCAACCAATGCGGTACCTGCACCGCCACGGACTAAGCCCACACCTGCCCAAAGGTTAGGTGAAACTTCGAGTTTGGTACGATCACCATTATGTAACTCAGCCATGCGGCGCTGACCGACAGAATCCATTTGTTGGAATTTTTTCTGTGCCGCAGCAATGGTGGCATCATCGACATATTGAATCAGCTCTTCTGCGGCTTGCCATGCTTGTTGATTGGTTTCACGCACAATCACATGCAAGCGAATACCGTAATTGAGTTGGCGACCTTTGGCTTCAGCACGTGCTTTGACCACGGCAATTTTTTCTTTGACTGCAGCTGGTGGTTCTCCCCATGTAAGATAGGTATCGACCTGATCTGCTGCAAGTTCAATGGCATCTTCAGAAGAACCGCCGAACCACAGTGGGGGATAGGGTGTTTGAATCGGTGGATAAAGCAATTTAGCATCATCGACATGGAGGCGTTCACCGTGAAAACTAAAAGATTCTCTGGTATGTGAACGTTTTAAAATTTCACGCCAAATGGTGGTGTATTCTGCTGCAGTTTTATAGCGTGTGGCATGGTCTTCATATAAACCATCACCTTTGAGTTCTTCTTCATCACCACCTGTAACAAGGTTAAGCAAGACACGACCATTCGATAAGCGGTCAAAAGTTGCTGCCATACGTGCAGCCAATGCAGGCGTTGTGACCCCTGGACGTAATGCAACTAAGAATTTTAAATTTTTTGTTGCATCAATCAGGCTTGCGGCCGTGATCCATGGGTCTTCACAAGAACGTCCCGTTGGAATCAAGACTCCTTCATAGCCTAAGTTGTCTACGGCAACCGCAATCTGTTTCATATAAGCATGATCTACTTGGCGAGCGCCTTTGCTTGTACCTAAATAGCGACTATCACCATGTGTTGGAATAAACCAAAAAATTTTCATTGCTCAGGTCCTTGTTGATTATTTACCAGTCCAAACGGCTAGCTTAATGTTGATCGGTTTTGGAATAATTTTGAGTTCAGCAAAACGATTTGCGAGTTGTTGCTGATCTGCGATGACTTGGGCAGTTAATGGTGCAGCACGAGAGGGTTTTGGACGTCGTTCAATAAAAACTTGGCTGACTTGAGGTTTTAAACCTGTACTTTGTCCAATGCTTTGTGCTGTTGCTGTGCGGTTGGTTTGCACCCATTTATCTGCAACATTGATTTGTTGAATAATGCTATTCACTGCTTGGGGATTTTTCTTTACAAACTCAGGCGAAGCCAAATAGAACGTATAATTTGGACTTAAGCCTTGACCTGAAGCCAATACTTTAGCTTTGTCTTCGAGTTGTGCAGAGGCAAAATAAGGATCCCAAATTGCCCATGCGTCGACCGCCCCTTTTTGGAATGCTGCTCGTGCATCAGCAGGGCTGAGCCAAATCGGTTGAATATCTGTCCACTGTAAGCCTGCTTTACGTACAGCTTGTACCAAGAGATAATGCGCACTAGAGCCTTTTTGAACAGCAATACGTTTGCCTTTTAATTGACTGAGTTGAGTCAACTTCGAAGTTTTGGGGACTAAAATGGCCGATGCCAAAGGCTTTGCAGCTTCATAAGCAATGTAATACAAGGGTTTATTGGCAGCTTGTGCATAGACAGGTGGTGTATCGCCTGTCACACCTACATCGATAGAACCCACCGCCAATGCTTCTAAAATTTGTGGTCCTGCAGGAAATTCATTCCAAGAAATTCTGGCATTTGGAAACTCTTTTTCATATAACTTTTGTTGCTTGGCAATGGCGAAGTTAATCGAACTTTTTTGAAAGCCGATGCGTAACTCTTTGACGCTCGGATCTACTGCCCAAACTGCAGTTGTGCCCAACATCGCACAAGCAAGTAACATGGCGGTCATGCCATGACCTGAAGCGTGTAACCATGATGTTGCGTGTGTATCATTTTGATGTTGGGTCATGTATGTGTCCTCAGTTAGTGTGATGTTATTGGGTTTTAATTCGCCAAAATAGCTGCTTGGATATTGATTTTGTTTGGGATAAGTTTTTGTTGATAAAAGGCATCGGCAACATATTGCTGTTCTTTTGCCACTTCATTGGAAATTGGTTTTACACCAAAGCCCATACGAGAAATTGAGGTAGAGAGAATATCAGCAGATAATCCAGTTTGTTTTTCTAACAGTTTTGCCGCATCAGTTTGATGCTGAGATACCCATTGTGTGGTGGTATTGAGCTCATTCACCACTGCTTTTAAAATTTCAGGATGCTGTTCAGCAAATTTACGATCTGCCAAATAAAATTGATGATTACTTACGAGGTTTTCACCTGTTGCTAAAACTTTTGCACCGAGTTGTTGTTCAGCAGACGCAAAGAATGGATCCCAAATTACCCAAGCATCGACAGCACCTTTTTCAAATGCGGCACGTGCATCAGCAGGTGGTAAATACACCACATCAATGTCCTCAAGCTTTAAGTTGTTGGCTTCTAAGACTTTTAACAGTAAGTAATGCACGTTAGAGCCTTTATTTAAAACAACTCGTTTGCCTTTCAAGTCTTGTATAGTTTTAAGCGATGAATCTTTGGGTACGATCAAAGCTTCTGCTTTGGGTGCAGCAGGTTGGTTTGCTACATAAACTAAATTTGAGTTCGCTGCTTGAGCAAAGATGGGCGGTGCTTCACCCGCTTCTCCAAAAGACACACTGCCGACATTTAGACCTTCAAGCAGTTGTGGGCCAGCAGGAAATTCGACCCATTTCACATTGACGCCTTTTTCTTTTAAAGCTTTGTCTAAGTCGCCACGGGCTTTGATAATGGGCAATAGACCATATTTTTGATAACCAATATTTAAAGTGGTCGTTTCTGTTGGTTTAGAACATGCAGTAAGCATCATGATCGCAGCAAGACTGGCACTCAGTAGTGTGATTTTTTTCCAAGAAGGTTGAAAAAGATGTGCCATGAACAGGATGCTCCTAAACTTTCAATGTTGAACAAAGTGAATGAGCATCAGCTTAGAGATAATTCTATTTTCCAAAAAATAAGATTTTGATGATTAGACATAAAAAAAAAAGATAAAAATAAAAGTGGCAAACTTATCTAAAATTGTGCAAATAAAATACAGTGCTAAAATGCACATTGTTTTTCTAATTGATTGAGAATTATGAAATAAATCTTTTTATAAAATAAATACCTATATAAAGCAGAAGATTGACTAAGGATAAATTCAGTATGTTTCAGTATCTGAAAGAATATCCTTAGCAAAAATGAAGATAAAAGCGCTTTTGTATGGGGTTAAATACGTTTATTAAATACCATGGAATTGCGTTGATAATTATATAACGCTTGTCGTGCTTCAGGTAAATCATCAACACTCGCAGCTGCAAAACCATGTTCTAAGAACCAATGTGCGGTGCGTGTCGTCAGCACAAAGAGTTGTTGAATTTGCATGTGTTTGGCTTTTTCCTCTAAGAAATGCAAAATTTGACTGCCACGATTAGATTTTCTATAACTTGGATGAACGGCAACACAGGCAATTTCGGCAGATCGAATTTCATTGGCTGCGGCAGGAATAGGGTAGAGTGCGGCACAAGCGAGAATCGTACCATCACGTTCAATCACTGCAAATTGCTCAATTTCATTTTCTAAACGTTCGCGAGAACGGTAAACCAAAATACCTTCTTCTTCGAGTGGTCTTAATAAATTAATTAAACCGCCGACATCCCCAATATTTGCCATACGGACTTCTTCATAATGGGCATCGGTGATCATGGTGCCATGTCCATCACGGGTAAAGAGTTCTTCAATCAATGCGCCATCATAAGCATATGACAGTAAATGCACACGATGCACACCTTTGAGTGAAGCTTCTTTTGCATTGTGCAAATGTAATGCAATTTCAAAATTTGAATCTTGGTATTTTAAAATATGTTGATCGAGCTGATGCGGCGTAATTTCACGTAATAGTTGTCCAAATTCATTCATCAAACCTTGCTGATTACCCAAAAAAATCAACTTATCTGCTTTGAGATGAATCGCCGTTTTAGTGGCAACTTCTTCTGCCAATAAGTTAAAGACTTCCCCCGTGGTGGAGTAACCTGTTGGACCGAGAACGACGATATTGTGATTGTCCAAATGACGTTGTATGGCTTCTGTATCAATGGTACGTACTTCACCTGTCAGTTGAAAATCTACGCCATCGCGGATGCCATAGGGTTTAGCGGTGACAAAATTACCTGAAACGACATCGATGCGCGCGCCAAACATAGGAGAGTTGGCAAGTCCCATAGACAATAATGCTTCGATTTGTAGACGAATTGAACCTACTGCATTCATCACACAGCTTAAAGCTTCGCGTGTGGTGACACGACGGTTGATATGAATTGGGCTTTGAATGCCTTTTTCTTTTAAGTTTTCATTGATTTGTGGGCGTGCACCATGCACTAAAATCAGACGAATACCTAAGGAGTGTAGGAGGGCAATATCATGAATAATATGTTGAAAATTTTCATGTTCAACCGCTTCACCACCAAACATCAGCACAAATGTTTTACCACGATGGGCATTGATATAGGGTGCTGAATGGCGAAACCAATGCACATATTGCTGTGTTGTGCTGTGGGTGATTTCAGTATGTTCAGATTGCATATTGCCCATCTCAATGTGTGGTATTCAATAGGTAATTCTAAACAAAAAATACTGCTTCGGCATAGTGCAGAGAAAAAAACACCTGAGGTCTTTTACATAGACCTCAGGTGTTAGGAAAAAGCTTTATACCTTGTTTATAAGATATAAAGCGTTGGGAGAGAATCTTACATTAACCGATCACTTTGACAATTTTATGATTTGTCGTATTGATCAAGACATATTTACCATCAACTTTGTACCACTGTTGAGTTTTGCTTGGTTTACTTAAGCTTTTATACATGTAAAAAGCCCAACAAAGTTGGGCTAATTGAAGTTTCAAGAAAAATATTGCATTAACCAATGATACGAATAATACGATTATTACGTTCATTGACTAAAATATAATCACCATTTACTTGATACCATTGTTGATATTTACCTGGCTTAGGTAAATGACGATGGTTTTTATAATTGACTTGATAACGTGAAGCACTAAATTGGCTCGGTAAATATTGTCCTGAACGCCATTCACGGCTTGGATTCACACGATGATTACGTTCATAACGATTATTGTCCCAACGGTGATCATGTCTTTGATCCCATTTTGCTTGTTGTGCATAACGGTAATTATTTTGATGATCTTGTGGAGCAGCCATTGCAGAAGTTGCTATGAATGCGCTGAGAGATAAAGCAATGCCGGTGATGACCTTGTTCATAAGATACTCCATTATGTTTTAAATTTCTTTCGATAAAGTCAATTTACGCAACAATTGGAGATAAACGGTGAGGGAGATTTAGTTGAATTGTGAAATATATGAAGATTTGATGAAGACAAAAATAAACCTATTTAGCTTGTCTTCCTCAAAATAGGATATGTTAAAAGAATGATCAACTTAGATGAGTTGTAATGGGACTTATTATTCTTTATTGTCGAGACCCTTGCAGCTCATTGCACGTAAATGGTATATGGCATTACATAAAAAATAAAAAACCCAAGCAGATGCTTGGGTAAATGATGACATAGCGGGTTACATACCACGAATACTGACAATATTATTATTGTCTGAATCGACTAAAATGTAATCATTATTAATTTTGTACCATTGTTGATTACGAGACGGCTTTGGTAAATTACTGTCTTTATAGTCTACTTTATAACGATTACCACGATAATGCTGTGGCATCACATAGCCTGTTTGCCATTTGTGTTGTTGCAAACGGCGGACACCACGTTCTTCACGTTCACGGCGTTGTTCTTTGATTTGGTCATCATCCTGTTGAAAATCACGAAATCCTTTTTTATTCCCATGACCACGCTGTTCATAGCCATCACGATCGTAATGGGGACCTGCATGCGTCATTGTGCTGACTGTAGCCAAAACACTGAAAGAAATTGCTAATGCAGTCAACATCTTTTTCATGATAAGCCCTCTTAAGTATCGTTATTCTTACACTGATCACTCTACAAGAAAATTGCAGAGAAACTGTGAAGAAAAATTGACTATTCCTTTAAAAATACAGAGATAATAAGAATACATCGTGTCATACCTTTGCATCATATAATAAAATGACAGCGTTCACCTAGGCATGAATCTGTAGATTTTATATTTCATAGACTCAAAAACGAAGTGTAACAAGGAATATCAAAAGAAATATGTTGGTCATTTTTTGAGAATTTTCTGCTGTTTTAACAGAAATATTTGTGTTTAGACTGCTCTTCACTTTTTATTTTCAAATCATAAAAATGAAATCAAATATAGACATTTAAAATAAACAATAAGTTCTGATCCAATAAAAAACCGAGCTAAAAAGCTCGGTTTTTTGAAGTATGATCCAATATTAGATATCAGATAAATCTACACCAATACGTGCAGCAACTTCTTCATAAGCTTCGACAACACCGCCTAAACCTTGACGGAAACGGTCTTTGTCGAGTTTTTTCTTGGTGTCTTTGTCCCATAAACGGCAACCGTCTGGAGAGAATTCATCACCAAGAACAATACGGTCGTGGAACACACCAAATTCAAGTTTGAAGTCAACAAGAAGCATGTTGCCTTGAGCGAACAAGTCTTTAAGTACAACATTCACTTTTTGAGTGAGTTCTTTCATTTGAGCCAATTGTTCAGCAGTTGCCCAACCTAAAGCGATTGCTTGAGATTCGTTCACCATTGGGTCGCCTAAAGCGTCATCTTTGAAGAACAATTCGAAAGTAGGTGGTGTAAGTTCGATACCTTCTTCAACACCTAAACGACGGCATAATGAACCTGCAGCGTAGTTACGCATTACGCATTCTACAGGGATCATTTTTAATTTTTTCACTAAAACTTCAGTTGGAGAAAGCAGTTTTTCAAAGTGAGTTTCGATACCAGCCGCAGCCAATTTTTCCATGATAAAGGCGTTAAAACGGTTATTCACCTTACCTTTACGATCTAGTTGCTCTATTTTTTCACCATTAAATGCTGAAGCATCATCACGGAAAACTAGAATTAGATGATCTGCGCTATCTGTTTCATAAACGGATTTCGCTTTACCAGTATAGAGCAAGGTTTGTTTTAACATGGGGGAACCTTTTGCAAAAAAAAATTGCCTAGAACGACTAGGCTGGCCAGTTTTGGTATATCTGGGTCAATACTTCTGCAGCGATCTCTTTATCTGCAAAAGTATTGTCTGCATTGAACAAAGCAATGGTATTGCTTGAACCTACAGAGCTTAATTTTAAAATATAAGTTTTGTCATTTAGTTTAAATGTGACCTCAGTCGCATTTTTACTTTCACCAACAACCTTATAATTTAAGCTACTGAGGGTGGCTAATGCATACTGCCAAATTATAGCAGAATCTCCGTCAACTTTAAGCAGTGGATTAGCATTTCCATCGGTTAAAAGTTGTGGATGACCTGTAGTTACAGATGCATCAGTTTGGCTTTGTTGTAATGTAGTAGTTTGTGTCACTTCAGGGCGAGGTACATCGTAGCGATTACCACGCTTATTTTCAAACTTTGGTGCGTGTTGAAGAGCAAGCGGGTCAATCACTGGCGCTGGGTACAATGGCGTTGCTGGTCTAACAGTTGTACCTTCAGGGTATTTAAGCGTTTCAACACTGGTTGTATCTTTATAATCCAAAGAACCATTTTTGATTCCAAGTGAACTACAACCCGCTAAGCTTAAAGCTGATAGGGCAAGGGTTAAACCAAAACGTAATTGCATAATACTAAGCTCTTATTTAATGATACCCGCTGCTTTGAGTTCTTCACGCAGAGGGGTACGGTATTGTTCTGCAAGTGGAGTTAATGGCAGGCGAATACCTGTACCAATTAATTCCATTTCATGGAGTGCCCATTTCACTGGAATTGGGTTAGATTCACAAAATAGAATATTGTTTAATTTTGCAACTTGTGCATCTTTGGCTTTCGCTTCAACAGTTTGACCTGCTAATGCAGCTGCACAAAGTTCGCTCATGATTTTTGGTGCGATATTGGCAGTTACTGAGATATTTCCTTTTGCACCAACAGCGATGAGATCACATGCAGTTGCATCATCACCTGAATACACCACCATGTCTTTACCTTGTAGACCTTCGATGAGTGCTTTACCACGAGGTACATCACCCGTTGCATCTTTGATGGCAACAATGTGTGGAATATCTGCTAAACGAATGACGGTTTCATTGTGCATATCGACACCAGTACGTCCTGGTACGTTATACAGAATAATGGGTAAATCGACTGCTTCTGCTACAGCTTTATAATGTTGAAATAAGCCTTCTTGTGTTGGTTTATTATAGTAAGGAGTCACTAGAAGTGCTGCATCTGCACCGAGTTCTTTCGCTTCTTTGGTGAGCTCAATCGCTTCATGTGTTGAGTTTGCACCAGTACCGGCAATAATGGGGATACGTTTATTGGCTACACGAATAATTTCTTTAATTACTTCCGTGTGTTCTGCCATGCTAAGAGTAGAAGCTTCGCCAGTTGTACCGACTGCAACAATACTATTAGTGCCTTGTTCTATGTGCCACTCAACGAGCTTCTCGAGACCCTTCCAATCTACGCTGCCATCTTCTAACATGGGGGTGACGATTGCGACAATTGAGCCTTGAATCTGTGCTTGCTGAGTCATTTTGAAAAAATATCCTATTTATCCATTCGCAGGGTATGACATATACGATAAGAATGGTTGCGTATTTTGATTTGAGCAAAAAACAATCAATTGTTAAAAAATTGCATAATGCTTATGCAAATTATGACTGATTCAGTGAGTGAGAACAATATGCTTTAGTCAAAGCAATGAAAAACTTTATAAAAAGCAACAAATACAACACATTTTTAATGCTTTAAAATGACTTTCAGGTTTTAAAAGCAAATTTTTATAACGTGGTATGAGCGCATAAATTTAAGCCCAAATGCTAAGTTTTACTCTATTTTTGAAGTTTTAAGTATGAAATTTTTCATCTTTAAGATGAAATAGTGATTATACAAGATGATTTTCAAATTAAAGCCTACTGTTCTTTCAGGCTAAAAAATACATTTAAAGCATTTAAGCTATCGTTTTTTTATATATGGGATTTAGCATTGAGTTATTGCTGGATGAGAATTAAGCGAAAAAATATTTAGATTGTTGAGCTTTTTAATCAACTTTATTCAGCGCTTATTGTTTTTATGACTATATACATGACAGATTCAAATCAGACAATTTTTGTTTAGAAGTAGAAACTGATTATTTTTATAACACTTATTGATAGTTATTTCATCGACGTTTGTACCGGATGATGCCACAGGTATTCCCTAGTAACATCAACAAGGATTTTCAATCATGGCGCAATCCCATATTTTAGATAAAAAGCATGCCACGATTACCGTACTGATCTGTTTTTTGATTGCGGTAATTGAAGGTTTGGATATTCAAGCCGCAGGTATTGCCGCAGCAGGGATTCGTGAACATTTCGCCTTAGATAGTTCACAACTGGGGGTGTTTTTTAGTGCTGGTATTTTGGGATTACTCCCTGGTGCTTTGATTGGTGGGCGTTTCGCTGATCGTATTGGGCGTAAAAAAGTTCTGATTTGGTCGACTGCAATTTTTGCAATCTTTACTTTATGTACCGTATGGGTCAATAGTTTTAATAGTTTATTAGCCGTGCGTTTTCTTGCAGGAGCGGGTCTTGGTGCTGCAATGCCGATTTTGATTACTTTGGCATCAGAAGCGGTCACACCTGAAAATCGTGGTCGTGCGGTGGGCTTGATGTATTGTGGTATGCCTGTGGGCGCTGCAATTTTATCTTTGGTGGCGAGTACGAATTTTGGTGCTGAGTGGAAAAATATTTTCTATTTGGGTGGTTTGTTGCCGATCATTGTTATTCCAATCATGATTTTATTTTTGCCTGAGTCTAAGGAATATTTAAAAGCACAAGAAAAAGTAGGGACAGCAGTGGCTGAACCACAAGCATCATTTAAAGATTTATTTAATGCACAGAATTTGGCGCGTACAGTGCTGATTTGGGTGAGTTACTTCTTTACCTTAATGGTGGTTTACATCATGTTGAGTTGGTTACCATCATTGTTTACTGAACTTGGTTTTACCCGTAAAGAAGGCGCAACAGCACAGTTCTATTTCATGGTGAGTGCAACGATTGGCACCGTGATTTTAGGCATGTTAACTGACCGTTGGAAAAAAGCCTATGTGATTACTTTGATGTATGGCGGTATTTTGGCAGGATTGTTCGCTTTAAATGCAGCAGGTTCACTCACACAAATGTATCTAGCTTCCGCATTAGTCGGTGCATTTGTGATTGGTTGTCAGGGTGTCTTGTATGCTTTTGGCAGTATTGTTTATCCAACAGAAGTACGTGGCACAGGTGTCGGTATGGCTTCTGCCGTAGGGCGTATTGGGGCAATGCTGGGTCCGACGATTGCAGGTCAGTTACTTGCCGCAGGTTTTGGGGCAGCAGGTGTGATTTCCGCTGCAATTCCATGTATTGTGATTTCTGCAATTTTTATGTTGATTTTGACCCGTCGTTTAAATACTTAAACAGATGATTTAAGCTGTGTTTGTTTAAAATAAAACTCGCAGTAATGCGAGTTTTTTATTGTCTAAATTTGTTGAAAATGTGGCGATGTTGCAATTCACGCTGATTTTTACGATATGTTAAAGTGAGCTGAAACAGGATTTTAAGATAGATACTATGCCAAAGAATTCAGCACTGATCGTCGTTGATGTACAAAATGGATTTACGTCAGGTGGAAATTTAGCCGTTGCTCATGCAGAGCAAATTATTCCACTGGTGAATCAACTGATTGAGAAATTTGACCATGTTATTTTGACACAGGATTGGCATCCCGAAAATCATATTTCTTTTGCTGAAAATCATCCTGATCAACAAGCTTATGATACCATTCAGGTTGATTATGGCACACAAGTTTTATGGCCAAGTCATTGTGTACAAGGAACACAAGATGCTGATTTTCATCCTGATTTAAATACCAGTAAGGCACAATTGATTGTGCGTAAAGGGATGAATGTTCAGATTGATAGTTATTCCGCTTTTATGGAAGCGGATCGAAAAACCACCACAGGTTTGGCCGGTTATTTAAAAGAAAGAAAAATAGAAACAGTGTATCTCGTGGGCATTGCAACAGATTTTTGCGTGGCGTGGTCAGCAATGGATGCTGCTCAACTTGGTTTTGAAACCTATGTGATTTCAGATGCAACCAAAGCGATTGATTTACAGGGTTCATTGCAACATGCATGGCAAGAAATGCTTGCGAAGGGTGTAAAGCGTACGGTCTCTAAGCATATTTTACAGTCTGAAGATCATTGAACTGAAAAATTCTACATTTCATTTTAATCAGAAAGTGCAATGCTGTATTTTGTTGCAGTTTTCAATATATTTATACTGAATATGTTGGTTAATTTTGGTTGAAAACGATAAATTAGGGATGATTTTGATGACAGCATTTTTGCGTTTTACCCAATTTATTCAAAAAACTTTTGCGCTATGGGTGGTTCTTTTTGCAGGCATTGCCATGCTTGCACCAGATGCTTTTGTCTGGCTAAAAGCTTATATCACATGGATGTTGGGCATCATCATGTTTGGTATGGGCATGACCATGACCTTAAATGATTTTAAAGGCGTTTTGCAAAGTCCGAAAGCAGTCTGTATCGGTGTATTGGCTCAATTTATTGTGATGCCAAGTTTGGCTTATCTGCTGTGTAAGTTATTCCAATTACCGCCAGAGATTGCGGTAGGGGTCATTTTGGTGGGCTGTTGTCCTGGGGGAACGGCATCGAATGTGATTACTTATATGGCAAAGGGCAATACCGCATTGTCTGTGGCATGTACATCAGTTTCTACGTTGCTTGCGCCTGTTTTAACACCTGCGATTTTTTATCTTTTGGCGAGCCAATGGTTACAGATTGATGCTGCATCTATGTTTAGCTCTATTTTACAAGTGGTGTTATTGCCAATTGTTTTAGGGCTTGTCGCTCGCTCAATTTTAAAACAAAAAGTCGAGCACTATATTCAAGTGATGCCTTTGATTTCGGTCTTCGCAATTGTGGCGATCGTGGCAGCCATTATTGCAGGCAGTAAAGCTGCGATTTTACAGTCTGGCGCTTTGATTTTAGCTGTGGTGGTTTTACATAATGGTTTGGGCTATTTATTGGGTTTTTGGGCAGGTCGTTTCTTTCAATTGTCTTATGCTGACTGTAAAGCCGTTGCTGTTGAAGTCGGAATGCAAAATTCAGGTTTAGGGGTAGCACTGGCTGCGGTACACTTTGCAGCATCTCCTGTGACGGCTGTGCCAAGTGCTATTTTCAGCTTGTGGCATAATATTTCAGGCCCTGCATTGGCAACGTATTGGGCGAGTAAAAAAATGCCAGATGTAGCGAGTGAAGAATCAGTTTAGTCGCTAGATATTCGTGGTTGATGGAGCGCATTGTGCGCTCTTTTTTATGAGTAGAATAAACGCTTTTATGATGACAGGAGTTGACTGAGAAATTCATTTTCAGTCATGACCACAAAACCATGCTGTTGCAATAAGGCCGTTGTGACACCCACGCCTTGAATTTTTTGTCCTGTAAATGAACCATCATAAATCAGCGTTGATCCGCATGATGGACTGTTAGATTTTAAAATCACATGGGTGACTTGATGTTGCTGTGCCAAGGCTAAAGTTGCTTTTGCACCTTGTATAAATTCAGCGCTCACATCTTGTCCTGCTGAAGTGATGACTTTTGCTTTGCCTGTCCAGACGTCCACACCATCGCCACCTTGAATTTCTGCTGCTAAACGAGGGATGGATAAACCTCCTGTCACTTCAGGACAAATATACACAGCTTTTTGTTGTTCAATCAGTTGTTTGAGTTGTTGTTGGAGGCAATTTTTTGCATCGTAACGGACATTTTCACCTATGAGACATGCACTGATTAAATATTTCATAAATGATCTATTTTATTGAACCTTTAATATAAAATGAATGATGGGTAAATATATAATAATGTTTGTTTTTATTATGACAAGGTGTCATATATATTTAAATAAAAATGTATTTAGAATAAATAATTATTATTAACCTATTAATGCTTTTTAAAGGTCGTTAAATTATAAGTTTTTCAGCATGTCAAATCATTGATATAAATAATATTGATGTACAATTCTTAATCTATTTAAATTTTTAGATAACATTACAACATCTTATTATAAAAATAATAAACATTTATTTATAATGATTTTTGTCACAATTTTTAATAAAAATGAATATTAGTTTGAGAAAATATTTTAAAGTCTAATAAATATTCAAACTTTGAGTTTTATTTTAAGCCATTTATGATTTAATCGGTGAGATTTTGCTGAATTGATTTTTAAATTGATAATCATGATATTGATTTCGATGTTAGTGCTTCTTGGCTAAACTGTTTGCAAAATTGAACTGTGATCAGAAAAGTCTTTTATTGTTTTTAGATGCGTGCGTAATATTACATCAAAAAATATCGAAGATTTAAGCATTACGGAGAATTCAATATTATCTCTAGGTACAGTTTACACATGTGTAAAGCGAAATATTTCACATTTTCTCTTAAAAAAATGAATGCTTGTATTGGGCTGAGTTTGTGTTTAAACAGTGTTGTTTATGCGGAAACTCAATCTGGTTATTTGCAAGATATGCAAAAAAATATTGCCAATTTTATTCGTCCTAAAACAGATGATTCTTTTAGTACGGTACAATTGAGTCAGTTGTCTAATTTTCAAGTTCAGCCTGATCCAATCTATCAGCAATTACCTGTAGTGGGAGTCAGTTCTGACATGGATACTACGGCATTTGAGCATACGGCTGAAGTACAGAGCCATTTAAATTTACAAGAAGCAGTACAGATTGCGGTGAAACGTAATCCTGTAATTTCTCAAGCATTAGCCAATTTAGCGGCACAAAATGCCAATATTGATGTAGCCAAAGCGCAATATTATCCACAGTTAAAGGCAGGTTTGAATACAGGTGATTTTACCTCAAGTGATCGGGGACGTCAGTTATATACGATTGAAGCCAACCAATTGCTTTATGACTTTGGTAAAGTGAAATCGAGTGTCGATACGCAAAAAAATAAATTGGAAGCTGAACAAGCCAATGTTTTGTTAAATATTGATGAGATTGCTACGGAAACAGCCCGTTCGATCATCGCAGTATTACGTTATCGGGTATTGTTGAATATCGCACAAGATCAAGTGAAGGGCGTGAGCCGTTTGCATGAAATTGCCCGTTTGCGTTCAGAAGCAGGAATTAGTAGCTATGCCGATCCTGTGCAAGCACAAAGTTATGTCGAATATGCAAAAACCTATTTATTAACACAGCAAAATAAATTGCGCCAAGAAGAACAAAAATTAAAAACTTTATTAGGTTTTGATGTCAGTCGTACAGATTTTATTATTCATGATGAATTTTTAAAGAAATCAGATCTTTATAATGCTCCACAGTTAAATACTATTCCTAGTATGATTGCAGCACAAGCTGAAATTGAAATTGCCAAAAGTCAGAAAAAACAAACAGAACTCAGTCGTTATCCAACGGTTTCATTAACTGCCTCTTTAAATCAGGCATTGAATGGTAAAAATCCAAGTACAGGAAAACAAGACGATACCGATAGTTCGATTGGTATCTCGATGACGAGTAATTTTTATCAAGGAGGGGCTGTCAGCTCTCAGATTCGTTCTGCTGCTTATGCAGAGCAAGCTGCTCGTTCTAAGCTGAATGCAACTTATTTAAATATTATGGATTCAAGCCAAATTGCGCGTGAAAATATTGAAAATATGGACAAGCAAATTTGGGTGTTAATTGACCGTGAACGTTCAACAGCAAAAACTCGTGAGCTATACGAAGAACAATACAAATTGGGCAAACGTTCGATTTTAGATTTGTTGAGTTCTGAACAGTCTTTCCATAGTTCTCGGGCTGAACGTGAATCTGCTCGCTACGACATTTATGACACACTTGCAATGTATATCAATGTGATGGGTAAGAGTCGAGATATTTACCAACTTAATAATACGAAAATTCAAGGGTTTGAAGTACAGCAATGAACCAGACACTCAATTATCAACCTTGGCTACAAGCCTTATTAACGGTTGCCCAACATTATCGTATTCAGCCCTCAGAAGAGCAGATACGCCTACAATTGGATTGGAATAAGTATCAGAATATTGATGATTTATTGCAAATCGTCACCAAACAATTGGGTTTAAATTATCGCCGTGCTGATTTTTCAAAAGATGTACTGAATCCTTGGCGTTTACCTGTGGTCATTGAGTTTAAAGATGGTCAAGTCGCTGTGATTGAAAAGGTCGATCAGCAAGGTAATGCTAGTTTACAACTCAGTGGTGATCAAGGTTTATCTCAGACATTTACGTTAAAAGCACTACAGGAAAATGCGAAACAGATTTTTATTTTTCGTCCTGAAAGTTCCATTCCTGATGCTCGTGTAGATGAGTACATTAAACCTTATGAGCAAAGTTGGTTTTGGAACATCGTATTAAAAGATTGGAAGCGTTATACCGATATTATGGTTGCTTCCATGGTCGCAAATATTTTGGCGTTAGCGACTATTGTCTTTTCGATGCAAGTATATGACCGTGTAGTGCCTTCGCAGTCGATTCCAACTTTATGGGTATTGGCAGGTGGTGTACTGATTGCGGCTATTTTCGAATTTACCTTGCGTGTTGCACGCGTGTATTTATCGGACATTATTGGTAAACGTGCTGATTTAAAAATTTCAGATCGGGTTTTTGGGCATGCCTTACGTATTCGGAATAAAGATCGTTCTAAATCTACGGGTTCTTTTATTTCACAGATTCGTGAATTAGAAGGTGTGCGTGAGTTGGTGACTTCGACCACCATCAGTGCAATGGCAGATTTACCTTTCTTCTTATTGTTCCTTGCAATTTTTTGGATTATCGGCGGTAACCTATTTTGGGTTATGTTATTTGTCGTTCCTCTCATGATTATTCCAGGTTTTATGGCGCAGAAAAAGCTTGCACAACTTGCACAAGAAGGTATGCGTGAAGGTGCTATTCGAAATGCAATTTTAGTTGAAGCGGTACAAGGGATTGAAGATATTAAATTATTACGTGCCGAAGCAAGATTTCAAAATCAGTGGAATCACATGAATGAAGTGTCTGCTGACATTAGTATGCGTCAACGTAAAATCACAGGTTGGCTCAATGCGTGGACGCAGAAGATTCAAGGTTTAGCCTATGCGATTGTAGTATTGGTTGGCTGTTTTGCGGTGATGAAAGGGGATATGACCACTGGTGCATTGGTGGCATGTTCAATTTTATCATCACGCATGCTTGCACCGATTGCGCAAATTACAGGGGTATTAGGGCGTTGGCAGCAAGCCAAAGTGGCAAAACAGGGTTTGGATGAATTAATGAAAAAACCTGTGGATCGCCCTGATCGTGCACAACTGATTCATCGTAAAGTGATTTTAGGTGATTATGAGTTTAAAGGGGTGATGTTTAAGTATACTGAAGATGATTCTCGTCCATCTTTGTTAATCCCTCAGCTCAAAATTAATGCTGGTGAGAAAATCGCAATTTTAGGTCGAAATGGGGCAGGCAAATCAACCCTATTGCAATTATTGTCAGGTATGCAAAGTCCAGAGCAAGGTAAAATTAGCCTTGATGGAGTAGATCAATCTTTGATTGACCCTGATGATATTCGTCGTGATATGACTTTATTGAATCAAAATGCACAACTTTTTTACGGGACGATTCGCGAGAATTTAACCTTGGGTGCTCCATTAGCTACCGATCAAGATATTCTCAATGCCTTAAAAATTACTAATGCACTCGATATTGTAGAACAGAAAAAGGAAGGTTTAGATCATATTATATTAGAAGGTGGCGCTGGTTTTTCAGGTGGTCAACGACAGTCTTTGTTATTAACCCGCTCTATTTTACGTAATCCAAATATTTTATTACTCGACGAGCCTACAGCAGCATTGGATGATGTATCTGAACGTAGTTTGATTGAACATTTAAAACAATGGTCAGGACATCGTACCTTGATCGTGGCAACCCATCGTCCTGCTGTATTACAGTTGGTCGATCGTATTATTGTGATTCATGATGGAAAAATTGTGAAAGATGGTCCTCGTGATGAAATTTTGAATCCTCATCAAAATAATGCAGGAGGCACTTCAGTATGAGTTCAGCACAATTACCTGAAAATAATACAAAACAAGACAATGGCTTCGATACATTAAAGCGTCCAAGTAATCCTTCTGCACTCAAATTTTCTGAGCCTCCTCTACCCAAAGCTAGTTTAGTCATTTGGATTGTGGCGCTTGGTTTGGCTGCTTTTATTGTTTGGGCATGTATGTTCAAGCTAGAAGAGGTCTCGACTGGTACTGGCAAGGTGATTCCATCATCGAAAGAGCAAACTATTCAATCTTTAGATGGTGGTGTGGTGACCAAACTTGAAGTGAAAGAAGGTGATATTGTTGAAAAAGGGCAGATTCTTGCACAAATTGACCCGACGCGCTTTGAATCACAAGTCGGTGAAAGTTTGAGTAAATTACGTGCGATGCAAGCAACAGCGGCACGTTTAGAAGCTGAAGTAAATGGAACACGTCTGAGCTTTCCAAAAGAGGTGCGTGATATTCCAAACTTAGTCAATGAAGAAACAGCGCTCTACAGCTCTAGACGCTCAAATTTAGAGGAGTCGATTGCAGGTTTAAGACATGCTTTGTCTTTAGTTCAAAATGAATTACAAATGACTGAACCTTTGGTTGCAAAAGGTGCTGCATCTGAAGTTGAAGTATTACGCTTAAAGCGTGATATTAATAATTTTGAAAACCAAATCAATGACAAGCGTAATGATTATTACGTAAAAGCGCGTGAAGAACTTGCCAAAGCCAATGCGGATATTAAGTCTTTACAGCAAGTGGTGACAGGACGAAATGACTCAGTTAAACGTTCTGTTTTCTATGCGCCTGTGCGTGCTGTCGTCAAAGAGTTAGCAATTACGACGATTGGTGGGGTGATTCCACAAAATGGCAAACTCATGACTTTGGTTCCTTTGGATGAAAAGTTACTGATCGAAGCCCGTATTTCACCAAGAGATATTGCATTTATTCATCCTGGACAAGCAGCCCTCGTGAAAATTACAGCCTATGATTACTCAATTTATGGCGGTTTAGCGGGTAAAGTTGTGGTGATTTCTCCTGATACCATTCGAGATGAAGTAAAGCAAGATCAATTTTATTATCGTGTTTATATTCGTACAGATGTTGATAAATTAGTGAACAAAGCGGGGCAATCATTTGCGATTACACCGGGTATGGTGGCAACAGTCGATATCCGTACAGGACAAAAAACAATTATGGAATATTTACTTAAACCATTTAATAAAGCACAAGAAGCATTAAGAGAAAGATAAGTACTTAATTGATGAGAAAGCCTGTATTAAATACTGGCTTTCTTTGATTAAAATTATATAAAAATATTTCTCTAACTTTTACTTTAAATGCAATTTTTGCATTACAAATAAAATTTACATTTATTTTAATTAATGTGTTCTATGATATTATAATATTTTTTATTGTGATGTTTTTCACATTATTGCTTTAATAAAATTTAACATAAAATTTTTTAAAAATAATATAAATAAATATTTAATAATAATTTTAGATAAAATAAATAAAATCATTTTTATATGAATATTTTTTCCAATTAATTGATTTTAAAAAATAAAAATAAAAATATATTTAATATATATTTTAGTTTTTTATTAATTTGATGTAGAAGTTTTAAATATTTAATTAAATTTCACATAATATTTATTAATTTTAAATCATAAAATTATTATGTGATTTTAAAATCATAGTTGCATGGTAGGATTTCAATAATTTTTAAAATCAGTATTTTCTGATAACGGTGGAAGAATGGAAAATATATCAATAGTATCTAAGGATACTGGAAATTTATCGCTAGTAACCAGCTCAAGTTTTTCAGTTCAAGCTCCTTCTGTTGTAGTACTAAAATATAGCAAAGAGCAAATTAAAAATATGATGAGAGAGGGTGATCATTTAATTATCACACTTGATACTGGAGAAGTGATTCAAATCGAAAACTTCTTTACCTTAGATAATAGTTTAGTTTTAGAAAATAATAATGAGTTACTTTGGGTTCAATTTAATGACTTAAATAATGTTTCGTTAGAAACGATTAATTATGCAGGCTTAGATAATGTTGAACCCTTATTATATGATTCTGTAGAAGGGACTTTGCCATTTATCGCAGGTATTGCGGGTGCAATAGGAACGGTTGCTTATATCGCGAATACAGATATCAGTCATAATTCTGGTAAAGATATAACAGCGCCAAATGCACCAAGTGATGTTGTGATCAGCGCAGATGGCACAACGGTTACAGGTAAAGCAGAACCAGGTTCTACGGTTGAAATCAAAGATAAAGAGGGCAACCTCTTAGGTTCAGGTACAGCAGACGCAAATGGTGACTTCACGGTTGGTTTGGATAATCCATTAACCAATGGTGAAACCGTTGATGTGACTGCCAAAGATGAAGCAGGCAACGTTTCAGACAAAACCGAAGTGACTGCAGCAGACAGTACAGCACCAGATGCACCAAGTGATGTTGTGATCAGCGCAGATGGCACAACGGTTACAGGTAAAGCAGAACCTGGTTCTACGGTTGAAATCAAAGATAAAGAGGGCAACCTCTTAGGTTCAGGTACAGCAGACGCAAATGGTGACTTCACGGTTGGTTTGGATAATCCATTAACCAATGGTGAAACTGTTGATGTAACTGCCAAAGATGAAGCAGGCAACGTTTCAGACAAAACCGAAGTGACTGCAGCAGACAGTACAGCACCAGATGCACCAAGTGATGTTGTGATCAGCGCAGATGGCACAACGGTTACAGGTAAAGCAGAAGCAGGTGCTACGGTTGAAATCAAAGATAAAGAGGGCAACCTCTTAGGTTCAGGTACAGCAGACGCAAATGGTAACTTTACGGTTGGTTTGGATAATCCATTAACCAATGGTGAAACTGTTGATGTGACTGCGAAAGATGAAGCAGGCAACGTTTCAGATAAAACGGAAGTCACTGCACCAATCATCTCAACTAGTGAAAAAGATGATATTGTTGGTGATATTCATCTGATTGGTGCCGGCGAAGATGGTATTTTTAATGCTGATGAATTAGGTACAGATGGAAAAGTTGATGTCGTTATTCAATTGGGTAAAGATGCTCAAGTTGGTGATGTTATCCGAATTAATGGTAAAGAACATACCATTACACAAGCTGAAAAAGATGTTGGTCAACTAAAAACAGAAGTTGTTGTACAAGAAGGTAATAATCAAGTTGTTGTTGAAGCAACAGATAAAAATGGCAACATTGATCAAGAAATTAAAGATTTTATTGTAGATACCATTCCTGCGGACATTGTTGGTGCAATTATTTATCCGAGTGATAGCTATGATGAGTTAATCTCAACACATACAATTAAAGTTCATATAGAACTGGGTAAAGATGCTGAAGTTGGTCAAGTCGTTACAGTCAATAATACTAATCATGTATTAACGCAAAGTGATCTCGATCAAGGTTATGTTGTTGCCAAAGTACATGTAGTTAATGGTGACAATCTAATTGCTGTTGAAGCAAAAGATCATGAAGGCAATTTAGATAAAACATCAGATACAGTAAGTATTCAAATCATTGAAACTGGCGGTGAGATGAGCAATATTATTGACGATGCTTTCTTCCCTGAAGCTGGTGTTGATAATATTTTTAATAAAGCAGAATTTGGTACAGATGGGACTGCAAAGTTAGAAATTATTTTAGGTGCAGATACTCAAGTTGGAGATGTAATTAATGCTGGTGGTGTAAAACATACCATCACTCAAGAAGATTTGGATAATAAAAAAATACAATTAGAAGTTCCTTTAGATGAAGGTGAAAATTTTGTTTTTATTTTTGCTTTAGGTCATTTCGGTACATTTGACCAGTCAAGTATTCATGTATTTGTTGATACTGTAGCCCCAGCTATTCCAAGTGATGTTGTGATCAGTGCAGATGGCACAACGGTTACAGGTAAAGCAGAACCAGGTGCTACGGTTGAAATCAAAGATAAAGAGGGCAACCTCTTAGGTTCAGGTACAGCAGACGCAAATGGTAACTTTACGGTTGGTTTAGATAATCCATTAACCAATGGTGAAACTGTTGATGTGACTGCCAAAGATGAAGCAGGCAACGTTTCAGACAAAACCGAAGTGACTGCAGCAGACAGCACAGCGCCAAATGCACCAAGTGATGTTGTGATCAGCGTAGATGGCACAACGGTTACAGGTAAAGCAGAAGCAGGTGCTACGGTTGAGATCAAAGATAAAGAGGGCAACCTCTTAGGTTCAGGTACAGCAGACGCAAATGGTAACTTTACGGTTGGTTTGGATAATCCATTAACCAATGGTGAAACTGTTGATGTAACTGCCAAAGATGAAGCAGGCAACGTTTCAGACAAAACCGAAGTGACTGCAGCAGACAGTACAGCACCAGATGCACCAAGTGATGTTGTGATCAGCGCAGATGGCATAACGGTTACAGGTAAAGCAGAACCAGGTGCTACGGTTGAAATCAAAGATAAAGAGGGCAACCTCTTAGGTTCAGGTACAGCAGACGCAAATGGTAACTTTACGGTTGGTTTGGATAATCCATTAACCAATGGTGAAACTGTTGATGTAACTGCCAAAGATGAAGCAGGCAACGTTTCAGACAAAACCGAAGTGACTGCAGCAGACAGTACAGCACCAGATGCACCAAGTGATGTTGTGATCAGCGCAGATGGCATAACGGTTACAGGTAAAGCAGAACCAGGTGCTACGGTTGAAATCAAAGATAAAGAGGGCAACCTCTTAGGTTCAGGTACAGCAGACGCAAATGGTAACTTTACGGTTGGTTTGGATAATCCATTAACCAATGGTGAAAAAGTTGATGTGACTGCCAAAGATGAAGCAGGCAACGTTTCAGACAAAACCGAAGTGACTGCAGCAGACAGCACAGCACCGAATGCACCAAGTGATGTTGTGATCAGCGCAGATGGCACAACGGTTACAGGTAAAGCAGAAGCAGGTGCTACAGTTGAAATCAAAGACAAAGAGGGCAACATCTTAGGTTCAGGTACAGCAGACGCAAATGGTGACTTCACGGTTGGTTTGGATAATCCATTAACCAATGGTGAAAAAGTTGATGTGACTGCCAAAGATGAAGCAGGCAACGTTTCAGACAAAACCGAAGTGACTGCAGCAGACAGCACAGCACCAAATGCACCAAGTGATGTTGTGATCAGTGCAGATGGCACAACGGTTACAGGTAAAGCAGAACCAGGTGCTACGGTTGAAATCAAAGATAAAGAGGGCAACCTCTTAGGTTCAGGTACAGCAGACGCAAATGGTAACTTTACGGTTGGTTTGGATAATCCATTAACCAATGGTGAAACTGTTGATGTAACTGCCAAAGATGAAGCAGGCAACGTTTCAGACAAAACCGAAGTGACTGCAGCAGACAGTACAGCACCAGATGCACCAAGTGATGTTGTGATCAGCGCAGATGGCATAACGGTTACAGGTAAAGCAGAACCAGGTGCTACGGTTGAAATCAAAGATAAAGAGGGCAACCTCTTAGGTTCAGGTACAGCAGACGCAAATGGTAACTTTACGGTTGGTTTGGATAATCCATTAACCAATGGTGAAACTGTTGATGTAACTGCCAAAGATGAAGCAGGCAACGTTTCAGACAAAACCGAAGTGACTGCAGCAGACAGTACAGCACCAGATGCACCAANTGGTAACTTTACGGTTGGTTTGGATAATCCATTAACCAATGGTGAAACTGTTGATGTAACTGCCAAAGATGAAGCAGGCAACGTTTCAGACAAAACCGAAGTGACTGCAGCAGACAGTACAGCACCAGATGCACCAACTGCAGTATTTGATAATAATGGTTCAGAAATAAGTGGTAATACTGAGCCAAATGCCACAGTGAAAGTAAAAGATTCTGCGAGTGGGGTTATTTTAGGTGAAGTAGTTGCAGATGAAAATGGTAACTATACGATTCAACTAGAAATACCATTGCAAAATGGTGAGGAGGTTGATGTCACTGCTACTGATGCAAAAGGTAATGAATCAGTACCGACAGATTTAGTTGCTCCAATTATTGATGATTCAGACAGCGATTCGGACTCTGACAGTGATTCGGATTCGGACAGCGATAGCGACTCAGACAGTGACTCGGATTCTGACAGCGATAGCGACTCAGACAGTGATTCGGACTCTGACAGCGATTCGGATTCAGACAGCGATAGCGATTCTGATAGTGACTCGGATTCTGACAGCGATAGCGACTCGGATTCTGACAGCGATTCGGATTCAGACAGCGATAGCGATTCTGATAGTGACTCGGATTCTGACAGCGATAGCGACTCAGACAGTGATTCGGACTCAGACAGCGATAGCGATTCAGACAGCGACTCGGATTCTGACAGCGATAGTGACTCAGACAGCGATTCGGACTCAGACAGCGATAGCGATTCAGACAGTGATTCGGACTCTGACAGCGATAGCGACTCAGACAGTGACTCGGATTCTGACAGCGATAGTGACTCAGACAGCGATAGTGACTCAGACAGCGATAGCGACTCAGACAGCGATACGGACTCAGACAGTGATTCGGATTCTGACAGCGATAGTGACTCAGACAGCGATTCGGATTCTGACAGCGACTCGGATTCGGACAGCGATAGTGACTCAGACAGCGATTCGGATTCAGACAGCGATAGCGACTCAGACAGCGATAGGGACTCAGACAGCGACTCGGATTCTGACAGCGATAGCGACTCAGACAGTGATTCGGATTCTGACAGCGATAGCGACTCAGACAGTGATTCGGATTCTGACAGCGATAGTGACTCAGACAGCGATTCGGACTCTGACAGCGATAGCGACTCAGACAGTGATTCGGACTCTGACAGCGACAGTGATTCAGACAGCGATAGTGACTCAGACAGTGACTCGGATTCTGACAGCGATAGTGACTCAGACAGCGATAGCGATTCAGACAGCGATAGTTCAGATCTATTAGCAGTAGATAATGACGTTCAACTGAAACTTGATATCACGCCTACAAGAGTTCAACTAGGAGAGGGTGAAAGCTTAGTAGGTCAAAAAGCGACGAGCTTTGGTGTGGCGACTATCGGACTGGGAGGTGTTGCAAACGTTAGTGCTTTAGCATTTGGATCATATATTGATGTCAGTGTTGGTGATGATCAGGTACGAGACTTGACCTTAAAAGCTGATGGTGGTGGTATTTCTATCGGTGAAACACATGATCTAGTGATATTGAAAGAAGATGAATGGGGGAACTGGAATGTAGTTCAATACCATAAAGATTGGTTCACAATTCCATTGCTTGGTTATATAAAGACAGGAGATATCCGTCTTGATGAACCAGGAAACTATAAAGTTTACCTTGCTAAAACAAATGGTGTAGGCGTACTTTCGGGTTCTGGTTTAGAAATTACAGATGATCAAGTATATGACTACTCAACAGTAACAGCAGTATCTGGTTCGGTATCTGGAAATATTTTGACAGATATTAATAATCAGAATGACTCAATTGGTTCAGAAAATGGACAAGATATTTTTGGTCAAAATGTCATTATTGAGTCTGTTACTGTGGGTACAGAAATCTATCCTATTGATCAGTTGCAACCGACAGTAATCCAAGGTGAATATGGTACTTTAACGATAGAGCCAAACGGTCAATATACTTATACCTTAAATGTAGGTGCTAAACCGCCATTCGGTTCGGTTGAGCAATTTAGTTATACATTGAAAGACACTGTGACAGGAGAAACCTCAAGCGCTAACTTGAATATTTCATTAAACAAAGAAGTTTCGGTGATAGATCCTGTTGTACAGCATTTAACTTTAGATGTTCAATCGGTTGTTACTCCAACAGAAAAGCTACAGGACTCAAGTCAAGTCAATGTTGCTAGTATTGGTTTAGGTATTGCAGATATTAAAGTTGCTACGATTGAAAAAGGTATGACCATCAATGTTGCTGAAGGTCACACACGAGAGATCAGTTTCTCTTCAAGTGGTGGTGCGCCTGTTGCATTAGGTGCGACCCCAGTCAGTCTAGCGATTTACAAATACAACGAAACCAATCAGAACTGGGAATTATATGCATTCAAAGAAAATTGGTATACCGTCGTTGGAGTGGTGATTGGTGCAGGCGCATCTAAGGAAAATGTAGATGTATTATTTACTGAAGGTACTTATAAAGCAGTGACCATGAGTGTGACAGCTGGTATTTCAGTATTGCCAACTATTGTATTAAAAGCAGATACTGACACTTTATATGACCATACCCAAACGTCGACGCAGCAACAATTGCAAGGAGATCTAACAACGGGTGACTATGCAGGCTTTGAAATGCGTAGTGTGAATGATCAACCAGTAGATGGTACGCCGATACAAGGTAAATATGGAACATTGCATATTAATGCCGATGGTACATATCAATACATTGTAGATCCAAATACTGCTGCAAATTTTGGTGATATTGATACCTTCTCATACAGCATCAAAGACCCAATCACTGGAGCATTGGCTTCAGGTACTTTAAATATTCAACTTGATGTTGTAGAAGCGAAAGATGATCAAGATAATGCTAAATTTGGCTTAGATAATATCGAAGATTATACTGGTTGGCATGTTGATGAGAGAACTGCAAACACTTCAAGTGTTAAAGAATTCGGCCATGAAATTACGGTTGGGAAAAATCAGATTCTTGATTTGCAATTAGCTTATGCATTTGATCAAGTCGCAACTTCTGCAAAATCAGATCAGTATCTGATTCGCTTAACCAATATAACGACTGGTGAAGTTGTAGAAATTCTTAATACTTCGGCAGACAAAATTGCGCAAACTGTAGCTTTACCTTCATTAACTGAAGGTAAATATAAGATTGATGTAATTGTTGATAATAGTGTGCTTTGGCAGGTCGATGTTAAACTCGACTTAACTGGAACAGTGACAACGCTAGATGGGTTTAGTGCGCAAGAATCTAATCTTGTGCTTGCAGAAGGTGATTTATTAGCAAATGACATTTACTATGAAAACCAAATTGCGAGTCTGAAAATTCAAGGGCAAACATTAGCTTTTGATAAGTACGGTCAATATGAACATGCGGCAAATACTTCAATAGTATTACAAGGTCAACATGGTGTTTTAACTGTCAAAGAAGATGGTACATATAGTTATCAGGCATCAGGTGAATCTTATGGAATCGAGAAGTTTGAATACATTTTAAACTCTATCCATGGCACTTCACAGTCAGCAGAATTAGTGATTAATGTCGGTAAAAATATGACTGGCTCAAAATATGATGATGTCATTACAACTAGCGTTGCTAATGATAGCTTCACAATGGGGGCAGGTGCTGATTCAGTGATATTTAACGTATTATCTGATGATAATGTGGGGGGCAATGGTCATGATACTTGGCATGACTTCAATATGTCTGAAGGTGATAAGATCAATGTAAGTGATTTGCTCAGTCAATATGAACATGCGGCAAATACTTCAATAGTATTACAAGGTCAACATGGTGTTTTAACTGTCAAAGAAGATGGTACATATAGTTATCAGGCATCAGGTGAATCTTATGGAATCGAGAAGTTTGA
>NZ_CADDWG010000002.1:0-625679 GCF_902809895.1 Acinetobacter sp. Marseille-Q1623 | reverse complement strand
GTCGAACATAAAAAATCAGAAATTAAAAATATTATTTTAAATAATGCAAAGTTTTTACATAATGAAATTCAAGCGGATGGAAAATTTATTTATGGATATTTCCCTGCATATAATAGAGAAATTAAAAGTTATAATACGGTACGGCATTGCACGGCTATCTATGCCTTATTAGAAACACTTGAAGTTGAATACAATCAAAGCTATCTAGAAAAAATCATTATCTCTATTGATTATGCAATTAAGACTTTCTATAAAGAGATAAATCATCATGCATTTATGATTGATGGTATTGAAAGTCAAGCAGAAATTAAATTAGGTTCAAATGCAGCGGCAATTTTTATGCTCGCTAAGTATCAAGAGATCACAAAAGATAATCGCTATCAAAAATATGCCGAAATGTTAGCCGAAGGTATACGTTTTATGGTAGACGAACAGGGTGAAACTACACATGTATTAAATTATCCATCTTTAGAATTAAAAGAAAAATTTAGAATTGTTTACTATGATGGTGAAGCAGCATTAGGTCTATTACGGCTTTATCAAATCAATAAAAATGAAGCATTATTGGCAACAGTAAAACAGATGTTTGAACATTTTATAGAAAAAAAATACGATAAATATCATGATCATTGGCTGAGCTATTGTACGAATGAATTAACCATGATTTGTCCTGAGAAAAAATATTTTCAATTTGGATTAAATAATTATTTAAAACATATGAGGTTTATTGCAAAACGTAAAACAGCCTACGCAACATTTTTAGAAATGATGATGGCAGCTTATAAAATGGTGATCCGCTTACAACAACAAGGCTTTGATGATTTATATGAGCAAGCAAAATTTGATGAATTAAAAACACTGATCGAGAGTCGAGTTGAGTTTCAACGTGCTACTGGATATTTTTATCCTGAATTTGCAATGTATATGGCGAAACCTGAGAAAATTCTAAATTCATTTTATGTGCGTCATGATCGCTTTCGCTGTCGTATAGATGACCAAGAGCATAATTTGTCAGGTTATGTGGCTTATTTAAACTATTTTGTAGAGTAGATATTTTGAAAAAAAAATTTATTGAAATCAAAAATGACTTACTGAAGCATAATATTTTTTTCACCAGAAGTGGTATAGAGCGTTTCAAAGCAGATGATGAAATTAGCTATCAAGAAGGTGTAGTAATTGAGCCGTATTGTGCATTTTTAGTGGGTAGAAATATTTGGGAAATGGGGGCTTTTTCTTATAGTTGGTCGACTTTACCTATCACCACTAAAGTAGGGAGATATTGTTCTATAGCCACGGATATCAAAGTGATGGGCTTAAGGCATCCTTATGAGTGGCTAACGACCTCTGCAACAACATATGATAGAAATTTTATTATTTATAAAAAGTATCTTGATGATCAGCAAAAATTACAAAATGCGAGGAAATTACCTCATATTCATCATAATAAATTAATTATTGGACATGACGTTTGGATTGGCTCAAGAGTAACATTAAAAGCAAATCTATATATTGGTACAGGAGCTGTAATTGCGGCAGATTCTGTAGTGACGAAAGATGTTCCAGCATTTGCAATTGTAGGAGGTAATCCTGCAAAGATTCTTAAATACCGTTTTGATCAAGAGACTATTGAGCGGCTTTTAGCAACAGAATGGTGGAAATATGATTTTAGTGACATTCAGCATTTAGATATTACGAATATAGCTCTTTTTTTAGAGGAATTTGAAAATAAGAAAAGTATTTTTACTGAAATGAATGTACATCCCTTAACACTTTAATTTATTTGTATTGGAGAATCGAAATGGCAGTATTTGGTGTTTTAAAACCAAATAAAGTTTTGACAGACGTTGAAGAAATATTTATTCAAGTTGCAAAAAATCGTGGTCACCAAGCTTATGTTTTTACAGCAAAAGATGTCTCTTTTGAAGCGGGAACGATTTTAGGTAAAACTATTGAGCATGATCAGGTAGTCGAGAAGCTATTTTCATTTCCAGATGTGATTCAAAATAGATTGGCTGTAAAAGCTGAAGATAAGGATATTTATATTAAATTATCCGAAATGATTCCATTTACTTCAAATAGAATTGGCACAAAAAAACAAGTGGAAGAAAAATTAAATCGAATATCTGAGCTAAATGATTTTTTAATTGAAGTTGAAGAGTGTAAGACAGAAGGTAGTATTTTAGTTGCCTTAGAAAAACATAAGAAAATTATTTTAAAACCGAATTCAAGTAACCAAGGTAAAGGAATTTATACGGTTGAGAACACAGATGGGAAGTATCTTGTTAGAATGTTAAAGGAGAGCTTTATATACTCTAAAGATGAATTTCTATCTTTTATTTTAAATAATATTTTGAATAAAAATTATACTTTAAGTCGATATTTTGAAAGTTCAACAAATAATAATTTAAATACTGTATTTAGGTTGCAAATTAATAGAGGTAAAAATGGTACATGGAAAATGATAAAATTTTTTCCTTATGTTAATATTAATAAAAATGTAGACATTACAAATGGTATGCAAGGTGCTCTTATCACTACAAGAGAAAAATTATTTTTAGAACAATTTTATACACAACATGTAGAGAAAATTTTAAAAAAAGTTAGATATTTGTTCAAGATTTTTCCTTTAGCATTTCAAAAGCAATATCCATGGCGATTAGATTCATTGGGTTTAGATTTAGGTATAGATCAAAATGGAAATGTTGTAATATTTGAAGTGAATGCTGGGCCTGGTATTGGTTTTATGGCTTATCCTGTAGCAAAAGCTCAAGTAGATTATTATGAATGGCTGAAAGATAAGGCAGTCAAGCCTTTTAAAAATAACTTTCTGCCTTTAAATTTAAAATGATCTTTATATGAATTATAAAATATTTATGCTTTATACTGAGATTAAAGCAAAAAAAAATGGTTTATTGGTTGCACTGTTAAAACGTGCAGCCCTTTTTGCTGAAAAAGGTTATCTTGTTCATATTTGTACTCTATCTTATAATCCACACATTCACTTGATTTACAAGTCTTTATTTGAAGATGGATTTTTTGATAAAAAAATTGAAAATAATATTAAATTTATTAACTTATATGAAATTTTGCAGAAAAGAGTATTTCGTTTAGACTCTTTTAAAATTTTTAAAAATGCAATTTATACAGTTAAAGAAGCAAAAGTTAATGAAGCTGGAAATATTAAAGTTTATAAAGATAAAAAAATAGTCAAGTATTATATAAGAGACCAAAAAGGATTTTTGTCATATATTAATGTGTTTAATGCTGGGAAGTTAAACCAAAGAATAAAATATAATGAGCAAGAAAAACTAAGTTCGATTCAGATTTTGGATGAAAATAAATGTGTGATCAGTGAGTTTATATATGATATAAATGGAAAAATTGTTGCAAATAAAATATTTATTGATAAAAAATTAAGTCATATTCATTATTTTGATGATAATGGGATTTTATTAGCAACTTTTGAAAAGGAAGTGGATTTTTTATTTCATATTCTTTCATATTATCATCATGAAGATTGTATTTTTATTATAGATAGGGCGATTGTTTTTTCAGAGTATTTGCTAAAAAACAAAAAAGAAAATCATCGGATTTTTGGTATTATACATGCTGCCCATTATAATGATCCAAACGATAAAAATTCAAAACTCAATGGGCATTATAAACACTATGTCGAATATTTTAATAAACTAGATCAATTGGTATTTTTAACACATCAGCAAAAAAATGATTTTGTTGAGAAATACGGTGATTATCAAAATACTCGAGTTATTCCACATTTTATTCAAGATAAAGAAGATAAAAAGTTAGGACGAGAAGCATATCATTGTGTTTGTGTTGCTCGTTTTGATCAGGTAAAGCGTTTACCTCTTTTAGTTAAAATGTTTAAGCAAATTGTCTTAAATGTACCATTAGCAAAGTTAAGTTTGTATGGCTTCGGAGCTGATGAAATTAATATTAAAAATACAATTCAAGAGTGTGGTTTAGAGGATCATGTCTTTATACAAGGCTTTACTACAGATGTGAATAGCGTATTCCAACAGGCAGATTTAATGCTTTTTGCTGGTTCATCTGAAGGATTTTGTATGGCAATTTTAGAAGCGTTGTCAAATGGTTGCCCTGTTACTTCCTTTGATATTAATTATGGCCCATCTGATATGATTATTCATGGTGTGAATGGAATTTTAATTGAGAACAATCATGAAGAAGCATATATTCAACAAGTCTCAAATTTATTACTCGATCGTGAGAAATTACATCAATTACAGCAAAATGCCAGATCATCTGTAGAGAAATTTAATCGTGATCATATTTTTAAATTATGGAATGATTTATTATCAGTATCAATTAAAAAGTGAGCCGTGTAATTTGTTGCAGAAATGAATGGATCATATTTATGATAGCTCAAAAGGTTCTATGACCATATTTATTTCTATTTAAATTAGGCTTTGTTGCATAAAGCTTTGAAAGACAGAGCTAGCCTATAAGATCTAAATTTAAGATACAATTTAGATATAGGGGCAATCTAATGCTATGAATATGTAGAGTACTGCTACGCGTGCATGAATCTCATTTACCAGACTAGAAAAATTCTTTGTTGTTAATTTATCTCCTAAGCGTTTGACTGTTCCCAATAATTCATTCTGCTCTATAGACCTCGCTTTCCGATCTTTCCAAGGCTTGGCATTCTTTCTTGGTAGAATGATTGCCTATGCATCTCGATTTAAAATAACTCGTTTTTAGTGCTGTGTGTCATAAGTAGCCATGGACTGAATCAATTCGTTCTTAAAAGGGGCTTTGTGAAAGTAAAGTTCCAAGTACTCGTACATCACTGACATTATTCGTTGTGAACTGTAAAGCCCATATCTACAGAGCTTTAGCATCGATTCAACTATAAAGTTTAAACCACTGACGATGATTTTCCAGTTGATGCTTCTTACGTTTCCATTCAGCTTGATCAAGAAAATTCAGACTCGTTGAGTCCATGAATAAATATAGTCTATCACTACTTTTTTGATAACTTATCACAATATCAATCAGGTCTTTAAGCATAAATCAATGAACGCTTGGCGCTTGTATGCACGCAGAAATTATATTGCACCATCACTTATATTGATTGAACAATGAGATTTACGATAAATGTAAATAAGGGTTGAAATTTTACCATTTAGTTAATATATTAATTTTCATGAGGTATCTAAACTATTTAATTTCAACAAAGATTAAATGAATGACAAAGGACATAACGGAGTAACAACATGGATATGTTGAAAATTAAAAAGGCGATATTCAACACTGTATGTAATCGATACAGGTGATCGCATACCCCGTGGTTTATTCGAAATACAAGTTTGATTAAAAATATTCAAACAAGTTGATTCTATCTTTATACAGTGATTATGTTTTTGCTGATTTTTTTAATTGTATATCACTGCATTGCTCAAAAAATCTCGTTAAAGCAGTGACCACGGTAAAAAAGTAAAACATGGGGAACACAGTGATATGGTGCTTTTGTGAACCTCGAGCTGACCCTTCTATTATGGTAAAAAGAGTTTTGTAGGTTTTATAAAAGCAAAAGTGCTGTGGGTATTTCAAATAGTAATACCAATGCACCGACCATTGTTGTTGCTGAAAAAGGAGTCGAATTGCTCATGCAACGGACTTAAAGTTTCATCGGTTTTCATAGAAAGATCATCCTTTGGGATGAGTTCCAAGCCTAGATTCACCGTTAAAATCGTGTTGATCAGGCTTAATATATAAGGAAATATAAATGAACACAGCTTTAATCATTGATGGACAAAAAATACAGGGCGAAGGTGCAACATTTGCCGTGATTAATCCTGCCAATGAAACTGTACTGACAGACGTGGCTAGTGCAAGTCTCAAGCAGGTGAATGACGCAATAGAGTCAGCTGCCCAAGCATTTAAAACATGGAAAAATACTGAGGATCAGGTGATTCATGCGCTTTTTCACAAAATTGCTGCCGATATTCGTGCAGAAAAAGATGAGATTGCACAGCTCATTACTTTAGAGCAGGGCAAAACCTTAGCCATGGCACAGTTTGAAGTCGAAGCAGGTGCTGGCTGGATTGAATATTTAACCAGTTTAGACATTCCTGTGGAGACCATGACAGAGCCAAATGGTAAAACCATTAAGGTGTATAATCGTCCGCTTGGTGTAGTGGCATCGATTACACCGTGGAATTGGCCATTTATGATTGCCGTTTGGCATATTTTTCCTGCCCTCAAAACCAAAAACTGTGTAGTCAATAAACCTTCTGAATATACCCCGCTGAGCACGATTAAACTGGTTGAAATTATTAATCGTCATTTACCGCAAGGCGTATGTAATATTATTTTAGGTCAAGGCGAGGTTGGACAAGCATTAAGTGAACATGCTGCTGTAGATAAAGTGACATTTACAGGTTCTACACGCACAGGACAAAGTATTTTGAGTCATTCTGTACGTTCATTAAAAAGTGTTGTGCTTGAATTGGGGGGTAATGATGCAGGTATTGTGCTTGAAGATGCCGATATAGAGATGGTGGCAGAAAAGATTTTTGGTTCAGCATTTTTAAATGCAGGTCAAACCTGTGCGGCACTTAAACGCTTATATGTGCATGAAAATATTTATGATGCTCTAGTTAAAAAATTAGTCGAGATCGCAAATCAGCAAGTCATTGGTGATGGTACAGATGCTGCTGTCAGCTTTGGTCCTGTGCAAAATAAAATGCAATATGACAAAGTCAAAGCCCTCATTCAGGATGCTGTTGCACAAGGTGGAACAGTTGTGAGCACAGCGCAAGCTTTACCAGAAACCGGTTATTTTATTGCGCCAACCATCGTGACCAATGTCCATGAAGGCATGGCTTTAGTGGATCAGGAGCAATTTGGTCCAGTTCTACCTGTACTAAAATTTAGGACTATTGATGAAGTATTACAGCGTAGCAATGCCACAGAATTTGGTTTAGGTGGTTCAGTATGGAGTCAAAATTTAGAACTTGCTGAAAATATTGCCAGTCAAATGGAAACAGGGACAGTCTGGATTAATAGCCATTCTGATTTATCTCCTGCAGCCGTTTTTGGGGGCTGGAAACTGTCTGGTTTAGGTTATTCATTTGGTTTAGACGGTTTATTGTTATTTACCCATAAACAAGCGGTTCATATTACGTCATAAAGTTTGATCAGTCCTTTGCAGGAAGCAAAGGACTTTTTGGCGTATATCTTGCTAATCATATTTCCGAACAGGATCGGTGGAAATTATGCTTAATCATCAGTTTATAACAGATTTTACTCAAAATTTTATTCAGCAAGTGAGTCGAGTCTTTGATTTTGATGGCTACTTGTTGTATTCGATTGACAACATTCACCATGCTTATAACTATCAAAATTTTAATATTCCTGCACAATCATTAACAGAATATTTAAATCGTGAAGTCGAAAATGATCCTGTATCATTTATGAAGCATTATCAACATAAAGATCATAATGTTGAACTACTGAGTGAATATACCTGTGATGATCACTATGCGGATTTTATGCAACGTTGGAAATTAAAAGATACTGCTGAAATTTTTTTTAGAAAACGTAATGGTGAACCTATTTTAGGTTTAAGTATTATTCGAGAAAAGAATAGCCAAATCTTTACTGTACAAGAAAAAAATATGTTGGATGCTTTTTGTGAACTATCCAAAAAATATTTTTTTAATCAAACAGATCAGTTAGAAAATAGCGCAATATATGATGCTTATCATTTTACTAAAAAAGAAATCGTAGTGCTTGAATTAATATTAAGAGGTTTAAATAATCAGTCAGTTGCGCAGTATTTAAACTGTAGTTTGGCAACAGTGAAAACCCATGTACAGCATATTTATCAGAAAACAGGAATAAATAATCGTCAAGAGATTATGCTGAAGTTTTTAAAATAAAAATCATCCTTTAGGAGGATTTTTTATCGATTGAATTGCATTACTTTAAATCTATCGTCGTGTTTATTATGGATTTTGACACAATGCAATTGAATCAAATTACACAATCATTAAAAAACTTCGCAACGTTCAATGTTGCAATTGCTGCACTTGCTTTAGGGGTTCAACATCATGCATGGGCACATGGTCAAACAGCCGAAATGGTGTCTTTATATCAAAACATGAGCGATTTTGGCGCAGACGTTAAAAAAGATGATTTTACCAATACCTATACCATTGCAAAGGGATCTTTAATTGTACGGGCAAAAGCAAATTCAGATACCGTTTTGGTCAATGGTAAAGCTTTCAAAGTCAGTGTGCCATTGGTTGAAAAAAATGGTCAGCCCGTGGTGAGTAAAGAATTTGCTTCAGAGATTTTTCAGTCAGGTTTAGATCAAACATTTAAAATTGAATCAGTTGCACATCCACTTAATAGCTTAACATCACAAGAGATTACTCAAACATTTAAAGCCATTACACAGTCAGAATATGCTTACCCAAATATGCGTTTTTCAGAAATTAAGTTGAAAGACCCTGAAAAAGAAAAAGTATGGGATGCTTTTATCGGTGGCAAAGCGTTACAAGAGGATCGAATCGCTGAGTTTACTTTGTTAAAAGGTAAGCAAGTGATCGAAGGTTTAGTCGATCTAAAAACACAAAAAGTCACGCAATGGAAAGTTTTAGACAATACGCATGGTATGGTGTTATATGACGATATGGTTGCCGTACAAGAGATTGTCACGCAAGATAAAAATTATAAAAAAGCGCTCGAAAAAAGAGGGGTTAAAGATATTTCTAAAGTTGTGACGACCCCTTTAACAGTCGGTTATTTTGGTGGTAAAGATGGTTTAGACCGTGAACTCAATGTTTTAAAAGTGGTGTCTTATTTAGATACGGGTGATGGTAATTATTGGGCACATCCAATTGAAAATCTTGTTGCAGTGGTCGATTTAGACAATAAGAAAATTGTGAAACTCGAAGAAGGTACAATTATTCCTGTGCCGATGACGGCTAACTCTATCGCAAATAAAAATGATAAGAACCAATTTAAACCTTTAAATATCGTTGAACCTGAAGGTAAAAATTTTTCCATTACAGGACAAACCATTCATTGGGGACCTTGGTGTTTCCATGTGGGCTTAGATTCACGGGTGGGGCTAAAAGTTTCAACCGTAACTTATAAAGATAAAGGTGATAAACGTAAAGTCATGTATGAGGGCAACCTTGGGGGCATGGTTGTGCCTTATGGTGATCCTGATATGGGTTGGTACTTCAAGTCTTATCTAGACTCTGGTGAATATGGTATGGGGACACTGACGTCCTCAATTGAAAAGGGTGTAGATGCACCTGATAATGCAGTACTGCTCGATGCTGTGATTGCTGATTACACAGGTCAGCCACGTATCATTCCCAATGCGATTGCGGTTTTCGAACGTTATGCAGGCCCTGAGTTTAAACATCAAGAAATGAATCAACCGAATATTAGTTCTGAGCGCCGTGAATTGGTGGTGCGTTGGATCAGTACCGTAGGTAATTATGACTATATTTTTGACTGGGTATTTAACAACAACGGTATTATTGGCATTAATGCAGGTGCAACAGGGATTGAAGCAGTCAAAGGCGTTAAAGCACGTACAATGCATGATGCAACAGCCAAAGAAGATACGCGTTTTGGTACGCTGATTGACCATAATATTGTCGGGACAACCCATCAACATATTTATAATTTCCGTTTGGATATGGATGTAGATGGAGGCAATAACAGTTTCGTTGAGATGGACCCTGTAGTGGCTAAAAATACCCGAGGTGGTCCGCGTAGCAGTGCGATGGAAGTCAACGAACGCATTGTCAATACTGAACAAGAAGCTGCCCAAAAATTTGATCCATCGACGATTCGTTTAATTTCCAATCTCAACAAAGAAAACCGTATGGGCAATCCTGTATCTTATCAAATGATTCCATTTGCAGGCGGCACACACCCCATTGCCAAAGGTGCGAACTTCTCGCCAGATGAATGGTTGTTTAAACGTTTAAGCTTTATGGACAAGCAAATTTGGGTCACGAAGCGAGATGCCAATGAACTATTCCCTGAAGGTAAATATTCAAATCGTTCTGTCAAAGACACAGGTCTTGGCGAGTTTGTTGCCAACAATGACAATATTAAAGATCAAGATTTGGTGGTTTGGATGACGACAGGAACTACCCATGTTGCACGTGCAGAAGAATGGCCAATTATGCCAACGGAATGGGTATATACCATGTTGAAACCTTGGAATTTCTTTGACAGTACACCCACCTTAAAAAATGACAACGAGCAACAAAAACAACAAATGCAGCATTAAAACTAATGTGCGTTCTGAAAGGATCAGCTTGGTGCTGATCCTTTTTTAGATTGATCACAATGAGAAAAGACATGAACAAAAAAGTATATGCACTCAGCATTTTTACATTGTTGGGGAATGCTGCTGTACAGGCTGATAATGCGCAGATCAATGAAAACTTAAGCATCAAACCGAGTATAGACATGATGTATGGTGCGATGTACAGCAAAAAAAGTTACAACAATCCTGAAGCGCAAGATGATATTTCATGGCAAGAAGCCTATGCGTCTTATGGTGTTGAAGGGCAATATCGCTTAGGTAAAAATGAACTGTATGCCACAGTGAAAGGGCTCAGTTCAGCGACCTTTGGTGATGGCGATGCAGCAGGTTTTAGCGATGGCAGTGAGCGCAAAACAACGGTAGGTGAATGGTCACTGGGCTGGCGAAACGGTGCAGCAGATAAAGCCAAAATTGATCTGAGTATAGGTCGTCAAAGTGTGCAAATTGCAGATGGTTTTTTAGTTGCTGGTGATGCCTTAAATATGGGCAAAGGCATAGCCGATGGTGAACTCAATCGGGGTGGTGGTTATTATATTGCAGCGCGTAAAAGTTTTGATTTTACAACGGTTCTACATTATCAATTGACGGACAGTTTAAAAAGCCATTGGTACTATTTAAAATCGGATAATCAAGCCCAATATCAACCGACTTTATGGGCAACCGATTGGCAGTATCAATTTAAAAATTATGATTTTGGACTGACGTATTTACAGATAGCAGAGCTTGAAGATCCACAGCATGAATCTGTACGTGATGATTTAAAAGATATTGCTGTTAGAGCGAAGACACAAATCAATGATCAGCTTGCTTTTAGTAGCGAATATGTCTATCAAGATCAGCAACATGAAAATGAAAATGCATGGTATATGGCATTAAATTATCAATTTGAGCACATGCCATTTCAGCCGACTTTAGGGTATCGCTTTTCATCATTTTCGGAAAATTATGATGCATTGTTTTATGGTAATACTGATGCAGGCTTTGGTACATGGTTTCAAGGTGAAGTTGCAGGAAATTATGCGGGGCCATTTAGCAGCAATGCACGTATTCATCAGGTTTCATTGCAAGCTTCCGTTAAGGAAAATTTACATTTAGGCATGTTGGCGTATCAATTTGATACGATTAAAAAAGACACAGAAAATCTAGATGCACATGAGCTTGATATCTTTGCGGTTTGGTCACCGACTCCGCATATCAATGTCATTCCTTTATTGGGGATCTTTAAACCGAAAAAAGCACTTTTAAATGGCGGATCACAAGTAAATGGTACACAGAGCAATACATATGCTCAGTTATTGCTACAGTATGTTTACTAGTTATAAATATAAAAATTAACTCATCGTCATCAAACATCCAAGCAATTTCAGTTGCTTGGATGTTCAATAAAATCAATTATGTCGCAACAGCATCTAAAATCAGCTCAACACCTGTTGCTGCCTTGATTTGTTCTAGCATGACATCTTGAGCAAGTTCGACCAGTTTGACACCTTCAGTACTTATATCCATCATGCCTAAATCGGTGATAATACGGTTGACTACACCTTTGCCTGTGAGGGGTAAACCGAAGTCATCTACTCCAGAATGATTGTAAATACAGGTCAAACCCTTGACCTGTATTTTTAAAAGCGTCGATGAATAGTTCAGGAATACCACATAAACCAAAGCCACCTGCCAGTTCAGCACTTGCAACACATTTATTCATGAACGAGATCATCCCTAAAATTAAGCATCCACTTTGGCATCAGCTGCATTGTCATCTAATTCAGCAGCATGGAGAAAGTGGGTATGGTGTGGTGCACGTTTATTTTTAGACCATTCTTCTAACATTTCGTGCTTCATTTCTTCGGTGATCATTGCAATTTTTTGCGGTGCTTTTTCATCGTCATATGCCAATTCCAAACGGTGACCATTCGGATCGAAGAAATAAATCGAATGGAAAATACCATGATTGGTGATGCCTAAGACATTGATACCATTGGCTTCTAAATGCGCTTTTGCTTCTACCAATGCAGCACGATCTTTCACTTTTAATGCAATGTGCTGTACCCATTTCGGTGTATTTTCATCACGCCCCATTTCAGGTTGTGTCGGTAGCTCAAAAAATGCCAAAACGTTGCCATTACCTGCATCTAAAAATAAGTGCATATATGGGTCAAATGCTTTGGTTGAGGGCACATAGTCTTCTGCAAATGCTAAGATAAAATCCATATTGAGATTTTTTTTATACCATTCGACCGTTTCTTTTGCATCTTTACAGCGGTAAGCCACATGGTGAATTTTTTCGATTTGAATCGTCATCATTTATATCCTTATAAAAATTTTAATTTGCTTCAGCTTGTGCTTCAGGTGCTGCACGTTGAAATGCATGTAATGTGTTGCAATGTGCATAGATCGATTCAATTTTCGGATATGCAGATAAATCAATATTGAAGCGTTTCGCGTTATACACCTGCGGAATCAGACAACAATCTGCCAATGTTGCCTGTTCACCAAAACAGAATTTGCCATTTGAATGGATTAATTGAGCTTCAAGTGCTTGAAAACCTATCTCAATCCAATGCGCATACCATGCAGATTTTTGTGCATCGCTCAGCTCTAAGGTCTGTGTGAGGTACTGTAAAATGCGCAGATTGTTGAGTGGGTGAATGTCACAGGCAATGCTTAAACTAAATACACGTACTTGGGCGCGTTGTTGTAAATCCTGTGTGAGTAGACTAGTTTCTGTGTATTTTTCATCTAAGTATTCAATGATGCTGAGCGATTGTGTTAGGGTAAAATCATCATCACAGAGGGTCGGTACAAGTCCACTCGGATTAACTTGACGATATGCAGCACTATGCTGTTCACCGCCATGATTGACCAAGTGTATAGGGATTAATTCTGCATCTAAGCCTTTTAAATTCAGTGCTATACGTACCCGATAGGCGGCTGAACTGCGAAAATAGGTGTACAGTTTCATTTACGCTATCCGTCTTATTCTGCAAAGTTAAATTGAATGGCAGGCAGAATTTTGCCTGATACAGCACCAAAGCCAATACGTACACCTTCTTTTTCACAGAAACCTTTCATCGTGACTGTATCGCCATCTTGAATAAAGGTATGTTGTTCACCATTGGCAAGTGTTAATGGTTTGGTCGCATTCCATGTGATTTCGAACAGAGAACCGTAGGAGTTTGGCGTTGGTCCTGAAATGGTTCCTGAACCCATTAAATCACCCACTTGCACATTACATCCTGCAATCGTGTGGTGAGTTAACTGCTGTGCCATTGACCAATACATATATTTGAAATTGGTTTCACAAATGACATTTGCTTGCGTTGCACCTTCCGCTTGAATTTCTACAGACAGATGAATGTCATAGCTGTTGTTACTGTGGTCTTCACGTAAATAAGGAAGGGGCTGAGGCTCTTGTATTGGAGAATGTGTTTTAAAAGGTTCAAGCGCTTCTAAGGTCACGATCCATGGGGAGATTGAGGAAGCAAATGTTTTTGCATTGAATGGACCGAGTGGCACATATTCCCATTGCTGTAAATCACGAGCAGACCAGTCATTAAACAGCACCATGCCAAAAATATGATCCCATGCATTTTCAATTGCAATCGGTTCACCTAATGTGTTGGCTTTCCCGACGATAAAACCTGTTTCTAACTCAAAGTCGAGTTTACGGCAGGCTGAAAATTGTGGGCGATCCGCTGTTGGTAATTTAATTTGACCTGATGGACGGACAATGTTTGTGCCACTCACAATCACTGAACTTGCACGACCGTTATAGCCTACAGGTAGCTCAGACCAATTGGCTAAAAGTGCATTTTTAGGATCACGGAACATACACCCCCACATTCGTTGCATGTTCTTTGGATGAGTAAAAGTCAGTATATCCCGGTATATGCACAGGAAGATGTAGGCTTACATCAACTTGTTTAAAGAAAACCTGCTCACGTAATGGTTCATTGTCACTGCTTCAGGTTCGTTTACGTGGGTTTGGATCATTTGTATCGTACTGACTATTTTCCTTTATGTTTTTTATTTCTATGGGCTACGTGGTAGCCAAAAGTACCGCAGCGTTGTATGTCCTGAATCTGATTATTCTGCAATAAAAATGCCCACAACGCTTGTGATGGCGTCCGAAACAAAGTCTTAAATTTAGTATATATATGACAAGGAGTTCAATATGCATTTTCCAGCACAAGAGCCAAGAAAATCGCTTTACTATCAGTATTAAGCTTTTCCACACTTTCATAGTCAAACAGAAGTTGTGACAGACGAACAAACGGTTACTGTGGTTGGAGCAGGTCCAATCGGGATGACGACAGCACTATTGTTAGCAAAACAGGGGATCAAAGTCATTTTATTGTCTGCTGAATTATAACTGTCTGAAGGTAGTCGTGCACTGGTTTATACCAAACGTTCGATGGAAATTTTGCAAGCAGCAGGTGCAGCAGAACGGATCATGTCAAAAGCTTTAGCTTGGACACATGGTAATTCAATTTATAAAGGCCAAGTTACTTTTCGCATGGCATCACCCACCAATGAACATGATCAGTTTGCACCCTTAAATAATTTACAACAAAATTGGTTAGAGCATTTTTTATTAGAAACGATTCAAGAACAAGACAATATTGAAGTACGTTGGGAAATAAAGTCGTCGATCACGTACAAGCACAGGATCAGGTCACTTTAACGATAGACACGCCTGAAGGAACATATCAGCATACTTCCAAATGGGTTGTTGCAGCCGATGGTGGTCGCTCCCCGATTCGTGAAAGTATGAAATTGTGGATGGAAGGAGCGAGTTATGAAGGTCGTTTTGTCATTGTGGATATTCGTATTCAATTGGATTATCCCACTGAACGTTTAGCTTTCTTTTCACCTGATTGGAATCCTGGGAATACGATTTTAATGCATCGTGAACCCGACAATATCTGGCGTTTTGATTATCAATTAGATCCATCGATTAGCCCCGAAGAAGCATTGAAACCAGAAAATTTACATAAAGCTGTCAACGATCAATTAAAAATGATTGGGCAAGATCATCTTGAGTGGGAAATGGACTGGAGTACAGTTTATTCAGCACGTGCATTGACCTTAGATAATTATGTACATAACCGTATTATTTTCGTGGGCGATGCTGCACATTTATTACCAATTTTTGGAGTGCGTGGTGCAAATACAGGTTTTCAAGATGCACAAGATTTAGCTTGGAAATTAGCAGCCGCAGTAAAAGGTTGGGCACCTGAGAAAATCTTACAAAGCTACACTTTTGATCGTGTTGGGGCTGCACGTGAGATTATTGCTGAAGCAGGCAAATCAACGCGTTTTATGGCACCTCCTACGGATGGTTTCCGTTTACTGCGTAATGCTGTACTTTCATTGTCATTAGAACATGAGTTTGTTCGTCCACTTTATCATTGGCGTACCTCACGCCCGCACGCATATACACATTCACCGCTCAACAGTCTGTGTGATGACAATGCACAAATGAATGAGTTGACCGAAAACGGGGCATTGATTCCAAATATCAAATTTGCAGATCATTCATTTTTGTATGATGCAATTTCAGGTAAATTTAGCGTAATTGTATTTACTGAAAAAGGTCAATTACCTACAGCCTTGTCACAAGAAGTTCTGGCATTAAAGCAACAGGGTATTCCTGTACAAATAGTTGCCTTAGCACTTGATCAACACATGGTGGCAAAGGCAGATGTGTGCTTGAGCATCCATCCTGATATTGCAACAGAACCTTTCTTTGCATCTGTCGGCACCGTCTATTTGGTTCGTCCGGGGCATCATATTAATGGGCGTTGGCTGAGCTATCGTGAAAATGCATTAACGCAAACATTTAAACAGTTTACTGACGTTGTGGAAGGAGCGGTAGCATGAGTATTTCTATTGAACATCTAGAAAAAGTGTATGATCACTTGGCTGAAACGATTGATGCTGTACCGTTAGAAAAACGTGAATTATTTTTAGTGAAATTGGCATTACTCAGTGCCAATCAAATTCAAGATAGTGCTATTTTTCAACAATTGATTCATCAAGCAAAGCAGTTTGAAGACTAAGATTTTTCGGCTGTGCAAAGCATTAATAGATTCATTTGATGTTGCTTTGCTTATGCTTGCTTAAACTGTTGCACAAAAAAGCCAGATGTTGATCTGGCTTTTTTAATTTTTATTTTAATATTGATTATTTTTCAATGAGATGATCAAAGCTAAATCGACCTGCACCATGCAACATTAAGAAAAATAAACCACCAGCCATGGCAAAGTTTTTCATAAAGTTAATACTATCTTCTGCACCACCATGGAATAAAAATGCAGTAATTAAACTAAATACAGCTAAGCCGAGTGCTGCAAAACGTGCCTGAAAACCAAATAACAAGGCTAAACCACCACCGAATTCAACCAAAATCGTGAGTGGTAACATTGCTCCCGGCACTCCCATAGACTCCATATAACCTACGGTTGCGCTATATGCTGTGATTTTGCCCCAACCCGCAACGATAAAGATATATGCGAGAAGTGCACGTGCAATCAATGCAAGTGTTGCATCAGTATGGGCTTGATGGACGATATTTTTGAGAACAACATTTGGATTTAACATGATGAGACCTAATTCGTATTTTTTAACATGAGCTCATGATAGTACGCTGTGATTTTTGGATAAATATGCAAAAATCAGACTTATCGTTTTATAAATGAAACGATAATAGATGTTTTTATTTACTTTTTAATACTGACTTTCATAACACAGACTGCTAGGATTTGAGCACGACTTGGCTTAGCTTTTATTTCATGAATCTCATTGATTTTATTTTACATGTTGACCAGCATTTATTTGAATTTATAACAAATTACGGTTATTGGGTTTACGGAATTTTATTCCTGATTATTTTCGTAGAAACTGGTTTAGTGGTGATGCCATTTTTACCGGGGGACAGCTTACTTTTTGCCGCAGGGGCATTGGCTGCATCTACAGGGGCAATGGATCCTGTTTTATTGGTGATTTTACTGTTTATGGCGGCAGTATTGGGCGACACATTAAATTACCACATTGGTAAATACATTGGACCACGGGTATTTGAAATCGAATCTCGCTTTATTAACAAAGAACATTTGATTAAAACTTCACAATTCTTTGAAAAGCATGGTGGTAAAACAATTATTTTTGCTCGTTTTATTCCTTTTGCCCGTACTTTTGCGCCGTTTGTTGCTGGTGCAGGCAGTATGAATTATAAATATTTCCTGACGTATAATGTCGTAGGTGCTTTCTGTTGGGTGGGTTCATTTATCACATTGGGCTATTTGTTTGGTGGGCACCCATTGGTCAAAGATAACTTTACTCATTTGGTCTTCGGCATTATTTTCTTAAGTATTTTACCTGGTTTAATCGGTTTTATTCGTCATAAATTTTTCAATAAAGATAAAGTTTAAAAAAATTGAATCACCACAGGCAACATACATAAAATTAAAAACAGTGCTGATCCTTTATAGATACGATCAGCACTGACGCCTTTTATATTTCCTGCCAACACTGTGCGTCCCCAATAAATCCAAAACAAAGAACAGGGGATTAGACATAACACAAATACGCTCATCACCAAAAAATAATGTAAGTAGGAATCCCATGTTTCTACAGGAAAAATACCTGCGGCAAATAAAATCGTTTTTGGGTTTTTTAATGTTGTAATAAACAGTTGTGATGGCGTTAATGTCTTGTGTAACTGACTATGTGTTTTTAAATGTGAAGCTTTCCATAAATGAAATGCCAACCATAGGACGTAAATCGTACTGGCGAAATGTAAAATATCAATCAAAAATGGCCAAATTGGCAAAGTTAAATGAATCAGCAGTGCCCAAATACTGATGCCATATAGATAACCTAAAAGTTGTGCAGGGACTAAAGCAAATGTTTTTGCAATACCTTGATGATGTGCTGAACTGACTAATAATGCATTGGTGGGGCCCGGAATGAGCAGCACAGCCAACATCGCAGCAATAAATAGCCAATTTTCAATCATATAGTGCTTTCAAATAATTTTACAGGGACATACCTTAAACGAAAATATAAAAGCATAACAAGTTTTAAGATGGATTTTGCTTGAATTTTAACCCATTTATTTAAAGGGATATGATTTAACATTTTATTTTTTATATGATTAATCTTGAAACATTTTGCTAAACATTAAAATGCATACTATGCCAACTGTGGCTCAGTATGCATATATTTGTTACTTTTTCACTTCATGACGTTTAGGCACATAAGGACAATTTTTAAACTGTGCTGCTTGAGAAATCGCATCTTGCTGCCCATACAGATTAGCAAGCTCAGTGTTCTTGGTATTTGAAGATTGTCCCATATTGACTGAAATACTTGGACCAAAACCCCAACCGCCACGTCCCCAACCACCACCAAGTCCGACACCAACGCCCATACCTGTACGTTTTGCAGGTTGTACACCATTGTTGATGTATTGTTGAATACGTTGGAATTCAGAATTTAACTGTCCACAATTCATCGCTTGATATTGTGTTGGTGACACATAACTTGGTTTGACTGTGGTGGCACATGCGGTTAAAACAGACAGCCCTATACCGAAAGCTGCCCATTTCATTGCATTTAAATAGCTCATTTTCATGCGATATCTCGATCTTATTTTTGCTCAATCTCATTGAACAATGATTGATATGCCTGCGTCAATTTATGATCTGTAGCAAAATAGATGAGAGGTAAGTTTTTATGATGTGACTCTTTCATAATGACTGAAGGCGGCAACATATTTTCTAATACAGGAAGATTTTCATCTTTGAGCTGTTGTACCACTTCACGTGGTAATTTTGCTTGCGCTTGGAATTGATTGACAATAATCCCTTCAATTTCCAAACGATCATTATGGTCATCTTGGGTTTCGATGACATTTTCAATCAAAGTTTGTAAGGCGCGTTTAGAAAATACATCGCAGTCAAAAGGAATCAGTACACGATCTGCTGTAATCAATGCCGACAACGTGAAAAAATTAAATGCAGGTGGAGTATCGATAAAAATACGCTCATATTTTCCAGTAAGGGTTTGAATCGCATCACGTAATTTATAGATTTTATGTTTGGCTTCTAATGCATGTTCCAGACTGCCCAAGGTTGGACTTGCGGGTAATACATCTAAATTTGCAAAAGGTGAGTGGTGAATATACTGTTCGAAGCCTTTATTTTTTGATTTTAATAATGACCCGATGGCATTGCCAATCAAGCCTTTTTGTTGGTTATTGCCCAAAACATCTTGGAAGAAATTTTCGATATTGGGTTCAAGTGCGGTTTTGTCTGCTGAATAAGTTGCATCATCACCTAAAAGATATTGGCTCGAATTTGCTTGCGGATCTAGATCAATCACTAAGGTTTTTAGACCAGCATTGGCATTCATTGCCGCCAAATTTACTGTAATACTCGACTTACCTACGCCACCCTTTTGGTTAAACACCACACGTGTGATCATAATTTCCTCAAATTCATTATTTTTTGACTTGTATACAGTTTAACCTAGACTGCATACAAGTAGGGAATAAGTGTCTAACAATCAACCAAAAACAGGCTTAATTAAAATCAAGGCAAGGATAGAAACAAAGGCAATAGCACCCAATACCAAGCCCGCACGACGTTGTGCCAGCAGAATCGTTTCATCTTTTTTATAAGCTTTAATTTGCGATGATAACAACACAAAAAAGAGTAATATTTTTGCGTAAAACCAAGTTTGTACTTGGAAATGATTCATAACCAATAAAGCCACACCTGTGATTACGAGCAGTGTATAAGAAAAGTGCTGTACAGCAACGAAGGCAACACGACCTTTGGGGTTTGGTTGTTGATTTTGCGTGCCAAAAAATAGTGTAAATGCACGTAAAACAAAGACCAACATTGCCAGTGCTGCACTAGACATGTGGATGATTTTAACAATTAAATGCGTATCCATACTCTACCTTATGCTTTTGGTGCATGTGCACATTCAGGGCTAGCAGGCGCTTGACCTTGCCATTCACTTGGAAGATAAGCGTGGATGGCTAAAGCATGAATTTTACCAGGACTGAGTAAATCTTTAGCTTCAGCGTAGATTTTTTGATGACGTTGTACCAAACGTAAACCTGCAAAAGCTTCACTGACGATGATCACTTTGAAATGTGATTCTTTTCCTGGAAAATAGCCACCATGACCAGCTGACTCATTGACGACTTCTAAATGGGTTGGATTTAAAGTTTGTAACTTTTCAATCAATAGTTGTTCAAGGCTCATTTCACACTTCCTCAAGATTTAACTTAAATGGAGTATAACGGATTATATTTTTTGCCCCTAATCTGAGTGTGAGAGATCATAAAATGAGTTTAATTGCTTTAAAGCCTATTTGTTTTTAGGCAGAATTAGCAAAAAAATAAGTCATCTGTGTTAATTTTATGCAAATGAGCGATTTTATAACAAAAAATTGTTGACCCTGATTTTTCTTAATGTATTATAAGCCCCATGCGGGAATAGCTCAGTTGGTAGAGCATAACCTTGCCAAGGTTGGGGTCGGGAGTTCGAGTCTCCTTTCCCGCTCAAAATTTTTTTATTCAGTTTTTTATTTAAAAAATTGGACAGACTCCGCGGGAATAGCTCAGTTGGTAGAGCATAACCTTGCCAAGGTTGGGGTCGGGAGTTCGAGTCTCCTTTCCCGCTCCAAAATTTTTTTATTCAGTTTTTTATTTAAAAAATTGGACAGACTCCGCGGGAATAGCTCAGTTGGTAGAGCATAACCTTGCCAAGGTTGGGGTCGGGAGTTCGAGTCTCCTTTCCCGCTCCAGATTCAAAAAGCCCTCATCGAAAGATGGGGGCTTTTTTATTGTTGATTTTATTCATATTTTTCTAGCTGGTTCAAATTGTTTACTAGAGCCTATTTATAAATTTTATTAGCCGTCCCCATGTTCGGCGACCAAAATGTGACCATTGTGTGCCACACTTTGTATAAAGTACTTTAAATGACCTCAAATTTCACTCAATCACTTGTACTTTTTAGACCATCTAAAGCTAAAAAACTGGGTCTATAAAATAGAATTATATTCCTAGTTTTAAGTTATTTTTCGAATTTGTGACCAATCACTTTTCTAAAGTGACCATCGGTGACCAAAATTTTTCCCTAAAAAGCTCATTTTTAGATATATTCATCTAGGTTCTAAATAAAGCAATTCAAATTTGATGGATAAATTTTAACGATCGTTCAAATTTAATGTCTGCTTTTGTGACCAATCACGATTTCAAAGTGACCATCGGTGACCAAACTACTCTTCATTTATTTGATTAGTAATATTTTTTTTAAAAACTAATAAATCTCCAACTTCTACCTCTAATGCAGTGCAAATCTTATCAATTGTCTCAAAATCAATTCTTACTGATTCATCATTATAAAGTTTATGTAATGTAGATTTGTTAATTCCAGTACTCCTGACTAAATCAGCAACTTTTAGCTTCCTTTCAGCTAACAAAACAGCTAAGTTTGAAATAATCATAAATTATCCTATTTAAATAGTAAAAAGTACTTGCAAAGACATAAAAATATGATAATTTACTTAAAGGGAATAAATTTTCCTACTTAACTAGTAAAAAATCAGAGGCTATTATTATGTCATATACCTATCTTACAGCCCAACAGCTGGCTGAAAAAATTCAATACGACGTTCGCACCATTCGCAATCAACTTAAAGATAGCGTCTTCATTGAAGGTGTTCACTATATTCGTCCTTTTGGTGGTCGAAAGATTCTGTTTGTTTGGGAACGTATTGAAACTGAAATGCTTAAGTTCACAGGACTGAGTATGGATGCTCTTCAATAATTCATTAGAGGATCTATCACTATGGCTACTATCCGTGAACGAAATGGCAGACTCATTGCAGACTTTCGCTATATGGGCATTCGATGCAGAGAGACAACGAGTCTTGAAGATAATCCCTATAACCGAAGGGTATTAAAGAAGCGTCTAGAACAACTAGAAGCGGAAATAACGCTAGGTACTTTTGAATACGAAAAGTATTTCCCTAAAAGTAAAAAAATTGATGATTTCAAAGAAAAACGAAGTCAGCAAATTGCAGTGCAAACACGAGTACCACTTTTTAAAGATTTTACAGCTTTGTGGTTTAAACAGAAACAAATCGAATGGAGAGGTTCTTATCAACAAAAAGTGGCGATTGTCATTAAAAATTACTTGTTACCAGCTTTTGGTAATCAGGTATTAACAAAGATTAAGAAGTCAGACTTGCTGAACTTCCGTGCCTCTCTCGCCAAAGTGACACACGGAAAAGATCAAACAAGTCTGAAAGCATCAAGGATCAATCAAATCATGACACCTTTGCGTATGATACTGAATGATGCGGCCGAACGGTATAGTTTCGAGTCGCCTTATAAAAATATTAACAATTTGAAAGAAAGTAAAATTGAGGTAACTCCATTTTCTCTCGAAGAAGTACAGCAGATTCTCACGACTGTGCGTGACGATTTTAAACCGTATTACACCATCCGATTTTTCACAGGTATGCGTACCAGTGAAATTGATGGATTACAGTGGAAAAATGTGGATTTTCAACGTAGAGAAATCCATATTCGAGAAGCACTTGTAAATGGTGTGCTCGGTGCTACCAAAACGTATGGCTCTGATCGAACGATTCAAATGAGTGAACGTATTTATCAAGCTTTTAAACAACAAAGAAGTTTGAATAATGGTAAATCGGATTTTGTCTTCTGTAATCGAAATGGTGGTCCTTTAGACTACCGTCTTGTTAACAAACGTGTTTGGCATCCTCTGTTACGATTTCTAGAGCTCAAATCACGTCGTGCATACCAAACACGTCATACTGCTGCAACGCTTTGGCTATCTGCGGGTGAAAACCCTGAATGGGTTGCACGACAGCTTGGTCACTCAACCACAGAAATGCTATTTCGGGTCTACAGTCGCTATATTCCTAATGTTACACGCCGCGATGGTAGTGCATTTGAAGCAATGCTTGAAAAACTCAATGAAAAGGAGTTTTCACATGAATAGCAAATCATTTTTTGGCGGTGTGGTTGTGAGTCAAGAAGCTGATGATGTTGCTCGATTATTGATTCAAGAGTTACATATTCCAAAACTGCATAATTTGGCTTTCTTACTCAATATCAATAAATGCTTTGATGATCATCAAGCATTACGCCTATGGCTACAAAAGTTGATGGATGAAGAGTTTATTAATTTTGATGACTTGGCTCTACAAGCCCGCATTCGCCTTAGTAATTTAATTTAGACATGCCAAAAGATTTGAGGTCATCTGAATCAGGTGACCTTCGCCTTCTTATACTTAAAAATGGTGAAAAAATGAATAAAGATGCCTCTATTTGGATGCCAATTTATATTGGTGATCTGCAATCAAAGTTTGCAAGAATGAGCCCAGAACAAATTGGAGCCACATTTCTTTTAATGATGGATTTTTGGAAAAATGGTCCAATTCCGAACCAAAGCGCCATTTTGGTCAGCATTACTAAACTTCCTCAATCCAAAATTAAACTATTGATTCAAACCATAACCAGCTTAGGGATGTTTGAAAGTACGGCTGATCATTTACAATCTCGTTATCTTTCTGCATTGAAAGAGCAGGCGACTTTGAATCAAAAAATGAAATCAGATAAAGCCAAACAAGCTGCTCAAGCACGTTGGAGTAAATCCTCAAGCCATGCTCAAGCATCGTCGAAGCTTGCACCAAATGATGCTCATGTAATGCCTGAGCAAAGTTTAAGTAGTACTTTGGCAAAGCCTGAGTTATACCCTTCACCTTCACCTTCACCTTCACCTTCACCTTCACCTTCACCTTCAGACGTAGAAGGTTGTAATCAAAGTAAAAACTGGGTTTAGGAGGGAAACATGAAGTGCTTTCTCAATTTAATCAATGACTCATCATCTCCAGCAGAGCAAGTCTGTCCTATTCATGGTCAAACAATATGGTTGATTGCAGGACATTTGATTTGTAAGGAGTGTGCTAAAACCTTGGTGTCTGCAGCACAACAGTTACATGAAGATGAAATTCGTCAAAATTTAATTGATGTAAAAATCAAAAAATCTGGTTTATTAAAGCGTTATGTAGAAAGTGGATTTAAAAACTATCAGTGTTTGTCTTTTGGTCAGGAAAATGCAGTAAAAAATTGCCAAAATTTTGCTCAGCAGATTATAGCAGGGCAATATCCTAATTTAATTTTATATGGACATCCTGGTACTGGGAAAACACACCTGAGTGCATCAATCATTCGCAATATTATTTTAAATAGCCCTTTAACAGCTCGATATTATACCAGTGCTCAGATTGCACAATTGATGATGGATACATGGAGCGATCCTACAAAATCTGAAGCTGAAATCATTCAGCATTTGGCTGGTTTTGATCTGTTGGTGATTGATGAATATGGCTTACATGATCGTCATGAAAAGCGTTTAGAAATGGTACATAAGATTCTATACAGTCGCTATGACAGTATGAAATCAACGTTATTGATTTCCAATTTTGATATCAGAATGTTGGAAAAAGATTTAGGTGTCCGTTTGTGGTCTAGATTACATGAAAATTCACTATTTTTAATCCCTTGTTATTGGGAGGATTGGAGAAAAAATATGTGAAATCAAACCTCAGTTCATGAAGGGCTGGGGTTTTAACTGTCCACTTGCTAGTTGAATCCGCCTAATAATAGAATTCATTTGCTATTAAGATGTTTCACTTCACATTCATTTGACTTGTAACTTTTAGGCTTTCCAATACAAGCTAAATGCAAACAAAACTTAAAAACCCCCAGTGCTCTTTGCTTATTTTTAGAAAAAAGCTGTAACCGAACATAATTATCACGCAAAGTGGGAGCTAATACTTTTTGAGTTCTTAATACTTTAAATAGTAAAGGTTGATTTTTACGCGTAATCAAATCACTTAAATCATTACCGGTAATATTCCAGTATTCCGTTGGGAATAAATTGTGAATTTTGCTATAAAATGCTTCAAGCTGATCCACCTTTTTGCGTGGAAAATGAATTCCTGAGTGAGATGCTGTAACACGCTCTAAAAATAACTGCAGCGCCTGAAGAATCAGTGTTGGATTGTTTTCATATTCACCCTGAAGTTTGTCGAAAAAATATGTATAGATTTTAATTTCCTCCTGTGTATCGACCTTTGCAGGTTTTAAGCCGTTCAGACGTGGCTGTCCTTTTTTTGAGGTCAGTTGCCTGAGCTTTTTGGCATTATTGAACCAATAATCAACGAGTGCAAAAGGCAGACCATATTCGGCAGCGACCTGTTGAGAATCCTCTAAGGTTTCGAGTCGATTTAAGCATTGATAAAACAGTTTAAATGATACTTTTGACTGCGGTGTACCTGCAAAAAATTGAAAATAATCATGTGGTTTATAATTGAGAACTGAAGGATCTACAAAAATAGATTCGAAATTGCTTTTTGACCATTCATTCTGTTGATTTAATAAAAGCTGACTTAATTTTTCAGCATACTGATCAAAATTAAAGGGTTTATTGGGATGAACAGAATTAAGAAATTTAAAACAAGTTAATGCAGGGTTATAGCCCATGATTTTCATGGCTAATTCAGCAGAGATATCAGGTTGATGTTTGAGTAATTTTGTACCTGCAATAAAATAGCCGAGGTGGATGTAGCTTCTAAAAGTTTCAGTTGGGTCAATATGACCCAGAAGATGGGCGATGATGAACCAATGGTTTTGGTCATGTGAATTGCGCAAAAGTTCTTGCCGAATATGATGATATTCTTCTAAAGAATAATCTGTGAGCCTTTCCACCCAAGGTGAGTATTCACAATTTAAAATCAGAGCAAAATGATTTGCGGCACTATGCCTGAATGAATGAAAGGAATAATCATGGCTTGGTAAAAGCTGATTAAATAGTGTAATCAAAGGCACAGTCACAGTATTTTTTTGCAACTTGGTCTGTTGATTCCACTCAGCAAAAATGTAATCGTTTTTAGTACCCGACAGACGTTTTTCAATCATAAATTGGTGGAATAGCTCATATTCTTTCTGCTTTAACAAACAGTAGATTGGAATAATACGCTCAGAACTGTCCGTTTTTAACTGATGTAAATTCCCTTGTTTTTTTGAACCGTAAGGCTGAATCCAAATAGATAGTTTTTCCAATCCTTCCACATCACGAATGCGTAAACCCAAAATTTCATTGATACGCATCCCTGTACGATAGGCCAATATATAAATCAATTTAAGATATTGATATTGGGTATGTTCAATGAGATGTTCGGCATTCTGTTGATCTAGTGTATTAAGTAACAATGTTAAAGTTTGATGTCCAATGATTCTTGACCGAGGGCGTGTTTGTGTGGCGATTATTTCAATTTCAAAAGAATCAGCATTAAATACAATTTGTTGAAACTTATGAAACCTTTTGAGCATTTGGATAATTTGCGATTTAGATTTTTTAGCTTCGTTTTGACTCGGTTCTTCTTCTGTTTCAGTAATAGACTCATCTGGAATGAGTGTATTACTGATGATTTGTTCGTAAAGCTTATTAAGCAAGATATTCGGATCATCTTCACTACTTATATATTGTAGAGAATGGCTTAACCATGGCTCAGCAATACGTGTGTAATAGGTATAAATGGAATGGTCAGATAATGGATTATTGTTTTGGAATGACTTTTGAAATAGAGCAGCATCGACATTTAAAAGCGCTAAAAGAGGTGAAATTAAAGCCTTAGCGGGTTTATATAAGCTGATTAACCACAATACGATTCTTTGACTATATTCATTTAAGTTAGCATGATTCAACATGATATATTCAATAATTGAATGTTCAGTCGCGTGATCACTTTGAGTAGAACGAATAAATTTTAAAAGATCTTTATGCAGTTTAAGTGTTTGTTTCCTGGCTTGATCGGATTGGACAAATGCAGGTTGAGCGGGTGCTGCACTAGATTTCTGCGGATCTGGAGATTGAGTATTTGTAATAAATTGAGGGCGATAAAAGTTTTGAAACTCGTGTTTGGATAATCCACAGGTTTGTATATTTTCAATTAAGCATTGTGACAAAGCAGGGTCAATATCGGCATCTTTCAGTTGAGTCCAATGAAAGTTAGAATGATCTCTTAATAATTTATATGTTCTACGATTAAAACTAGAATTCATCTTTGAAAAAATGAGCTGTAAATATTCGTCAACGGTTAGATTGATTTTACGAATCTGCCGCGTATTAAAATGAATTAACCATAAACGGGTAATATGATCAGGAATAAAATTACGAGACTTTCGGATGGTTTTTTCATCGATAAATAAATCCCCATAGCCCGGTGAGAGGGGAGTTAGAAATATAATATTAGTTTGATCAATACTTTGAATATGGGTTGGATTTTTTAGATATTCTAGCAATGCATTTAATGAAGATACTTGATTGAGTCCAGCAAATAACATGGATGAAATCAGTATATTTGCAATAATTTCATCATCTGAAAAAGATTGATGATCCTCAGCCAACTCCCAATAATCCCAAAGCTTTTCGATGATCTCATCAATTTTATACCCAGATTGAAACCATTCAGCATTTCTGACCAAGGCATCCCGTTGCATAGTAAAAGGAAGATAAGGTATTGGAAAAGGATCTAAGCGATTTTGATTTTTCTTTGAAATAAAATTTTTAAAAAATTGATGCGCTTGGATTTTCCAGGCATTACAAGTTGCATGCTGTTGGATAAATTTATAAATTTCATCATATTGATGCTCAAATTGTTCTAAATGTTTCTGATACAGTTGAGTGATATAGGGATGTAGTATTTTCTCAACATCTACTTCAATACGCTTTTTATCATCGAGCCGTTTTTGTTTTCGGCGATCTTCTGCAAATGATATTTTTTTAATTTTCTTAGAGGATGACATCAATATTAATCTCTGGAATTTGAAAAGCCGCTTTCATTTGTTGTAATACATCTGCAATTTTTGAATATTGTGAAAAGGATAAACTAGAAAAAGGATGTGCTGCCTCTTGCTGCATTTGTTCATGACCGAAGAGTGCTAAAATTTCAGGTTCAGAAATTTTATCTGTTAAAAATGCACGTGCAGTATGTCGATGCCAATTGGCATGATTTAAACCGAGTTCTAAATGAAAATTTTTGACAATAGCGGGGCTAAGACTTTTCCATACGCCATCTATACATAAAGATAATAGTGGCTTTTTACTGTCGAGAATATCTTGGATATGTTGACCCATTTGCATCTCATTTTTCCCCAAATAATGTTTTATATTATTGAGAAAGCATACGAAGTTTTGAACTTCTTGAACTAAGAAATCACAGAGTGGAATGATCCGACCATCACCTTGTCGTCCTCCCACTTCTTTGTCTGAAACATAGAAAATCTTCCTTTTTAAATTAAAGTTTTTCAGAAAACCTGGAAAATCAGCAACAGGTCGGGCAGATGTAAATAGCAGTAAAATATTCCACATCCAAATGCTGTAGTGATTAAACTTTCCGATCCAATCCTCATCTGCACATTGACACATCTTCGTGGCAAGCACATTGAAAATATGTTGAATAATATGAGCTCTTGGTGCTTTTCGACTTCCAAAATTTAAAGATGAATCTAGGCGAATTTCTGCATATCGTTTTCCTAGATCTTGATTGAGTTGTTGAATAATAGAAATATATTTTTGCTGAATTTTGAATATATTGTGATGACAATATGAAATAGCGGAAGCTTGATTGGCATCAATGCCTAAGAGAATATTTGCGAGTTGTTGATCTCCTGTGAGCTCGTAAATTCTATGGTGTAATAAAGAATTTGTTTTCAATAGTGATAACTTAGGAATAAACAACTTGTTTTTTAATAGATTAATTTTTTTATAAATGGCTTCAATTTCAATCTTTTCGCCAGCCCGTAACCCGTCTATAAGCTCGTTGGCAATGGGAAGATCAAAATAAATAGTATCATTTAATAAGTCTTTGAAAGGGAATTCTTTATTCTCAAAAATGGTAAATTTTGTGGAAAGGTAATATTGCTGATTTTTATATATCAGGGTTTGTCGTGTTGTTAGGTTTTTAACCCGACGACTCTGTGCTTTGATCCAATGATCCGCAGAATTTCCGGTCAGAAACATGAGCAATAAAATCAGGCTTTCTTTTTCGCCATGAAGAAAGCCTTGATATAACTCTTTTAGTAAATATTGAATACTGGATGGATTGGGATACAAGCTACTACTTGTCAGTAAATGTTCTTTTCTCTGGATATGTTTAGCAATAACCAAATGAAAGTAGTTTTGGCTACTGGTTGAATAATTTGCGATGGGTGAAATATGACTTGGATTTGTGCTAATCACTCTCGCTTCTGGTTCATCAAGTTGATTTTCAAGATTAAGTGCTTTGCTTTTAGAGACGGTGACTAGGTCAACAGTTTCTTCAATCAGTTGATCTTCATCTAAATAACGCGTTTGGATTTGTCGTTGAACATTTGCACGAGCAATTTTAGCCTTATTCTGTAGAACATAATTAAAAGGAATGCGAATGTCATTGATGAGGTGTTGATCAAATTCATCAAGTTGATCTGAATCAGTAAGAGACTCAAGATAAGTAACAAGGTCTTCTAATGAAAGTGTGGGTTCGGGTAAATACTCCGCAAAGAGTTTCAAATAATTATCAGTATTTTGGTGCTTACGTGAATGGCTTAACACCTTATTAGCATTTCGCATACGATGAAATAAGCGTTTTACAGTATTGAAATGTTCTGTGTAAGCTTCTTTAAATAAATCAGGTCGAAGCGCAGGTAAAGCCATTAAATAAATTGCAGCTTTGATCGATAACACATTCCATATCATCGCTTTATGGTGAGAATCGTTTAGCTGAGCGATAGAGTTAACATACCAAACAATAGGGGTATCACTGACTTTGCGTTTTCGGGTAGGTGCAATTATTTCAAGTGAAAATTCATCTTGAAATTGAATATCAAAATCAATTTGTTCGAGTTGTAATCCCGTTAAATAGCCCTCTGTGTTGACCGAACTAAGAAGATTAGCGACATACTGAATATGTTCTGCTGTTTTTAGATCTTCATCCGTAAACAGTTTATTCAAAATATGTTTTAAGGAAATAATCAGGCTATTGGGATCTTCAAAATCTAAACTTTCTTGGGTCATGAGGAGGTCCAAATTAAGTCAGGTGTTAATACAAAATTGGGATCATTCAACATCGCTTTTGCTATCGCACTATTTTTCTCTAAATCATCGAGTGTTTGCTTACGACGCTTTTCGATGCTTTTGATTTGTCGTTGTAATTGCTGATCTGATACCTTGAGCTCTTTGGCCAGTACCTCTAGTCCCATAGTTTTATGTGCTTTATAGAAGTATTGTTTATTGAGCTTCAGTAAACACTCGCTTGGAATATATTGATTAATAAGGGCTTGTAGTCGTTTAGGATTGAGTTTTGTTAACTGATAGGGGTATTTGCGCAGATCATTTAAAAACTCATTCCCTACATAGACTTTAAGTGCATCTATATCTTCTGCATTTTCAGGATATTGATAAACATGAAAATGAATAAATCGATCTGATTGACTAAAATAATAAAAACGTGTGAGATGATGTACGCAAACGTAACTATCATGCTGGGGGGCTTTGCAAACAGCCAAATATAGGTTTGAATCAAATGATGATTCTAAGTTGAAATTTAAGCCTTTAAATAATTCTGTATAACAATTATAGATCCCAGTAAAGTCTGGATGAATTTGGTGTTTAATCAGACTGATTTTTTTATCTTTAAGTATTTTGTGTTCACCTAAAATTTGATTTAAATCAATTTGAAAGGCCATCTCAAAATCCATATCTCGTTATTTACTTGTATATGGATACGATTGTTTTATATACAAATGCAAGTAGTGTTTTCAATATATAGTTATTTTTTACAATAAAAATACAATATCTTGTGTTTTTTATAAAATATGATCTTTCTGCAGTATCGAATATCAATCTTTTGAATCTATGATGTGTGCTGATAAAACGGAGGCTTTAACTTGGTAAACTAAACATACTCATCAGGAGTTGCCATGAGCAAAAAACAAAAGATTTATACGGCAGAATTTAAAGCTGAAGCAATAAAAGCCATTGAAGAAAACGAAGGTCATATTTCCGAAACAGTATGACAACTCGGTATTTCCATGCAAACTTTGTCAAATTGGTACAAGAAAGCAAAGGTTGGGACATTAGCAGACACACAACAATATTCGCCCGATCTCATTGCTCTAAAGCAGATATTACAAAATATATAGAGCTATTTATAATCAACAAAGAATTCAGAAGGGGCTGAATTTTAAGACACCAAATCAAACAGCAGAGGACTTTTACAAGTTGGGTGCGTAGAATCTCCCAAGTGGAAGAGTCCTATTATTTCGGCACACATCAATAAATATTCAAGCACAGGGTATACAGAATGAGCAAAGTGAGAACATACACACCAGAGCGTCTAGCACTCACTCGAACAGCAATGCAAAAACACTTTCAAACTCTAACACCACAGGAACAGCAGGACAATCAGCACATCCTACAGGAGTTGGACGAAGCTCAAACGATAGTGGATATGTATCGGATAATGAATCAAGTTTGGGATCTGACAGCAACAGCCAAACAAGTGAAACAGTGGAAGGAGCAGGAACAACTACAGCTACAGAAATAACCAAGAATGCACCTGAAGCATTAGTTCCTGTACTTCAGAATATTACAGATCAAGTACGAGAATTAGAAAAACGTAAACCATTCAAGCTGCGTGATGTGGTTAAAGCTCACTTTAATCAAAAAGTAGTAAAAGGTAATCCTCTCGTTTCAGTGAAAGATTTTGCAACTCAATTAAAAGAAAATTTGGATGGAATGTTGCAACGTTTTTCTAATAAAGAAATGACTAAAAGACAAATACAACAGTTAAATGATTTCCTGAATTTTAATGATGCTTTGAGTCAGACGATCAAAGACATCTTTAAAGCTCGACCTGAGCAGTATCGCCATTTAGATTTCACCAATTATCTTGTGAATGTTCAGGGTACATTCGATGACAATACTTTAAATCAGGTAAGGTTCACTCCTGAGAGCAGGAATATTATAAAAAAATTTTAAAAGAGCTTCAGAAAATTGAGAAATTACAGGTTGAATAAAAGCTATCTATACCTAGTAAATTTAAAAATATCTTTAAAATTAGCAAGAAAGGAAGTTGCGATGTTAAATCTTAAGACGGTATGTACATTGGCTCTATCAGAGATACTTTTGACTGGTTGTATGTCTACAACAGTAAGTGGCATACAGGTTCAATGACTAAAATTAATGCTACTGATGATGAATTAGCAGCACTAATCGGTCATGAAATTTCTCACGCATTAAGGGATCATGGTCGAGAGAAAATGAGTAAGAAGCTTTTAACAAGTTTACGGATCCTAGCTGCAAGTTCAGCTGGCTTAGGAGATATTGCTGTTTCAGGTACTAGTCTTGTTGGAGATTATGGAATCAATTTACCAGGATCTCGTAAGTTAGAAACAGAAGCTGATTTATTAGGCTTGGAAATTATGGTGCGAGCTGGATATAACCCTCAAGGTACAGTCAGTTTTTGGAATAAAGTTTTAGCTCAAGAAAAAGCAGGGACTAAAGTAGACTTTCTTTCAACTCACCCAGCATCTGAGAAACGTATAGTTGCAATTCAAGAGCACATTAACCAAATGAATAAATAGCACATGTATAATTCTAATGAGTGTTGAATCAAACCAATTTTTATTTTAAATGAGTATAATCAACGACAAAATTTGACGCTAAAAAATTCAACAATCTATATTTTTGGGTTGTAGTCATATACATTAATCTCCTTAGGGGAGCGATGCTATGATGACCACATTAGATTATTACAATAAAAATGCTGAATTATTTTGTACGCAAACAATAAATGTTGATATGGAATCTTTATATCAACCGTTCCTACGTTATCTGCCTGAACATGCCAAAATATTAGATCTAGGCTGTGGTTCTGGACGTGATAGTTTGGCTTTTAAAAATAAGGGCTATCAAGTTGAAGCGACAGATTATTCTGAAAAATTGGTAGCACAAGCTAAAAAATTAACGGGTATTCAGGTCCGTTTAGAAAGTTTTTATGAATTAAATGATTGGGAAAAATACGAGGGTATTTGGGCATGTGCTTCATTACTGCATTGTGAAAGAGGTCGTTTAACTGAAGTTATCGGAAGAATTTTAAATGCATTAAAACCCGATGGTATTTGTTATATGTCTTTTAAATATGGTGAGACAGAACGAATTAAAGATGGACGCAGTTTTACGGATTTAGATGAGCAGCAAGCCCAAGCATTATTGGATCAGTTAAATGGTATTGAAAGCCTAGAGCAGTGGATCACAGTAGATAAACGACCTGATCGTGATGAAGAATGGCTGAATGTTCTTTGGAAAAAGAAATAAAATAATAAGGAAATTATCTTAATGTCTGAATTTTATGAAATAGAGCCATCTTTAGAAAACTATTGGCGTGCAGTGATTCTGTTTGGACGTAATGTTGCTTCCTATAAATTTGCGTTAGCTAAATCACTTTATGATCTAAAAGCGGGAGGCAGTACGATCATTACCCTTGATCAATTAGCAGAGCCTTTTAGCCAGCATATTTGTGAACATTTAAAACTCGTAGATAAACAGGCTACTTCAAGCTCAAGTCGGTTTTTAGATTTTTGCCGTTCTTACAATACAGGTGAAATTGATCAGCAAACTTTGATTGCAAAAACGGTGCAGTATGGCTTCGCAAATGTTATTGATGCTTTTCATAATGTACATGGGCAAGAGTTACCAAAAAGATTTTTCATAGACGCTCGCAAAACACATGGTGGCATCATTCTCACTGATGAAGTATTCCAACTCTTTGAAGCACAAAATGCTCATGATTTAGTTGATGAAACCGAAGCAAGATGGCGCTTGGTTGAGACTGCTTGGGATATGAATTTACCTAAGCATTTAGTACAGATTGAGCATGATGATCAGGGTATTTTGGTTGCAAACAATAAAATAAGACGCGTAAATGTTACCTCTGCAAAATCAGCGTTGAATGGTTATCAAAAGAGTCGGTGTTTCTATTGTTTTACACCGATCACAATTGAACAGTTATTTGAACATTCGGCGGATGTGGATCATTTTTTTCCACATAAGTTGCGTGAGTGTGATATTCAAAAACCAATTAATGGCGTAGCGAATTTGGTGCTGTCTTGTTCAAATTGTAATCGAGGACAACAGGGCAAGTTTGATCGCTTACCATCGGTGAATCTATTAGCACGTTTACATAAGCGTAATGAGTACTTAATTACGAGTCATCATCCTCTTCGAGAGACCTTAATTTCACAAACGGGCTTTACTGAATCTGCACGTCGTGGTTTTTTACAAGATGCGTATAGCTGTGCTACGTTGACGATGGGTGGGGGGAAGAAATGGGAACCAACACGGAGTGGGAATAGCATTTTTTAGCAAAGTATTAACTTTCATTATTTTTAAATAACAACATGACGATCTAATACTGTAGATGTTTTGATCGGGCTACAAGACTGTAAATGCTTCTACTGCGATATATGAGCAAGCAAAAGAAAATGGCTATTTGATGTGGAGTTTAAATACAGTGTAGATATCTAAAATTTATTTATATCTTAGTTTTTTCTTAAAGTATTCTTTGAGAACTGCTATGCTTGACTCAGGGTGGCTTTTAAAAAGCATAATAAAATACAGATAGTTAGTTGCATATAATGATGAATGATATAGTTGAATCTCAGTTTGAATTTGTAAAAGAAATTGATCCTTTAATGCATGCATTATTGATCAGTGCAGAAGCTTCATATTACTCAGCACCTGCGCATACTTTAGTACAGACACGTAAGTTTGCTGAGCGTTTGGTCAATCAACTCGCCATTGCAAATAAGATTGAATTTACAGAACAAACTGACTTTGCAGCACGCATTCGTCGTTTAGAAAATACAATTGATATCAAAGCTGATTTTATTTCTGTGTTGCATACTCTACGTAAAAATGGCAATAAAGGTGCACATGATTTACAGACCCATCATAGTGATGCCCTTGCTTCATTGACGCTTTCTTATAAAGTTGCACAATGGTTATATTTGGTGACCCAAAAAAAATCGAAAGTGTTCAAAGCATATCAAGCACCAGTAGATCCAACCTTAGAAACACGTCGAATGAAAGTTGAAGTCATGGAGCTTCAACAGCAGTTACGTACAGCTTATGATAAACAAGCTGTAAATCATGAAATTCAACAAAAAAATGCAGAATTAGAAGCTGAGAATCAAAAGTTAAAACAACAACAGTCAGAAGAGGCTGAAAAGTTAAAACAGCAACTTTTACAACTTGAGCAAAAAGTTAAAGAACTCGAACAGCAACCTACCGCACCTGTAGTTGAGGTGATTGATCCGTCACAACTAAAAGTTGCCAACCAAACTTTCGAATTGTCTGAAGCAGAAACTCGATTATTAATTGATAAACAATTGAATCAGGTGGGATGGATTACGGATACTGAGTTGTTGACTTATGCCAAAGGTGTACGCCCGCAAGAGGGTTTAAATTTAGCGATAGCAGAATATCCAACATTATTTGATGGAAAAAAAGGTGAAGCTGATTACATTTTATTTGTAGGATTAATCCCCGTTGCAGTGGTTGAAGCGAAGAAAGAAAACAAGACTGTGAGTGCTTATATTTCTCAGGCAGAACGCTATTCGCAAGGTTTTCAATTTACGGATGAAATTAAACCAGCTTATCTTTTAGAAGATCGTACACAAGCATGGCAGTCAGAGGATAAAACCTTCCACGTACCTTTTGTGTATTCCTGCAATGGACAGCCATATTCACAGCGTTTAGTCGATGAAGGTGGTATTTGGTATCGTGATGTACGTCATGCCTCCAATTTGCGTCGTCCCTTACAAGGTTTCCATTCACCTCAAGGCTTACTCAGTAAGCTTAAATACAACGCCTATCCAGCAGATCAATATTTGGAAAAAACGGAGATACTGCCATTTAATGATCGACAATATCAACGTGAAGGCATTAAAGCGGTTGAACGTGCGATTGCTCAGGGCAGTGACCGTTGTTTATTAGCGATGGCGACAGGTACAGGGAAAACCCGTTTAGCAACAGGGTTGATGTATCGATTGTTAGAAAGTAACCGTTTTCAGCGTGTTCTATTTCTCGTCGACCGTTCATCACTCGGAACTCAGGCTTTTAAAGCTTTTGAATCTGAAGTGATTAATCAAAGTCAGACTTTGGCGCAGATTTATACCATTTCTGATTTGGGAATTGAGTACGACACCGACATTGATGTACAGGTGGCGACAGTACAAAGTCTGGTACACCGCTTATTTAACAGTGATGATCCATTACCAATCGATTATTTCGACTGTATTATTATCGATGAAGCACACCGCGGTTATACCTTAGACAAGGAAATGACCGAAGGTGAAGATAGTATCCGTGATGAGGCACAGTATCTGTCGACCTATAAACGAGTACTGGAATATTTTGATGCGACCTTGATTGGTTTAACGGCTACACCTGCGCTACATACCACCGAAATTTTTGGCAATCCTGTATTTACTTACAGTTTTACCCGTGCGGTCGAAGAAGGTTATTTGGTCAACTATAATGCGCCGATTCGCTATATTACAAAATTGAGTCAGGCAGGCATTGAGATTCCAAAAGGTGAAACCGTTCAGGTGGTGACCAATAAAACAGGGCAGAAAAGTACGGCACAGCTACAGGATGACATGGCTTTTGATGTCGCAGACTTTAACCGACGTGTGATTGCTCCTGAGTTTAATCAAGTCATTTGTCAGGCATTGGTTGAGGATTTAAATCCATTGTCTGATGAAAAGACGATGATTTTCTGTGTGACGGACCGTCATGCTGATCAAGTTGTATTGGTCTTAAATGAATTGTTCAAAAAGAAATACGGTAAAGATTGGAACAATGATGCAGTTGCTAAAATCACGGGCAATGCAGAACAGCCTGATAAACTGATCGAAAGTTTTAAAAAGAATAAATTCCCGAATATTGCGGTGACAGTTGATTTACTTACCACAGGGATCGATGTTCCAAAGATTTGTAATTTGGTCTTTATTCGTAAAGTCCGTTCTCGTGTGCTCTTTGAGCAGATGCTTGGTCGTGCAACTCGTCTTTGTTCTGATATTGGTAAAACTGAGTTCCGTGTATTTGATGCCGTTGATATTTTTGCAACTTTACAAGATGTCAATACCATGAAGCCAATCGTAGTGCGTCCAAACATCAGTATAGATCAGCTCATCAAAGAGTTAACCGATGCTGATTTGATGCAAAAAGCCAAAACCGTTTCAGTTCCCTCTGATGATGGTGTGAAGCGGACACAAGCCGATTTGGTCTTAGATGAATTGGTGCAAAAAATTACTCGAATTTTAGGTAAAGCTGAAAAGTTTAAGCATCATCCTGATCAAGGAAAACTTCGTGAAGCTATGGCTAAGATTAAGGAAAATTTTGGTGTTGACTCGCATAAAGTCCCGCAAATGTTACGTGAAAAGGGGGTAGATGGTTTGGGTGAATGGCTCAAACAAAACAGTGCAATTTTAGAAGAGCGATTATCAGAAGTGCGTTCTTCACTTGGGACTTTAGATTTACCAATTATTTCCACTGAAAAAGATGCATTGGTCGAGCGTGTTGTGGATACAGCACATCAACGACCTGAAGATTATTTATTGCAGTTTGATCATTTCATTAAAACTGCTGTGAATGATAATGCTGCAATTAAAGCAGTAGTGACACGTCCTGCCGATTTAACCCGTGTGCAATTGCGTGAATTGGAAAATTTATTTGCCAGTAAAGGTTTTACCCAAACTAAGCTTTCACAGGCATTGGGTGGCAATGCAAGCACCCAAAGTTATGCCTCACAGATTATTTCTCAGATTCGTCGTGCGACTTTGGGGGAAGATGTGACTTCGGTGGAGGAGCGCTATAAACGAGGTTTGGCGAAAATCCTGAAAATACGTGATTGGACGCCAGATCAAAAACAATGGCTTGAGCGTTTAACAATGTTTATTGCCAAAGAAATCATTGTCGATAAAAGCATGATTCACCATCAATTTGCCAAAGCGGGTGGGGTTAAACGGTTGAGTAAACTTCTGGACACAGATGTCGAAAAACTGGTTGATAAGATCAGTGATGGCGTTTGGAAAGCATCCTAAGCTCTCGCTAACTGTTACAATACCACGCATTTATTTTTTAATTTTTTTGATGAAGTAGACAACATGACCCAAAACGATATCGTACAAAAACTCTGGAATCTTTGTGATGTGCTCAAAGATGACGGGATTAACTATAGCGATTATGTCTCTGAGCTAGTCATGTTGCTATTTGTCAAAATGGTCGATGAGCTGGATGATGAGTTTTCCACACTCGCTAAAATTTATCCTGAACAATATAAATGGGCACATTTTAAAGACCATAACGGTTTAGCTTTACTGACTTTTTATAAGCAAATGTTGCTCGATCTGTCGCAAAGTCAGCATGAGTTAATCGCTTCGATTTATGCCAATGCGCAAACACGTCTACGTGAGCCACGTCATTTACAACAGTTAATCAATGCTTTTGATCAGTTGGATTGGTTTAGCATTAAAGCCGATGGTTTGGGTGATCTATACGAAGGTTTATTGGAAAAGAATGCGACTGAAACCAAATCAGGTGCAGGTCAGTACTTTACTCCTCGCCCACTCATTAACAGTATTGTGCGTTGTATGCAACCGCAGCCGAATGAAGTGATTCAAGACCCTGCATGTGGTACGGCAGGTTTCTTAATTGCTGCCGATGCGTTTATTAAACAGCATCATGACTTGTATGATTTATCTGAGTCGGAAACGAAGTTTTATACTTTAGAGGCGTTTACAGGTGTAGAGCTTGTACCGAACACCCGTCGTTTAGCGCAAATGAACTGTTTGTTGCATGATATTGGTGGGGAAAATGGTGCAATTAAACTCGGTAATTCGCTCGGCCCTGTAGGTGAGAGCTTAGCTAAAGCCGATGTGATTTTAGCCAATCCGCCATTTGGGACGTCGAAAGGGGGTGAAGCGAGTATTACCCGTGACGACTTGCCATTTACCACATCAAATAAGCAATTGGCGTTCTTACAGCATATTTATAAGAATTTAAAACCAGGTGGTCGTGCCGCTGTGGTATTGCCAGATAATGTGTTGTTTGAAGCAGGGCAAGGCACGTCTATTCGTCAAGACCTGATGAATAAGTGTAATGTACATACCATTTTGCGTTTGCCGACAGGGATTTTCTATGCGCAAGGTGTAAAAACCAATGTGCTGTTTTTTACTAAAGGTACAGAAGCTAATCCACTTCAAGATGAAAATTGTACCACGGAAACGTGGGTCTATGACCTACGTACCAATATGCCAAGTTTTGGTAAGCGTACGCCATTTACTGAAAGTCATTTAAAAGGTTTTGAAGCTGTCTATGGCACAGACCCGAAAGGTTTATCAGCTCGTACGGAAGGTGAATGGTCGCTTACGGAAGAAAGCCAAGAGCAAACGCTTGAAAACAGCCGTTGGCGAAAGTTTAGCCGTGAATGGATTAAAGAACAAAAAGGCGATTCTTTAGATATTTCATGGTTAAAGGATAATGATGCGGTGGATGCTGCAAACTTACCTGAACCGCATGTGTTGGCAAGTGAAGCCATGTCAGAACTGACTCAGGCTCTAGTTGAGTTAGATGCGTTAATGCAGGCATTGGGTCAAACTGATGAAGCCAATACGCAAAAACAGTTTTTGGTAGATGCTTTAGGTTTAAACGCTGAGGAACAGGCATGAATTTAGATAATTTGCCTGTTGAATGGTATTTAGTTCCTTTTACGGATTTGTTGGATGTACAGGGTGGTACTCAACCCCCAAAGTCGGAATTTATAGATCAACCTAGTGAAGGATATATTAGGTTATTACAAATTAGAGATTTTGGCTTAAAGCCTGTACCTACTTATATTCCAATGACAAAAAAATTAAAAACTTGTCAAAAGGAAGATATTTTAATCGCTAGATATGGGGCTTCCTTAGGCCGTATATGTTCAGGTATGGAAGGGGCATATAACGTTGCATTAGCCAAAGTCATTACTCCATCAGGCATTGAAAAAACTTTTTTAAAGTATTTCTTAAGATCAGATTATTTTCAAAATCCTTTGATGTTGTTATCTAGATCAGCTCAAAATGGTTTCAATAAAGACGATTTAGCAAAGTTCCCATTTATATTACCACCATTAGCCGAACAACAAGAAATTGTTCGTCAGCTTGATGTGATGCTTGCCCAAGTGGAGCAAATTAAAGCCCGTTTAGATGCGATTCCTGCCATTCTTAAAAAATTCCGTCAGTCGGTTTTGGCGGATGCAGTGAGTGGGAAGTTGACGGAGGAGTGGCGTGGTACTTCTGAAATAAATGAGTGGCAAGATAAAACCTTAGGGGATATTGCTATCATTAAAACTGGAAAAACACCTTCTCGAAAAGAATCAAAATATTGGGAAAATGCTTCTATTCCTTGGCTAACAAGTTCTGCTACAGGAAATAATTTTACTGATAGTGCAGATGAATTTATCTCAGAGATTGCTTCAAAAGAGTGTAATTTAATTCCTTTCCCAAAAGGAACTTTACTCTTAGCTATGTATGGTGAGGGTAAAACTCGAGGACAGGTAACAGAGCTACTAATTGAAGCGACATGTAATCAGGCATGTGCTGCAATTTTAGTAAATAATGAAATTGCTCATACCTCATTTGTAAAAATTAGATTATTAGAAAATTACGAAACCATTCGTAAAGCTGCATCTGGTGGAAATCAGCCAAATCTTAACCTAAATAAAGTCAGAGAAATTGATATATTTTTACCAACACTCAATGAACAAGTTGAGATTGTAAATATCGTAAAAAATCTATTTGTTTATGCAAATAAGATTGAAGAAACAGTTAAATCAGCCCAAAAACGAGTGAATTTACTCACGCAATCTATTTTAGCCAAAGCCTTTAGCGGTGAACTCACTGCCGAATGGCGTGAGCAACATCAAGAGCTTATTACGGGGGTTAACAGTGCTGAAAGTTTACTTGCTAAAATTCAGGCGGAAAGAGAAGCGAATAAGCCTGTGAAAAAAACACGGGCAAAGAAAGAAGTTTAAACAATAAAAACGCATTCATGGGGATGAGTGCGTTTTTACGATCTACAGCGCATAGACAAGGAGGGGGGACGCTATGCAACCACCAAAAAATATTTATAAAACATCTACCATCGATTACTTAAGTAAAAAACTACATATCAATATTGATCAAGCCGAAGAATTTCCACAATGCTTTCATGAGGTTGTAAAAGCCAACATTGCATTTATAACAAAACTCGAAAAATTTAAACAATTCATTGACTGTTTAAGCGCAGATCGTTGCTTTGCACTTTGGATTCAAGAAACAGAAGAAGTCATTCAAAAATCAGAAGATTGCCTACAATACTTTGCTTATAGAAGTATGACAGATGAACAATTTATTGCAGAGCATTGGGAGTTGGCTGAAAGAATGATGGATTTGGCAGGACGTGTGTACGAAGGGCATTGGGGATATGGTGTAACTCGGGAAGCTGATCGGCAATTTGATGATCTCACTGAGCTGTGTAGACGTATTTGGTTAAAAGAAAACAAGGCTTGGTTGAACTTGGCAAAGACTTGGGGACGGTTATAATTCATTGAAAAATTACTTAATTTTCTGTTGAAATAGACGCCCATAATCATCTTAATCACCAGCATGGCTTGCTTATGTGAAATGGAACTATCAATTTTACATAAGCAGAAAGCTAAATAGGGTTGATGATATTTTTCTAAGTAATTGAAAAAATATCATTTATAAAAAATTCTGTGAATACGTTGAGTATCTTTACTCATAATTGACATCGGTAGCAAAGTAAACCAATTCCATAACACTTTGTTGATACTGCTCAAAGTCAAAAACCACATGTCCAAACTGAGTAAAGAATTCTATGTTTGGGTCATTTTTGTGAAGTAAAATAATTTTAGGGAATTTAGCTTGCAGTAAATCTTGATCAATCGCTTCTATTTTTGGGTAATACAAGCCATAGCCTAACCAGTTTTTCACTGCTGTTTTAAGGACAAAATTATTTTCAGCGCAATCTTCCGCCATCAATGACGTATCTGACGATTCAAATTCCGCAATTTGGCTTTCAAAATCATCATTCATTGAGAAAGTCAAAGTTTGAATTTTTGAAGAATGATCGGCAAGTTCAAATGTCGTAAATATTTTCATAGTTTTAATCTCATGCGTATATATCTCTTCACTTGGCGTATAGATCATCCATTACCAAGGATGATCTATAAATCTAAAAAATAGGTCTAAAAAATCCTAGCGATTAAATAAGTTCTGAAAATAATACGGCTTCTTCCTTTCTAAAATTTTCAATCGCTTGATCGAGTTGAATATACTGCTGTTTATTGAGTGTGAAATATTGAATATCTTGATCGGTATTGGATTTTTCCCAAACATTCGCTTGCTGGATTAAGCGCTCATGTTGATCGAGCTTTAAACGCACAGTGGAGCCAATATTTAAGGGCAACTCAATATGTGTATCGTCTGCTCTCCATACGTGTTCAATGTCCTCGACAGAAAATACCGTTAAATCTTCTAAGTACGGAATAAAACTGCGTGGAAAATAAATATTAGTGGGTGAATTTTTAAATAATGGACCAATTTGATTGACGTTATAATTGGCAAAACCACAACCAATCTCTGTGAGATAAAACTTAAGATCAGGATTGCTTTTTGCATAGTGTATAAAATTATCGATGTAGTTTTGAATGAGATTTAAATCTAAAACTTCACCACTTTGAGCGATGGTAGGAATACCATAAGATTGGCCTTGTCTTCCTTCGCCTTGACCTAATTTTGCACCAAAATGATGTAGAGCCGTTTGTGCATATCCAGAGTAATGCTTACCTAATTCATGACAGCCAAATACTAAAATCTGATTTTCGGGAAAGTTGTAGTCTTTAATTGCTTGATAATACTGATAAATCATTAAAATCCCCTGTAAAATAATGCTGTTGAGATAAGCGCGTATTTGTATGACTCAAATCCAAGGTAGAAATGAAAAATGCATAAATACCTAATGAATAAATGAAGTAAAGTGTTTAAAAGATTGATTTAATTTTCCATTAAATGCTAACACGGAATGATTTAAACAGAAGGGTTATGAGTGCAATCGAGGATAGTTGAGCGACAAATAATGTCGCAAAGCTGCTTAGTAAGTTTGCTAATGCAATATTTAAACCGTAAAGTTAGATGTGAAATAAATCCTTATAAACCAAGCAACTATAATTCAATGATCGTGAGGGAAATATGGGTATACATCAATCTGAAACATTAGTTCAAGATTTAGCACTGATCAATCAACTGATATTGGACGATAGGTCTAATGAAAATGTAGGCATGTATGTCTTTCCTGTCTTAACCTTTAAGGCTGAAATTTCGACAGTATTATTTGGCTTAAAATATGCTTTTGAACAGTTGAGCCTACAACATGGAAATGTTGCTGAAAAAGAACAATTGTTTTTTTGGGTGAAACAACCTAAGGATTGTGAAAATTCAGTCTTTAATCGAAATATTCTAAAAATTTGTCGCCACTTTCAAATCACATCGAAGTGTGCAGTCAACATTCAAGATACAGACGTAAAAATTAAAGTTTACGTCAATGAAACGTCTTCAAAAAGCACAGTGAAAGTGAAAGAAGCTGCAGAATGGCTCATGTCATCGTTCTTTGAAAAATTTAAAAATAAATCTCTAGAAACATTTGTGCTGATTCATGCAAATGAATCTTCAGCCGTGGCTGAACCGCAAACCAATATGGGAAGAATGGCAAGAAAATTGAAAGCTGATCAGCTTGTACAACAAATAGACTTAACCAAAACAATCTAGTCTAACATTACGACATAATTTGACGCGACACCTATGATTGAGCTGTACTCATTCGCTGTAATTGATTAATATAATTGAAGAAAAATGGTTAAAATAAAAGAGGAATATCATATCGCAACTTTAGAAAAAGCAATTTCACTCGCTACTGAACGTCATTTAGGTCAATTGGATAAAGCAGGGTTGCCTTACATTTATCACCCCTTGCGTGTTATGCAAAATGCACAGCATCCAGATGCTAAAATTGCAGCGGTATTACATGATATTTTAGAAGACACAGCGACATCGGTAAGTGATTTAAGATCTCTTGGTTTTAATGAAAATGTTATTCAAGCAGTATTAGCAGTCACTAAACAAGATGGTGAAAGCCGCTTTCAAGCGGTGCAAAGAACGGTAAAAAATGCGATTGCGTGTGACGTCAAGCTGGCTGATTTACGTGACAATATGGATTTATCACGACTCCAACAAATCACACGGAAAGATTTGATTCGCTACAAACAATATCAAAAGATTCAATCTATACTCCGAGAGGCTTTCGCAATTCATCAGCATATCAATTCTTTAAAATTAGATGCTGATTATCCTAAGTTTGAATATGGAAGTATGCGATTTAATTTTCAATATTTACTCAATGCGCGCTTCGATCAATTACATCCCATCGGTGGGATTCAAATCGGTAGTCCACAAGAGTGGTGGATTTTATTCGAGAATGTGAGTGAATATTTTGCTTACTGTCAGCGAAAAAAACTAAAGCCTAACCAACAATACTTTATTCAATTGTTGAATTCGACGGATCGTGAGTTTTTTGGCAGTGCTTTTCAAACATTACTCGATCAAGAGATTTTGATGGAGATCTATAACACGTTTATGCAACGACATTTTACTAAGGATATTGCATGATTTTAAAAGAGGATTTAATGATTGATGGATTACATTACATACTCAAATTTGATCATTATAATTTTTCTTTTTCATTGAATAGACCACCACGTGCTAGAGTTCAAATTAATTATCGCAAGCACCCAGAATTAGCTTTATTTAGAGATGACCCTATATATGAAGACGTTAATTTGAAGTTACCTGCGATGAAAGTTTTTAACGTGATTAGTCAGCGCGTTGAAAAGCTGATTTATAAGCATAGAATTCATTATTGGTCTTTTAGTGCGACCTCAACCAAAAAGGCAAATATATATGAAAAGCTTTTAAAGCGATGGATGGGTCGTAACACTTTGAGCTTTAAATATGATCGTGTGGGCAATGATTTTTATGTATATGTAGAAAATAATTTTGGTGATTAATATCGTTAATATAGCGAGTAATTTAATAAAGAAGCTTATTTGTTAGTTTGTGTGGATGTGGATGATGTGAAATTGAAATATGGGGAAGTCTCACGTGTATTTATGTCGTATATACAAATAATGAGAGCGCATTTTTGATTAAAAGAAAGTAAGGCTTGGTTTGCCTTAGCTATAATTTAGGGAGAGCTAAAGCCAAGTAATGTCTTGTAATAAGCAGTGAAGAAATAAAATCTTTAAAATTGAAATCGTTTTAAAGGAAAAATCAAACAGCAGAGGACTTTTACAAGTTGGCTGCGTAGAATCTCCCAAGTGGAAGTATCCTATTATTTCAGCGCATATCAGTAGCAGGTGAAGCAGGAAAATGTAGAAATTAAACGTGTTTAATTAGTCTTGTTATAGCAGATGTTTGTTTAAGTTTTTAAAGCCAAATTCTTTAGAAAATTTGGTATTTTTTAATAATGATATGAGAGGGTATGATGAAAAATGCATGGTTAATTGGGGTGGCTGGTGTTGTTTTAGGTGGTGCTGGTGCTTTTGGCTATGTGTCCTATCAGAATAAAAATGTAGGTACGACGGTAGGGGTAATAAAAGAAGCATCTCAGCCCAAAACGACTGAACAATCCAATGAATCTAAAAAATCTAGTTTTCTGAGCCAAGAATTAGTAGATGCCCGTTTAAATGAGCTCAGTTTTAAAGAAATTATGCGACTTTTCTATAAAGATAATATGCGTAATGTCTACGTCAATGAAGATGAATTAGAAACAGAAAATCTCATTGGTCTAGGGGCAACGAATGAGTCTGGGGAAGATACAGTTGCATTGATGCATCCTATTATTAACTATCGCAATGTCGAAGGTGATGCACGTTTCTTGGTGATTATTGAAAAAGTTCAGGTAATGGATAATGGCGGTGTTGTGAGTTGTCATGCATGTGTGGGAAGTGCTGATTTATATACCTTTAAAAAACTTAAAAATGGTCAGTATCAAGTCGTAAGTATCACACATAAAGACCAGGAGTTTGGTGGTAGTTATGGGCGTGTACACTTAGATCGCGAAGAAATTTTAAATAATATGCAACCTATCGGAAAAAACTTAATTGGTAGTTTTTACCAAAGTGGCTATAGCAGTACGGGGGAAACTTCAATCTCATGGAATGTTATTCATTTACCTGAAGATGATTTTATAGGCGCTTATGGTGTAGCTGAAAAGGCAGGAGATAATGGTGGGAATCATGAAGAAGGCTCTCCATTGCATTATAGTTTTGATAGTCAAATTCAGGTGATTGATAATAATGAAAAATATTATCCAATTCAGGTGAGCTATTTCGGGGAAAAATATAATACAGATTACACAGAGATCATTCCTGCTGATCAAAAAGTTGTCTTAAAGTTTGATTCAATTAAAAAAGAATATGAATAGTGAACCGTACCGGGTTTGTCGGAGAGTCGATATTCTGAGAAACTACCCCGATGAAAAAATCAAACTATACCCATGAAATCAAAGAACGTGCAGTTCAACTTGTTCTTGAATCTGAAAAAGATTATCCATCGAATTGGGCTGCGATCACTGCTATTGCGCCTAAAATTGGTTGCACTCCTGAAACTCTACGTGTTAGCAACATCAAGCGCTAGTTAAAGGCATCAATAGTACGAAAGATTACTTGCTAAAATTCAGACGGAACGAGAAGCGAGTAAACCTGAAAAAAGGGGAAGCAAGCGAAAGTGGTATAATCACTTTTTTGACTTAAATTCTCCTTTAGGTGCAGGGTGACCTGCATTGATATTTTTGTGTTTCTGGGGGATAGTCATGGAAATCATTGTATTTATTGTTATTGCACTTATTTTTTATATTGTGGTTTTACCATTTATCAATAATTTTGGTGGAAATAGTAAGCATAAAGACAGTGGGAAAATTACCAAAACTAAAGAAGCATTCAAAGAAGTAGGGAACAATTATCGAGAAACGAAAGAGGCTATATCCAAAGGATTCAGTGCTTTAGAAAAAGGACTTGACGCTTTAGAAAAAGAGACTAGAGCTTGGCCTGAAAAAGCTGAAAGATTTCGTTTAGAAGAACAGGAAAAAGGTTATCAGCGTGGTAAACAAAAAGTTGAAGAAGTCAATGTAACATATAGAAAGCTAGGGTTACCTGAAGTTTCACTTGTTGATTTTTTTGCATATAACAAGGACTATCAAGAACGTGCACGAAAAGAACTTGCAGAATTGGAAACAAAAAAGCGTGCTGAGCGTTTATTAGTACTTATAGAAGAATCCCATAAAAATGAAATAGTGCCAAAAAATGAAAAATTAGAAGCAACAACTGATACGCAGTTTAGTCAAAAAGAAAATCTAGAAATTTTTAATTGTAAGCAACATGACACTATCGGGTTGGTAGAAAATAATGAATTACATGTTATAGAGGGTTTAAATAGACCAATAGATATTCAGTTAAATCAACTTCCCATTGAATTGATTGAATTTATTTACATACGCTATTACCTAACGGGTGAAAAATCACTGCCAAAACACAAGTGTATAAATGATAGTTGGGCAAAAAGTCATTATGCCGATTCGGAGTTAAATGATGTACAGTGGAGTAAAATTATTGAGAAAATGTCTTTTGATGAGACAAAGTGTAAAAAAATTGATGCGCTATATCATTTTACTCATAAAGATAATTTATCTTCGATTTTATCTAAAGGTTTACTAACTAAGCAAAATTTGGAAGAACAAGGTTTAAAATATAAATATAATGATGAGCATCGCTGGGATGGTATTGAGGACTCTATATCTCTATCCGTTAGTCATCCAAATTGGAAAATGTTTTTTAAATATAGAAGTAAATTGGGTAAAAATGATTGGGTAATTTTAAAAGTTTCACCTAAATTACTTTCAGGAGTGGAAAATTTGGTGAGTGATGTTTTTGAAAAATTTAATTATTTAGATAAAGCGATATTTAATAAGTTTAATGCAGCATCGTTTAACGTACAAAAATTATCAATTGCGGAAAGAAAATCTCACCAAGCGTTTTTAGATATGTTTGAGTCAAATATTGGGAAGACTTTAGAAACATATACTTTTGATAATCAGGCTGAAATTTTATATCAGGGCAATATTCCAACTGGATTTATCGAAGCAATCTACATTGTTGAAGAAGATCAAAATCTGTCTTGGGTACATGATTTAGGTTTTAAATTAAGTGTAAATAAAACAGTATTTGAGAAAAGATAAGGACAACATCATGGCAAAAAGACCCGTATTTGTACCTAAATTCGATGGTGTCACTTTAGTGGATATTATAGAAGTTGAATTTGAGTGGTTTCCAGGGATGCACTTTACTCAGAAACAAAAGTCGATCCGATCCTTGCACGAAGCTTATCTAACACAGAATCCAGAAGCTAAGATTCTAGAGATTTCGAGCAAATCAGAGATTGAATTAGGTACGAAGCTCAGCGCGTTTAACTTAATGTTTAAAACTAAAAGTGGCAAAAGCATCAGTGTTGAAAGTATCTTTCAGGCATCGAAAGTATTCTCGAATGGTGGTCCTTATAAAGAAATCATGGACATGACTTCGCGTGATGCGAAAAAAGACGAGCGCCTCAAAAACTCAGGAAATTTGATTGCTTTTGAATATCGGGATTCACGTTGGGAACTTGAACCCAAAACTGCTTTTTATGATTGGTTATACTTAAATGCACTCAATCTGAATGATAACCTAAAAGAACAAGCACTTGCATATAATGCATTTACAGATATTGAGTTTAATCCTCAGAAGTCCATTAATTGCCAAGCCTATTCAATAGCGCTGTTTGTTGCTTTGACCAAATGTGATTTGTTGGTTGGTGGAGTTATTCCTCCTAAAGATGAATTTATTCAGCTTGTTGAGCAATTTAAGATTAAGAATACAAGTGATGGATTACTTTTCTAAATAGAGTTGTTCAATATATTATAGATTGCTATAAAAATATTTAGATTCATAAACACTTTCAATTAATTTTGTCGTATATATTCAGAGGGAATAATGCAACGGACTGGTTTAGACCGTAAATCTAGAAACTACTTAGATAGTTTACATATCAATTTCACTTATAGAGAAGAGCAATTCATAGCTATCAGCGCATTAATAAAAGCCAATATTGCATTTAAAGAAAAACTGGAAAAATTCAAAAAATTTATAGACTGTTTAAGTGCAGATCGTTGTTTTGCCTTATGGACTAGAGAAACAGAAGAATTACTTTTGCAATCAGAAAATGCCTTAACAAGGTACAACAATGAAGAAATGTCAGAAGCATTATTGGTTGAAATACACAAAAACCTAGCTGAAAAAATACAAGAGCTGGCGGATTGTCGCTTATATGAAGGGCATTGGGAATATGGATTATCAGAGGAAGTTGATCAGCAATTTGATGATTTAACCGAGCTATGTAGACGTATTTGGTTAAAAGAAAATAAGGCATGTTTGAGCTTGGCAAAGACTTGGGGAAGACTAAAACTAAGTTAAGTTGTGTAAGAAGCAGTGAATAGAATTTAAATTTTTAGGTTTGGGGTAAAGTGTGTCAGTAGAGCAACAAAGCAATTGGAATGATTTTTTAGGAAAATGGCCAGTAAGTCGTTTAAAAGAAATGACGTTGGAAGAGTATAATCAAGTCGGAAATAAAGACTCTTTTACATATTGGCTTGAACAAGCCACTCGCCCCATTGCAGATATTCGAGGTGGCGATGCTTCAAAATTTGGAATATTTCATAGAAGAAATACGGAAGTCAAAGAAAATAGTCGCGGTCGAATTTACGATGGTGAATATTGTTGGTTTGAAAAGTTTGGGGAAACAAAGGAACAAGCATTTCAAAACATTAAAAATAATATCCTTGCTATTGTTGATGCAATCAAACAACACAATTTAAATGCGATTGAAGAAATTACTATTAGTGATATGTTCAAATGGAAAATTGCATTCTTATATCAAGATCGAGATAATCCATTGATTATTCCAATATTTTGGAAAGTCATGTTGGATTTTTTGACACAAAATAAAAAGATGAACTATGTACAAGCCTATGAAAAATTAGTTCTGAATAAAGGTAATCTTTCTCTATTTGAATATAGTGAACAGCTTTTGGGACAATACTTTGAAGCTCACCCGAAAAAAAGTTATTTAACGCCGAGTGAGGCGAATGAAATTTTAAGTCAAAAATATCCTGATCGTTATATTAGTCGTGAAAAAATGACTGTGGTAACGAATGAAAGTGACAGAGAAATTGCATTAGTTTTAACAGGTGCCAAAGTATCAATTTTTATTGAAAAAGATCCAGAAGATAATGGTCAGTTTAGTTTTAATTTTAAGTCAACTAAAGATGTGCCGAATGGTAAATATTCAGAGCAAGATGGTCGTCACAGTGGTTTAAAATCACAAAGTCAACATTTGTGGTTAGGTAATCAAGTTTATTACATAGAATTGGATACAGTAGAAGAATTAGAAAAATTCTGTGATTGGTACGAACAAAATGATAATCAAACCACTGTACTTGAGCGTAAAGTCAAAGCATTTCTAGAATTATGGTCTGTTGAACGTCTTAAGAATCTGACTATTGAAGACTATCATCAGGCTAAAAATACAGACTGTTTTATTTCACAAGTAGATAGTTTTGACCCAACCCAAGGTGATCCTACTTTTGCTTGTTATTTTGATTTCTGGGAGCCTATTGGCTTAGGTAACAATGAGAAATATCACAATGAGAAGCCATATTCTTGGCATAAAAGACTCGGTGATGATCCAGAGCTGGCATTCCAGCAGATTAAACAAGAAATACTCGATATCATCGCTGCAGTACAGCGTCGTGATTTAATAGCAATTGATCAAATTCAGTTTACTAAGGGACTGAAATGGATGATTGCATTTTTATATCAGAATTTTAGTAATCCTTGTGTTATTCCAATCGTGACTGAAACGAACATAAAGAGAATAGGCTATGAATCTTATCTGAAAACGCCTTTACCTGAGTTTTTGCCAATACTCATAAAAAACCAAGGGAATCAAAGCTTTTTCCCATATGTAGAAAAGCTATTTACGATGGTAAGAAAAGGCTATTTAGCGAATAAGCAAAAGAAACAAAAAAATGAAGAAATTAAGGGGGAGGTTATGATGGAACAGGCTTTAAACCGCATTTTATTTGGTGCTGCTGGTACGGGTAAAACCTATCATACAATTAACCATGCTGTGTCTATTTTAGATCCAGAATACGATCCGCAATTAGATCGTAAAGAATTAAAGAAAAGATTTGATATTTATAAAAAGCAAGGACAAATTCAATTCGTGACTTTTCACCAGAGTTTTAGCTATGAAGATTTTGTAGAGGGAATTCGAGCTGAAACAGATAAGCAAGGGCAGTTACGTTATGATGTAAAAGCGGGTGTATTTAAAAAAATTTGTGATCAAGCAAAACAAATCGATAATAATCAAAGCATTACTCAAGTTACACAGCCAATCGAGTTTGGGAAAGGTTATATTTTAAAGAAAATGAATACAGAGTTACTTGAGATTCAGAAGCCCAATGGAAACGTTATTCATCTATCGCGTGTATTGACCGATTTTTTACTAAGAGAATTTAGGAATGGCAAAATTACAGATAGAAATTTAGCTGAAAAAAAAGTCATTGAAATTTTGGGTGAGTCAGAAATATTAGAGCCCTATTTAGTTAATGGTTATAGCGCAATTTGGGCAAATTTAATTCCATTTTTAGATAAACTTCTACATAGTGCAAACCCTGTAGTTAAAGAAAAATCGAAATATGTAATCATCATCGATGAAATCAACCGTGGCAATATTTCCCGTATTTTTGGTGAACTCATTACCCTTATTGAAGACTCAAAACGCCAAGGTGCTGACGAAGCTTTGTCTGTAACGCTGCCATACTCAAAAGAAGAATTCTCTGTCCCAAACAATGTCTACATCATTGGTACCATGAATTCATCAGACCGTTCTTTAACAGGTTTAGATATTGCTTTACGCCGTCGCTTTACCTTTATTGAAATGCCTCCGCAACCTCAGGAAATTAAAAATGAGGATGGTGAATTAATAAAAATATCTGGTAAAGATAAAGATGGAAATGATAAAGATGTGATTGTTGCGGATATTTTATCAGCCATGAATCAACGAATAGAAGTGCTTTTAGACCGAGATCATTGTATCGGTCATGCCAACTTTATGAGCTTAAAAGAAAAACCTACACTTGAGCATTTAGCACATATTTTCAAACAAAAAATCATTCCTCAACTGCAAGAATATTTCTTTGATGATTGGGCGAAGATTAATTTAGTATTCTTCAATAACAGTATGATTGTCGAGGATAAAGACATCAATATCGCAGAATTATTTCCATCAAAGTTTGAGCAAGAATTGGGTTATTCAAGTGAAAAGAAAATTTGGAAAATCAATAACAATGCATTTAAAACGATAGATGCTTTTATTCAAATTTTAGGCTCGAAAGAATAAGAATTTATGTCTAATTTTACTGTTCGAGAATATGCTTTTATCAGTGTGCAATACGACGGCTGCCCAAAGTCTACTATTGAGCATGCTTATATCCCTGAAAAAGCGTTTGAGCATTTATGTGAATTGTCTGCTTCATTTTCCAAGCATGGGGCAAAAGTCTTTGAACTTGCAGGTCGTAAAAAGCTAAAGCTTGATCAGCATGTGGGTGTTATTGAAACTCCATGTGGTACTCGTATTGAAATATTACCCAAGCATGTGGATATGAAAGAGGGGGATGAGCAGGAGATTATTCAACAAGAGCGCAGGCTTCTGCAAAATATGCTCAGTGTTTCACTGCATTTGCCTTATCGAGAAGTGGGTGCAGCAGATTTAAGCAAATTTAAACAGCCTTTGCATGAATGGATTATTACTCAGTTTTTAAAATGCTTTGAACGATTAGTACAACGTGGTCTTCGTTTTGACTATAATCGTGTGCAAGAGGATCAAAAATTTCTACGTGGGCAGTTACAACATGCCCAATACATGCGTCAGTCTCCTGCCCAAAAACATATTTTTCCCATTGAGCATGATGTGTATGAGGTGAATCGACCAGAAAATCGTTTGATTAAAACTGCATTGGAAGTTGTTTGTAAAAAGACTAAACATGCAAGCAATTGGAAACTCGCGCAAGAACTCCGCTTAATGACAGGTGAAATTCCGAAGAGCCTGAATGTGAAACAAGATTTTAAACAATGGCAATCAGGACGGTTATTGGCGCAATATGCAGAGATCAAGCCTTGGACTGAACTCATACTGGGTGAATATATGCCTGTTTCCACGCAAGGCAACTGGCGCGGTATGAGTTTACTTTTTCCGATGGAGAAATTGTTTGAACACTATGTTGCACATTTCTTGAACAAAGCTCAGAAAGAGTGGGAAATTCATACTCAGCATAGTACTGAACATATGTGTCTACAAGGAAGCAAATCCATGTTTAGACTCAGACCTGATATTTTTATGAAAAGGGTCAGTTCTGAGGCAGAGGTTTTAAAGGTTGCAGATACCAAGTGGAAATTATTGGATTCAAATGATTCAAGTGGGCGTTATGGTTTAAAAGACAGTGATATTCAGCAAATGTTTGCTTACAGCGCATTTTATTTAAATCATGCTCACGAAGTGCTTATGATTTATCCTGCAAGAGGAGATGTATTTAATCAACCGTTGCAAGATTTTAAATTTAAATATGGGGCTTCAACTTTAAGAATCTTACCTTTTGATTTGAATATGAGACCTGAGTGTGAAAAAGGACAGCGATTTATGAGGTGGGTATTTAATAGAGCAGATATATAAATTTATTTTCTTGAAAATTAATATTTTATATAAAAAGTAAGTGATATCATTTCCATATTAAAGAGATTTTAATTAGGGGGTTCACTTGCTAGCTATTGCTGAGTTTTTACAGAGCTACTTTATTATTCCAATAACCATGTTGATTTTTGTATCAGTCGTTGGTTTTAGATTTTTAAAATTATATTCAACCTGCAGAAAAATTAAATAATGATTTATTATCTATCCAAAACTATTTAAAGCAAGTTGATATAAATAATTTAGATAAATCTGAACTAGATAATAAGTTTATAGATAGTTTACTTTTAGAAAATGCTTGGTTGAACTACAAAAGTTCATTTCATGATGTTTATGAGATCGTAGATGGTGAGAGTGTATTACTTACTTCTCGTGCAACAGCTGCTAGTGAAGTATTTTTTACACAATCTGCATTGGTTGATACCCCTTTAAAAGTAGAGTTTTATAAACATTTACCAGGTATTATTACTGGTGTTGGTATTATTGCTACATTTACTGGATTATTATTTGGTTTATTTGCCTTTGATCCTGCTGGTGATCCTGCCAAAGTGCAAGACAGTTTAGCATTATTATTAGGTGGAGTCGGTGAGGCTTTTATTGCATCTGGTCTGGCAATTTTAGCTGCTATGCTTATCACATGGCGCGAAAAATCTTGGCTAAGAAAATGTTATGAGAGCTTAGAAAGTCTAACGATTGAAATTGATAAAATTTTTGAAAATGATGCTACTGGTGAAGAATATTTAGCAAAACTATTGCAGTCATCACAGGCAAATGAAACCAATGCCCGTCAATTAAAAGATAGTTTAGTCAATGACTTAAAGGTTATGATGACTAACTTAATTGATGAAAATAAAAAGAATCAATTGGCATTTACCTCACAGTTGACAGAAAGCTATGCCAAAACAAGTAAAGATATGGCAGATCAAATTGGCCAGTCTATTTCAGATAATTTACAAGCACCTTTAGAAAAAATTGCTTCAAGTGTACAGCAAGTCAGTGGTGATCAAAGTTCTGCTGTTCAGTCACTTATGGCAGATGTACTGACAGCGTTTATGACTAAATTAGAGTCAACTTTTGGCGCACAAATGAATGGTATGAGTGAAATGATGATTCAATCTGTATCTGCGATGAAAGAAATGCAGTTAGGGTTTAGTCAACTCGTAACCGATATGAAAATAAACAGTGAAAGTTCTACGAAAAACTTAGAAATTCAGATGGCAAATATGATTGAAGATATTCAGTCAAAGCAGAATGCTATGTCAGAACAAATGAATGAGATGGTTGATCATTTAGCTCAAAGTGCAAAAAAAATTGGTGAACAAGGGCAATATTCAATTGAGCAGTTAAATGGCAGAGTTTCTGAGCTTATAGAAAATATGGGTGGAACAATGTCTAGTGTAGTTGCTAATATTGCCCAGCAACGCATAGAGCAAGATAGTATTATTGCTGCGAACCAGCATAAATTACATGAAGAGTCCTCAGTATTAATAAATAGCCTTGGCTTAGAAATTAAAGAACTTATATTACAAAGTCAAAATGCGGTTGATGCATACAAAAATAATATTCAGAAACTGACTCAAGTAACGACAGAAAGTATTCATGGAATGAACAATGGGGCTGAAAAAATGCGCCTTGCTTCAGAACAATTTAATATGGCTGGTACATCATTAATTACTGTTACTGATAAAGCGTCAGAGTTAATTTCTGAAGTCACTGTTACATCTACACATCTTACAAGCGCAAGTAGTAATCTTATCTCGTTATTGGGTGATTATAAAAACTCACAAGATAGTGTAAACAAAGCAATCGGTGTTTTAGAAAGTTTATTGAAACAAGCACAGTCTGAAGTAGGGATGAGTACAAAAATGCTTGATGATATGCATCAAATGACAAGTGCATTAAGTCAAGTTAAACAAGAGATGCAAGATTATCTTGAGCAAGTCAGTGATGTTCTCGTTAAAAGCTTTGATAGCTTTGGTGCTTCTGTTGAAACAAGTCTAAATCATTCTTTAGGTATTTATGACAACACTTTAGATCAAGCTGTTAAGCGTCTTTCTGTTGGGGTAGAGGGCCTAGGAAATTTTGTTGAGGATCTAGAGGACCTCGTTAGACAGAAGAAAAATTAAACTGGAGTGCATGATCAATGTTAGGTAATCGGTACTCTAAAAAAGCTCGCCCTAAAGACGATGGTGAAAAACCCTTTTGGATTTCTTTTGCAGATTTAATGACAGCTTTGATGACATTGTTTCTTGTCGTCATGGCTGTATCGTTGATGATTGTGACAAAAAAGATTAATGAGGCAACTCAAGCTGAAGATCAGAGAAGTGCTGAAATTTTAAATATTTGTCAAGGTATTCAGCATAGTGCAAAGCTGAAAGATGCTGGAATAGAGGTAGATTGTAAAAATAATCGTATTAATTTTGGTGAGGCAGGACGGTTTGCACACAATGATTATCGTTTAAATGAAATTGGTAGGCAGCGATTAAATACAATTGTCCCAATTATTATTGAAGAAGCAAATAATCCAAAAGGTGAAAAATGGTTTAAGCAAATTGTGATCGAAGGCTTCACAGATACTGATGGCTCATATCTCTATAATTTAAATTTGAGTTTGCGTCGTTCAGAATGGGTGATGTGCAGTTTACTTGACCCCAAATTTAGTACAGGGTTATCTCTAACCGAACAGCAAAAAAATCAAGTTAAACAGCTCTTTTTGGCAGGGGGAGTATCTTTTAACTCAGCTAAAGACAGTAAAGAGGCATCTCGTCGAGTCGAATTAAGAATGCAATTTTATGGATTAAAAGAGAGAGAGACTTCAGCACCACAACCTAAGTTTGTTTCAGCGCCTGTTGAGACATGTCAATTAGCACGGTAGTTTAATATGAGCATAGACAAGTTAAAACAGAGGTTAGAACAACAACTAAGTCATTCTTTGGCTCAAGAGGTTGTACACACAAAATTTGTAAAGCCACAGAAATTAATCAAAACATTATATGTTCTTGAACAACGATTTGACGATTTTGAGAATGCTATTCCTTTAGATCAAAAAATTTTTAGAACAATTTCTAAATTTCACGATACAGGTTTCTATTCGCTTTCTAAGCGAGATTGGAAAAATTTAGCGTGGGCTTTAAGTAAAGTTTTACCAGACACTGAAAATAAACTCATTTTTAGTGATATTGGTAAAAAAATTCTTCAACATTTTACACAAGCTAAGCTAGACCTTATCGGACTAGTTTATTTTCCATTATTGTATAGCTACTTTGCTTTAGAAAATGAAGATGTCAAAAATAAGCCTGAAACGTGGCTTCACCTGAGAAGTATACTGAGTGCACATAGATCACAGGTTTACAGAGATGCACAGCGCCCGAAAAAGTGGATGAATGCCCTTATAGATTATCCTGAACTTTTATCAGACTTACCTACTCAAATTTTTGTAGGCAGATTTTTAAAGGATCAAGATTCAAATAGCATTCAACAGGATTTAGAAAGTTTAAAAATAGCACCTAATAGCTGGTTTTGGGATGATTTGATTCATTCTTCAATTCAATCTATTAAGAAAATGAGTGAAGCGGAATTCTTTCAGTTAATTCCACGATTTCTTATATTATCGGAAAAAAATACGTTATATACCACGGAAATTCTTGTTGCTCTGCTAGAGAGATATGCACAGAGTATTCAACGGGAAGTTGTACATGATGCATTAAAGCATTTAGCTTTAAATCAATGGGGAAATCCACAATATAATTCATCGGCAGGGTGGAATAATGTGAATGCTGAGACTAGATATATGGTGAACCAATGGTTTGTGAGAGCGGATCTAGAAGCATTTTTTAAGGTATTTAGTCATGGTGCAGAAACGCGTAGATTCAATTATTGGTTGCGCTTTATTAAGCAAGTTTCTCTTTCAGAAATATTTTTAAATGATGATGCAATTTACCATGCAACGAGGCAACAAGAAGAATTTAAAAATAAAAATCAGGGTAGATATAAGCGAATAATTGGAAAAAGTACAGCAGCTAATGCATTTATGATAAAAATAGGGGGGTATTATATAGTTGAATTTTCTGAACTTAATAATGCAACATATTTTTATAGAAAGCTTCCTTATAAAGGGGCTAATGCTAGTTTACAACTTGTAAATATTACAGATTTAAAATCTACTGCAAAGGCAGATTTTTATTTATCCCATAATGGTTCATGGGAAAATTCTTTTGATAAACGTTTAAAAGCTTTAGGAATTTATCCAGATTAATCTTGTGAAGGGGTATTTGAATGAGACTAGCATTTTGGAAAAGAAAGAAAAATACTGATTCTCATGTGGATGAAGCTACTCCATTAGAGTCAAATCCATTCATTTTTAATGAATTAGGCGTTCTGTATTCATCTAGACAAAATGTGAGTACCAAAAATGCAGATTTTTATTGGCAAAGTCTTGAAGAAGAGGAATTAGCATATCTTTCAGATGATCATTATATTTTACCATGGGAAGAGTTATTCCAAATTTTACAGGATAAGGAACATCATAGTGTTATTCACTTATTAAATTTACCTTCTCAAATCAATTTACGCCCTATTATTCGAAGTGAGGGCGGATTAAGTGATACTGAATTCAAAATCATTTTAGATGGATGGCTGAACGAGAATAATACGAGAATTAAAAGCCCATATCAGAGGCTGGGTGCGATCCTAACAGTAGATGGTCAGCAATATTTACTCAATGAGCAATGTTTTAAATTAGTCGAATTACTTAAAGAGTTTTCACATTTACAGCCAAAAGATAAAGAATTAAACCAAAAATATTGGGCAAAAATAAGAAATGTAGCGAATAAAGCAAATGCAAATTTAGATGATTTTTTAAGAAAGACTATTGTATTAGCGCCAGAAAAGTTACAACTTAATCTTCGAAGAAACTTAATTAGTCATGAGTCTGTTGTTGAAATTCAACCAGAATTTGATGAAATGCCAGAAAATTGGTTAGATGCATTTGATCAATATAATCAAGTTCAGGATCAATATAGTATGAGTTTACCTAATGGTGGACTTGCACATATTGTGATTGATCCACAAGTCAAAAGTGTATTAACTGAAATCAAAAAAATGCCAAATCGTCGTGTATCAGGTGAAAGAGCTCAGGCATTTATACATAATCCTTTTGCTCAATTAGGTGATGACGCGATTAGTGTCATTTCACCAGAGAGTTTTGAGGCATCAAAACAACAAGCAGAAATTTATACTTATAATTTACAAATTCAAAAACAATATAATGAGCTAGGGTATTATGAAGCTGCAAAACTAGTACTTCATGAAAATTCGGAAAGAGAGCACAGCACAATATTCTTAGAATTGAACAATATTGATCAAACTTTGTTTTTTATTCAAGCTTATGAAAAAAAATCGTTATTTTTTATATGGGCTGGATATGAAATTGAGCGTAGTCAATTTCTAGAGCAAGAAATCGAAGATTTAAAAAAAGAGCTGCATGAAATACAAAAATACCAAGATGAATTACAGGCAAAGCAAGTTTTAGATTTATCTAATTATAGTGAGCGTGTCATTGGTATTGGTGAAGCAGAACAACTTAATTCTGAATTTATTAAAAGAGATAGTGGTGAGTCTGAGTGGTTGCCACAGCATCTCATGGATTTAGGGCAGCTGTTACAAGATGAAAATTTAAAACAAAATATTGAATTGCTTGAAAAATGTATTCAGCAAGCGAAACAGAATAATTTAGATGAGTTCACCTTCCCAAATACGGATAAAAAGCTATCTATAGAACAGGCTCAAAACTTACTGAATCAACTGCGTATTTCTAATAATCAAGATCAAAGTGTAATTGAAGAAAAAACAGCTCAGTATCAAAAAAAGAAAGATACATTATTAATTGCAAATAATATTGAAGAAGCTGAATTTACTAAACAACGCGCCAATCAACTTATTTTTGATGAGTGTTCTCCACCACATGCGAGATTACCAAGTAGTTTTAGGCAAACAGAATTTAGTCTGAAGGCACATCAATCTTATGGTGTAGCATGGTTACAGAATTTACATCAATATGCGCCAGAACATGTGGGTGGATGTTTGTTAGCTGACGATATGGGTTTAGGGAAAACATTACAATTACTATGTTTCATTGGTGAGTATTTAGAGCGGGCAAAGAATAAAAAACCTGTATTAGTTGTTGCACCAGTTTCCTTATTAGAGAATTGGGAAGCTGAAGCGAATCGTTTTTTTAGTGCTAAGTTTCCTGAAATTTTGAGTCTATATGGTGAAAAACTGAAAGAAAGAAAAATACCTAGGCATTTGATTTCATCACAATTGAGAGATCATCATGGTATTACCAATCTTCTTGAAGAGGGATGGCGTGGAGAGGCAGATATTGTTCTTACTACCTATGAAACTATGCGTGATCTAGAGTTTTCTTTGGCAAGAGAAGATTGGGGCATCATGATCTGTGATGAGGCACAAAAAATTAAAGTACCAACAGCAATGGTAACCAAAGCAGCTAAGGCACAAAAAGCTGATTTTAAAATAGCATGTACAGGAACTCCCGTTGAAAATTCATTAACTGATCTTTGGTGCTTATTTGATTTTATACAAGAAAACTTATTAGGCCCACTCAATGAATTTGGACGAAACTATCGAAAACCTATAGAAAATAGCAGTGGCAGTGATGCAACAGTTTTAGCAAAACTACGGGAAATCATTGCACCTCAAGTGTTAAGAAGAATGAAGCATGATGTTGCAGATTTACCACCAAAAAGTGAGGTAGTACATTGTAAGGACATCACTATTTCTCCATTGCAAAGACAGTTATATGTGGATGTGGTGAATCGTTTTCATAAAATGTCAGCTGAAGGAAATCAGGGAGCAATGCTCACGTCACTACATAGCATGAGAATGATTTGTGCACATCCTTTACAGCTTCAGTCAGATATAACATTAAAAGATTCTCCAAAGGTGGGTTGGTTAATCAATACATTGGAAATGATTAAACAACGAAATGAAAAAGTTATTATTTTTACAGAGTTTAGAGATATACAAGTTTTTCTCATGCGAATTTTAATGGAACGATTTGGCTTAAATATTATAACTATAAATGGTGATTCTAATACGAGTAGTAAGAAAGGATTAACCAGACAAAATTTAATTGATAAATTTCAAAAAAAGGCTGGATTTAATATCATTATTTTATCTACTACAGCTGTAGGATTTGGAGTGAATATCCAAAAAGCAAATCACGTTATTCATTACACACGTAGTTGGAATCCTGCTAAGGAAGATCAGGCAACTGATCGTGCTTATCGTATAGGTCAAGAAAAAGAAGTTTTTGTGTATTATCCGACGATAAAGGCGGAAGACTTTGATACATTTGAGGTGAAATTGGATAGATTATTGTCAAGTAAGAGAGAACTTGCTGATGATATGTTAAAGCCAAGCCTTGATATAGGTAAAGAGTTAATGGAAGCTGTAAATTATTTTGTGTAATTACTTTTCATAAATTTAAAGGTGATTACTTAAGCGGCCACCGAATTCAATAATAAAGTGGCTCAAGGCTAAATGCCATGAGCCACACAGCTGCGCAAGATTTAATGATTAGAACGGTATACTCTCATTATTAATTGAGGTCAAAAGTAGAAAGTTCTAAGTCCGTGTTATCGTTTAAAGTTAGGTGATCTACCCTCAATTATAAAATCTTATGAGATCTGCTCAGCGATAAGCAATTCAGCCAATTGAACTATATCATCATAGCGATAGAGTTGATTTTTCCAGTGTTTCGGTATTCCTGCTAAACCATAATATGCCCCCGCAATTTGCCCACAAATCGCTGCTGTTGTATCTGCATCATCACCTAAATTGGTTGCTTTCAAAATTGCATCTTCAAAATTTGAACTGTGCCAAAAAGCCCAAAGTGCTGCTTCTAAACTTTCTATGACATAGCCACTGCCTTTGATTTGATCTTCTGTTTTGTCACGATATTGTCCTAAAACAATCTGCTGAAGATCAGGTAACGCTGTCGAAAAGTGGATATCAAAAATCTGTTCTTTGGATTGTCCCTGTAAAGCATTGGTGACTACATGAGCAAAGTACTGACAAGCTTCAATACACTCAGTAGATGCATGTGTGGTTTGTGAACTTAATGCAGCGTAACGATATAACAGAGTTAAATCGTGTTGATAATATAAAATAATCGGGGCTAGACGCATTAAAGACCCATTACCGGAATAGTGTGATTCGGTACGACCACTATAAACTTGCCCCGTCTTATGATAGCGAAATAAAGCATTCAAGATGGTTTTTCCAACTCCAAAAGCATGAGGCAAACAGGAGTTATAGCCTTGGTCTAGCCACAACCAATAACGATCCATTTGATCTTGTGCATTAAAGCCTTTGTGAATAATCAAACTTTCAGCCAAACACAAAGTCATTGCAGTGTCATCTGTCCACATGCCTGCCTTGAGTTGAAATTTTCCGCCTCCAATCATGTCCGTAACAGGCTTAAATCGGCCTCGGGGCAAAAACTCAACAGTAGTACCAACAGCATCACCACATGCGAGCCCAATCAGGCAACCGAGCGCTTTATCTTTAAAATTAGAGGTTGTAGGGTTCATCATAAAGTGGCCTTTTATATTATTGCCATATTTATAGCTCTATAAAAATATGAATTTTCCAATCGGAGAGTTAGGTCTGATAAATACAATTTTTATTTTCTTTACATTTAATATCAAGCTCCGAATAGATATTGAAAAGTTATAATCGACCCAACAATCCTCTTTATTTTTACCAAATGGTATAAAATTAATTATCCACAGCGATACAAATTATTTTATGTTTGTCATTGTTTATAAATTATTCAATTAAAAAAGTGACCATAATTATGTTACTTTAGACAATGTAAAATGACGTTAAATTTAAAAATATTGGTAATTTTTTGATTTTAAATAAATATAATTAAATACACTTGCTGTAATTTAAGGTCATTTATGTCGGTGACTATTGCCAAGGTTGGGGTCGGGAGTTCGAGTCTCCTTTCCCGCTCCAGATTCAAAAAGCCCTCATCGAAAGATGGGGGCTTTTTTATTGTTGATTTTATTCATATTTTTCTAGCTGGTTCAAAGTGTTTACTTGAGCCTACTTATAAATTTTATTAGCCGTCCCCATGTTCGGTGACCAAAATGTGACCATTGTGTGCCGCACTCTGTATAAAGTACTTTAAATGACAAAGAGCTTTTACTAGTTGGCTGCATAGAAGAATTTCCCAAGTGAAAGTCGCCTGTTATTTCAGTATACATCACCTTAGATTGGATAAAAATTAGAATATTATTTGTGTGATTATATAAATTGCTGTTTGATTGAGTTTAGATTTTTTAACTATGGAATATATTTGTTGACCCAGTTGGGCTCTCCGTTGTATTCGCATATTTCACAAGTACATTTGTGGAAAATTATGCAAATTTGCTGCAATGGTGTGCGTCCTGCGCTGAAAAATGTTAGAATATGGCGCTTAAATCCATTTGCCTGCATAGTTGTATATCCATGACGACCAATACTCAAATTACTGAAGATCGTATCCTCATTCTGGATTTCGGTTCTCAATATAGCCAATTGATTGCACGCCGTGTTCGTGAAGCTGGTGTTTATTCTGAAATGTATGCGTTTGATATGTCAGAAGAAGACATTCGTGCATTTAACCCGAACGGGATCATTCTTTCAGGTGGTCCTGAAAGTGTGCATGAAGAAGGCAGTCCACGTGCACCAGAAATCGTCTTTAATTTAGGCGTACCAGTATTGGGCATTTGCTATGGTTTACAAACCATGTCAGAGCAACTTGGCGGTAAAGTTGAGCCAGGTGATGTACATGAGTTTGGCTATGCTGAAGTCAATATTCAGGTTCGTGACAAATTGATTGGTGATCTTGAAGACAATAAAGACCAATTGAAAGTATGGATGAGCCACGGTGATAAAGTAACGCGTATCCCTGAAGGATTCCAAGTGACTGCAAGCACACCAAGCTGTCCATTTGCGATGGTGTCGGATGAAAATCGTCGTTTCTATGGTATTCAGTTCCATCCTGAAGTGACACATACTGCCAAAGGTGCAGAGATTCTGTCTAACTTCGTTCATGGTATTTGTGGTTGCCGTAACCTTTGGAATTCTGAAAACATCATCGACTTACGTGTAGAGCAATTACGTGCGCAAATTGGTGATCAAAAAGTATTACTAGGTCTTTCAGGTGGTGTGGATTCATCTGTGGTTGCTGCACTTTTACATAAAGCGATTGGCGACCAATTGACATGTGTATTTGTGGATAATGGCTTACTTCGTTTGAACGAAGGCGAACAAGTGATGGACATGTTTGCAAAAAACATGGGCATCCGTGTGATTCGTGCCGACGCTGAAAATCGTTTCTTGTCTGCACTTGCTGGTGAAGTTGATCCTGAGAAAAAACGTAAAATCATCGGTCGTGAGTTCATCGAAGTTTTTGCTGAGGAAGCACGTAAACTTGATGGCGTAAATTTCCTTGCTCAAGGCACGATTTACCCTGACGTGATCGAATCTGCTGCAACTAAAAATGGTAAAGCGCATGTGATTAAATCACACCATAACGTGGGTGGTTTACCAGAAGATTTAGCGTTTGAATTGGTTGAGCCAATCCGTGATTTATTTAAAGACGAAGTTCGCCGTTTAGGAACAACTTTAGGTCTGCCACATGAGATGCTGTATCGTCATCCATTCCCAGGTCCAGGTTTAGGTGTTCGTATCCTTGGCGAAGTGAAAAAAGAATATGCTGACATTTTACGTTTAGCTGATGACATCTTTATGCAAGAGCTTCGTGCAAGCGGTTGGTATGACAAAACTGCGCAAGCATTCGCTGTATTCCAACCTGTCAAATCTGTGGGTGTGGTGGGTGATGGTCGTCGTTATGCATGGGTGATTGCACTTCGTGCGGTTGAAACAGTTGACTTTATGACGGCTCGTTTTGCACATCTTCCATACGACCTCGTAGACAAGATTTCTACACGTATTATGAATGAAATTGCAGACGTTTCTCGTGTTGTTTATGACGTTTCATCTAAACCACCTGCAACGATTGAATGGGAGTAAAATCAGGGTTTCAAAATGCAACGCATTTTGCTGATTTTACGCCAAGGGCTGTGCCCGCGGCAGTGAGGGCTTTCAAGAAACAACGTTTCTTGCCTAAATTACGGCAAAGGCTATGCCTGCGGCAGTGAGGGCTTTGAAGAAGCAATGCTTCTTGCCTAAATTACCCTAAGAGCAAAATACAACATGTTGTTTTGAATTTTGTGCAAAGTGTTTGCGGTAGTTGATCGACATGATTAAGTAAAAAAGAGCGCTTAGGCGCTCTTTTTCATTTTTACCGATGATCGTAATTTATGGATGACTTAAGTAAAACTCGTGTTCTTCACTTCACACGCTTTACATTCCAACATCATCCCAATTTTTTCTCTTCGCCCTTGTTCATTCATTATCCACGGACGATTTTGCCAAGGTGGCGTATGACGAACATGTTGCGTATGACCGCAAGCAAGCTCAGCCACCCAATGACCTTCATGGTCTATATGAAAAGCAATTATGGCTTGTTGCATATTTATCCTTAAAATATTTAAAAATATAATTCATCAAAGCTTTACTGAAAATGGCATAAATGCAAGAAAAATCTCGGCTATACTAAAACCATTAAATATTGAAAAAGAGCTTAAAAATGCGCGTACTTGTAGTGATGGACCCGATTGAAAATGTAAATCTCAAAAAAGATTCAACCATGGCAATGTTATGGGCAGCATCACGACGTGGGCATGAACTCGGCTATGCATTACAGCAAGATTTATATATTGATCAAGGTAAAGCGTTTGGCTTAATTCATCCTTTAACAGTATTTGAAGATTACAACCACTATTACGAATTGGGTGAAAAACAAAAGCAATCTTTGGCTGATTATGATGTGGTGTTGATGCGTAAAGATCCACCATTTGATATGAACTTTGTTTATACCACTTATATTTTAGAACAAGCAGAGCGTGAAGGTGCATGGATTATTAATAAGCCACAAAGCCTGCGTGACTGTAACGAAAAACTATTTGCAACTCAGTTCCCTGAGCTACAAGTGCCGACTTTAGTGACGTCACAACAAAGTCTGATTCGCGAGTTTTTAAAAGAACATGGTGATGTGATTGTTAAGCCTTTAGATGGTATGGGGGGAATGGGTATTTTCCGTTTATACCAAGATGGAGTAAATATTGGTTCAACCATTGAAATTTTAACAAATAATGGTACACAACCAATCATGGCACAGCGTTATATTCCTGAAATTGTGGATGGTGATAAACGTATTCTCATGATCAATGGTGAAGCTGTTCCATATTGCTTGGCACGTATTCCACAAAATGGAGAAGTGCGTGGTAACTTGGCAGCAGGTGGTTTAGGTGAAGCTCGACCATTGACTGAAAATGACAAAGCGATTGCAGCAAAAGTGGGTCCATTTTTAAAAGAAAAAGGCTTAGTTTTTGTTGGTTTAGATGTGATTGGTAACTATGTCACTGAAATTAATGTCACCAGCCCAACGTGTATTCGAGAAATTGATACACAATTTGGCACCTCAATTGCTGATGACTTATTTGCTGTCCTAGAAGCAGGACGTTAATCGTTTTAAGTCGGTTTGAAAACACCAGCATCAAGCTGGTGTTTTTTTAATATGTCTAAAATTTTTAAATGACATTTATTGTATTTTTACGGGGTACGCTTTAAATAATTGCCAAACTGCGCCAATGCCAAGTAAAGACAAAGCTGTGGTAATCCAGACAATATTGCTCCAATTATGTGTATATGAAACGAGCATTCCACTCAGAGGTGGCAATATAAATTGTCCAAAAGCTGAAATTTGTAATACTAAACCGACACTTGCTGCAATTGCATTCGGATGAGGTGCGTAATTTAAAGTAATCGCAAAAACGGTTGCAGGAATCAGCCCGCCTACAGCAGAAAAAATAATGACACTGAAATATTGAATTGGAAATGGTAAATATTGATTGAATACGAACATAACGAAACACATCGTACACATGGTCAAAAAACCTGTAATGATGAGTTTTTTAGCCGTAATCCCATGGTGTAAAAGTGCACCTGCAGCCAATGTTCCCGCAATATTAGAAATTGAAACAAGAGCTGTTAATATCCCTGCAACTTGAAAATCAATTTTTGCATTGAGATAAATACTCGGTAAAAAACCAATGACGGTCAGCCATTGACTGGTATAAGCAGCAAAAATGATGGCTAAACAGACAACAGGTGCGTGACGCAGTGTCATTTTAACAACACTTAAAAATGATAATGATGAGGTCTGTGTTGAATGTGTACGTGGAAGATAAAGTAAAACTTGCACAATTGCTGCAAAGCCTAAACAGAGCAGTCCTAAACCAAACCAAATATGTTGCCAAGAAAAGTACTGTAATAATAACGGAATGCTGAGCATGGCAATCCCTACACCGAGTCCCATATAAGACCCCCAGATGCCCATTTTTACATTCATTTTTTGTGGATCACAGATTCTTTTTAAAATTGCAGGAGCAGTGAGGGTAATCAATAAAAAGCCAATTCCTTCAAAAAATCTAAAGAAAAATAAACTGAATAGTGAACTAATAAAAACACCGCTTAAACTTGCACAGCCTAAAATCACTAAACCTGCAATAAAGCACTGTTTAAGCCCAACTTTTTCACTGAAACTTCCTAAACATAACGCAAACAACATACCTGCGGCTTGTACTAAAGACAAAGCAAGTCCTGCTTGTGCAAGATTTAGATCAAGTTGTTTTTGTAAAATAGGCAGAATAGGGGAGAGTTTACCGACATGAATCGCAGCCAAATATCCTGCTGCAATAATCCAAAGATCATGTCGTGAATTATGTTGTGTCACGATGTCTATTCTTCCATGAATAATTTTTAAGTCAAATTTGAGTATAAAGAGAATAAAATATATTTCTATAAAAACAATTTTAAGTTTATAGATAAATTTTTCATATAAAGAGAAAGATACGATAAATACTTAAGGCATACAGGAATCCCGATTTAAAATATATAAATTGTACAAAAATAAGTATTTTCTGATAGATTAATAACAAAACTAGTTTAAACTTTCAAATCAGTAGAAAAAAACAATGAAGTGTCAGGTGAAAAAAAGTAAATAAACTTTTCCCTCTCATGGTTTGTGATTACAATTGTCTGCTTAAAGACTCGTTAAATTTTATTTTTGGTATTGAAGAATTAGACTGTGAGCAAACCTCAACAAACTACACCTAAGCATGTCATGATGATGGCAGCAGGTACAGGTGGGCATGTATTTCCAGCCTTAGCGGTCGCTAAAGAGTTGCAACAACAAGGGTGCCAAGTCTCATGGTTAGCAACCCCGGCGGGAATGGAAAATCGTTTATTAAAACAACATGATATTCCAATTTATCAAATTGATATTCAAGGTGTACGTGGCAATGGTCTTGTCCGTAAATTAGCAGCACCTTTTAAAATTTTAAAAGCAACCTTAAGCGCAATGCGCTATATGAAGCAGCTCAAAGTTGATGCTGTTGCAGGCTTTGGGGGGTATGTTGCAGGTCCGGGTGGTTTGGCTGCCCGTTTATTGGGTATTCCTGTGATTATTCATGAGCAAAATGCTGTGGCGGGCTTTACCAATACGCAACTTTCACGTGTAGCAAAAAAAGTATGTCAGGCATTTCCAAATACCTTTCCTGCATCTGAAAAAATTGTGACAACAGGTAATCCTGTGCGTGCAGAAATTACCGCAATTTATAATCCATCTTATCGTTATAAAGAACGTGAAAATTCAGGTGAACCCATTCGTATTCTCATTGTGGGTGGTTCCTTAGGGGCACAAGCTTTAAATGAATGTGTACCACAAGCGTTGAAACAGCTTAATGTTCCACTGAGTGTTTATCATCAATGTGGTCAAAATAAGCAAGAAGCCACACAAGCATTATATGCAAATTTACCTGAAACTTTGCACGTTGAAGTTCAGCCATTCATTGAAGATATGGCAAAAGCGTATAGTGATGCTGATTTAATTATTTGTCGTGCAGGCGCACTCACTGTAACTGAAGTGGCAACTGCGGGTGTCGCTGCGGTCTTTGTCCCTTTACCAAGCGCAGTGGATGACCATCAAACAGCAAATGCTCGTTTTTTGGAAAAAATTGGTGCTGCAAAAATTTGTCCACAAGCCACCATGACACCTGATTCGTTAAAGGATTTATTAATGCCGTTGATGAATCGCCAATTATTGATGGAAATGGCGGTTAAAGCTCGTCAACAAGCCCAACCTGACGCAACACAGCGTGTGGTTGGTTTAATTCAAGATTTGTAAGTTAGAGTTGATTATGTCTCCAACAAGCCCAGCTGATAAAGCAAAAAACCTGATTAAAATTCCTGAAATGCGCCGTATTAAGCATATCCATTTTGTGGGTATTGGTGGTGCAGGGATGTGTGGTATTGCCGAAGTATTGAAAAACCAAGGTTATAAAGTTTCAGGCTCTGATATTAAGGCATCTAAAACAACGGCACAGCTTGAAGAAAACGGGATTAAAGTTTATATCGGGCATGCAGCTCAAAATATTCAAGGTGCAAATGTATTGGTGGTTTCAACTGCCATTGATCCTGAAAATCTTGAAGTTAAAGAAGCAATTGAAAACCGCATTCCTGTTGTTCGTCGTGCCGAAATGTTGGGTGAGTTAATGCGTTATCGTCATGGGATCGCAGTTGCGGGCACGCATGGCAAAACGACAACAACTAGCTTAGTCACTTGCATGCTTGCTGAAGAAAATATGGATCCAACTTATGTGATTGGTGGATTACTCAATCGTACAGGTGTAAATGCTGCACTTGGAGCAAGCCGTTATATCGTTGCTGAAGCGGATGAGTCAGATGCATCATTCTTACACTTAGAGCCAATGGCTGCGATTGTCACGAATATTGATGCAGACCATATGGACACTTATGGTGGTAGCTTTGACGTATTAAAAGATACCTTCGTCAAGTTTTTACAAAAAATGCCATTTTATGGTTTAGCTGTCGTCTGTGGTGATGATGCCAATATTCGCGAAATTATGCCGCGTATCGGTCGTCCCGTTTTAACGTATGGTTTTAATGAAGATAATGATATTCGTGCAATCGATGTTGAACAAACAGGCATGCAATCAAGCTTTACTGTTTTACGTAAAGATCGTGAACCTTTACGTTTAACCATTAACTTGCCAGGCTTACACAATATTTTAAATGCTTTGGCTGCAATTGGTATTGCAACTGACGAAGGTGTTTCAGATGCTGCTATTGCACGTGCTTTAGAAAGCTTTAGTGGCGTGGGTCGTCGTTTCCAAGTACAAGGTGAATTTGCGCTTGGCGAAGGCAATGTAAAACTTGTCGATGACTATGGTCACCATCCTAAAGAAGTTGAAGCGACCATTAAAGCGGCACGTGCGAGTCATCCAGATCGTCGCTTAGTGATGATGTTCCAACCTCATCGTTTCAGTCGTACACGTGATTGTTTTGATGACTTTGTTGATGTGTTGTCACAAGTCGATCAACTATTACTTTTAGAGGTATATCCTGCGGGTGAAAAACCGATTGTGGGTGCGGATAGCCGCTCATTGGCGCGTAGTATTCGCCTGCGTGGCGAGGTTGAGCCGATTTTGATTGATCCTGTCGAAGGTAATTTGCAGAACGTTATACAAAAAGTGTTACAAGCGAATGACTTGTTATTAACACAAGGTGCGGGTAACGTGGGTGCAATTTCGATAGAATTGGCTCAAAATCAATTGTATTTAAAATAATTTACAATGTTGGGTTTTTATTGTTTGACAGAAAAATAGTGAAACCCAATATTTTAATTTAAATTGACTAACATATAAGTTTAAGGATTTAAACGTGTCAAATGCTTCTAAATTCGGCAAAGTAGCGGTGTTGCTTGGTGGTAAATCTGCTGAGCGTGAGGTGTCATTAGATAGTGGTAAAGCTGTATTAGAAGCATTATTGCGTTCAGGAGTAAATGCTGAAAGCTTTGATCCACAAGAACGTAGTGTGACGGAACTTGTAAATTACGATCGTGCCTTTATTGTCTTGCATGGTCGTGGTGGTGAAGATGGTCAGATCCAAGGTGTTTTGGAGTGGTTAAACATTCCTTATACAGGAACTGGTGTGCAAGGTTCTGCAATTGGCATGGATAAAGTTAAAACCAAACAAATTTGGCAAGGTTCAGCATTGCCGACTGCACCGTATCGTATCATTTCTAAAGATTCAAACTTAAATGAAGTGATTGAAAGTTTAGGCTTACCTTTAATCATCAAACCTGTACATGAAGGTTCAAGTGTAGGGATGAGTAAGGTTGAAAAAGCTGAAGATCTAGCAAAAGCTATTGAAAAAGCAACAGTTCATGATGCTGTTGTGATGGCGGAAAAATGGATTACAGGGCGTGAATATACCATTGCCTTTTTAAATGGACAGGCTTTACCTGTCATTCGCTTACAACCGCCTGCGGATGTTGCATTCTATGATTATGAAGCAAAATATAACCGCAACGACGTTGAATATGGAATTCCGTGTGGTTTAAGCGAAACAGAAGAAAAACAACTGCAAGAACTATGCTTACGTGCTTTCCAAGCTGTGGGTGCAAGTGGTTGGGGGCGTATTGATGCCATGCTAGATGAACAAGGTAATTTCTGGTTGCTTGAAGTTAACACTGTGCCAGGTATGACCAGTCATTCATTAGTACCAAAAGCTGCTCAAGCGGTTGGTTATGAGTTTGATCAACTTTGTGTGGCAATTTTAGAACAGACTTTGGGCGATACACACTAATTTATGGCTCAACTCCCTGCTTCGATGCGCCGTAAAAAGGCAGCAATTACTTCAATACATGAGAAGCCGCCCACTCGTAAAGAAAAGTTAATTCATGCTGGTGGGTGGGTCTTGCTGTGTGTGGCTTTTTTAGTATTGGTTGCTGGTTTGTTTGGTTTATATAAAGTTGTGACAGATGCTAAAGTCGCGACTTTGCAAGTGGTGGGTGTAGATTCACCTATCGAAAATCAAATGCTGTCGCAATATTTAGCCCCTGTGGTCAAGGATAATTATTTTACTTCTGACTTAGAGCAAATTCGAGATCGGGCATTAGAAGTATCTTGGGTAGATCGCGTTGTTGTCGCTCGTGCATGGCCCAATGGGATTCGTGTTCGAGTGATGCCACGTCATGCAATTGCACGTTGGGGAACAGGACGATTGTTGAGTGACAGTGGCGATGTGTATAGTGAAGCACAGTTACGCAATCATCAAAATTTGCCACTTTTGCATGGGCCACTGAGCCAATCTAAAGTTATGATGCGTCGCTATAATGAGATTAATCAATTATTTCATCCTACTCATCTTCGGTTGAAAGAGTTGTATTTAACAGAACGAATGACATGGTTTATGCAGTTTGATTCGGGTATGCGCATTATTGTTGACCAAGATCAAACCATGAGTAAATTACAACGTTTAAGTCATTTGGCACAAACTGATTTAAAACCTGTTTGGTCAAATATTGCTGCCATTGATTTGCGTTATCGAAATGGTCTTGCGATTCAATGGAAAGATGCAAAAATGCCAAAAATTTTAAATGGTGGCTTTGTTGTAACGAACAATGACCCAAGCGTTGCAGATCCAAGCATAGTACAGCCATAATAGATGGCTTTATAAGAGGCGATAAGCCAAAGATAAACAATATGAAGATAATGGTAGTGAAGTGATGAGTGAAGCTGTTCCCTCAGTTGTTGCGATAGACATTGGGACACATAAAGTTTCAGTTCTAATAGGTAAGGTGCATGCCCCTGATAATATTCAGGTTATTGGTATGGCAAGCGCACGTAATAAAGGCATGAATAAAGGCAAAATTGTTAGCCTAGATAAAGTGACCAATGCCATAAAACAAGCCGTGCAAGAAGCGGAAGACATGGCAGAATGTCGTGTACATTCGGCATGGGTTTCTATCCCTAGTACAGAATTACAAAGTCATTATGCTGTGGGACGTACCCCAATTGCGAATCCAGATCGAACGATTACGACTTCAGAAGTTGTTCGTGCATTAGATTTGGCTAAAGCCAGTCATTTAACTGCAGATCATTATTTAGCAACGGCTGTCCCTTTGGGCTTTGAATTGGATGATTCACAAGAATGGGTACAAAATCCAATTAATTTGACTGCACATAGTATGACTGCACATTATCAGCTCATGATGATGCCGATTGCAACTATGCAGAATCTTGATCGTGCAATGAAAGGTGCCAATATTTCTGTTGAGAAAATGGTGGTATCTTGTTTAGCAACAGCAGAAGGTAGTTTGCTAAAAGACGAAAAAGAATATGGGGTTTGCTTGCTCGATATTGGCGCAGGCACGACCAATATTGCCGTATATATTGAAGGTCATTTGGTACTTGCACATACCATTCAACGTGGTGGTGAAAATGTCACGCGAGATATTGCAGCTGTATTACAAACCACTACAGAAGAAGCAGAGCGAATTAAGTTACTCTATGGTTGTGTAGATATTCATCAAGTCAAACCTGAGCATATGATTCAGTTTGAAGCAATTGATGGTCCACAAACCATCAGCCGCATTGAACTTGCTGAAATTATCATTGCTCGCTATGAAGAAATTTTAGGTTTGGTGCGTGATGAATTAGAACAACGTGGTGCATTACCAAGTTTATATCATGGTGTGGTATTAACAGGGGATGTATGTCAAATCGAAGGTATGGTAACGTTAGCACGTAGAATGTTAGGTGTTTCAGCACATTTGGGTAATCCCACAGTAAATGTATATGCAGATGAACAACATTTATCTGCTTTACGCCGTTCGATGTATGCAACTGCGTCAGGATTATTGTTATTTAGTCAAAGTGAAATGCAAGATGCTGTAGAAGAACCAGAAGTCAATAGCCATCGCTCAGTTTGGGAGCGTATAGCCAATGGTTGGACTGCAATGAATAACAAATTGAAAGGTATTTTTTAGGTTTGATTTTTTGGAATATTGTTAAAAAGTTGTAAGTATGTCGTCCTATACTTGACAAGTTTAACAATGAGCAGCATCCTAAAACAAATTTTATTATTGAAGATCAAGGCAGTATACGGGCTTAAGTGACTGCCATACATTAAGTAGGAAATCTAAAGGTCATGGCCTCATTTGAATTTTTAGAAGATGAACAAACCGATAGTAACGGTCAAGCCCGTTTTACTGTATTTGGTGTTGGTGGTGGTGGTGGTAATGCCGTACAGCATATGGTGCAGTCGGACATTAAAGGCGTAAAATTTGTTTGTGCAAATACGGATAAACAAGCTTTAGATCGTATGAATGCCCCATTTAAAATTCAACTCGGTGAACAAAGTACCCGTGGTTTGGGTGCAGGTGCAAACCCTGATGTAGGTCAAATTGCTGCTGAAGAAAGTCGTGAATTGATTCGCCAACACCTTGAAGGTGCGGACATGGTATTCGTGACTGCGGGTATGGGCGGTGGTACAGGTACAGGTGCTGCGCCAGTTGTTGCTGAAATTGCTCAAGAAATGGGTATTTTGACAGTGGGTGTGGTAACAACACCATTTAACTTTGAAGGTCGCCGCCGTCAACGCTCAGCAGAAAAAGGCATTGAAGCTTTAGAACAACATGTTGATTCATTGATTATTATTCCAAATCAGCGCTTACTTAGTGTGTATGGTGACATCTCTATGCAAGATGCTTACCGCAAAGCAGATGATGTATTGTTAAATGCTGTGCGTAGTATTTTTGATTTAGTTGTTCGTCCGGGTCATATTAACCTTGACTTCGCCGATTTAAAAACTGCAATGAGTACCCGTGGTTATGCCATGATGGGTGAAGGTAAGAGCAGTGGTCCAGATCGTGCTGAAGAAGCTGCACGTTTAGCGATTCGTAGCCCATTATTAGATAATGTGAATATCATGAATGCCAAAGGCGTTTTGATTAACATTACTGGTGGTGCAGATGTTACATTACGTGAAACTGAAATTATCACAGATGTTGTCAATCAGATTGTTGACCTTGATGAAGGCGAAGTCTTCTTTGGTACAGTATTTGATCCAGACGCACGTGATGAAATTCGTGTGACTGTGATTGCCACAGGTCTAACACGTAATGCCAATGAAGCAGAAGTAAAACGTCGTACTCCTGTAAGTGTTGCTGCAAATGTACAGCAATCTACTCAAAATGCTGTAGATGAGGATGATATTCCTGCGATCAGTAAGCGTCAGAACAATGATGCGCCTGTTGCGAATACCAGTGCATCACCACGTTCTACACCGATGAGCATTCAAGATTATTTGAAGAATCAACAACGTAAATAATTGATTATTTAAATAAATACTGATGATGATCGAAAAAGGCAGTAAGTTTTACTGCCTTTTTTGTTTTTTATCAATGGCTAAATGTGCTAACGTATAGCAGATTTAGGTTGAAGAACACAGAAGCATGTTGAAACAGCGTACCCTGAAACGTGTCGTGAAAGCGAGTGGCATCGGACTGCATAGTGGACAAAAAGTGATGATTAACTTTTTGCCACATGTTGCTGATGGGGGTATTGTATTTCGCCGTATTGACCTAAATCCGCCTGTAGAAATTCGTGCTGATGCTATGCTGGTGCAAGAAGCCTTTATGTGCTCCAATTTGGTTGAACATGACGCCAAAGTGGGAACGATTGAGCATGTGACGAGTGCCATTGCAGGTTTAGGCATCGACAATTTAATTATTGAAGTTTCTGCCTCTGAAATTCCGATCATGGATGGCAGTGCAGGACCATTTATCTACTTATTAATGCAAGGCGGTTTGGTTGAGCAGGATGCACCCAAAAAATTTATTCGTATGCTCAAGCCTGTAGAAGCATTAATTGAGGATAAAAAAGCTGTTTTTACCCCTCATAATGGTTTTCAAATTAATTTTGAAATTGATTTTGATCATCCAGCCTTTGCTAAAGAATACCAGTCTGCAACTATTGACTTCTCGACTGAAACTTTTGTGTATGAAGTGAGTGGTGCACGTACTTTTGGTTTTATGAAGGATTTAGATTATCTCAAAGCGCATAATTTAGCGCTGGGTGCAAGCCTAGATAATGCTGTGGGGCTAGATGATACTGGGGTAGTGAATGAAGAAGGTTTACGCTTTGCAGATGAGTTTGTACGACATAAAATTTTAGATGCAGTAGGGGATTTATATTTGCTTGGTCATCAAATTATTGCCAAGTTTGACGGTTATAAATCGGGTCATGCCCTGAATAATCAGCTTTTACGCAATGTTAAAAGTGATCCAAGCAGCTATGAAATTGTAACATTTAATGACATATCTTCTTGTCCTATTCAATATGTACAGGTCTTATAAGTCCTTGCTTTTGAGTAGGTATGTTATAAAGTAACATTTAAAAATGTGACTTATTTGGCTTTTTGTAAATACAATATACTAATTTTTATTTTCTTGTTTACTTTTTATTGCTTGCCAAACGTAACAAAGCTTGGCTAAGCTTAGCATCGTTCACAAAGCTTGCAGCGTGTTGTAACATTTCTTGCGTTGCGGGAGTAAGGGTTTGAACGGGTTTATTTGAAAGTATAGGTTCTACTTTTCTTGTGCGAAGGCGAATTTGAATTTTTTGTAAATCTTTCAACTCTTCTAATTGTGATAATTGAGAAATATATTGTTTTTGAAGATAACCGAGCTGACTGATCATAGCTTGATTTTCACCGGTAATCGTCAAAATACCGTATTGATAACATACGACCTGCCATACTTCTGGTTGAGGTAATAAGGGTTGAATTAATTTAGTAAGTCTTTGCCATTCGGCAACTTGCTTTTTTAGAAACGATAAGTTTCCTGTTTTTACGTGTTGTCTTGTTTGATGGAAGAGATTTTTAGGTTCAGACATACATTATTCCTACATAGTTATGTCTTATCTTAAGCCCTCGTTTCAGTAGATATCAAGGACGAGATCACTCAAGGAACTTGACTAAGAACAGTTAAAAGAGGTTTTTATGCATTCGCGACGTATTTTATTGGCATTTTCTTTAGCAGCTTCTGCTGCATCGGTTGCATTCGCAGATTTAGTTCAATTAGATGTTTCTAATCCTTCTGCTCCAGATCGTTTAGAGCAGCTTTCGAAAACATTGTCTCAAGGCTCTTATACACATCCTGATGATATGGATATTCCAGGCAGTGTAACATTTCAACCGCATTTACGTACATCAAATGAAAAATCAATTGAATTGAACAATGCAACAATTGCTCAGAAATACGGTTCAGCAGCACTTTCTTCTTCACATGTTGCATCTACAGCGTCTCGCTATTCAGCAGGCTCTCCATATTCATGGTTAGTGACGCATCCATTACCTGATTTAAAACGTGTAAGTTCAAATTATGGTGGTCGTACCATGGGTGGTCGTGCAGAAAATCACTCTGGTTTAGACATGTCAGCACCAAGTGGTACGCCAATCTATGCAACAGGTCCAGGTATTGTGACCAAGTCAGGTTGGGGTACAGGCTATGGTCAATATGTCGAAATTAACCATGGTAATGGTTATTTAACACGTTACGCACACGCTTCACGCTTAATTGCTCGTGTGGGTGATCAGGTGAAAGCAGGTGAACATATTGCTAATGTTGGTTGTACGGGGCGTTGTACAGGCCCACATTTACATTATGAAGTAGTGAAAGATGGTCAACGTAAAAATCCATCTACCTATTTAGCAATGTTGCCATAATCACGCACCATTCGATTGATGTATATCGTTTGATTTTGGATGCATAGTGAATTCTATATTTCAATAGACTATCATCAAATAAAATCTTAAGTGTATATAAAACCGCCTTTATTGGCGGTTTTTTGTTGCTTTGTGTGAGCTTTGGTCAGTATGTATTTAGCTACTAAATAATACAACAGCTCTACATTCATCTGTAACGATAACTTAACACCTCTAAAACATGATACATATAAGATATAGAAAATTAGTCTAAGGAGTAGGTGAAACATGGCGTATTATGGTGATACTGACGCACAGGAAACACAAGAATGGCAAGATGCCTTTGATTCTGTGTTGCAACATATGGGCAGTGAACGTGCTGCTTTTTTGCTCGAAAAATTATACCAACAAGCAATTTCGAAGCATGTCCCTATTCAGCGACTAAATACTCCTTACTTAAATACGATCCCAGTAGAAGAACAACCTGCTATGCCAGGTGATCCAGATATGGAGCGTCGTATCCGTGCGCTCATCCGTTGGAATGCATTGGCAATGGTTTTACGTGCTAACAAAACAGGTGATGATCTAGGTGGTCACTTGGCAAGTTTTGCATCTTCTGCGACGTTGTATGATGTTGGCTTTAACTACTTCTTCCGCGCCAATAGTGATCACTTTGGTGGTGACATGATTTACTATCAAGGTCACTGTGCACCAGGGATTTATGCACGTTCTTATTTAGAAGGGCGTTTGACTGAAGATCAGCTCAATAATTTCCGTCGTGAAGTCGGTGGTCAAGGTCTTTCAAGTTACCCACATCCTTATTTGATGCCTGATTATTGGCAGTTCCCAACCGTATCGATGGGTTTGGGGCCAATCATGTCAATTTATCAAGCACATATTCAAAAATATTTGATGAATCGTGGTTTAATCAAAGAAGAAGATCGCAAAGTTTGGGCTTACCTCGGTGATGGTGAGATGGATGAACCAGAAAGTTTAGGTGCCATTTCACTCGCAGGTCGTGAAAAATTAGACAATCTCATTTGGGTGGTGAACTGTAACTTACAGCGCCTTGATGGCCCTGTACGTGGTAACGGTAAGATTATTCAAGAACTTGAATCATTATTCCGTGGTGCAGGCTGGCGTGTGATTAAAGTCGTCTGGGGTCGTCATTGGGATCCTTTATTAGATAAAGATGCTTCAGGTGCTTTGAAAGCGCGTATGGAGGAAGCATTAGATGGTGATTATCAGCGTTACCAAGTGAAAGGTGGTGGATATACGCGTGAGCATTTCTTTGGTAAATATCCTGAAGCGGAAGCGCTTGTTAAAGCTTTGAGCGATGAAGATATTGAAAATCTCAATCGTGGTGGTCATGACCCATACAAAGTGTATGCAGCTTATGCCGCAGCGATGACGAGTAATGGTCAACCTACAGTGATTTTGGCAAAAACCGTAAAAGGTTATGGTCTGTCTGAAGAAATTGAAGCGGTCAACAAAACGCACCAAATCAAGAAAATGCATTTGGAATCATTGAAGTATTTCCGTAACCGTTTCAATCTGCCGTTTAAAGATGAAGACTTGGAAGAGCTACCTTTCTATCGTCCAGGTGAAAACTCTCCTGAATTAAAATACATGAAAGCACGCCGTGAAGCATTAGGCGGTTATCTGCCTGCACGTCGTAAAGAAAGTGAAGCGTTGGCGATTCCTGAACTTTCAGTTTTTGATGGTGTACTCAAAGGTAGTGGCGGTAAAGAACAATCAACCACCATGGTGATGGTGCGTTTGATTGCTGCATTATTGAAAGAAAAAGCGATTAAAGATCGTGTTGTGCCAATTGTTCCTGACGAAGCACGTACCTTTGGTTTGGAAGGTATGTTTCGTCAGCTGGGTATCTATGCTGCACATGGTCAGAACTATACTCCTGAAGACCAAGAACAGCTCATGAACTATCGTGAAGCAAAAGATGGTCACATGTTACAAGAAGGGATCAACGAAGCAGGTGCGATGAGTGCTTGGTCGGCATTAGGTACAAGTTATTCAACCAATAACTTACCCATGATCCCGATGTATATGTATTACTCCATGTTCGGTTTCCAACGTATTGGTGATATTGCATGGGCGGCGGGTGACTCTCAAGCACAAGGTTTCTTGTGTGGTGCAACAGCAGGTCGTACCACATTGAATGGCGAAGGCTTACAGCACCAAGACGGTCATTCACATATTTTGGCTGCAACGATTCCAAACTGTGTGGCTTATGATCCTTGCTTTGGTTATGAGTTGGCAGTGATTGTGCATGATGGTTTACAACGCATGTATGTCAATCAAGAGCGTGTCTTCTATTACTTGACACTAATGAATGAAAACTACGATCAGCCAGCATTGCCACAAGAAGCAATTGAAGGTATTAAAAAAGGCCTGTATTTATTCGAAAAAGATGAAAAAGCGACAGTTCAGTTGATTGGTTCAGGCGTGATTCTGCGTGAAGTGATTAAAGCTGCACAAATCTTAAAAGATGAATATCAAATTCATGCCAATATTTGGAGTGCGACAAGCTTTAACGAGTTAGCACGTGATGGTATGGCAGTTGAAGAATACAACCGTTTACATCCACTTGAAGATGGTCAAGAGTCTTGGGTATCGCAGCAACTGCGTGGCACAGATGGTATTGTGGTTGCAGCAACCGATCATATGCGCGCATACAGTGAACAGATCCGTGCTTATTTGCCAGACAGCCGTCCATATGTGACTTTGGGTACAGATGGTTATGGTCGTTCAGATACTCGTGGCAATTTGCGTAGTTATTTTGGTGTTGATGCTGCACACATTGTGGTTGCAACGCTGAAAAAACTCGCAGATGAAGGCGAAGTAGATCCACGTTTAGTGAAAGATGCGATTTCTTCATTTGAACTTGATGTTGATCGTCCAGTGGCTTGGTTACCACAGGCGCATCCTTCAGTACAAGATGTTGCAGCATATGCAGAACCAACTGAGGAGAATAAATAATGCAAGTTAAAACTCCTGATATTGGTGTAGATAAAGCCACTGTCGCTGAGATTTTGGTAAAAGTGGGTGATACGATTGCTGTAGATGACAGTATTGTATTACTCGAATCGGATAAAGCCTCTGTTGAAGTGCCAAGCACTTCGGCAGGCGTGGTTAAAAACATTGCAGTTACTGAAGGGGATGAAGTTTCTGAAGGTGCAGTGCTGATTGAAGTTGAATCTGCTGAAGCGGAAGCAACGCAATCAGAATCTACGCAAGTCGAAGAAAAAGTAGAAGTAGAACCTACACAAGCAGAAACGGTTGCTGAACAGCCCAAAGCTGAAACAGCATCTCCTGTAACAACATCGCAAACTGTTGAAGTCAAAGTCCCTGACATTGGTGTGGAAAAAGCACTGGTCGGTGAGATTTTGGTGAAAGCAGGCGATGAAATCGCGGTTGATGACAGCATCGTGGTGGTTGAATCGGACAAAGCCACTGTAGAAGTCCCAAGCACGGTTGCAGGTACTGTAGAAAGCGTGATCGTCAAAGAAGGCGACAGTGTCAAAGAGGGTGTGGTTTTAATTACTGTGAAAACAGTATCAGTTGCCCAAGAGACTGTGGCAGTTGCTGAAACCAAAGCGAGCCCTGTAGCATCTATGCCTGCTGAAGCGCCGAAAGCTGAGGCAACAACTGTACAAGCCAGCCCTGTAGAGATTGCTGTACCTGATTTGGGTGTAGATAAAGCATCTGTGTCTGAGATTTTGGTCAGCGTCGGTGATCGTGTTGAAAAAGATCAGAGTTTGGTTGTTGTTGAGTCCGATAAAGCTTCAGTTGAAGTACCAAGTACCGTTGCGGGCACGATCAAAGCAATTCATGTAAGTGAAAACCAAGACGTCAAACAAGGCATGCCTTTAGTGACCATTGATGGGGTTGCTGATGTCAAACCTTCTGAAGTTGCTAAAGAAAAAGCAGCTGCAGCACAGACTGAAACAAAAGCTGCACCAAAAGCAGAAAAAGTAGTAGAGCCGCAAGCACATCTTGCCCATACCTCGGATAAACTGAGCAAAGAACAACAGGCTGAAAATGCCAAAGTCTATGCGGGTCCTGCTGTACGTAAACTGGCTCGTGAACTTGGTGTATTGTTAGCGCAAGTTGAGTCTTCAGGTCCGCATGATCGTGTCGTCAAAGAAGATGTTTTTGCTTATGTTAAACAACGCTTAACTGCACCACCATCTGCACCACAAGCAGCAGTGACTCAGGTTGCTTCAGGCTTGCCTGCATTGCCTGACTTTAGTGCATTTGGTGGCAGTGAAATTGCACCAATGACGCGTTTACAGCAAGTGTCAGTACCACAATTGTCATTGAATAACTTTATTCCACAAGTGACGCAGTTTGATTTGGCAGACATTACTGAACTTGAAGCTTGGCGTGGCGAACTGAAAGGTAAATTCAAGCAAGATGGTATTAGCCTGACGATTTTGGCATTCATTGCTAAAGCGGTGGCATTCTTGTTGAAAGAAGAACCTTATTTTGCAGGGCACTTGGCTGATGATCAAAAGTCAGTTGTGCTACGTCATGAAATTCATATGGGTATTGCGGTTGCAACACCAGATGGCTTGACTGTTCCTGTACTGCGTAATCCTGACCAAAAATCAATTAAGCAAATTGCGATTGAATTGGGTGAGCTCAGTAAAAAAGCCCGTGATAAAAAACTTTCACCGAAAGATTTACAAGGGGCTAACTTTACCATTACCAGCTTAGGCTCCATTGGTGGCACAGCATTCACACCATTAGTGAACTGGCCTCAAGTGGCGATTTTGGGGATTTCACCTGCGACCATGCAACCTGTATGGAATGGTGAAGCTTTTGATCCAAAACTGATGTTGCCGCTTTCATTGTCTTATGATCACCGTGTGATTAATGGTGCAGATGCAGCACGTTTCACCAATAAGCTGACTAAATTATTGGCAGATATCCGTAATATTTTGCTATAAATTAAATTTTTAATCTGAATGAGAACCTCGCTACGGCGGGGTTTTATTTTGACTAAGTTTAAAATTTATAGAAAATCGCTCAAATTTTTGCTTCGATCATAAATTGACAAGGCTGAATCAGGATTGATATTCCAAATGCTAGGTAAAGGGCGGTCAGTAAATACTTTTTTCCATTGTTTGGCTTTAATTTTTTCAAAATCAGTAAAATCCCTCAAAAACATACGCCAAAAAGATTCATAACGTTTTATTGAGGCAGAATTTTCTGTTGCATAGCCATGACTTTGTCCATTTTCAGTTTTGAAATCAAAGCCAATGAGCACAATATTTTGTGGTTGAAATAAATGGGCAATACACATTGCCTGCAAGCCGCAGTTATTGCCGTAGACCTGCATCGTTGAGCTAAAGAGCTGTTCCCACTGTGTCGGTGGCGTAATTTTGAGTTCGGTCACCGCTTTAGGATAAGTTTTGCTATTACCTAGACCACAGCCTGTGATGAAATCACCTCGGAATTCGCTTGCTAACCGAGACTGATATTGCTCCCACCACGCATAGTCACTGTGATGAGTGATTTTTGCTGATGGAATCAGTTGAAATGCTTGATTGCAGCAGATGACGAAATGTTCGGGTGTATTCAGTGGTGTCAAATCATGTTTTTTTAATGAAGGACCACCACCAAGGACAAAAATCGTTTGAGGAGATGAATGTTGCTCAACATATTCGGAAAAATGGGTTGTCGTCATGAGTGAAGATAGGTCTTTCAAGTAAATTATTGGAAAAATAGCTGTAAAATTTTTATAGACATTGTAAACTAGTTCTACACTTCATTGGGGAGTAGCCGCTATTCACATGCATTTTAGTTGTGAATAGGTGATGGTCAACATAATTGTTCAACAGAACATGGTCATCATAGCAAAGAACCAATCTGCTTTTTAAGCATATCTTTTGTTGGCAAGACCTTTGATTTATCACTCCGCATGTCATGGTAAATATCATGATACAAGGCTAGCAGGAGGGATAAGTCATTGGTAAATATTGCTAGCCTGAGAATATGACATGTTACATGCCTTCCTCATCTCGCTTGTTGTCGTTGCCCTATCTGAAATGGGTGATAAAACACAATTACTTGCGTTACTTCTTGCGGCAAAATTTCGCAAACCTATACCGATTCTGATCGCTATTTTCTTGGCCACTGTAGTTAACCATGGGGTTTCTGCACTGCTGGGACAATGGATTACCACTGTGTTGAGTCCAACAGTACTGCTTTGGATTGTATCACTTGGCTTTATTGCGATGGCAGGTTGGATGTTGATTCCAGATGAGTTGGATGATGAGTCTGAAAGTATTAACAAATGGCAAAAATACGGTGTGTTTGGGGCAACTTTTGTGTTGTTCTTTCTGGCAGAAATTGGTGATAAAACGCAAATCGCAACCGTTGCTTTAGCTGCTCGTTTTGACAGTATCGGTTGGGTAACTTTAGGGACAACATTAGGGATTATGTTGGTGAATGCACCTGCGGTATTTATTGGCAATAAACTCGCAGAAAAATTACCAATTTCTTTGATTCATAAAATTGGTGCATTGATTTTCTTGGTGATCGGTGTTGCCGCTTTAGTACAGCATTATTTTTTCTAAAAGTTCATCATTAAATCATTTTGGTTTTGCAGCTGCATTGAGTTGTTCATCAGCTCAATGCTATTTATTAAATATGACTGCAAAATTTCGATATCTGACATTGGGTTTTAATTGTAATTTGATCATAATACTTATAAATTATAAGGAATTTAAAATACGCTTTCGTATTCTTTCATCGGGGTTCTCATCTATAAATCGTTTGAATGACATATTGTACTATAAATGTCTGATTGCTTGTAGAAAAAAGAAAATGAAAGAAGTGAAATATATAAATAATTTTTAGAGGTTGGGGTATGGCTTTAGATCGCACCACATCGCAAGTACTGTTTGATAATGGTACACATAAATGCATTAGTTTTACGAGTTTAGTTAAAGGTGAAGGTGTACAAGCCAATCAGTTTTTAATTTTAGATCATGAAAGAGCAGCAGTGTTAGATCCTGGTGGTGATTTGACCTATGTGCCCCTCACGATGGAACTCAATAAATATACGCGTTTGCAAAATCTTGATTATGTTATGGCATCGCATCAAGACCCTGACATTATTACCTCTATGCCACGTTGGCTCGTTTATACAGATGCCAAAGTGGTGGCTTCAAAATTATGGGCACGTTTCCTACCGCATTTAAACTCAGCATTTATGAGTGATCGCATGAAAGGTGGATGGTTAGAGCGTCTGATCGAATTACCTGACCAAGGGGGCTCAATTACACTAGGACAAAGTCAAATTATTGTTGTGCCTGCACACTTTTTACATTCAGTGGGTAATTTCCAATTTTATGATCCGATTGCGAAAATTTTATTTTCAGGTGATATGGGCGCATCTATGGTCAAAGATGCTTCGAAACCCATTGATAATTTTGCAGCACATATTCCCACGATGAAAGGTTTTCATCAGCGTTATATGTGTTCAAATCGTATTATCCGTTTATGGGTGAAAATGGTACGACAAATGGATATAGAAATGATTGTACCGCAACACGGAACGCCTTTTGTTGGTAAAGCGATGATTAATGAATTTTTGGATTGGATCGAAAATTTACAGTGCGGCATCGACTTGATGGATGAAACGGTTTTTACCTGCCCACAATAAGCGAACAAAAAATTAGAAAAAAATATTGAGTTGAAGAAAAAATATTTTTAAGATTTGCAGTGCCAAAATCTTTTTTAAACCTCTTTCATTGTAACTTAATGGAAGAGGTTTTTTTGACCACGAGAATTTTAAAAATATGTTGTCTCAAATCCCAGCACAGGATGCGTGCTTAAGCTGTGGGGCGTGTTGCGCCTTTTTTAGAGTGTCATTTTATTGGGCAGAAGGAGAGATCATGCCTGATGATGTGGTAGAAGAATTAACCCCTGTCTATTCATGTATGAAAGGCACCAATCAAAAAAATCCACGTTGTGTCATGTTGTCAGGTGAGATTGGGCAGCAGGTGAGCTGTACGATGTATGAACAACGCAGTTCAAGCTGTAAGGAAGTTCAAGCAGGCGATGCACAGTGTAATAAAGCACGCTTTGCACATGGCTTGATTCCATTGGTTGAAATTGAACCTGTATTGCCAATTAATGACGATGGCTACGACCAAGTGTGTTAAAGGACTGGGTATTTTTATTGCTTTAACTTTGCTTGCGGATTATGCCTATTCGACCAGTACTTTTACTTTGGCGCGAACCCATTGGCTCATGAGTGAAATGGGAATAGGCAATGCAGAGTGCACAGACACTTATGGTTTGAGTAAATAAGACTTCCCACTGCGTGGCAAAACATGGGAGGTGCAATATCGTTTTGTGGATTTAAGACTCATTTTGTATGATCCCAAGACGTATGAAATGGCATGTGCCTATGCTGCAAAGTAAGTCTTATTTTTTCATTCAACATAAAATAACAATTCAAGTTTCTAGAGTTTGATAAATTTTGTATATATGGAAGTCCCATGCAAGTTTAAAAAAGACAATAAAAAATGAAATTTAAACGGAAATTTGTATATAATAGCTCACGGAAATTACCAGCGAGACTGTTATGTTGACCATCGTTCAAGAAGCCCTTACTTTTGATGATGTCTTATTACTCCCTGCCTATTCTACTGTCCTCCCAAAAGATGTCTCTTTAAAGACACGCCTTACCCGCGGCATTCAACTGAATATTCCTATGGTTTCAGCAGCAATGGATACTGTGACTGAGTCACGTATGGCGATTGCAATGGCGCAAAATGGCGGTATCGGTATCCTGCATAAAAACATGGACATTTCTGCTCAGGCTGCAGAAGTACGCCGTGTGAAAAAATTTGAAGCGGGTATGGTGAAAGATCCAATTACTGTGACACCAGAAACGACAGTGCGTGAGTTGATTGCGATTACAGAAGCAAATAACATCAGTGGTGTACCTGTTGTAAAAGACGGTAAAGTGGTAGGTATCGTAACAGGTCGTGATACACGTTTCGAAACCAATCTTGAACAACCTGTTAGCAATATCATGACAGGTCAAGACCGTCTTGTGACAGTTCGTGAAAATGAATCTAAAGAACATATCCAAGCACTTTTACAAAAAAATCGCATCGAAAAAGTGATTGTGGTTGGTGAAAATAATGAACTAAAAGGCTTAATTACGGTGACTGACTTCCGTAAAGCTGAATTGTATCCAAACAGTTGTAAAGATGACTTGGGTCGTCTACGTGTAGGTGCTGCGGTGGGTACAGGTGTAGAAACGCCAAGCCGTGTTGAAGCATTAGTAGAAGCGGGTGTCGATGCGATTGTGGTTGATACTGCACATGGTCATTCTGCAGGTGTAATCGAGCGTGTACGTTGGGTAAAAGCGAACTATCCACAAGTGCAAGTCATTGGCGGAAACATTGCAACAGGTGATGCTGCATTGGCATTGTTAGATGCAGGTGCAGATGCGGTTAAAGTCGGTATCGGTCCTGGTTCAATTTGTACCACACGTATTGTGGCGGGCATTGGTATGCCACAAATCTCTGCGATTGATTCTGTTGCAAATGCATTGAAAGATCAAATTCCATTGATCGCAGATGGTGGTATTCGCTTCTCAGGCGATATGGCAAAAGCGATTGGTGCAGGTGCAAGTACCATCATGGTGGGTTCACTCATGGCGGGTACTGAAGAAGCACCAGGTGAAGTTGAATTCTTCCAAGGTCGTTACTATAAGGCATACCGTGGTATGGGTTCATTGGGTGCGATGGCGGGTGCAACAGGTTCTGCTGACCGTTATTTCCAAGACTCAAAAGCGGGCGCTGAAAAATTAGTACCAGAAGGGATCGAAGGTCGTGTACCGTACAAAGGTCCAATGGGCAATATCGTGCATCAAATGATGGGTGGTTTACGTTCATCTATGGGGTATACAGGTTCTGCAACAGTTGAAGATCTACGTCAAAACGCGAAATTTGTGAAAATTACCTCAGCAGGTATGTCTGAATCACACGTACATGATGTAACGATCACCAAAGAAGCGCCGAACTACCGTGTAGGCTAATACATCTTTTTTCGTTGTAATTTTGCATTTAAAAACCGTCATTTTATGACGGTTTTTTTATTTTGGTGTAAAGTAATGCGATTGAAAATCAACTGTTAAACAACACGATAAATAAGTGGGTAAAAAATGAGTTATTTTGGTACAGACGGGATTCGAGGCAAATTTGGTGAACTCCCAATTACCCCAGAATTTGCATTAAAATTAGGATTTGCAGCAGGAAAAGTATTAAAGCAAATTAGTCCAAAAACCAAGCCTATTGTTGTTTTGGGTAAAGATACACGTTTGTCAGGTTATATTTTAGAAGCTGCTTTACAAGCAGGATTGAATGCAGCAGGTGTGTATGTGCATTTGCTTGGTCCTTTGCCAACGCCTGCGATTGCACATTTGACCCGTGCTTTACATGCCAATTTGGGTATCGTAATTTCAGCTTCACATAACCCATATTTTGATAATGGGATTAAATTCTTTTCTGATGAAGGTAAAAAATTACCTGACGCCATTCAGGAAGCGATTAATAAAGAATTAGAAAATGACATCGTAATCGAAGACAACGCCAATTTGGGTAAAAGTGTCCGTGTTAAAGATGCCAATGGTCGTTATATCGAGTTTTGTAAGTCGACATTCCCATACCATTTCAACTTACGCCATTTAAAAATTGTGGTGGATTGTGCACATGGTGCAGCCTATAGCGTAGGCCCTGCGGTATTTCGTGAACTCGGTGCGAAAGTGATTGCTCTGTATAACGAACCGACAGGCTTAAATATTAATGAAGGTTGTGGCTCAACCCATCCTGAAAATTTACAAAAAGCAGTGGTACAACACCAAGCAGATTTAGGTATTGCCTTTGATGGTGATGCGGATCGTGTAGTTTTGGTCGATCGTCATGGTCACTTGGTTGATGGCGATGCGATTTTATATATCCTCGCAACACAAGCCGCAAACAAACCTGCGGGTATTGTGGGAACTGTGATGAGCAATATGGCATTAGAACTTGCACTTGAAAAAGCACAAGTACCATTTGTTCGTGCCAAAGTGGGTGACCGTTATGTATTGCAGGCACTCGAAGACAATCAATGGGCGATCGGTGGTGAGCCTTCAGGTCATATTTTGACTTTGGATAAAAGCACTACAGGTGATGCGATCATTGCAGCACTGCAAGTCTTGACGGTTATGGTTGAGCAAGACAAAGCTTTAGATGAATTAATCGCTGACTTTAAACTTTTGCCAAATGTTTTGGTAAATGTACGTTTAGAAGAAATGTATGACCCGTTTGCTGTACCTGCATTGGTTGCCGCATTTGATCAAGCTGAAAAGCAATTGAAAGGTCGTGGTCGTATTCTGATTCGTAAATCAGGCACTGAGCCTGTAATCCGTGTTATGGTTGAAGGGGATAATTTACAAGAAGTAACTGATCTTGCAAATCATTTGGCAGATCAAGTCCGCCAACATGCGAAGGCTTAAGAGTTAAGGGGATAAGGTACATGAGTGATGTCATTAAAGATTTAAGTGAGCTACGCCTGACTTATGAAAAAGGTGAACTGCATGAAGATCAAGTGGATACAAATCCACATGAACAATTTCTGAATTGGTTCAATCTGGCTTTAACTGCAAAACTACATGAACCTTATGCTATGTCTTTGGCGACTGCGGATGATAAAGGTCGTCCGCATGTGCGTACTGTGCTACTGCGTGGTGCAACGGAAGCAGGTTATGATTTTTATACCAACTATGACAGTCAAAAAGGTTTAGATTTAGCTGCTAATCCTTATGCAGAAATTTTATTTTATTGGGCTGAATTAGAGCGTCAGGTGCGGATTGGTGGTTATGTCACGAAGATTTCACTTGAAGAGTCCACCGATTATTATCATAAGCGTCCACGTGATAGCCAAATTGCAGCGCATATCAGTACACCACAAAGTGGTGTGATCGAAAGTCGTGAATTACTACAACAACGTTTTCAAGCATTGCATGATCGAGTTGAGCAACAGTCTGAGCTGAATAAACCTGAATTTTGGGGTGGTTATCGTTTAGAACCACAACATTATGAATTTTGGCAAGGTCGTCCGAACCGTTTACATGATCGTCTAAGCTATGAAAAAGTGGATGCAGCTTGGCAGATTCGACGGTTAATGCCTTAAAATATGATGAATATCAATGCTTTGTATTAAGCTATATGTAATGATGAAAAGAGATCGTTTGTGATCTCTTTTGATTTTAAGATTTAATTTTTTAAATACACAATACTTTGAGTTTCATAAATTTTTTGTCCTGAATAAGGATTATCCACTAATTTAAGATTGACACGTGCTTTACGGTCATTCAGTTCATATTCCTGATATTCATCTTCAGCAAGGTGTTGCATCATATTTTCATATGCTTGATGGTATTGCGTGCAATATTGACGGTCGCCACAGAAAGTTGAAAGCTGAACATTGTCTACATTGGCAATTTCCATAGATAAATAACAACTATCTGAACCACAAGCAAATGATTTTAAATAGACCTCTTCAGTCATTGTGCTAGGTAAAGCATATGCATGTTGTAGGCTGAATAGTCCAAATGCCAAAAGAATTTTTTTCATCATATCCTCATTATAAAAGTTGAATTGATTATGGTGTATAAATTTGTTGGTATTTTAAGCTAAATGACTGAATTATTTAAGGTCTAAACAAGCACTCAAAAGCTGATTGTTATATTGGACATGCTGCAAAAATCCTATGCTTGCTGAATGAAAAAGGAACTCTTTATAATCCTATTTAATTGATATGACATGTGAATGCAGTGAATAAAATTAAAATTCGACAACGACCCTTGTTAAGCTCTCCTGATGTTTTTCCGCAATTGCCACATTTCGCTGCTGAAATTTTAGCAAGACGTGGTGTGCAGTCTGAGCAAGAACTCGATTTAAAACTGAAATACTTACTTGCGCCAACCTTGAAAGGTCTTGATCAAGCCATCGAAATCATTGACCGTGCGATAGATGAACATCAAAAAATTGTGATTGTGGGTGACTACGATGCTGATGGTGCAACCAGTACCGCATTGATGATTTTAGCACTGACCGAAATGGGTGCGGATGTGCATTATCTGGTGCCTGATCGTTTTAAATATGGTTATGGCTTAACACCTAAAATTGCCGATTTGGCTTTTGAAAGTTTTCAACCTGACCTATTGATTACTGTGGACAATGGCATTTCAAGTCATGCAGGGGTGGAACAGGCACAGTCACATGCGATGCAAGTGATTATTACCGACCATCATTTAACCACTAAAGAAACACCAAAAGCTGAGGCTGTTGTGAACCCAAATCAGTTGGGCTGTGATTTTCCAAGTAAGGCATTAGCAGGGGTTGGTGTTGCCTTTTATTTGCTTGCCAATCTAAGTAGTTATCGTGGCAAACAAGGAAAGTCGGCTGCGAAGATGGCACAGTATTTAGACTTAGTGGCATTGGGAACCTATGCGGATGTGGCAAGTTTAGACTATAACAATCGCATTTTGGTAGATGCAGGTTTAAAACGCATTCAACAAAATCAATGCCGTGTTGGCATCAGTGCATTGCTCGATATCGCAGGGCGTGAACCCGCAGAGTTAAAAGCCTCAGATTTAGGTTTTGTACTCGGTCCTCGGATTAATGCCGCAGGGCGTATGGACACGATGGATATTGGCATTGAATGCCTGTTGGCAACCGATGCACAAAAAGCCTATGCCTTAGCACGCCAACTCAATGATTTAAATTTGGAACGCCGTCAAATTGAATCGCAAATGAAGCAGCAAGCTTTGCTTGAGATGGAGAAATTACAATTAGATCAAAATCATTTACCTGCCGCCTTGGTGATGTTTGATGAAGATTGGCATCAAGGCGTGATCGGCATTGTTGCGGGACGTTTAAAAGAACAGTTTCATCGCCCGAGTATCGTCTTTGCTGCGGATAAAGATGGTATTCATATCAAAGGTTCAGCTCGTTCCATTGAAGGGATCCATATTCGCGATTGCATTGAAAAAGTGGCGGAGCAGCACCCTCACTTGGTCAGTTTCTTTGGTGGGCATGCAGCAGCGGCAGGCTTAACCATCAAAAAGCAGCACTTTGAAGAATTTAAGCAGATTTTTACTGAATTGATTGCCCAATCTGAGGATGAGTTATTTCAAGCAACGTTATGGACAGATGGCGAATTACCATTGCATGAGATTCAACTGACGACCGTGAATACCATTGAAAATTTAGGCCCTTGGGGGCAAAAATTCCCTGCACCTGTATTTGAAGGGCATTTTCAGGTATTAGAACATCGTTGGCTGAAAGACGTGCATTTAAAATTGAAATTGGCACTGGGCAATGGGCAATCTGTAGATGCAATAGCATTTAATGTTGCAGATCGGTTTGATTTTGACCCTGCGAAACCACAGGTACATTTGGTTTATGAATTAGATAAAAATCAGTTCAATGGCAATGTTAGTGTGCAACTGAGAATGTTGCATTTACAACAGTAAGCTATTTTTCCATTTCCATGAAAAAACCGCTCAAAGTTGAGCGGTTTTTTGTTTTGCTAAGCTCGTTTAATCTTAGAAACGATAGCCTGCACGTACGCCATAAGTATTGTAGTCATCACCGAAGCCTACACGACCTTCAACGCTGACATTTTGATTTAAGAATTTCTTCGCAGAAATACCAAACTCATCATGATCAAGTACATCATCATTTAAGTAATCAACACCAACACTTAATGTTTTGTCTAAATACAAGTCACCACGTACTTTATATTCATCTAAGTCACCAAATGCACCATATGCTTCGAAGTTAGCATCGTATTGACCAACTTGAGTGACATATTTTGCACGTACAGTTGGGTCTACACCATCATCGCCATCTTTAATGTCATAGCCTTTTAAACCCAATGCAAGCAATAAACCTGGTGCAGGTAAATAACCAACTTCAGCACCATATGTAGTTTTTTTGCGATCTACATTAGTATTGTCGACTTCAAGATCGTCACGACCAACATTACCACTTAAATAAAAGTCACTACCTGGTACGAAGTACTCAACGCCTGCACCATATTGTGAATCTTTGATGCCATCATTGTCGGCATAATTTACATGTGCTTTTACATTACTTGCACGGTCAAGGAAGGCTGCTTCATTTAAAGGTGCATTACGTGTTTGTACTGGGTTGAAATAGTAAGTTCCATCTACACCGAATTGATGTGTTGCATCAAAATCATCCCAATCAGTATAAGTATAAGAACCGCCTACTTCTGCTTGATAAGCATTTGCAGTGCCTGAAACTGCGATCGCTGAAAGTGCGATTGCTGAAGCGATTGCTAATTTTTTCATGGATTCTTCTCCCCTCTGAAAGAAATATAGTTTCATCGTTTTAAATCTTTTGTTACAAGTTCAGTCTAAGGGAAATAATAACTGCGTCAATCATTGCAAAGTAACAGAACTGTAATGTTGGTAAATTAATGTAAAATTCAATAATTAAATTATTTATTTTCAATTATATATGTTTATGTTTTGTTTTATTAAAACTATGTAGAAAATGTGTGTAATCTTAAATTTTGATTAAAAATAAAACAAAATATGTAACAATACATTTTTTAGCCGTTGTCATTTTGCCAAAATATTGTGAAATTTAATTGCTCAATTGACCTCAGTATACCGCGTAAAAGTAGGCAATATTTTATAGCTGAAACAAGCAATTTATTCTAAAAATAAAAGCATTTTTTCATGTTTATATGCTCTGTGATAGAATGCCCCCGAATAAATTTTGATACATAGGATAGCACTCGTGGAAATAAATCCATTTCTAAACCAATTAAAAGACTTAAATGACCGTGGTCTTACACTACGGGGGTATCTTTGACTACGATCTAAAGAAAGAGCGTTTAGAAGAGGTTCTCCGCGAGTTAGAAGATCCTGCCATTTGGAATGACCAAAGCCGTGCACAGGCGATGGCTAAAGAAAAAGGTGAACTTGAAAACGTACTCAACGTTTTAGAAGGTTTAGCCACACAAATTGAAGATGCTCAAGCACTTTTAGACTTGGCTGTTGAAGCGGATGATGAAAGTTTATTGGTCGATGTACAAGCAGAGTTAGACACAGCAGAAGCTGAATTGGCGAAGCTTGAGTTCCGTCGTATGTTTAGTAACCCAATGGACCCGAACCCATGTTATGTGGAAATTCAGGCAGGTTCTGGCGGTACAGAAGCACAGGACTGGGCTTCGATGTTACTACGTATGTATATGCGTTGGATTGAACGTCATGGCTTTAAAGCCGAACTGATGGAAGAATCGGATGGCGATGTAGCAGGGATTAAATCTGCAACCATTCGTGTGGAAGGTGAGTATGCTTATGGTTGGTTACGTACCGAATCTGGTGTACATCGTTTAGTGCGTAAGTCACCTTTTGACTCCGGTAACCGTCGTCATACTTCATTCTCAGCAGTATTCGTTTCACCTGAAGTCGATGACAATATTGAAATTGATATTAACCCTGCCGATGTTCGCACAGATACCTACCGTGCATCAGGTGCAGGTGGTCAGCACATTAACAAAACTGACTCTGCGGTACGTTTAACACATGCACCAACAGGTATTGTGGTTGCATGTCAGAACCAACGTTCACAACATGCCAACCGTGACCATGCATGGAAACAGTTACGTGCAAAATTGTATGAACTGGAAATGAGTAAACGTAACGAGGCAGCACAGGCACTTGAAGACTCTAAGTCTGATATTGGTTGGGGCAGCCAGATTCGTTCGTATGTATTGGATGATTCACGTATTAAAGACTTGCGTACAGGCGTGGAAAATTCCAACACAGGTGCGGTTCTTGATGGTGATCTGGATAAATTTATTGAGGCGAGCTTAAAGCAAGGGCTTTAATCGCTGAAATTAAATTTTTATAAAAAGCAAAGCATTATCTGCATTTTTACAATATATCTAAAATAATCGATATTAAAATCGAAAAAATACGATATATTGAGTTTAACGATGCTGGGTAATGCTTTGTTGTGCATTTGGATATGTCTGATACGAGTTCTAAGTATGGATATTGATTTAATTTCTAAAGCTTTGGCAAATCCGACTCGACGGCAGATCTTGGCGTGGTTGAAAAACCCGCAGCAATATCTGTGCGAAGAACAGTGCGGAGGCTTTAGTCGTGGGATTTGTGCAGGGAATATCGAAAAACTCGGTAAGGTCTCACAATCCACGATGTCAAATCATTTGTCTGTGTTACAACAGTCAGGTCTAATTCAGGCTGAAAAATATGGTCAATGGTCTTATTTTTCTCGCAATGAAGCTCTTATTCAGCAATATATTGAACATTTACAGCAAGCACTGTAAAACTCAGCAGATGCTGAGATTCTCTCTCTTTGGTGCTGAATGAGGCAAAAATGGCTGAACTGAATTCTCCGCTTATTTTAGGTGATTTACACCTTAAAAACCGTGTCATCATGGCACCTTTAACCCGTAGTCGCGCGACCATAGACCGGGTTCCTACGGCAATGATGGCAGAGTACTATGCTCAAAGAGCCAGTGCAGGTTTAATCATTTCTGAAGCGACGGTTATTTCTGAACAAGCCAATGGGTATTTAAACACGCCGGGATTATTCACCGATGCTCACGTGGAAGGCTGGAAGCTAACCACGCAGGCAGTACATGACAAAGGTGGTTTGATTGTTGCTCAACTTTGGCATGTCGGACGTGTTTCACATCCTGATCTACTGGGTGGTGAAACGCCTGTTTCGGCAAGTGCAGTACAGCAAGCAGGGCAAGTCAGTTTACTTCGTCCAAAACGTGATTATGTTGTGCCACGTCCTTTGCAAATTACAGAAATTAAAAGCATTGTTGAACAATATAAACAGGCTGCAATCCGTGCCAAAGACGCAGGTTTTGATGGTGTTGAACTCCATGCTGCCAATGGTTATTTGATCGATCAGTTTTTACAGAGTAAAACCAATCAGCGTGATGATGAATACGGTGGCTCTGTGGAAAACCGTGCCCGTCTATTGCTTGAAGTGACCGATGCCTTGATCGAAGTTTGGGGTGCGGGTCGTGTGGGTGTGCATTTGGCACCTCGTGGCGATGAACATGACATGGGGGATGCTGATCCACGTGAAACCTTTGGCTATGCACTTGAAGAATTGGGTAAACGTAAAATCGCGTTCTTCTTTACCCGTGAATATCTAGCAGATGACAGTATCAGCATTTATATGAAAGAACGTTCAGGTGGCGTGCCATACATTGCCAATATGAAATTAAGCCGTGCAGATGCCATTGAACTCTTAGCTTCAGGCAAAGCCGATGCGGTGTCTTTTGGTAAAGCTTATATTGCAAATCCTGATCTGTATGAACGTTTACTTCTGGATGCACCTTTGAATGAGTTGGTGTTTGACAATATGATCGGCTCACAAACAGCAGAAGGCTATATTGATTACCCTGCTTTAGCAGAAGAGCCGACCGCTTAAACTTTAGCATTCAAGGTTTGAGCGTTTTATGTTGGAATGACTGAAATGTTGTTCCATCATAAATTTGTACTTGATTTCGCCCTGCTTGTTTGGCGTGATAGAGTGCTCGATCTGCTAAATAAATCGCTTGATCAATATTTGCTAAGTTGCGAGTTATGCCTAAACCAAAACTAGCCGTCAGATAAATCTGTTGACCATCATCGAGTTGTAAAGGATGGTGAGCAATCATTTTTCGACACTTTTCTGCGATTTCTAAAGCTTGTGTTTCTGTAATTTGTGGTAAAATTAAAATAAATTCCTCACCACCATAACGCGCGACAATATCCGTTTTACGAACCGATGCAGATAACGTTTTTGCAATGTGTGTAAGTGCTAAATCACCTGTGTGATGCCCATATCGATCATTAATCGCTTTGAAATGGTCTAAATCAAGTAAAATAATGAGATAAGAAAGCTGCTGTTGTTGTAGCTCTTTGATTTTATCATCAAAAAAGCGTCGATTATATAACCCTGTTAATGGATCGATTTGGCTAATCTGTTGAAATAAAGATTCTCTATGGCGCCATTGCATGAGCAGTATTTCAAAGAAAAATAGACCTGCAAATAACACAGGAATAATGAAATAAATCATGCTATAAACCCAAAAACTATTATGATAGGGAATACTATTTAATAGTTGATGGCTAAAAATAGGTGCATAAGGAATGATATTTTTAGTGGTCAGATAAATTAGAGTGGAAAAAATAGAGGTCGCTAAAACTAAATTAAAATAAATAATTTTTTGATTAAATAAAACTAATCCGATACCTGTGACACAAACACTGGTAAATATTGTTGCGGGACTATAAATTCCAACTAAATAACCATCTAATATTAAAATTAAGATAAATGTTGTAATCACAAAATAGCTAAAATAATGATTTACCCATTGTTTTTTATGATTAAAAATACTGATAATAATTAAAATAGTCAGACAAATGATAGAAATAATGTTAATCGAAAGTTGATGTTTTAATAATGAAATGTTTAACCATTGCCACAGTGTTGGCGTGATTAAAATATAAACTTTCCACATAATCCAAAGTAAATGAATTAAAATAGCCAATACCAATACTAAAATACATTTATGAATAGTAGACCAACTCATAATAATGTTAGATTGTATATAATTGATCATTTTCTTTGCTAAATTATTCATGGGAGTTAGCTTAAATCATTATTTATGTATTTTTTATACATACTCTAAAATATAGAATATTTTAATAAAAAACACGGTATTTTTTACGGGAGCATTTTAAGTTAATCTTTTACTAAATTGACTCAAGATATATTTTTATATCGATTCTGAGCCAATTTTAAATAGATTGAAAAGAAAAATAATGCATAAATTATGTGTTATAAAATTATAAACCTAAATGATTATTTTCTAAATATTTTTTTATTTAAAATTATGTCTAAAAATGCGATATAAGCAGTGAGCAGCTATTGCTAACTGACTGCTTAATATTTTTTACAACGTGATTAGTTTTGATCAAGTCGATGGGCAAAGTCAGCAATATCGGCAAGTGCTTTTTTTGCTTCATCAAACCATGGACTAAACATTTGAAAGTTATGCCACATCCCTGTATAGAGTTTATAGGTGACATCTACATCGGCTTTTTTAGCTTTTTTCTCGAAACGGATTGCATCATCCATTAAGATTTCTTTTGAACCCACTTGTACAAGTGTAGGAGGGAGGCCTTTAAAATCACCAAAAATAGGTGAAATTTCAGGAATAGAAGCATCTATACCTTGTGGAACATAATAACTAATCCCCGTTTCTAAGGCTTCTACAGAAAGTAAAGCATCATGTTTTTGATTATAACGTAAAGATTCACTGGTTAATGTTAAGTCTAAAAAAGGTGACATTAAAATTAAGCCACTGGGTAGATGTTCGGGATCGTCTTTTTTTAGTTTTAATGCGAGTGCTAAAGCTAAATTTGCACCGCAAGAATCACCTGAAACAATAATATCTTTGGCTTGTACACCTTGATCCATAAGCATTTGATAAATATCATAAATCGCATCGCTTGCTTCAGGATACGGGTGATCAGGTGCTAAAGGATAGTCCACATGTAAGACTTGCATTTGTGTGCGAAGTGCAATTTCAGATAAAAAAGCCCGATGTGTTTTGAGTGAACCAACGAAAAAAGCACCACCATGAATGTGAAAAATCATCTGCGTGGTTGAAGCTTGTGGCTTTATTTCTTCAGCATGTATACCTGCAATACGCAAAGAGCGCAAAACCACGCCTTTGGGTTGAGGAAAAACACGTGTCAGTTGTTCGAGAGCAAAACGTACAGCAGTCGGTGGGAGATTTAAGCGACTAGGCATTTTAAAACTGGTCTTTAAAATAGTTTCTGTGATGAATTGTTTCATTAACGGATTAATCTTCATGCTTTTTCCATTTTGTTTGGTTTTTACTGTTTTTATTTGTTGAATAACCAACATTATTTACAAGGGTACACTAAATAGTCACATTCAAAAATTGCATATTTGTTGTAATTTTTGAATACTATTACATGTTAATGATGACTAGGGAAATCAACAAAAATGAAAAAAATAGCACTAATGATGGGTTTATTGACAGTGACAGCATTTGCCAATGCCGCAGATCCACTTAACGGCACAGTATGGAAAACCATCGATGATGAAACCAAACAAGCTAAAGCAGTGGTGAAATTTACTGAACAAAAAAATGGTACGCTTTCAGCTACGATTCAAAGCATTGTGACGCCAGGTGAAGAAAATGCATGTACGAAATGTGAAGGGAAGTATCACAATAAATCGTTGAAAGGTGTCACCATTGTTTACGGTTTAAAAAATGTAAATGGTAAATATGAAGGCGGCACAATTTTAGATCCAAAAAATGGTAAAACCTATAAGCTTAAAGGTGAGTTAGCAGGTAATAAGCTTAACTTACGTGGTTATATGGGGGTTTCAGCATTGGGTCGTAATCAAACTTGGATTCGTGCCAACTAATCCTGAGTCAATGAATGATTAAAAAAAGCTCGATGAACATATCGAGCTTTTTTATTGTTAACTTAAAAAGATAGAGTGACAGATGAGATCAAACGCTGTTTAAGTTGTTACCGCGCATTGGATATTATTGGAGTGCTTTGATTTTTTCTTCATCAAAACCGACCACGTACATGCCATCTTTTTCAATCACAGGACGTTTGATCATACTTGTGTGTGTGATGAGTGCTTGAATGAGGTTCTCTTGGCTTGCTAAAGCCTCTTGTTGTTCTTGTTCAGAAAGTTTTTTCCAGGTTGTGCCTTTTTTATTGAGAATAATCTCTGCTCCTTGCTGCGTTAACCATTTTTTTAATGTGTCCGCATCTATGCCTTGTTTTTTATAATCATGAAACTCATAAGGAATGGACAATTCATTGAGTAAATCAAATGCTTTTTTCATAGAATTACAGTTTTTGATTCCGTAAATTTTCAACATAGTCGAGAACCTATTTGTCGTTAAATTTGAATACTGATAAATTTTAGGGTAGCAAAAAAATGCGATGACCAAAAACGATTTAAAATTTAAAATGAGAAATGGAAGGTGAAAATATCACTTGTCATAAAAATGAAAGATAAAGTGTTTAAATTAAGAGATATAAACATGAAGAAAAATTATAAAGATAAACAACGAAAACACTTGAAAATAACAAAGTAATTATTTAAAACATAAGAAAGAGAAAACCCGCATCTAATCATCCTGACTATGCGGGTCTCAGTACAACGTCCAATGTCAAATCCATTAAAAATATTAAACTTGCGTTTAGTATTTTCTTTTCATCCTACGGCGTCCTATCCTTTTGCTGTCATCCTGACAATGTCCCTGTGCCGTGAGACAATAATGCGCTTATTGAGGTGAAGAAAAAATACGATAACACGACAAGCATTGTACGATATTTACATATATTAAGTGAACATGTGTTCACTTAATATATTGAGAAAGGACTACAACGCGTTAAATTTGGTAATCAATAATGACCGGTGCATGGTCACTAAACCATTGTTCTTTGTAGACCCAAGCATTGACAGTGCGTGCTTTCCAGTCTGGTGAACATGCTTGATAGTCGATGCGCCAGCCCACATTTTTAGCACGAGCTTGCCCACGATTTGACCACCAAGAATAAACTTCAGCTTCTTTACGTACTTCACGGAAAGTATCTACATAGCCTAAATCATCATAAATATGGTCGAGCCAAGCACGTTCATGTGGTAAACAACCAGACGCTTTTTGGTTGCCTGACCAGTTTTTAATATCAATGCGTTTATGCACGATATTATAATCCCCACAAACGATGACTGATTTATTTTCATCACGCCATTGTTTTAAAATGATTTTATATTCTTCCAAAAAATGATCTTTACGTGTTTGTGCTTCTTCACCTGATGAGCCTGAAGGAAGGTAAAGTGAACAAATATGGATGTTTTGTTCTAAACCGAGATCAAATTCAGCACTGATAAAACGGCCCTGTGAATCGGCTAATTCAAATCCTAAACCATCTTTGACGGATACAAAAGGTAATCGGCTATAGATGGCAGTTCCTGCATAGCCAGCTTTTTCTGCGGGGAATAGGTGTGTGTACCAACCTTCAGGTTTAAACTTGTCTGTCCATTGTGCATGAGTAATGCGACTTTCTTGCATGCAGATCACGTCTGCATCGGATTGTTCCATCCAGTCAAGAAGTCCTTTGGTCACAGAAGCACGGAGACCATTTACGTTAATGGACACAACGCGTAAAATTTTTTGATCACTTGGATAGCTACTCTTTGGTATCATGCGCAAGTCTTTACCTCTATACAGAATATTTGGAGCACCTCATGTCAACGCCAGCTCAGTTTAACCCACAAGCTTTTATCGAACTCGCATTATCACGTGGTGTGCTTAAATTTGGTGAGTTTACTTTAAAATCAGGCCGTGTGAGCCCTTATTTTTTTAATGCAGGTTTGCTCAACGATGGTGAAGCATTATCGCTACTTGCACAGGGTTATGCAGATAAAATCACACAATGTAACAATGTTGAGGTGATTTTTGGCCCTGCTTATAAAGGCATTCCATTTGTTGCAGCAACAGCTGTGGCACTTTCTCAAATTCACGGTGTCAGTGTACCTTGGGGTTTTAACCGCAAAGAAGCAAAGGATCACGGTGAGGGGGGTGTATTGGTCGGTGCTGCGGTTGAAGGTAAAAAAGTGTGGATCATTGATGATGTGATCACTGCTGGAACTGCGATTCGTGAAGTTGTGACTATTTTGAAAAATGCGGGTGCAAGTATTGCAGGTGTATTGGTTGCTTTAGATCGTCAAGAAAAAGGTCAAGGCTCATTGTCTGCTATTCAAGAAGTACAAAAAGAGTTAGAAATTCCTGTACATGCTTTAATTACCATGAAAGATTTGATGGAATATTTAGACGCTAAAGGTGAAAAAGAAGCTTTGGCAAAAATGGAAGCTTATCGTGTTAAATATGGTATTTAAGCCTGTAAAAAATAATGATTTAGAGTAAGGAGCGTAAGCTCCTTATTTTGTTGGTTGATTTGTTTCAGGTGAATGGATAGATGCTTTTTTTAGTTTTAGTTGTCATCGTAATTGTACTTGGTTTTTTTATGATACAACAATTGGATGAACGACGTTGGCAACGTTATCAGTTTGAACGTGATATGTTTTTTCGTGATCATCCTTTGTTATTACAAGACATAGATGACTTTGATTATGCACTGAAATTAAGTCATGCGATGCAGCGTAAAATTATCACTGAACTGATGCTAAAACCCACAATACAACCCATCTATAAAAAAATGCGTTTACAACGCCTACCTGAAATAAGACAAGAAAAATATCATATCCAAGTGTTGTTAAATGATATTAAAATCGGGGAATTAGACCGTAATTATGCGCAACAATGTGGAGAGCGTTTAGTTAAAACGGATTTTGAAATTGGTCGCCCAATTGAAGTTTTGGCAGAAATTTTGGTGTTACGTAAAAATAGTCATGAACTCACCTGTCAAATACATTTGAGTTTGCCTCAAGATCCGACACAGATCGCCAATTTATTGGTTGCTGAACAAGCAAGTTTAAAATCGAAAGTGCAAATGCCACATAGTCAATAGATTGATCTAATTTCAATTTTTTGCTGTCATTTTTTTTACATAAGAATAAAAAAACAATTCTGTTATTGTCCTATCCTTGATATTCAGCGTATTAATTGTGCTATAGGTCAAGGATTTAAAAATTGACTACAATGTGCAATATTCAGCATGACCATAACAATTTTATGGATAGGTAATTTAGGATAACAAGATGACCAATACCAATTATACCGAGATTTCGAATTCAGACGATTGTGAAAAATACGTGAATAAATTTATTCAAGATTTTGAAATTCGCTCTGCTGAGATTGGCAAAGGCACCGTCATTAAACGTGCATTACCGAGTCGTCATAAACGCATGATTGGCGCATGGTGCTTTTTGGATCACGCAGGTCCAGTCCATTTTCCACAAGGCGATGGTTTAGATGTTGGACCACATCCACATATTGGCTTACAGACCTTTACCTGGATGATTGAAGGAACCATGATGCATACAGATAGCATTGGTTCAAAACAATTGATTCGCCCAAAACAAGTCAACTTAATGACGGCGGGTTATGGCATTTCACATACAGAAGTTGCACCAGATACTGAAACCAAGATGCATGCTGCACAGCTATGGATTGCATTGCCTGATGATAAACTCAATATGGCACCGCAGTTTGATCATTATCCAGAGTTGCCTGTCGTGATCCGAGAGGGGGTTGAATTTACAGTATTGGTTGGTGAGTATCTCGATACGACTTCGCCTGTGAAGGTCCATAGTGAACTTTTAGGCGTTGATTTAACAGCTCAAGAATCAACCACGACACGTATTCCACTTAATCCTCAGTTTGAATATGGCTTTTTAGCGTTAGAAGGCAACGCAATCATCAATGGGCATGAACTGACTGATGATAATATGGTGGTGTTAGAACCAGGTTTAAATGAAATAGAAATACAGCTTTATGCGGGTAGTCGTTTGTTGTTACTTGGTGGGGAGCCGTTTGAGTCACCGATTTTATTATGGTGGAATTTGGTTGGGCGCACGCAAGAAGAATTAAAAATTGCACGTGAGCAATGGATAAATCATGATGCGCGTTTTGGCATAATTCCTGACTATGATGGTCCTCGTTTAGAAGCACCTGCATTCCCAGATAAAATGCGCCCGTCAAAATAAGTTTTAAATGTTTAAGATTAGCTCAACATCAGATGTATGTTGAGTTTTAACATGGCAGCTTGAGCCATATTTTAAATTCATCAGGAGAATAACCATGGCAATGATTGCACATGCAAAAGTAAAAACATTGTCTACAGCATGGTCGGGTGAAGTGACCAGTGGTCAACATCAACTCATGACAGATAAACCTGAATCTTTTGGTGGTCAAGATAAAGGCTTAGCACCCTATGATTTTATTTGTTCAGGATTAATCTCATGCACCATGATTACCTTACGTATGTATGCACAGCACAAAGGTTTTGATTTAGGTGAGTTCACTGTTGAAGCTGATTTTAATGCCAATAAAGAAGGCAAAGAATGGATTGAGCGTCGTTTGTCTTTTGAGCAAGAACTTTCTGCGGAGTTAAAACAAAAGGTTTTAGATATTTGTCAAAAAACGCCTGTCACCAAAACTTTATTGCGTAGTGTCGAGATTCAAACCACATTACTTTAAAGCAGTCATTAAAAGGTATTGTTATGGCAATGCCTTTTTTTATAACTCATCCATTTAAAAATAAGAATGCTTTAACATCTTGAAAGAGATTTGAATTTGCACAATTTTATATTTTTGCCGGGTGCTTCGGGCAGTACAGCATTTTGGCAACCTGTGGTGCAGGCTTTGCCAAGCCATTTGCATCCATCTATTGTCGCTTATCCCAGTTTTGGTGGTCATCCTGATCATGCTGAAGTACAAAGCTTTGAAGATCTACAACATTATGTATTGCAAAAGATTCAGCAGCCGAGTGTGATTGTAGCCCAATCTATGGGTGGGATTTTTGCGGTGCAAGCGGCTTTACAAAAACCACATTTGGTTCGGGCTTTAGTTTTGGTAGCAACGTCTGGCGGTATTGATTTAAGCCCATTTGATGTGGCGAATTGGCGAGATGATTATCAGCTTAACTTGGCTGTACCAGATTGGTTTGCGACACATCATTCCGATGTCAGTACGCAGTTGGATCAAATACAATGTCCTGTGCTGTTGCTCTGGGGCGATGCCGATCCAATCAGTCCTGTGGCTGTGGGTGAGTATTTACAACAGAAATTACCCAAGGCTGAGCTTTTTGTGATTGCACATGGACAGCATGATTTGGCAAATGTTTATGCAGAGCAAGTGTCGAGACTCATTTTAGCGTTCTTTGCAAAGCTGTAATGAAAATGCCCAAGATAGGCTTGAGCATTTTACTGCAGTTGAATAGAAAGAATTAAGCCAAACAGTCCTGTTTAGAAACTAAATCTGGGCAACCCAATGGATTGAGTGCGCATTTTAAATCTTCGATTTGTTCGGGGGTGACATATCCTTTTGACTGTAAATATTCGGCAACACGGTCATCACGTAGGCTGAGGAATGCGGCATCATATACTTCTAGGTCGACAAATAGGGCAGCGGTTTCTAAGCTATTAAAGCGATCAAGGAAAATGTCATCGCCATACATTAAAAAGATATGGTCATATGCTGCATGTGTGTCAACATTTAAACGCTGTGCCAAAGTGGTGGGTGAGGTTTTAACAAAGAGTAAATCAGACAATTCATCAAATTGGGTTAAGTCAAGCACATTTTCCCCTGTTTTGACTTTGCCTAACCACGCTTTAAACACCAATACTGCACCGCCACGTAATAACATACTCCAAATTTGATGACGAGTTTCATCATCTAAAGATTTACATTCCTCTTTGAGTTCTTGAATGAGTAATTCTTCTTGTTGCGCAATTTTGTCAAATAAACCTAAACCTTGTGGTTGATAAGCAGCCGATGTAAAGACATCAAATTTTAGATCTTCAAACACTTTCAACGCCAACGGCACTGCTGCTTGATAAAGTGCATTCAGTGCATGTAATTGGGCATGTTCAAGCTTGCTATGTGGAAAAACTTCTGCCCAATTGATTTCAGGCAAAATCGCATTCACGCCATACTGACGGTGGAATTGTTGTGTTTGGTGAATACCCTGTGGGACTGCTGCTGAAATGTTCATGGGAAAGCTCCTACTTTTAAATTTTTGTTGCATCATTCCAAATGCAAATTGATCAATCAATGAATAGATTTTATGAGTTATTGAAGATGCAATAGGAATACGACTAAAGTATTAGGCGTGGTTTTATTAATATTATTTTTATTGAAATCATCTATTTAAATAATTGTAACTAAGTGTACAAGTGTATAGTAATAAATTTGATTGAATTTGCCATAGAAAACATCGTGTTGAATTTTTTGGTCAATGAATTTTACTTAAATGGGCAATGTTTTGAGCATTTTCGCCTAATCGTTTTAAAACTCGGTCATTTTACTTAAAAAAAGCGCCTAAAAACGGTGTTTTTAGGCGCGATAAATGTATCAAAACATATTTTGGCGACAGTTTAAAAATGCTATTTAGAGATTTTTAAACCTGATAACCAAGAACGTAATGAGGCAGGTTTTAACGGTTTTTTCAGTAAGACAATATTCAACTCTTTTAAATGTTGTGGTAATTCAGGATCTGAGTCTGCGGTGATTAAGGCAACAGGCACATTCTCCTGACGATTTTCTATAATAAAATCTAAGCCGATTTTATTGTCATTTAAGTGTTGGTCGACCAACCATACTTGAATATTTTCCTGTTGAATGAGGTCTAATGCTTGTTCAGGTTCGGTGGCTTTAAAGACTTGATAACCCCATTTGGTCAGTAAAGTATGCATACCTTCTAAGATCGTCTCATCATTGTCTAAGCATAAAATTTTATAGGCTTTAGTCCGTAATGGGACGGCTTGTACAGGGGCTGCTACGACTTTAGGTGCATCCACAATAGGGACTTCAATCATGAAGCATGAGCCCTTACCTAATTCAGAGTAAACATGTACAGGGTAGTCGAGTAAGCTGGTCATACGTTGTACAATGGCTAAGCCAAGTCCTAAACCTTGTTCGCCCCACGGAGAGGTATGTCCACAGCGTTCAAATTCTTGGAATAGCTTAATGCGTTGTTCTTCCGCAATACCTGGCCCTGTGTCCCATACACCGATGCGAATATGCTTGCTATGAGGCGCTGAACGTAATACGCCCACCACCACGCGCCCTTTGGCTGTATAACGCAAAGCATTACTCACAAAGTTTTGAATAATACGGCGAATCCATTGTGGATCGGTGTCAATCCAAAACTGCGCGTCATGTACTACCAATTTGATATTGCGCTGCGCGGCAATGGACTTGAACTGTAGTTCTAAATCGCTGAGTAAATCATGCAATGGATAAATTTGCCGTTTTGGTTGAATCGTTCCCCCTTCTAAACGGGCAATGTCCAATAGCGCAGACAGCATACTTTCTGCGCCATGTAAGGCACGATCCAGTTGTTGTAGAGTTTTACGATCTTCATCGGTTTGCACACTCTGCTCAAGCGCAGTGCTGAATAAACGTGCGGCGTGCATAGGTTGTAATAAGTCATGACTGGCTGCGGCAATAAAGCGGCTTTTTGACATATTGGCTTTATCGGCTTGTTCACGTGCCAACTGTTGTTCTGCAAGTGCATTTGCCAATTGTTGTGTACGATCAGAAACACGCGCTTCGAGCACGGCTTCATTTTCACGGAACGCAGTAATATCGGCAAAGGTCGTCACAAAACCACCCCCTTCAATGGGGTTACCACGCATTTGAATGACACGACCATCTTTACGAATACGTTCAAATTCATGTGCACTACCGACTTTCATCCAATGTATACGTTTGCGCACATGTTCTTCGATGGAGCCTGGACCACATTCACCACGTTCAGCGTTATAACGAATCAAATCGGCAATCGGACAGCCGACATACACCAAATCTTTGGGATAATCAAAAAGTTTGAGGTATTGGTTATTCCAAGCCACTAAACACATATTTTCATCGACGACACTCACCCCTTGTGTCATGTGGTCGATCATGGTCATGATCAGGTTTTGGTTAAACCGTTGCCATTGCGATGCCTGATCGAGAATATTGGCAACTTGTCCAAGGGCTAAGCCGTTGTTGACCATTGCTGTTGTAAGGAGTGTACGTGCAGATGCAGCACCAATTGTGCCTGCTAAATATTGTTCGGTGAAACGCCACCACATGCCATTGGCACTGCTATTTTCATTCAGTACCACATTATTCATGATACAAAATTGACGAAAAGCTTGAATGGTCGGACCTTCACCCGTAATGCGTTTGGCAAGCGTAATCAAATCGCCTACTTTTAAACGTGCTACATCATGGTTTAAATAATTGATATCTGTTGAGGTACTTTGTGCAGGTAAAGGTTTAGTTTCATAGTAGAAGAAACTTTCTGCTTGGATTTGTTCTGCAACAGATGGGCGATAAATACGAGAAACCCAAATATAGAGCATGATATTTAAACCCAATGCCCAGATCACGCCATGTGTGAGTGGTGCAAAAGATTCAAAGCCTAATAACGCCTCAGGACGTAACCACTGAATATTGAATGGGCCAGCGATTAAAAACTGATGTGAAAATTGGCTATATTCGGCAGGTAGGCTGCGTAATACAGTGGGCAGTAGGAGGGTATAAGTCCATAAAATAAAACCAATGACTAGTCCTGCGTAAACACCTTGGCGACTACCACCACGCCAATATAACCCCCCAATTAGGGCAGGTGAAAATTGGGCAACAGCACTAAATGCCAATAGACCAAAGGTTGACAGTTGGTCAATGTCATTAAAGAAATGAAAGAATAAAAAGCCCAAGAACATCACGGCTAAAATACAAATACGCCGCGTCAATTTGAGGACTTGAGGTAAGCGTTTGTCATGGCGTGACAATAAGTTAAATCGCCACAATGCAGGCATGATTAAGTCATTGCTGAGCATAATAGACAGAGCAACAGAAGACACTAACAGCATACCTGTAGATGCAGAAAAGCCACCTAAAAATGCCAATAATGTTAGCCAATCTTGCCCATAACTCAGAGGTAAAGACAACACGGCGACATCGGGAATACTTAAGTACGAAGGTGCGGCATGCAGTGCCCAACTTGCAATGGGAATAATCGCAATAATGGTTAAAATCAGATAAGCCGCAAACCAACGCCGTGCGCCACGAATATGCTTTTCGTCACGCAATTCAACCACGGCAACATGGAACTGTCGTGGTAAACAAATGATGGCTAATGCTGCAAGTAAGGTTTGTACCCAAAAGGTTTCAGGAACACCAAATAATTGTACTTCGTGGAATGTTTTAGTGACATCTTTAGAAATTTGCAGCAAATTGGCTGGATTTTCAAAAATAAAAAAGAATGCAACACACAATAATGCAAAGAGCTTCACAAATGACTCAAATGCAACAGCAAGCATTAAACCACCATGTTGTTCAGTATTGGCAATTTGCCGTGTACCGAACAACATCGCTAAAATTGCAAGTACAGCGGTTAATGCTAAAACCCCATTGGTCGTGGTCGATACCACTTGGGTATTATGATCAAGCATGACGGATGCACTGAGCGCAATGGCGCGTAGCTGTAGTGCTAAATAAGGAATAATGGCGATGACTGCAAGGATCGTCACAAGGGAAGCCAATGTGCCACTTTTACCATAACGTGCTGCGACAAAGTCAGCGATCGAAGAAATGGCATGATGCTGACGCACACGTCCTAAACGCCGCCAAATGTCATAACCGAGTCCAACAAAGAGTAACGGGCCTAAATAGATGGGAAGGAAAATAATTCCTTCGCGAACTGCCGCACCTGTCGCACCATAAAATGTCCAAGATGAACAATAGACACCCAATGTTAGACTAAAGAGAAGCATCCGTCCTCTGGTGCTCAGTCGACTGGCATGTTTTTCACCAAAGAATGCACAGGCAAACAAAATGATGATGTAAAGGGCGAGAACCCCAATAATCAACCAACTATTCATAACAACTACAGTTCAAAAATCTCAGACTATGATAACGCATACATGAACTGACGCGTTCATTCTGTTCAAAATTTAACGACCAAAGTCTAAGTTACGCAGCTCAACAACATTGTTAATTTTAGCTTATCAAAATAATGATTAAAAATTGCAACCAGTGGACTGGTCGCAAATCAAGGAGCAAGATTATGGATGAGAGACAGGTAGATGCAATTCTACATAATCCAAAATTCAAAGAAATGGTGGCTAAAAAGAGTAAATTAAGCTGGACACTTACGGCAATTATGCTGTTTGTTTATGTTGGCTTTATGCTTTTAGTGGGTTACAACAAAGAGTTTTTATTGACGAAGGTATCTGAAGGTGGTGTGACCACAATCGGTATTCCTTTGGGACTAGGCATTATTGTGCTTTCTTTCGTGTTATGCGGTGTGTACTCATATATTGCCAATAATAAATTGGATAAATTGACTGAAGATGCAATGAAAGAAGTGGAAGCAATCGCACATGAAAAAGGAATGCACTAAGATGAAATGGAACTCTTTAAAAACTAAAGCAGCTCTTGCATCTACAGCACTGCTTTCAACAATTGCTCAAGCTGGTCCAGACCTTGGTGCAGCAGAACAACAAGCAACCAATTGGCATGCAATCATTATGTTTGCAGTCTTTGTTGGATTAACCTTATTTATTACTAAATGGGCAGCAAAACAAACCACAAGCACTGCGGATTTCTATACTGCGGGTGGTGGTATTTCAGGTTTCCAAAATGGTTTGGCGATTGCAGGTGACTATATGTCAGCAGCATCGTTCTTGGGTATTTCTGCGATGGTGTTTAGCTCTGGCTTTGACGGCTTGCTGTATTCACTGGGCTTCATGGTCGGTTGGCCAATCGTATTGTTCTTGGTTGCTGAACGTCTACGTAACTTGGGTAAATATAACCTTTCAGATGTAGTGTCATTCCGTTTGGAAGAAAAACCAGTACGTACCTTAGCCGCAGTCAGTTCATTGGTTGTTGTTGCATTTTATTTGATTGCTCAAATGGTGGGTGCAGGTCAGCTCATCAAACTATTATTCGGTTTGAACTATAACATTGCGGTGGTGATCGTAGGTCTTCTGATGATGGCTTACGTGATCTTCGGTGGTATGTTGGCAACAACGTGGGTACAGATCATTAAAGCGGTAATGTTGCTTTCAGGTGCGACATTCATGGCGTTCATGGTGATGCATTCTGTAGGTTATAGCTTCTCTGAAATGTTCAAGCAATCTATTGATGTATTTGCGAAAGTACATGATGTTAGCCTAGATGAAGCTTCTAAAATTATGGGGCCGGGGAGTCTTGCTGCAAATCCATTAGATGCACTATCACTTGGTTTGGCATTAATGTTTGGTACAGCAGGTTTACCACATATTCTTATGCGTTTCTTTACTGTTAAAGATGCCAAAGAAGCACGTAAATCAGTGGTTGTGGCAACAGGTTTCATTGGTTATTTCTATCTATTAACCTTCATTATTGGTTTCGGTGCGATCCTTTTTGTATCAAACAACCCACAATTCATCGACGTTGCGAAAATGGCGGTGACTGGTAAGTTAGAGCTTGTTGGTGGTAACAACATGGCTGCAGTCCACCTTGCAGATGCTGTTGGCGGTGACTTGTTCATGGGCTTTATTTCAGCAGTAGCGTTCGCAACAATTCTTGCGGTTGTGGCTGGTTTGACTTTGTCTGGTGCATCAGCAATCTCTCATGACTTGTATGCAAACGTAATCAAGAAAGGTCAAACGACTCCTGAATCTGAATTACGTATGTCTAAGATCGCAACTTTAGGTCTAGCAATTTTCGCGATGATCTTAGGTATTTTGTTCGAGAAACAAAACGTAGCATTCATGGTGGGTTTGGCATTCTCAGTAGCGGCTTGTGCAAACTTCCCAGTACTTGTACTTTCAATGTTCTGGAAAGGTTTAACAACTCGTGGTGCAGTGATTGGTGGCGTGGTAGGTCTAGTAACAGCGGTAACATTAATCATCTTATCTAAAGCAGTTTGGGTAGATACATTAAAAATCTCTGATACGCCAATTAACTCATTCAATGGCCCTGCAATCTTTGCAATGCCATTAGCATTCATCTGTTGTTGGTTCTTCTCAATTACAGATAAATCAGCACGTGCTGAAGCAGAACGTAAAGCATTTGATGCACAATATGTTCGTTCGCAAACAGGTATTGGTATCTCAGGTGCATCTGATCACTAAGTCTGAACTTGTGTAAAAAAGTCCCATCAGGGACTTTTTTTATGTGGGGTAGAATCTGGAATTTTAAATCTGAAATCTGAATTGCAATATAAATCCAACCATCTAAAAAACAGCGTCTTGTTTATCTGTTTTAAAGTACTCATCTCATTTTGCATTGGTTCATAGAGCTATATCGTTGTTTGCATCATGCTGTTGTTGTATGATTTTTTGCACCTTACATTCCATCACGAACATGCATACTCAGAACCCAAGACATTTTGCGAATGTATTGATGAGTTTTTAAAATTTTCTGTAAGATAAATAACATTCAGACTAAAACAACAATGATTAGGAATAAGCATGCAAACTTTGCTTCAGTTTTGGAAAGGCTTCAAACTTTTGCCTTCAGCTTGGTTGCTTTTGGTACAACTGAGTATTTTGATTTTATATGTATTCGCGAGTAGTAGTCGCAGTTATCAAATTTTGATGTGGGCTTTAGGTGTTTTAGCTTTATTGATGATTGCTAAAGTGATTCGGCAAACACCTGTTTATAGTGTCATTGGGCTGTTTTTTGTTGCAGGCGCATTTATATTTTCAATTCTTATGTTGATTGGGCAGCGCTCTATTGCAATGCAAATTACGGCACATAGTTTTGAAGCCATGGCTTATTTTTGTGCGGCATATGGCTTAGTTCGTTATATGTTTGAAGATCGTTATTTAACGAAGGATGAGCTTTTTGCAGCAGGGGCAGTGTTTACCCTTATCGCATGGGGATTTGCTTTTTTATATAGTATTTGTCAATTGCTTGTGCCCAATAGCTTTCAAAATCCAAATCATGTTGGAGAATACCAAACTTGGTTGGATTTACTATTTTTGAGTTTTAGTTTGCAGTCTGCGACTGGACTTTCAGATGTAATTCCACTTGCACCAGCAGCGCGTATTGTGGCGATGTTACAAATGTTCTGTGGTGTGATGTATTTAGCACTCATTGTTTCACGTTTGATTGCTTTGCATTATGTTGCACATAAAACTGAATAATTTCAATTCACTAATTTTTACAGTAACTAAACTGCATCGCTTTTGTATTTGAATTATCATCTTTTTTGAGCTTTTCTTAAGCTGAGCTCGCTTTTTTTCACGCCATGTGAATGCCTTTTTTGACCTTTTCGGTCTGTCCATTAATTAAAAAAATGTGAGGAAGATATGCCTTCCAAAAAGTCATCTTGGTTTGACAATGTCAATCGAAATGTATTTTTTAGTAGTGTTGGGATTATTGCAATATTTTTAGCGTTCGTGATTTTGACACCGAATGCATTTGACTTGATGACCAAGCAAATGAATCAGTGGATTACCGATTCATTTAGCTGGTTTTATGTGCTTGCCGTTGCGATTTTCCTAATTGTTTTAGTATTTATTGCTTTATCTGACATGGGTAAAATTAAACTTGGCCCTGATCATAGCCAGCCGACGTATAGCAATGGCTCTTGGTTTGCGATGCTATTTACCGCAGGTATGGGCATCGGTTTAATGTTCTTTGGGGTGGCTGAGCCAGTCATGCACTATGTTAATCCACCAACAGGTGATCCTGAAACCGTGCAAGCTGCTCAACAAGCCATGCGGATCACCTTTTTCCATTGGGGCTTACATGCATGGGCGATTTATGCATTGGTTGGTTTGACCTTGGCTTATTTTGCCTTTCGTTATCACTTACCTTTAAAAGTTCGTTCAGGGTTGTATCCTTTAATTGGGAAAAAAATTTACGGTCCAATGGGGGATGCGGTTGATACCTTTGCCACTATTGGTACAGTGTTTGGTGTGGCAACAACCTTAGGTTTTGGGGTCACACAAATTAATTCAGGTCTCAACTATTTATTGGGTTGGGAAAGTCAGATCAGTACGCAGATTATCTTAATTATTTTTGTGACTGCTTTAGCATCATTGTCTGTGTGTTTGGGCTTAGATAAAGGTATTAAGCGCTTATCGGAACTGAATTTAGTATTGGCTCTGGCTCTATTGATCTTTGTATTTTTAGCCAGTTCAAGTATTTATATTTTACAAACTACGATTCAAAATGCTGGGCAGTATATGTCCAATTTATTTTCCATGACCTTTAACCTCTATGCGTATCAACCGAGTGGTTGGATTGGAGGATGGACAATTATGTATTGGGCATGGTGGATTTCTTGGTCACCATTTGTCGGTATGTTCATTGCACGTGTATCACGTGGTCGTACCATCCGCGAATTTATTGTCGGAGTGCTGCTGATTCCAACAGGTTTTACCCTGATTTGGATGGGATTCATGGGCAATGCTGCGTTATTTAGTATTTTAGAACAAGGAAATACCAGCCTGATTACTGCGGTGCAGCAAGATTCATCCGTAGCATTATTTGAATTTTTAAATCATTTACCCTTTGCAAGTATCTCTAGTTTTATTGCGACGATTTTAGTGATTTTATTTTTTGTGACTTCTGCCGACTCAGGTGCATTAGTTACAGATTATTTAACAGCGAAAACGGAAAACTCTCCCATTTGGCAGCGTCTATTTTGGACAGTTATCATGGCAGTGTTGTCAATTATTTTGTTAGTTGTTGGAGGCTTGGGTGCATTGCAATCGGCAACCATGATGAGTGCTTTGCCATTTACCTTGATCATGCTGTTGCTCTGTTGGGGATTACTCAAAGCATTACGCTTAGATGTAACCAAAATGCATGCTTTACAAGTTGCCCGTATTACGCCACGAGCTGTACAAAATCCAAGAAGTTGGCAACAACGCCTTGGGCTGATTATGCACTATCCGCATACCCATCAAGAGGTTGAAGAATATATACAAACAGTGGTACGCCAAGCTTTTGAAAATATTCAGCGTGAATTTAAACGTCGACATTTAGACGTGAAAATTCAGGTCGTTGAAGAAGGTTTAGTATTGAGTGTTGATCATCAAAGTGAAGTCAATTTTGTGTATAAAGTTTTGAATCATGTGACGGAAGCTGCAAGTTTCATGCTCGATGAGCAGCATGAAAATATTGATACATTTTATCAAGCAGAAGTCTTTTTACGAGAAGGTGGGCAGGGCTATGATGTGATGGACTGGACACAAGAAGATGTTCTACAAGATATTATTGACCAATATGAACGTCATTTACATTTTTTAAATGTGATTCGCAATTCAAACCTAGACTGATTTTTAAGAGATTAACAATAAAAAAAGGACTCAAATGAGTCCTTTTTTTGCTTCTGAAGAAATATTCTTAGAAACGGAATTTAGCATTAACACCTACAGTTTGAGTGTCATTTGCAGCTTTAGAGTTTGCATTTACGTAGCTTGCACCCACTGCAACAGCAGGAGTGATGAAGTAATTTACGTTTGCACCCCAAGCTGAATCAGGTGTTGCATCGAAGCTAGATTCTGCATAAGAAGCACCAACACTTAATTGTGGGTTCAAATACAAATCAGTTTTTAATTGGTAAGCAGTGTCATCACCGTATACAAGACCAGTTTCAAAACCAATCGCCATATTTGTACCGTCAATGTTACCTACATATTTAGTACGTGCAGTGATTGCATCTTGGTCATCGCCAATTGTTGCTGATTCTGCAACAGCTTTTGCAATGCCTGTACCCATCACATTGAATGCATCAAGTGCAGCTTGGTCTGCAACACTGGTATAACCTACAGCAACCAAGAAGTTTTTAGTTGCAAGCGCACCCACTTCTAATGCATAACGATCACCATTGTCGTCAGCACGATTTTGGTTTTTGCTGTCTAAAATAGTGTGGCTATAAGAAGCACTTGCATAAGCAGGAACAAATTTAGTTGGAATATAAGCTTCAGCTTTAGCACCAAAGTTATGTGCGATTACGTCAACACCATTTGAACCAACTTCGCCATAGTTATAAGCAAGCGAAACGTTAGAAGCTTGGTTTAAAAATGCAGCTTCAGCCAAAGGACCTTTAGAAGCATCAACGTTTTTAAGGTAATATGTACCTTGAATACCACCTGTAAAATCTTTGTCATTTACAGTTGTGTCGATGTATTCAGATTGACCTTGAACTTCAAATTGATACGCTTGAGCACCGGTCATGGCTAATAATAAAGCAGTGGCTAAACCGAGTTTTTTCATAATCATTTCCAGTCTATTGAAATGGGTTAAACAACCTGCATTGTATTGTAACAATATATTAAGTCAATGATGTATAAAGACATTATATTTTGAGTCAATACTCTAAATGTGTTAAAGGTTAAAAAAGAGACAGATGGCACAGCGCAAGTCAACCTCAACAAAATATCAATCAGAACAATGAAATAAACTGTGAAAAATCACAGAAAAATTACTCAACTAGATTAAATTAACAACAAACATTGATTGTTTTTAACGATTTATTTTATTTTTTTAATTGTAATAATTGATTGATTTATTTTCGTTTTTAAATATTGATTTAAAGAAGCTTAAATAAATAATTTGCTAAATTTAAACATAGTTGATGTCACTTAAATGACAGACTTGATTAAAAATAAAACAAATAAAAATATTTATGTGATTTTTTTTGCATTTTTATTTTGAATTGTGTTTTTAATCAAATCATACTAAAACAATCGGCTTTACTTTTTGCTCAATTTTTACATAATTCTTAGATCAAATTTATATGACAAATTTGATAATTTCTTCATAGTTTTACTTTTTAATGCTCAACTTTCCCCAAGGTTGGGCTTTTTTTTGGGTTTAAATTGAATAATATTAATATTTAAAAAATATGAATAATCATATACGAATTATAACGTCTTTAGCGGAAAACGTCCTGAACCGATAAAAATCTGTAAATAATTCCAGTTTTAATTTTTATTGCACTATATTGGTGCTAATTATGATTAAGTTGGCATGGTTTTTGCCAAAAAAAACCCCAATTTCTTATCGGAATTGGGGTTTTTCGCCAAAATCTTCGGAAAATTTAGAAATTCTGCTGAGGAATATTTCTAAATCGCCCTAATGGAGTGCATTATGCACCTAATTGTTGCACTTGTAAATATTTTCTTACATCCTCGTGAAAAAATTTACATTTTTAAAAAATAGATCAATTATGATGCTGCTTAGCGCATGTTTTTTTGAGTAAATAATGAATTATATCAAGGGTATGTTTATTTTATGTTTGCTGAGTATGAGTTTAGGTTGCCAAAAGCAAATGTTATCTCAGACAGATGATGTGATGAAAATGCAGCAAATCGCTGAAAACTCTTCAAGAGCACAAGAAATTCCATACTTATTCGATGAGGCACATACCAAGGCCGTGATGGTGATTTATGACGGACAGCATTTTCAACAATTTGGAAATGATTTATCTCGTGCCAATCAGGCTTTTGTTCCCGCATCAACGTTTAAAATATTGAATGCTTTGATTGGCTTACAGCATAAAAAAGCAACCTATACTGAAATTTTTAAGTGGGATGGAAAAAAGCGTAGTTTTTCAAGTTGGGAAAAAGACATGACTTTAGCGGAAGCAATGCAAGCATCGGCAGTCCCTGTGTATCAAGAGTTGGCTCGTCGGATTGGTTTAAAACTCATGCAAAGTGAAGTCAAACGTGTGGGTTTTGGTAATGCAGATATTGGTACACAAGTAGATCAATTTTGGTTAAAAGGACCATTAAAAATTACCCCGCAACAAGAAGCTAAATTTGTATATGGTTTAGCAATGGAGGAATTAGGTTTTGATGTAAAAGTACAGCAACAAGTCAAACAAATGCTGTTGATTGAACAACGCGGTGACTTAAAACTTTATGCCAAAAGTGGTTGGGCAATGGATATTGAGCCACAAGTTGGTTGGTACACAGGTTGGGTGGATGACGGGCACGGTAAAATCACCGCATTTTCTTTAAATATGACGATGCAGCATGATTGTGCTGTAGGAGAACGAAAAGAGCTGACTTTAGATGTTCTTGATAAGCTAAATATTTATAGTTATTTGAAGTAAGCAAAAAAAAGCCCAGTCGATATAGAGGTGACTGAGCAGAAAAGGGTACAGTAAGAAACTTACAGCGATATTTAAAAAATATATTCATTGACTTACGGTAATAAAATATATTGGTTTTTATAAAATCTGTAAAACAGTTTATTTAAATAATATTGATTTGTAAAAGCGATTATTGTTTAGTCAATGTAGAAACTGAATTAAGTATTTAGACTTAATACAGCAATGAAGTCGATCAAGCCTGATCAAGCGATGTTACTAAAGGTATAAGGAGATACCTTTAAATGTATTGTGATTTATGACGATCCGTTCAAAATAAAATAAGAATACGGATAAGGATGTAAAATGGATTTAACAGCAAAACCCACACAAATTTCACAGGTTGTGGATCAGAGATTTTCACCATACCAATGGTTTATTACTCTTTTATGCTTTCTCATCGCATTATTTGATGGCTTTGACACCCAAGCAGTTGCATTTACAGGTCCAGCAATTATTGATGCATTTCAACTCGATGCCAAAGCTTTAGCACCTGTATTGACCGCAGGTATTATTGGCATGACAGTTGGGGCGATGTTTTTAGGAATGCTCGGAGATAAGTTAGGGCGCCGTAAGACCTTGATGATTTGTATATTTATTTTTGCGCTCGCGACTTTTGCAACGGCTTTTGTCACGCATTTAGATCATATTTTTGTATTGCGAGTGATTGCAGGTTTAGGTATGGGAGGCGCAACGCCTGTGCTTTTGGCATTGGCATCTGAATATTCACCAAAGCGTTATAAAGGCTTAGTGACGACAGGTGTACTTTTGGCACTCCCTGCAGGGGCGATGATCGGCGGTATATTGGCTGCTAAAATTTTGCCACTATGGGGCTGGCAAAGTATTTATATTATTGGTGGTGTCATTCCGTTGGCATTATTAGTTTTGATGTTTTTTGTTTTGCCTGAATCTTTGGAGTATTTGGCACAACGTCCTACGGAAAAAAATAAAGCCAGTATTGCCAAAATTTTAAATAAAATTTCAGGTCAAACGATTCAGCTTAATGAAGATATTTTTGCAAAATCAGAGATTCAAAAAGCAGAGCCAGCTAAGCTTTCGAGTTTATTTCAAAATGGTTTAGCCAAAACCACAGTAGGTGTGTGGGGAACATATTTCTTTAACTGGATTGCATGGTTTATGTTACTGTCTTGGTTGCCAACGATTTTAAAGCAATCGGGTCTAGATCCTATTCAAGCGCCTTACGCTTCTGTGACGGTAAATGCCGCATTTATTGTGTTTGCGATTCCATTGGCTTATTTTTTACCAAAAATTAATACGGTTAAAATTCTGTATTTTATGTTTGCTTGCGGAATTGCTGTTGCTATTGCTTTGGGTCTAAGTATTGAAACTGCACAGTGGTCAATGATTTTTGTACTGATTGCGTTGGCTGGTTTTGGTATTGGTGGACAACAACTCGCGTTAAATTATTTGGTGGTTGCATCGTATCCTGCTGAAGTTCGTGCAACAGCAACAGGTTGGGCGATTGGTATGGGGCGTTTTGGTGCGATACTCGGTTCTGCGATCGGTGGTACTGTTTTATCTGGTTTTGGTAGCAGTGGTTATTTTTATGCTTTGGCTACTCCATTGGTGATTGCTTGGGTTTGTGTGATTTTAATTCGTAAGCGTTATCAGCAAACAGGTGAAGTGGTGGTGAGTCACTAAGTATATTACGACCTCGAAAGAGGTCTTTTTATTTAAAATAGAACTTCTGTAAAAGAAGTTTGTAAAATATACCACTTAGAGTCTTTCTCATTTCTTAGATATAAATTTCCTTCATCATCTAAAGAATTCATTTGCACTATATAAGTTTGATGAAAGTTTTCTTGATTTTTTGTGTAGTTCAATTGAACTGTTATGTCTGTTATAGCAGGTGTTTGATCAGTTGAAGTAAGGATTGAAAAGTGATGTATTTGAATTGGTAAATAATCTTCTTTTAATCGTTTAATTGTAGCTCTTTCATTATTTATCGTGTGGACTAACATGTTATTCATCAAGCCCCATCGTTTATTTTTCCAATTTTCTAAGAATGTTAATAAACAGTGTTCTGGGCTATTCTCATCAAGTGTTTTCAGAGCTTGAATTTCCCAATAATTCTTAGTTTTGATAGATCTTTTTTCCCATTTATCAATCCGTTTTGAGTATTCATGAATATCATTTGATGTTTTTAACGTATCAAAAAATGAGACTTGCTCTTTAGGTTGTTTATTTAACTGTTTTTCATCTGCCCATTCTAAAAGGCATGCTAATGCCCACCAACACTTAGATGCGACTTCCTTATTATTAAAATTTAAATCACGTCCATGAAGTATCCCATTTCTATATGGAATGGTTATTTTTTCATTTGTAGTTGTTTTTCTTGTTTTATTCATTATTGTTTGTAGAAAAGGCAGTCCACTTTCGTGTGATGTAATACTATCAAATAGTTCTAAATCAGTTTTTCCAGCAAAGAAACCTACATGCGCAGAAATATCATTTGCTAAACCATCAATTAATGCAAGTAGTAAAGGAATGCAGGCGTGATAACGTTCTTCTAAATAATCATTTTTCAATAATTGAAGAAGAGGAATTCTTAAATCAAAATGTTTTCTACATTCACATCGTAGAAGAATCAAATCAATAGTAATTTCATCGATTGAATCTATTAACAATAAATGTGCTTCATTAAATCTTTTCTCATGTCCTAATCTAACAGTTTCTTCTAAAATTTTTGTACTTAAGCTTCCATAACAAATCCAACCATCTTTCGAAAAGAGTTCATTAAACTGATCTGGAAGATTTAGGATATAACTTTGATTTTGAATTTTTTTAAATTGTTCTTTGAATGATTTTATTTGAGGAGTAAATTTATAAATAAAGGGAATTTTATCTATTATAGAAAAGCTTGTTTCCCCTATTTTTAATAAGTTGAGTAAAGGTTGAATAGATTCATTATCTTTAATTTTTTTAGTCATATTTTTTAGCCAAAAATAGTATGTATTTATTTTATAATGCGTTAAATTAAAAAACCATTTTTTAATCTCCCCTAACCCCTCTTTTAAAAAGAGGGGAACTCCATTGAATTAATAATGGAATACTCCTCCCTTTGGAAAAGGTGAGGAATATGTTCCGCAAGGGGGAGGATTATAACATCGGCTTTAAAAACTTCGCTGTATGCGAAACTTTAGATTTCACCACGTCTTCAGGTGTACCTTCGGCAATAATCATACCGCCACCTGCACCACCTTCAGGACCCAAATCTACAATCCAGTCCGCCGTTTTGATCACATCAAGATTATGCTCAATCACCACAATGGTATTGCCCTTATTACGCAGCTCATGAAGAATATCCAAAAGTTTCGCAATATCGTGGAAATGCAGCCCCGTCGTTGGTTCATCTAAAACATACAAGGTTTTACCTGTATCACGCTTCGCCAATTCACGAGCAAGTTTCACACGTTGCGCCTCACCACCTGAAAGCGTGGTCGCAGACTGACCCAAACGGATATAACCCAAACCGACCTGATTTAAAGTTTCCAAACGACGATGAATCACAGGGATCGCATCAAAGAAATGCATCGCATCTTCAACAGTCATTTCTAAGACATCAGAAATGTTCTTGCCTTTATAACCCACTTCCAAGGTTTCACGGTTATAGCGTTTGCCATGGCAGGCATCACATGGCACATACATATCAGGTAAGAAATGCATCGCTACCTTGATCATCCCGTCGCCTTCACAGGCTTCACAACGACCACCTTTGACGTTAAATGAGAAACGACCAGCCGCATAACCACGAGCTTTCGCTTCAGGTGTTTGCGCAAACAATTCACGAATTGGCGTGAATAAACCTGTATAGGTTGCAGGGTTAGAACGAGGGGTACGTCCAATTGGACTTTGGTCAATGTCCACCACTTTATCCAAGAATTGTAAGCCATCAATCGAATCAAACTTTTCAGCGGTCAGCGTGGTTGCGCCATTGAGTTGAGTTGCAGCCAAAGGCAATAAAGTACGGTTAATCAGCGTCGATTTACCTGAACCCGATACCCCAGTGACACAGGTCATCACACCCAAAGGAATGGTCAGATCAACATTTTTCAGGTTATGACCTGCTGCACCCATCAGCTTGATTTGTTCATCAGGCTTCGGCGGTTTAACACGCGTTTTCGGCACTTCGATTTTTAACTTGCCTGATAAATATTGCCCTGTCAGTGAATCAGGATTTGACAAAATTTCATCATAAGTTCCTTCAGCAATCACATGACCACCATGAATTCCTGCACCCGGACCAATATCAATAATATGGTCTGCTGCACGAATCGCATCTTCATCATGTTCAACGACTAAAACGGTATTACCCAAGTCACGAAGACGAACCAATGTTTCAAGCAAGCGATCATTATCCCGTTGATGCAAACCAATTGAAGGTTCATCAAGCACATACATCACACCCATCAAGCCTGCACCAATTTGCGAAGCCAGACGAATACGCTGTGCTTCACCACCTGACAAGGTTTCCGCAGAACGTGATAGACTTAAATAGTTCAAACCTACCGATACAAGGAAGTGCAAACGCTCACGGATTTCTTTGAAAATCTTATCGGCAATTTCGCCTTTGGCACCTTCAAGATTAAGGTCTTGATAATAGCTTTCAGCATCACCAATCGACATTTTGGTGATTTGAGCAATGGTTTTATCTTTCACCCGAACATGGCGTGAGATTTCATTTAGGCGTGAACCACCACAGGCATCACAAGCCGCATTAGATAAATATTGCGCTAAATCATCACGAACATAGTTCGATTCTGTTTCGCGATAACGACGTTCCAAATGTGGCAAGATCCCTTCAAAAGGCTGTACACGACTATGTTTACGTCCACGTTCATCGATATAACTTAGATCAACTTTTTCTTTGCCTGTTCCATAGAGAAATTTCTTTTTGGTATCGGCATCCAATTCATTCCAAGGCGTATCCAAAGAAAAACCGAAATGATCTGCGACTTTTTGAATCATGGAATAATAATATGGACGTTGTCTGTCCCAACCACGAATCGCCCCTTGGCTGATCGAAATATCAGGACTTGGAATGAGTTTGTCCGCACTGAAATGGCTACGTGTGCCCAAACCATCACAAACAGGGCAGGCACCGAATGGATTGTTGAATGAAAATAGACGGGGTTCAAGTTCTGCCACAGCGCGGTCACATTCAGGGCAAGAGTGTTTGGCTGAAAAAACACGATCCGGCTGTTCGCCATTCATCCACGATAAAATTGCAATATCACCGCCCAAACGTAGTGCGGTTTCAAAACTTTCTGCGATACGGTTGCCAAGGTCATCACGGACTTTAAAGCGATCCACCACCACTTCAATGGTGTGTTTTTTCTTTTTATCCAATTCAGGTGGTGTGTCGATATCAATCACTTCACCATCGACACGAGCACGCACGAAACCTTGGCTTTGTAACTGTTCAAATAAATTGCTGTATTCACCTTTACGCTCACGTACTACAGGCGCGAGTAACATCAGCGCTGTGCCTTCTTCTAAGGCTTTAACGGCATCGACCATTTCCGAAACAGTTTGCGCCACCATTGGCAAGTCATGCTCTGGACAGTAAGGTGTACCAACACGTGCATAAAGCAAACGCAGATAATCGTAAATTTCAGTAATGGTTCCCACAGTTGAACGTGGGTTGTGGCTGGTTGATTTCTGTTCAATGGCAATCGCTGGGCTTAAACCCTCAATTGAATCAACTTCAGGTTTTTCCATTTGTGATAAAAACTGACGGGCGTATGCGGACAGTGACTCGACATAACGGCGCTGGCCTTCGGCATAGAGGGTATCAAAAGCAAGGGATGATTTACCTGAGCCTGAAAGTCCCGTGATCACCACAAATTTGTCGCGTGGAATATCGAGTGACACATTTTTTAAATTATGGGTACGTGCGCCTCGAATACGGATATGACTTTGACTCATAGAACGATCTCGAATATATGCAATTTGAAGACTATATATGATAGCGATTTAATTTTGTTCAAGCTGTATTAAATCGTTTTTTCGCGACATTTTATGTCGGATATGTGAAAGATCTATTGCATAAGGTCTTTCAAAAATAGAGTCTAATTCTTCAAAGGCAAATACTCGTGCGGTATCATGATGTTGTCGGGCATAAAAATTAACCTCTTTTTCGAGTAAATGTTAAAATTCATTATATTGATCTTCAAAATCTGCTAAGTCGAGTAAGTGCCAACCTTTTGCAAGATGGCAATTAAATTGTGTAATAAATACCAACATCAATTTTTGAATATGAGTATTGGTATAATAAATCAGATACGTTGCAGCAGCACTGCAATGCTGACACCCTTTTTCTAGATAAATTTCTTCATTGTTTAGCCAACAACATTGTAAATTGAAAAATGTACGAATTGCCTCTGTAGCTAAAGTTAAATTTTGCATAGGAACCTCACAACGGATCAAATTTGTACATATTGATAATAATCATTATTTTTATTAGTCATCTATGAGTTTAAATCTTTTGGCCAATCTTAACTTTTATTGATTCAATCCCCACTTTGTATGCTGTTATATCAACATTCACGAAAAAAATACGTTAAAATTTACCTTGTCAGAATTTTACTTTTGGATCAGATCCACATGCTGTCTTTGTTTTTGAAATGCGTGATTGGGGCAGTCGTCGTGTTGTTGATCGCTGTATTATCTAAAAGTAAGGTGTTTTATATCGCAGGTTTAGTCCCGCTATTTCCCACATTTGCGTTGATTGCGCATGTGATTGTGGCACAAGACAAAGGTGCAGAAGCATTAAGGCAAACTGCATTGTTTGGTATCTGGTCTTTAATTCCTTATTTTGTCTATCTTTTTACGGTGTATATATTGGCAACAAAAATGCCGATTTGGTCGTGTTTGGGTGTTGCAACAGGATGCTGGATTGTGGCGGCAGTCATTTTGATTTTGGGATGGAATAGTTATTTTTCATAAATTTTTGATCAATTTATAGATACGATGATGCTGAATGAATGGTGTATGCTTAAGGCTGAAAAGTGAAAAAGTCATTTATTATTAAAATAGGGAAATCATCATGTACATCATTCAGTTGCAATATCAAAAACCATTAGAAGAAGTCGATGTTTATCTACGCGATCATGTGAAATGGTTGAAACAACAATTTAAATGTGGTCATTTCATTGCGGCAGGGCGTCAAGACCCTGTGACAGGAGGTGTACTGTTTGCGAAGAATATGCCTTTGGCTGAACTTGAAGAAATTTTAAAATTAGATCCTTTTCAGGCGGTTGCTCAGTATGACATTACAAAATTAGATGTGGGCTTAACACATGCTGATTTTGAAAATCTAAAAGGCATTTAAATTTTTTAAATCTATAATAGAACCACTTCTCTTACGCCACATCAAACGTAAGAGAAAGGTAAGATAAATAATTTTTTTTTAAACTTATTGCTCATCTAAACTTAACCATTGTCTTTGATGATAAGCGCCATCCCAAAATAAATACTCAAGTTCAGCACCTTTGGTATATGCCTTATGCATTTTCTCGATGGTATCTGCATCACAACGTTCTGCAATACGGTCAATGGTGGCTAAAACATTTTTAACCGCTTCATTAAACTCTTCACCTGAATAAGTATCTACCCATGCCTGATAAGGGTTATTGGTAACAGACGCACTCACAATATCCTTGCCGACTTCTGCATAAATCCAAAAACAAGGTAATAGTGATGCTAAAACAACAGGATAACTTTCAGACCAAGCCGTTGCAGTTAAAAATGAGGTGTAATGATGACAAGCCAAAGTCAAAGGCGTATTTTCAAAATCCTCTTTGCTAATACCAAAATTTTGCATAAAACCATCATGCAAACTGCGTTCAACCACAATGGCTTCTTTAGCACCTTGGGTAAACTGAATAATGTCATCGGCATCAAATGCCTTCGCACCACACACAGCGAGGGCACGACCATATGCCACCAAATAGTGAGCATCTTGAATCACATAGTGACAAAAAGCCGCTTTGTCTAAAGTCCCTGCAGCCAGTTCTTGGTTAAATGGAAGTGCTAAGGTTTTTTGATAGAGTGCGTGATTACGTTGCCAGACATCTTGAGAAAATGACATGTAATGATTCCAAATAGTTTATAAATAATGCCTTAACTATAACAATAATTAAAAAATTTACGACCTGAAAAACCGTTTAAATCATGTCACATGTTCAAAAAAATCATACGAAGAGTTTGAGAAAAATAAATAAAAGTTGTCATAATTAGCATATCTAACTTAAACCTTGCTTTAAGTACTCTCTATTTATTTTTAGGGTTTGTACACATTTCATTCGTGCTTCACATAGATGAACTGTCAGCACACCTTAGATAAAAAATACTCATAGGTCGTTTATCATGTGGAAACATTTTGGTTTCTCAATCATCTTTTCGGTCGTGTGTCTTGCTATTTCTGCCTACTGGGGTTTTCACCATGGTCCAGAAGCTGGCTTAAAGACGATGTTCACGGCATTGACCATTACTGCAATTTTAGCGGTGATGGAAGTTTCACTTTCTTTTGATAACGCAGTTGTCAATGCTTCCGTTTTACGTGGTTGGGATCATTTCTGGAAAATGATCTTTTTAACTGTCGGTATTCTCGTTGCTGTTTTTGGTATGCGTTTAATCTTCCCAATTGTGATTGTGGCAGCAACTGCTGACATGGGCATGATGGAAGTGGTCAATATGGCACTGAATGATCCAAAGAACTATTCAGCACGTTTAATTGCCCATCATGCAGAAATTGCGGCATTTGGTGGTTCATTCCTATTATTGGTATTTTTAAATTTCTTCTTGGATGAAGGCAAAGATACCCATTGGTTTAAATGGCTTGAAGCACGTTTAGCTAATTTAGCCAATGTTCCTGCAATGTCTGTATTTTTGGCATTGATTGCATTATTGATCATGGCTGCCTATGTTGACGAAGCTAAACGTCTTGTGGTGACGATGGCCGGAATTTGGGGCATCGTGATTTATATCGGGGTGCAAGTGCTGAGTCATTTACTTGGCGGTGAACCCGAAGTGGATGAAAATGGCAATGCAATTGGTCATGATGCTTCAGGTGCACCAACAGGTGCAATTAAAGCGGGTATAGGTGGTTTTATTTACCTTGAAGTGTTAGATGCATCTTTTAGTTTTGATGGGGTCATTGGTGCATTTGCCATTACTTCAGATGTCGTGATCATCATGTTAGGTCTTGCGATAGGTGCAATGTTTGTCCGTTCAATGACCATTTATCTTGTAGATAAAGGTACTTTAGATGCCTATATCTACCTTGAACATGGCGCGCACTATGCGATTGGTGCATTGGCATTTATTATGCTTGCAAGTGGTACAGGTGTACATGTACCTGAAGTGGTCACAGGCTTGATTGGTGTCGCATTTATTGTATGGGCGGTGATTGCCTCAATTCAATACAATAAACGCATTGCGCAGCATTAATGCTTTTTTAAGAAAAATGCTCATAATAAGGACGTATTTATACGTCCTTTTTTATGCGCAGAGCTCCCACAAACGAGTAGCAATATGCGATGATAGGGTGGAAATAAAGTGAAAAAAATTTTGAAAAGTTTATTGATATGATGAATTCCATAGAGCGCCGTTCCACCTTTGCACTAAGTAGTATTTTCGCCTTACGCATGTTGGGGTTGTTCATGATTATTCCTGTCTTTGCCGTTGCAGGACAGTCATATCAATATGCAACCCCAGCATTGATCGGTTTGGCGGTCGGTGTTTATGGTTTGAGTCAGGCCTTATTACAGATTCCTTTTAGCCTTTGGGCAGACCGTTTTAGTCGTAAGCCACTGATTGTGTTTGGTCTATTGTTATTTGCTTTAGGTGGTGCTATCGCAGCCATGTCAGAAACCATTTATGGTGTGATCATCGGACGAGCCATTGCAGGAGCAGGAGCGGTGTCCGCAGTGGTGATGGCACTCTTAGCTGATGTTACCCGTGAAGAAAACCGAACCAAAGCCATGGCAGTCATGGGAATGAGTATTGGTTTATCTTTTACAGTTGCTTTTAGCCTAGGCCCTTGGCTCACCACATTGGTTGGGATTTCTGGATTATTTTGGGTAACGACACTGATGGGATTATTGGCGATTTTGACCTTATTTTTAGTGCCAAAAACCACACGCCATCATAAAAATTTTCAGCAAGGTTATTTCACTCAACTGAAACAAGTTTTGAAAATGGGTGATCTCAATCGTTTACATGTGTCAGTATTTTCACTGCATCTTTTATTAACGGCAATGTTTGTCTATATCCCATCACAGTTGATCAATTTTGCAGGGATTCCATTGTCAAAACACGGTATTGTGTATTTACCTTTACTGCTCATCAGTTTGTTTTTTGCATTTCCAAGCATTATTTTGGCTGAAAAATATCGCAAAATGCGCGGCATTTTTCTGACTGCCATTGCAGGGATCATTGCAGGTCTCATGATTTTAATTTTTGGTTATGAGTCTAAATATATTCTTTTACTGGGTTTAGGTTTGTTTTTCATTGCTTTTAATGTCATGGAAGCGTTATTGCCATCTTGGCTATCGAAAGCTGCCCCGATTCAATCTAAAGCAACAGCAATGGGTGTAAATGCTAGTGGACAGTTTTTAGGTGCATTTTTTGGTGGCACATTGGGCGGTCAATTATTGTTGTTAAATAATACGGCCATCGGTTGGAGTATCCTGACTGCTATTGCTATAATTTGGCTGCTAATCAGTTTCGGTTTGGCACAGCCTCGTTATTTAACCTCAATCGTTTTACGTTTACCTGAGGATAAACAAACCGATGATTGGACTTCTCAATTACTGACAATTCGTGGTATTGAAGAAGTGGTGGTGATGTCTGGGCAACAGGTTGCTTATATTAAAGTCGATAAACAGCAAATAGATGATGCTGGGCGACAACATTTAACGCACTTGTTTGGTAAAGAGGTAGCCATTTAAACATAACTCTTATAAAGTAAAACATAGAAATATATAGGAAGATAACATCTGATGCGTGGTGTAAATAAAGTTATATTGGTGGGTACTCTAGGTCGTGATCCTGAGACAAAGACTTTCCCAAATGGTGGTTCTCTCACCCAGTTTTCAATTGCAACAAGTGAGTCTTGGACAGATAAAAATACGGGTGAAAGAAAAGAACAAACAGAATGGCACCGTATCGTATTGCATAACCGTTTAGGTGAAATTGCACAGCAATATTTACGTAAAGGCTCAAAAGTTTATATCGAAGGTTCATTACGTACACGTCAATGGACAGACCAAAATGGTCAAGAGCGTTACACGACTGAAATTCGTGGTGAGCAAATGCAAATGCTTGACTCAAATCGTCAACAAGGTGAACAAGGTCAAGGTTTTGGTGGTGACAATGGTGGTTATAGCCAGCCACGTTTTAACAATAATCAGCAAGGTGGCTACGGTAACCAAGGCAATAACAACCCAGGTGGTTATGGCAATCCGGGCAACCAAGGTGGCTATGGTAACCAAGGTAACTATGGCAATGCAGGCAATAATGTAAATCAAGGTTTCCAATCACCGAAGCCAGCCGCTGCACCAACACCTGCTCAAGCACCAGCAGATTTAGATGATGATCTTCCGTTCTAACTGATTAAAACAGCAGATCATCATCAAAACCCTTTGTGAAAACAGAGGGTTTTTTATTAGAAAAAAATAAGAAGGGCATCACTTCTTCGCAGACACCCACATGGTAATCACTGCTTTAAATACAGTTTCTTGTTTCGTATCTTTCACTTCAACATTGACTAAATAATCACTGCCTTGATTCCATTGAAAATTTGCATCGGCAGGTGTCGCAATTGCCACTAAATCGGTATTGGCTTTTTTCAGATATTCTACGGTCATACCTTTAGGAATCCAACGATGTGTAGATGGCACTGTGGCATCGGTCATGGTTCCACCTGCAAGTTCAGCCATATTACACATCGCAATGGCGTGTACAGTGCCAATATGGTTGAGGACTGAGCGTTGTTTCTTGATTTTAATTTCGCAATAATTTGGTGCAAGTTGTTCAAAAACAGGGGAAATACTACTGAAATAAGGTGCTTTTAGGCAAAGCAATTTTGAAAATGTCCATTTCCCTGCGGGTTTATTTTTAAAGCTATTCCATAGTTTAAGTGCTTGGCTCATTGTGATGTCCCATTCTCATTAAATATTGTATATGATTTTAATACAGAATAATATTCTGTTATTGGCTCAGCAAACATATTCTGCGTAAAATTTGTCAAAGTTAGGTGGTGGAATGAAATATTGATGAAAAATACCGAATTATTACAACGCATTTATGTGGGTAAGCGTGCAGAATTAAAACGTACAATTTTGAATGAAGCTTTAGATTGCTTTTTAAAGTATGGCATCGAAACCACTAATATTGACATGATCCGAGCGCGTGCTGAGACGAGTGTCGGCGCGATTTATCATCATTTCAAAAATAAAGAAGGCATTGTTCGGACTTTATATCTAAGTGCTTTGCAAGATCAAGCACAACGCCGTGAGCAGGCGTTATTAAACGTACAGTCTTTAGAGGAAGCGATTCAAGCGATTGTCAGTAGTTATATTGATTGGGTAGTTGATTTCCCTGATTTTGCCCGCTTTTTATATATGTCAGCAGCTTTGGTTAACCGTAACGATGAAGATTTGGAATTAAAACACACCAATCAGTTGCGTAACCAAGAATTTATGAAGCGTATGCAATGTTTTGCAGATACTGAAAAAATGAAAAATATTCCACCAGAATTATTATTGTCTTTGATGATTGGAGCGACAGAGAGTTATTGTCGGGCATGGTTGTCACATAAAGTGAAAACCTCACCGCAAAACTATAAAAAAGTATTGGCAAATACAGCGTGGAACAATATTGCTTATTTTCCTGAATGATCTGAAGAGCCGATCAAGGTGAGTATTCTTGATCTGAAAAACAGATTATTTTTATAAAAAACTTCTGTTTTACCGATGCATGCATTTTGCGTATTCTCACTTCACAGACAAGCAATCCCTACAACGAATTGAAGGAATACCCAATGAGTTTAATCAATACTGAAGTCAAACCATTTCATGCAACAGCGTATAAAAATGGCGAATTTATTGAAGTTTCAGAACAAGATATGATCGGTAAATGGTCGGTGGTATTTTTCTATCCTGCTGATTTTACATTTGTTTGTCCAACTGAATTGGGCGATCTTGCAGACAATTATGCAGAATTCCAAAAAATGGGTGTAGAGATTTATTCAGTTTCAACTGATACACATTTCACACATAAAGCTTGGCATGATGCTTCTGAAGAAATCAACAAAATCCAATACACCATGGTTGGTGATCCAACGTGGACTTTGGCGAAGAATTTTGAAGTGCTCATCGAAGCTGAAGGCTTGGCAGATCGTGGAACATTTGTAATTGATCCTGAAGGCAAGATTCAAATTATTGAAATCAATGCAGGCGGAATTGGTCGTGATGCTCAAGAGCTTTTACGTAAAGTGAAAGCAGCACAATATGTTCATGCGCATCCAGGTGAAGTTTGCCCTGCAAAATGGAAAGAAGGTGAGGCGACACTTGCACCTTCAATTGATTTGATTGGTAAAATCTAAGCGTCTAAAGTTTTAAATATGTTGGTTATCAAAATCCAGAAGTCAGTCTTCTGGATTTTTTATTGGATACTATTTTGATTAAGCTATTTAAGTTAAATAGCCATCAAATTCTTTGGCATAGTCACGAATGCCCTCAACTAAGGTTTCTATCAGTTTTTCCATGACCAAGCGTTGCCCTTTACGAGATGCATAAACCAATTGGACTGTGCCAATATTGGAACACCAATCGGGCAAAATGTGGATTAAACGCCCTGATGCAATATCTTGCTGTACGATCAAATAAGGTAGATCGGCAATGCCTAGCCCATCTAAAACAGCATAGTATGCACCTGCTAAATCGTTGCTTTTCACCCGAGGTTGTAACAATACATCAATCACCTCATTGTGGGTTTGATTGTGTAAATGCCAATGATAATTTTGTTTTTGAGTTCCCAATACAATCGTTGGATAATCATAGAGTTGCGTAATATGTTTAATTTCTTTTCCTGCTAAAACTTCAGGACTGACCACTAAGCAATGCGTGGTTTTAATTACGTCACGTACGATAATGCTCGAGTCTTCATTGGCAGAAAAATTGGTACGAATTGCAAGGTCAATGTCATCATGCAAAACATCCACACGACGGCTAGTAAGTTCCAATTCTGCTTCAACTTTCGGATATTTTTTTAGAAATTTATTTAAAATAGGGCGAATTTGGTGCTCCATCATCACGGGTGGGCAACTAATTTTAAGCATGCCATGTAATTCGGAACTTTGTTTTAATAATATACTTTGTGCAGAGTCTGCTTGTTCAATGATTTTGACACATTCATTGTAGAACTCATGCCCTAAAGGTGTGACTTTAAAATGGCGTGTGGAACGTTGAATGAGTGTGACATTGAATTTGGCTTCCAAGTCCAAAATGCGCCGACTGAGTTTGGACTTCGTAATATCTGTTGCTTCACTTGCTGCACTAAATCCACCATGTTTGACGACAAGGTAGAAATAATAATAGTCATCAAAAGAGTGCATCATACACCTCAAAAATGAGTAATTTTTAAGATTATACCATTTTTAAGACAATCTATTATTTATTCAGAGCGTAAACAAAAGCAACCTGAAAGGTCACTTTTGTCATATCAAATCTGAAAATTATTTCTGTTCAGTATTTTTAATATAGCTTTGGATCAAGTTGCTATAGTCAGGAATGTGCGCACCAAACAATGCACCTAAACCTTCAATATCATTACGCCAGTCACGGTGTAATTCACAAGAAGTACCGAACCATGTCATCAGTTGTGCACCAGCTTGTGACATACGATCCCATGCAGAATCACGTGTTAAATGGTTGAATGTACCAGATGCATCTGTCACCACGAAGACGTCAAAGTCTTCTGCAAGAGCAGAAAGCGTTGGAAAAGCCACACAAACTTCAGTAACAACACCAGCAATAATCAATTGCTTTTTACCCGTTGCTTTTACCGCTTTGACGAAGTCTTCATTATCCCAAGCATTGATTTGACCCGGACGAGCGATATAAGGTGCGTCAGGGAACATTTCTTTAAGCTCTGGAACAAGAGGACCATTTGGACCGTCTTCAAAACTTGTTGTTAAAATGGTTGGAAGGTTAAAGTATTTTGCAGCTGCAGCGAGTGCCAACACATTATTTTTGAATTTATCAGGATCTATATCACGAACTAAAGAAAGCAGTCCTGTTTGATGATCAACCAATAAAACGGCCGCATTGTCTTTATCTAAACGAACGTATGGTTTACCCATGGTCTATGCCTCATTATTAAAATTAAGTCTGTAAAGTGTACAGCAATATCTGTGAATCAAGAGATACAGGTATTTGTACTCTATTCATCCTACGTGAAGCTGAGTTTGGTTAAAGCCCAAATACTGAGAAAAATAATCCTATTTATAAGAAAATAGCCTCATCTTTAAAATAATGTAGGACAGAGTGTCTTCCCATTTTTGAGATATAGAATGCCGAATCGTGGCTATATTCAGCATCTCAAAAATTTTAAAATGCATTCATATTATCGTTCCGCAAGAGATGGGGCATTGAAATGAAAAAAATTGTTGGCGTTTATCGTAATCAACACATGCACTGGGTTGGTGATGGCTTTCCTGTGAAAAGTTTGTTTTCTTATGATCGTTTAGGTCAAGCCATTAGTCCATTTTTACTGTTGGACTATGCATCTCCGTACCAATTCGATCCAACTCAAGTGCAACATGGTGTAGGGTCACATCCACACCGTGGTTTTGAAACAGTGACGATTGCCTATCAAGGGGAAGTGACCCATAAAGATTCGCATGGTGGCGGTGGTACGATCAAAACGGGTGATGTGCAATGGATGACAGCGGGTTCAGGCTTAGTGCATGAAGAGTTCCATTCAAAAGAGTTTGCTGAAATGGGTGGATTTTTTGAAATGGTACAGTTGTGGGTCAATTTACCTGCTGCGGATAAAATGACGGCACCAAAATATCAAGCGATTGATGCACAAGATATTCCTGTGATTCAGTTTGAACAGGATGCTGGACATTTGCGCGTGATCGCAGGTTCATTTGCAGAACAACACGGTCCTGCAACCACATTTAGCCCCGTCAATGTGTGGGATGGACGCTTAAATGCAGGGTTTTCGGAGCAAGTTTATGTGCCTGTAGACCATACCACCTTGCTTGTGGTGCTTGAGGGCGAAATGTTGCTCAATGACCATCAAGTGGTGCAAGACAATTCTTTGGTACTGTTTGGCAAAGATGGCGAAGCACAAATTCAGTTGAAAGCGCTGAAAGATACTAAGTTTTTGGTACTGACAGGTCGCCCACTGAATGAACCGATTCAAGGTTATGGGCCTTTTGTGATGAATAGCAAAGAAGAAATCGTGCAAGCTTTTGATGATTTCAATCAGGGTAAGTTCGGCGAAATTGCAATCCAACACTAAGGTAAAGGCGGATTTTCGAATCCGCTTTTTATGTATCTATATGTTTACCATGATGGTTAAGGTCATTGGAGATAAAAAAAAGGACTTCTATCCCACACTATAGAAGTCCTTTTACGCTGTAAGTTTTCTTTATACATTTCACATATTTAACCTTCAAATATGTGAAGTAGTTATCATTTATGTTGCTCATGATAATCAAAGCTTAGGTGTTTGTAAATACAACAATTGGTAAAATATTTAAATTATCTTTATATTTTTAAAAAGGTTTATTTTTAAATTTAAAAAAATTGTTATAAAAAAATAAGTTATATTCATATTGTTTAAATTATATGCAGATGTATTTTTTATCAATTAGATTATATTTTTTCATTTGTGAAAAACCATAAAAACTGGAACTTTTTAATAGCCTATTTTTAAGATGCTTCATTCATAATAAAAAAAATAGTTAACGCTTGGATAATAACTTTGAATATTGCAGTGATTGGTAGTGGCATGGCTGGCCTTGCTACAGCAAGAATTCTGAAAGATGCAGGACATCATATAACCATCTTTGAAGCCTTACCTGGTCGCGGAATGGACAGTCATAGTTTAGCATTTGAAGGTGGTTTGATTGATGCACCGTTACGCGTGATGAATCCGCATTTATGGAAAAACACCTTAAGTCTTGCAACTCACTTAGGCATTAAAACCTTTCCTGTACGTACCTTTATGGCATGCAGTTGGTTGTTCGAAGATAAAACAGAAACATGGTTAACAACCACACGATCTCGCATAGGAAATTTTCCGATCATCAATAACCGTAAAGGGATTAAGCAATACGGTTGGCGTTTAGTGAAAGGCATGTTGCAACTTAAAACAGCAATTCATCAATTTTTTAAATCTAAAAATCAAGATATTACATTAGCTGAATTTATTAATCACAATGATATTGAAGAAGTATTTTGGCATGGTGCAGTCATGCCTGTGCTCTATACAATTTGTACGTGTGACCCAAAAACAATTGGTGAATGGCCAGCTAAACCGTTATTGGTTTTCCTACGCCAGTTAACAGATGGTGATGCATTGTTACGTTTGCATGGTGGTACACCTGCATTAGTTGATAAATTGGTCGAAGGCATCGATATCCATAGTGGTTCTGCTGTTTCAAAAGTTGAAGAACGCGGTGACCAAGTCTTAGTGGAAAATGTCCAAGGCGAACAATTGTTTTTTGACCGGGTCATCGTGGCAACCCCAACCAATAAACTGGAGGATTTTTTAAATCCTGAGCAGTTTGCTGAAGATCTAGCATTGTTGAAAAACTTTAAGTTTGAGCAAGGTGAGTTGGTCATGCATACCGATATTACGGTCATGCCGCCGAATCGTAAAGATTGGTGTGTACTGAGTTATATGATGGATCGTAAATTTACCAAGCAACAATTTACGGTGTGGTTAAACTCGGTTGAGCCAAGTCTCGTGGGCAAATCACCAGTGTTTCAAACGTGGCGTCCAGTCACAGCAATTGACCCGAAAAAAGTCATTTCAACGGTGACTTTGACCCGTGCGGTGGTCAACTCTGAAACAGTGGCATTGAATAAAGAATTGCAACAACGTCATCGTCAAGAAAATCGTAAAGTATTCTATTGTGGGTCTTGGTCATGTGATGGTTTGCCTATTTTAGAATCTGCGGTAACGTCTGCTATGCATATCGCCGAGATTTTTGGTGCACCATTGCCATTTGTTGATTTAAAACCTAAAGTTGAAGTTGCTCCACAACTTGGTTACTGATGTGTTATGAAATGGACTCAAGCAATACAGCAACAATTTTCACAACATAAATATGCCATCAATGCAAAAATTTTAGGTGATGATGCGCCGTATGCTTGGACGAATTTAGGATATTGGACGGCAACTACGCAGTCTTATCCACAAGCATGTCGCCAATTGGCAGATCGGTTGGCACATGCTGTCGCTTTAAATTCAAATGATCAGCTTTTAGATTTAGGCTGTGGACGAGGTGCAAGTGTATTGCATTGGCAAAATAACTATAAGATTGAAAATATTAGTGCTGTAGATTTACAGCCACAGTGCATTGTCGATCTTGAAAAAAATTTAAATTCAAATATTCAGTTTCATTGTGCTTCATTCTTAAATTTAAAAAATAGATTGACTAAAACAGATTTTGATGTGGTGCTGTGTATTGATGCTGCCTATCATAGCCCTTTATCTGCATTCTTAGACTCTATTCATTTCGTTTTAAACTCAAAGGGGCGATTAGGCTTTCATTACTTAACATGGTCTGATCAATGGCAAAATTTGTCTCGGTTAGAGCAAAAAAAATATGCGTATTTATTGAAAGCAGCCAATGTGCAGGCACAGCAACTTTTTACAAATGCACAGACCGCAGATATCCTAAAAACATGTGGTTTTGGGCAAATTGAGATTCAAGATATTTCAGAACAAGTTTTGCATGGCTTTGCACAATATGCAGCACAACGTAAATGGCATTATTCAGCAGCCTATGCTATAGATCTATTAAAAATCCGTATGACAGCAAAGTTATGTGAGAAACTTTTTATGGATGGGTTAGTGCATTATGTGCAAATTACGGCACAGAAGATCTGAAGTATATAAATGAAATGCCAAAAACAACAAAGCCTCACTAAAAAGCGAGGCTAAGTATAAAATGGTGCCGGCACACGGATTCGAACTGTGGACCTACTGATTACAAGTCAGTTGCTCTACCAACTGAGCTATGCCGGCAACGTAGCGAGAATTCTACAGAAAAATGACGAGATTACAAGTCAAAAAATAAACAATTGAATCAAAATGTTGATTTATTTTTAGGGTGATGAAAATTTATTCATGTTTTAATTTTCATCACATTTAAATGACCAAAATAGAATTTATAGCTTTGCCAAAGTGGCTTGCGCTAAAGGGTGATTCGCTTGCGCTGCTTTTTGTAACCATTGTTGTGCTTGTAGTTGATCCTGTGCGATACCTATACCTGATCGATATGCTTGAGCCACTTTGAACTGTGCTCTAGCATCGCCTTGATTCGCGGCTTTTAGATACCATTGGAATGCTTCCTTGTCATTTTTTGAATCAATTAAGCCCATTTCTGCAATGGTCGCAAGGCGATATTGTGCTTGGATATGATGATGTTCAGCTGCCATTTTTAACCACTGAAGTGCTTTTTTATGGTCACTTTGACCTTCTTCACCATTAAAATATTTCATGCCGACTTGATATTGCGCTTCGATATCGCCTTTATTTGCAGCAGCTAAGTTCCATGCCAAAGATTGACAATCGTATGCGATTTCTTGAGATCTTGTGGTTTGATTCAATACGTTTGAAGGTGTTGATTCTGCGAATGCTACAGATTGCATAAAAAGTGCAGCACATAAAATTAATAATGAATTTTTCATACTTTTTCTTCTTAGTGTGATTTAATTGGTATTATTTTTATCAAAGTTGAGTTATTTTGTAAACATTAAAAGATGAAAATATAAAAATATTTATTAATTATTATCTAATATTATGTTTTTAAATAATTTTATTTTAAAAGTATTAGTAAGTTTATATAAATAATTATTATAAAATTATTTAGAGGTTTTAAATAAAACCTGATTGTAAGTATTTTTAATTTAAAATTTAGTTTATTAAAAATAACCCGCATTTATTTGCGGGTTATGTCGAAGATTTAAAATGTTTAAAAGCTCAAAATAAATTAGAGGCTAAAATATATACATACTGATATAAAAATTGACATTTACTTACTCCTTAATACTTGGTCTAAATCTTGAGCACATTCTTCTAAAGTGAGCGCCATGTCTATTTGCATTTGTGGCTTGAGCTCATTGGCAAGTTTTCTCCATTGTTCAATTAAGCGAATGGCTTTTTGCACTTTATGTTTATTGATGTCTTTTGCAAGGGTCGGGGTATATCCACCACGTTTCGCATTTTTGATTTGTTTTACAAAGTTGGCACTGTTATTCATTCTAACTCCCGAATACTAGAATCGATGTATTTCGTGTGCTTTATTCGATTGTGCATACCGTATCTTTGATATTAAGTCTGAATTATTGCATCTAAATGATATTTAAATATGTTTTTCATTATGCTGACGTCTTTGCTGTTTTTAAAATATTCATTTTAATCATTGGGTTGTGATTTTATTTTTGAATTTATAATCTCTTTTTCGTTAGCGGGCTGTAGTGGCAGTTTGTATCTATATGTTTAATTTTAGATAAATAATTTAAGCGAAAAGAGAGATCAATAAGATAAGACGCATGTATGCGGAGGAATTGAGGATATTGAACATGATCATAACGATACCGATCTCATCCCCCAAAGTAGCTTAGATTTCAATGAATTTAGTTGGTAGTGATTAGAAATAAAAAAGACCTAAACCCTTACAGTTTAAGTCTTTTGGTATTCCATTGGAGAACTTTGGAATAGAATTTGGCGGTGAAAGAGGGAATCATATTTCGTGTTTAAATTATTGGTTTTAAATACAATATGTTTTTATTATTTTGCTTTATACCCCCATTTATACCCCCAACACGCAAAAGTACTTGTTTAATTTTTTACATCATGAACATTGGATTTAAAGAAAAAATATATGGTATGGCATAAAAATTTATTTTCGATACCATACATTTTTTAAATTTAAATGACGATTAAACTTAAAACCCGATATAAAACTTCTCAATAAATCGTTGGGTTTTAGACAGAAGGTCATTCAAAATACCATCTCGCTTAAATAGACCTAATTTGTAATTAGGTAATTCTGAAATTTCTTCTTTACGTGGCATACGTTTAGTAAATTCATATTGTTTTAAAACACTTTTCATGACATCAGGTTTTAAATTTTCTTGCTCACAAAGCTGTTGATAGGCGTTTTCTTTTTCTATATCCCAGAATTGAGCAAAAGCCTGTTGTACACTTTGCCCATTAATCATTTTCGGTACATTCTGTTCGATAAACTTTTTAATCAATTCTTGTTTGTTGTGCAAACTTACTTCTCCACCTAGGAGATCATAAATTTGTACTTCATATTGCTGACGTTGGGTCGCATTTTTTGCATTTACCACCATTTGCAATAGGTTCAGAATGTAGCCAACATTCACCCGATCACTATGTAATAGCTCCAGTTGGAAGTCGACTTCGCTTAAAACAGAGACTTTATCTTTTTGGGTTGAAGTTTTGACTTCACGACACAGATCTGCATATTTAGATGCAAAATTAGCAAACGCTTGTTTATCGAGTTGGGTTTGATCTTGGTCATACTCAATAAAGGTTTCAAGTTGAGCGTTGTAGCGCATGACTTCACGAAAGGCTTTAATAAAAGCGAGTTGATCATCTTCTGTCAGTAAATCATCTACAGCTTGGTAGTCACTGCTTAATGTTAAAAGCTTTTGTACAGCAAGGTCATAATCTTTTTTAATTTCTTCAAAAGCAGGGATAAGCACGATTTGTTTGGCTTCTTTATTGGAAAAAAGTGCCAATGCTTCATCTGTGGCTTGTTTCAAATTACGAAAGCATAAGATATTACCAAAAGGTTTATCTGCATTTAGAACACGATTGGTGCGTGAAAATGCTTGAATTAAACCATGATATTTAAGGTTTTTATCAACATACAGCGTGTTTAAATATTTAGAGTCAAAGCCTGTTAAAAACATATTGACCACAAGCAAAATATCTATTTTTTGATCTTTGACTTTTTGTGCAATATCTCGGTAATAAGCATAGAACTGATCGCCTGAGTTAAAATTGGTCTTAAATTGCGTATTGTACTGTGCAATATAACGATCTAATTTATCGCGGCTAGACACATTAACTTGTGTGGGAATATCAGTAGATTCTTCATCAATTAAACCATTTTGCCCATCGCTATTGACCGCCTCATTGGCGCCGTAAGAGAAAATAGTGGCAATAGTCAAAGGGATATATGCTGTATTTTCTGCTTGTCGTTCTGCCTGTATTTTTTCAAAAATATCATAGTACTGTGTGAGCATGTCGACAGAGCTGACACAAAACATGGCTGTAAACTTGCGTTGTTTGGTTTTGATGTTGTGATGATCGACAATATAGTTGGCAATCATATTTAAACGTTGAGGATTGTCGTATAACTCTTGGGTATTAATCGCTTCAACATCTTCGTTGGTCTGCATACCTTTGGCTGTGAACTTGCCTCTATAGTCGATTTGGAACTGTAGAACGTTACGGTCACGGATGGCATCGACAATGACATATTTATGCAAACAGTCATCAAAAAGGTGATCAGTTGTAAGCTTTAACCCAGCTTTAGATTGGCTATTTTCTTCAAAAATTGGCGTACCTGTAAAGCCAAACATTTGAGCATTTTTAAAAAATTTTTTAATGTTGCGATGAGTTTCACCAAACTGACTACGATGACATTCATCAAAAATAAACACCACTTTTTTATCTTGTAGATACTGAATATGTTTGGCATAACGATCTGTACTGATCGCTTTATTCAGTTTCTGAATGGTGGTAACAATCAATTTATCATGGCGTTGGTCAAGCTGATCGACCAACGTTTTGGTATTGGTGGTGCTATCGACACTGTCTTTTTTAAATGCGTTAAATTCGCGTGATGTTTGCGTATCGAGATCATTACGATCTACGACAAAAAGAACTTTTTCGACATCAGGCATTTGCATGATGATTTGACTGGCTTTAAACGATGTTAAGGTTTTTCCTGAACCCGTGGTATGCCAGATATAACCATTTCTTTGACTATTTTGTACGTGTGCAACAATTTTTTGCACAGCATAAATTTGATAGGGACGTAATACCATTAATGCAGGTGGATTGGCTGTTTCTAAAAGCACCATATATTGAGTCATCATTTGGGTAATGTGACTGGGTGTTAAAAATACCTGTGCAAAATCGACCACTTCATTGATGGGTTTATTGTCTATGCCTGCCCAAGGGAAAGTAAATTCAATATTTTTTGTGCCATTTGAATAATAACGAGTATTCACGCCGTTACTAATGACAAAGAGTTGGATAAACTGAAATAAGCCTTGTCCTGAAGCATAAGCTTCACGGCTATAACGTTGGGTTTGATGAAATGCTTCACCAATTTCCATGCCACGGCGTTTAAGCTCAATTTGGACTAAAGGTAAGCCATTGACCAAGAGCGTGACATCAAAACGGCTTGTACGTCCATTTGTCGCTTTATGATCGACAGTGATTTGATGACTGACTTGATAAATATTGTGTTGCGGTTGTTCTGATAAAAAATAGATATGTTTGCTTGAACCATCATCAAATTTAACAGGAAATTTGTCTCGTAGTTTTTGTGCGCGTTCAAATATAGTGCCACTGTTTAAATGGCTAATGACTTGCTTCCACTCAGCATTCGATAGGGGAGACAATGCATTGGCACGTTCAATTTGTGCTTTTAAGTTTGACAGTAAAGCTGCTTCATCTTTAATGGTGACATTGGCATAGCCCAAGCCATTGAGCTGTGTAATAAGTTCATTTTCAAGTTGTGCTTCGCTTTGTACTGTCATGGTTTTCCCTTAAATCTATTTTATGTTGTATATCAATCGTAATTAAGCTTCTGAGATCTTTACTTGATCTACTTGGTTTTCCAACCATTCCCCGTAAGTGATATTTGTTCCAACCTGTCGCCAATCTTTACGTCCATTACTACATCTTCCTGCAACTACAGCACCTGCCGCCGAAGGACTTGAAAATAAATAATTTTGCTTAAATTTATATGTAGTTGAATCAATAATGTTTTTTTCAAATAATTGTGGACGTAAATTTTTAGTATAGGTATGGTTTAAATCGGTCATTTCTTGACGTACTTCAGAGTCTGCTAGAACATAAAACTCACCATCTACCACTTTTGCCTTTGCATTAATCCCCTTAACAGAAAAATAAAATTCAGCTTCTTCTTGGTTTTCTACAGTTTTTTCAACAGGCATTGTATTTAATTTTGGGCTGATGATTTTCATTTCTTTTAAAAACTCATAGCCTAAAACAGGTAAAACGACCTGAATTTGCTCAAGAAAATATTCCATATCTGCCCGATCTGACTCGGGTAAACGGTCATATTGATGCGCTGTACCATTGATGAGCTGACATTGTCCATTACTTTGAGCAATATCAATTAATCTGCTTTCTAAGTATTTAATGTGCGTCTTAGTAATATTCTGATCTTTCCCTGTGACTAAACATACTTTATCCCAAAAGTCTTTGCCCCCTGACTTTTCTGCACGGTTATGTTGTTTTAAACGATTGGCAACATCGTCCGATTCACCAATATATACACAAGGTAAAGCACTTTCAGGTTCATATCCAACGAGAAAATAAATGCCTGTTCTTGCACATTCATCTCGTTGAATGAGTTCAGGGAGTTTAGTCCGAGGGGCGGAAAGCACATGACCTGTCCAATTAATAATTTCAGCAGTTAAAATGCCATTGGGTGTTCCATCAACCAAAAAAAGTTTTACACTTTTACCATGAACCATCTTTTATTCCCCCATATTTAATATTTTATATAAAAACTAAGCTCTTAAAGTTGTTTCTAGTAAATTGAGTAAATTTGCTTTTTCAAGGATTAAACTTTCAATTGCTTCAAATGTATTTTCAGGTACAAGCCAATAGATACATAACCAGCACTCACTTCCTCGTTTATATTTTTCTATATCCCACGACAAATAACGAGGATCATCATTGCATTTTAAAGTTTCCCGAGCTTTTTCATGTAGATCTTCTGGTAGATTTAAAATATAAGTATTGACTTGTATGACTGTTTCACCTTTATCTTCATATATATAGAGCGTGTTATTTGTAAAATTATTCCATGCTTCATTATAAAATCGAATTCCTCCCCAAGACTCATATTTGTTTTTGGACAAATATCCTTCAATATTTTGGTTTAATTGTTGGCTAATTTTTTCTACAACATCCTTAATTGTATTAGTCTTTAACTCTTGTAGCTTTTGGATGTCATGGTAATGATCAAAAATAAATTGGACACGGTTCATATCTAAGTTCTGTATCTGATAATAGCTTTCAAGGTGTAATAAAAACTCACGTGCAAACAAATTCCATTTATTCATCGGATTTGTCAGCATTTGTTCTGCAAGATAAGGACGAATAGTATTCACTAATTGTTGATAAGAAATACCAAGCCAATTTTTTGTTTCACTTTTGCCTGAAATACTTAGAATAAACCCTAAGTATTTTTTGTTTTTTGCTCGTTGTTTTGCATATAACTCATAATCATCAAAAGGATTATTTTGATAATGATAAATTTTTGCTTCAATGAGTAGAAGGTACAGGTCTGTTTCAATCACCAAATCAATTCGGTTGCCATGCTGTGTAACGCATTCACGTTCTATCGTTTCAATTTGACCTAAAGATTGTTCAGATGAGAGTTTGATTTCGGATGCAATAACATCACTTAACCCTTTCCAAAAAACATCACCTAATTCATGTGCTTCTTGCGGATGAGTGAAAAATTCAAGCAATTCAGTGGTCGGATTTTCATAATGGTTGCGAATAGCGGTATCGAAAAATGTCTTTTCTCTTAAAGGTAGTTTGAACTTTTCGGCTTCTTTTAAAAGTTGTCGAAAATGTTCAAATGTTGAATCGGTCAAACTCATGATTTTCCTTAAACAAGCATCCGTGTGTCTTATATATACGAAGGGCTATTTATATTTCACCGACTCCACAACACATAAAACTTTTGTGGTGTGATGAGCTGTATGACTTCTAAATAACTCGCTACATTTAATTTGCACTGACTTTCCTTCCTGTTTAAACAAAGAGGAATAGCGTGGATCACTATCAACCAATTGAATAAGTTTAGTTTTAACTAATCCTTCTTCACCATCCACATTGAGTTGTTGGTTTAAAGCGACAGCGATTTGATTACCACCAAATGCTTCCTGATTTGGATGAAGGCTTTTGATTCTGAGGAGCTTGCCTGAAATGGTTGCAGGTTCACCATAGTACGCCGTTTGTGCTTGACTCAAGCCTGAAACAGAAAATACCCCCACCATGAGTAACAATGCTATTTTTTTCATGATTTATTCCATTTTCAATAGTTTAAAAAGGGTATGCTCTAAAGTCTTGAATTACTCAAGCATACCTTGTTGAGTCACTTATCGTTTTTTGTGTACGTTGTTAAATTTAAATGAGTTAATCATAAATATCACATTTTACTGCTTTAGCAGGGGTCACATTTTTTGCTGAAATCAATGTAGTATGATCAAAACCTTCAGATTCTATAAAAAATAATTCGTAGTTTTTAATGGTAATTGTTGCCTTACCTTCATAAGAGCAATAGCCCTTTTGAATACTATTGGGCAATTTAAAAGTTTTTTTAGCTTGCTCAAAATTACTAAAGCAGAAATAGACAATACGTTCGTCACCTTTTGGACGTGGAATCAGTGAAGCTGATTTTTTGTCAGGTGTAAAACAAATATGATCACCTAAATAATCCACATATTCAGGGTCTAATTCACGAGAATATGTGCCTGTTAAGGTTGCTTGTCCCTGATAATGTTTAAAGTCCCCATTGGTTTTTTGATATTTAAAAGGCTGTGCCTGCGCCAGCATAGGCAAAAGTAGCATACCGATGATTAATAACTTTTTCATGATTTCCCCAGATCTTGATTTTGTATAGACGTGCATCAACATTCACGCCATAACGTGCAACTCAAATTAATAATTTTTGCAATAATGTCCAAATATATCTTTCGATAAGTCAGAAATTTGTTTGTCTTTATAGTCATAGTTGATGATGGCATCACACTCTAAAATCGGCAAACTGCTATCATCAATCGGTTTTAAGCGCAGTTTTACTGTATAAGCATGTGATTCACCCTCATCACCGTCATATTTGAGGTTGTCATGACGTAATGCACGATAACGAGCATCGGAGTCATCGTCTGCACTGACCCAAAAAATGGTATTGGGAATATAGTTTTTAACCGCCTGAAGCCCAACAGGGATGGTTTTCGGTGAATAAGAATTGCCTGCTTGTGCATGTGACATACACAGTACACTCGACAGGATGAGTCCCATGCTTAAAATTTTGCTTAAAGGCTTCATGTGTTTTCCGTTGTTTGTTATCGCTTAAGTGTTAAAGGGCTTATTTTATATCTTTGAATATAATACAAAATAAGCATTTGGTCTTAAACAAACATCTGCTGTAACAAGCCTTTTTTTCACTGTTTAGCCTGTTCTATTAAACTAACTTCATTTTTGATGGAGAGGTTTGTATAAGCACAACGTTTAGTTTGAAAAATTTATTCATTTTAAAGTTGTTGTTTGTTTAGTTTTTATTATAAATATATTATTTAACAATAAGTTATGTTTGAAAATAACTAAACTTAGCTAAAATAGCTAAGTTTAGTTAGTTTTTAGCTATTTTTTAGCTATTTTCCATGTTTTTCCTTCAGTTTTAATTAGACCATTTCGCCTCATTTTCTGCATTAAATTTCTGATTCTATTTATTTTTTGGGATTCATCTAAAACCTGAGGGAGTTTATCTAATAATAACTTTTCCAATTCAGAACGTTTTGCTTGCCCAAACTTTTTTAGATATTCAAAAATAAGACCTTGATAATGTTGATCGTCTAATCCACGCATTTCAAGATATTCAGTTTGCTGATCGGTTTGTTGAGCAACATCTGCTGAAATACAATAATTTGGTTTTCGACCCTCAATAAGTCCTTTTTTACGGAGTTCAGAAGCATCTTCATCATTGATTAGGTGATTTTTCTGTACTTGATCAAGGGCAATAATATTGTTCAAAGATAATTCAGGAAGTTCGGCCAGTTTTCTAGCGTAGTCTATATTTAAAACTTTACCTGTAATTTTGACCTGCACACGATTATTTGCCAAATCATAATCAGGCATAGGAAAAAACTTTTCTCGTTGTTTGATGAACATTCTACGAATACCACTGCCAATCGTATCAATTAGATTGAGTTGCATCATGGCATTGACTAAGAAGGTATTACGGTATTGCTGTTCAGGTGTATCATTTAAGATTACATTTTCAATGGATTCGGGTAAAAAACTGCCGTAGTTTTGAAAAGTTAAAGTTGAATCTTCTTTTTCTACAATCGTAATTCGCCCACGCATACGATAATCTTGATGAGCAATCGCGTTACTTAATGCTTCTCGAATAATATAAGGATCGTATTGATCAACCTCTTCGGGGAAAAGCGTTCCATCCATTAAATAGCGATATTTCAAGTTGCGAATTTTTTGATAGACCTCATCTACAGCCAACAATAACGGCGTGTAAAAATGTTGATAGTCTTTTTCTACGCCGTCTGCACCTTTTAGAATCCAGGTAATTTGAGCCACCGCAGGGTTAATGAAATGCGCTGATTCAGGTAAGCCGAGCAATACGATTGCGGTATGGGTAATTTTCCCTTTAATCGTCACTCTGGCTTTGTTCAAAAAAGTCGCGTCATCCCAAGTTGGCACATCTTCAGCTAAACGTGGATTTTTACGAATAAATAGTTGTCTTGCTGTTGTAATGGCAATAGGGTCTAGGTCTTCAAGTGTTGCATCTTGGCAAATTTCAGCACTCCAGTCAGTGGACATGCTTTGCCATAATTTTTTGGCTTTTTCAGGGTAATCTTTTAGCTTTTTAGTATAACTACCCACACGAATATAGGCTTCATGTAGAAAGCTGACAGGTGTGCCACTCGTTGCAGGGATTTCAAATAAAATGACATTTTTCCCATCTATGTTTAATTGATGGATTTTAAAGTCTATTCTTGGGTTCAAGCGTGTAACGAGCCAAAACTCTAAGTCTTCATTGCCTTTGGCTTTTTTTGTTTTTGGGTCGAAGGTTGTACCTACAATGGCTTGTTTCGTATCAGTTACGCCAAAGATTAAATAGCCATAGCGTTTATTTGCCAAACAAGCGCCATTGGACAGCGCAGAAATGCGCTCTCCAATTTCTTCAGGGCTATGAAAGTTTTCTTTAAACTCAAGCCATTCTTGTTCATTTGGCTCGTTTACAAGTTGAAAAACAAGATTTTTTAAATAATCAGTCATTTTCACCTCTTAAACAAACATCTGCTGTAACAAGCCTTTTTTCCATTGTTTCGCTTGTTCAATTTGCTGTGCTACCACTTCAATTTTTTGGTCAATGGCTGATAAAAAGTTAGCGATTTTGGTTTGTTCTTCTAGGCAAGGAAGCGGAACTATTACTTTTTTTAATAATCCACCTGTTATCAATGGTTGACCTGTTCCGAAAACTAATTTATTTAGTTGAAATTTTTCTAAAAAAGCACGGATAAATTTAGAATTCAAAGTAGATGGAATTTCCAAAATAAGAGTGTTATCCGACACACTATATTTTCCATCAACCATATAGATATAACCTGCATTATGTCCAACACGTGCAATTAATATTTTCATCCCTTGGTAATCATATTCATCTGCGTAACCTATTAATCCCGTTGAACCATAAAATGGATACTGGGCAAGATTTAGTTTTTCATGCGAGGATCTACCTGAAGCAACTGAAAGTCCCTTAATATTTCCTAAAGTTGTTTCCTCCCACTCCCCAAACTCACTGCCATCATCGGCTTTAAAACGAATCTGCTGACTAAACAGTTTTTGCATCATGCTTTGTTTATATTGGCTTAACAGGCTGTGTTTTTGGCTGAGTTGGTTAATCTTTTCATCCACTGCGGAAAGAAAAGAAGCGATTTTGGTTTGTTCTTCTTTGGATGGATAAGAGAACTGTAGTAATGAAACATTTTTATGACCTAAATGAGGCTGACCTCCCGCATTAAAAAATTTCTTTATTTGATTTTGTGCTAATTCAGAAGAACAAAACAAATACATAAACTTGTGGTCAAATAAATTTAGATCATAACCAATCTTAAAACTATTGTTGCTTAAAACTCCACATTTTCCTGTATATGCTTCTCCCGTTGTATTCCCTGTATTAACCATCATAATTTCATGTGGTTGAATTATCTTTTCAGGGTATACATCAAGTACATAGCATGGAAATTTATCTGTAAAGAAATCCCTAATGTATAAATAACGAATGTAACCACTTTTAAGATGATTAATTTGCTCAGATTGTGGTACTTGAACTCCTTGAGTAAATGAACAAATATTGCCTAATTGTGTGCTAACCCAATCACCATCAAACTCTTTAAACCTTAACTTTGGCGCAGTCATTATTTAGCCTCCGTAAAAGGGCTATCAATACCCAACTCTTTACAGAAACTAGCAATCACTTTGTCAGTCGCTTGGCTATTGGCTTCTAAAGCTTGTAATTGCTTGGCAATGGCATCTAAATCAATTTCATCTTCCGCTTCAAAAGTATCTACATAACGAGGAATGTTTAGGTTGTAATCATTGGCTTTGACCTCTGCCAATGTCGCCACTTTGGCATATTTTTCAATATCCTGACGATTTTCAAAAGCACCAATAATATTGTCCAAATGCTCAGGCAATAACTTGTTTTGGTTCTTTTGCTTCTCAAAATTGTTACTTGCATCAATAAACAAAATATTGCCTGTATGCTCACGGTTTTTCTTGAGCACTAAAATACAAGTTGGAATAGACGTACCGTAGAAAATATTGGCAGGCAAACCAATAATGGTATCAATCACATTCATTTTTTCAATCAGATGCTGACGAATCACGCCCTCGCTTGAACCACGGAATAACACGCCGTGTGGCAGTACAACCGCCATTGTGCCGTTCTCATCCAATTGGTGAAGCATGTGCTGAACAAACGCCATATCTGCTTTAGAACTCGGTGCGAGTTTACCAAAAGCACTAAAACGATCATCCTGTAAAAATAACGGATCAGCCGACCATTTTGCAGAGAAAGGCGGATTGGCAACCACAGCATCAAAACGCTTATCAAGATGCTGAGGACGAATCAAAGTATCTTCTTGCTTAATATCAAACTTCGCAAAATGAACATCATGCAAAATCATGTTCATACGTGCCAAGTTATATGTGGTGCGGTTCATCTCTTGACCGTAAATCATATCGACATCTTGAACTTCACGCTTTACACGAAGCAATAACGAACCCGAACCACAAGTCGGATCATATACCGAACGTAAACGCTCTTTGCCTTGTGTCACAATTTTCGCAAGTAGGGTAGATACCGTTTGAGGCGTATAAAATTCACCTGCCTTTTTACCTGCACCAGAAGCAAACTCACCAATCAAATATTCATAAGCATCGCCCAAGACATCAGATTCAGTATTGGAAATATCAAAATCAATTTTGTCCAAATGACTGAGAATTTTGGCAATTAACTCATTGCGGTCATTCGCCGTGTTGCCAAGCTTGGTTGAGTTTAAGTCGAGGTCTTCAAACAGATTGGCAAAGTCATCGGCAGAGTCAGAACCTAAAGTACTTTGCTCAATGGCTTTTAAGGTCGCTGCAATATCATCAAGAATAAATTCACCCTGACGACCACGTTCCGCAATGCTATGGAATAACTGACTTGGTGAAAGGGCATAACCTACCTCACTAATCGAATTCGTTTTGATTGCTTCGATATATGGCACATGCTCATCATTACTTTCATGGAGTTCTAAAAATGTGATGTCTTCACCTTCATCTTTAAGCAAGCCATTGGCAAAGTTCACCGACTTTTCAGACAGATATTTAAAGAAAATAAAGCCCAACATGTAATCACGGAATTCATCAGCACCCATTTTGCCACGTAAGTCATTGGCAATATTCCATAACTGTTTTTGTAATTGTTGAAGTTGTACTTGGGTCATTGCTAAAATTTCCAAAATTACGATAAAAATGAATGGGGGTAGTGTACTAAAGTATTGTCAAAAATATAAACTGAGTCATAGTATTAAAATACACATTTAATTCTAAAATATTCGAAATAATAAAGGGGATAACATGAAAACAATTAATAGACTTTTGCCAGATCCAGAAGCATTAGCACCAATGGTTGAAAATATTAAAGCTATTTTTGCCCAACAAGGCGTAACAGATTATGTATCTGAGATTATTAAAAACATGCATGAAAATGCTGCAATGTTAATGAATAATCACCAGATTGATACATGGATTGGTTACGGAAATTATCTGCCTGCGATTGAAAAAATTATTGCACTCAATGCAGGACAAAGTGAAGAATATTTTTATGCCCGTACGGAATATCCTGTCAATGTAGTTGATGCTTATACTGTTGTGGACAATCCTTTAGCTACGCTGATTGCAGCAGATCAGTTTTTCAAAATGCACCGCCGTATAGTTCCTTGTACGACTACAATTTGGGCTTTAGATGAAGATGAAACGTATTTTATTAATTTGGATGACTATGAAAATCGTTTGAGACATAGAAAAAGATAGAAAATCCAAAAAGAGCTAACAGCAACTATTTGACACCCCCTTATGCTCGTGAAACAAAAAATAATTTATTGTGGAACATTTTTATTTATTTGTTTGTATGAGGTTTAAATTTTTAGTGGATCAAAATAACAGATTAAGCACCGCTGAAATCTTCAAAAAATGGTTGAAATTTTGAGGTCTTTATTCTGCATAAATGATGTCAAATCTGCGCTATGCTTGTATATTATAAAAAAAGTGGTTCGCGAAAGGCTTTTTCCCTATCTGAACCACTTTTTTTATGCCTAAAAATTCATAATGAATAAATGATCATTTTATATGAACATAGGGTCCTCTTGCTGGAGCAAATACTTTTATAGCTCTGTGGACAATACAAATATTGTGAAAGCATCCCATACATTTTGTTTTTAGAATTTCTTTAATTCTCTCTAATGATTTCATTTTTACCTATATCAAAGTTAAATTGCTGAAATTTTCTAAGAATATCCATTTTTATAGGTAACGTAGGTAACATGGGTAACACGCTTGCTATCAGAGGGTTTCAATGTGTTACCTACTTATTTTTTCATAGGTAACGTGGGGTAACATCGGTAAGGCAGATGAAAACTGAAATTGTTACCTCTGTTACCTGTTGTTGCATCTGCATTTTTGCTATAGGTAACACGCTCAAAGCCTTTATTTATAAGGTTGTTACCTGTGTTACCTTAGTTACCTCACTTTTTTAGCCTTCCCAGCTAAAAATAGCTTCTTTAATGACATAAACCTTAACGGGATTATTCTTTGATGGGATTCTGACTGTCTTACTGGTCTTGCCTGTGTCATGTTCTAATAACCCATGAAGCAATAAAGCTTGTGCGATTTTTCGGCTATCATGTCCTTTACACACTTCATTTTTGAATTGCTCAGGTAATACAAAAAATTGTTTTTCGCCGTTCTCGATCTTCCAGTAGCCCACACGGTTAATGATCTTTTCGGTTTGCTCAGGGTCAGGCGTGATAGATTCAAAACGACTTGATTCATTTGCCTCAAAGAATGCCTTAACATGTAAAATATATTCTTTGGTTTGGTAGTCCCCGACATATTCAAAGTCATTGACCCAAGCATTGAATACGTCTTTCACGGCGTTAAATACTGTACCAGTTTGCCATCCTGTAATGCCTGCTTGTGTAGCGAGTTCACCTGCAACGGCAATCAAGGCAAAGGCATTTGCAACACGGACAATATGACCTTGATTGTGTTCTGTTACCAATTCACGGTGATATTGCTCCAATAGCTGCTTAGCCTGCTGCATGACATTATCTTTGTCTTGGGTGAGGTATTTCAGCCATGCCATGCCTGCAACGCCGTAGAACTGATTAGAACGCTCGACCAATACCCTAGATTGTTTTGCACCATCTTCGGCAAAGTCGATCTGATCAAATAAACCATATTCAGACTGATCTATATCAATATCAATCAAACGGATTTCTTGCCCTAGTTTGGTCTTTTGTCCGTTCTCTTGCATGATTTCCTTGAGGCTCTTTTCACCTGTAGATAGGAAAATGACTTTCCAAGCATAAGAGGGCTTGGCTTTGATTTCCTTAGTTAGCCTTGCTTTGCCTTTACCATTGGCAAGCATGTAGGCAATGTTACCCAACTCTTTAGGATTGGCGACTTCTCCAATCTCATCCAGTGCCAAAAAACCATCATTGTGAATATATGCGGTATGTTCTAAAGCGTTGCCTGTTGATTTCCATGTTTTACAATAATTGCTTGGTTTGCCCCATACACTACAACCGACATATAAAGCGGTGGTTTTGCCTTTAGAGGATTGCCCTTTGAAATGAACGCCTGCACCTGTCTGTTGCTCCAATGGAGTGAGTAATTGCCCTGCAAAAGCCGAACTCAATGCCACGACTAATTTGGAATGAGCAGCAAGTGGCATAGAAATATGACTTTGCCATTGTTCCAAACTGCCTTTACTCTGATAGTTGCTATCAATGCCTTGTGTGGTTTGATAAACAATTAAATCATCCTGTTTATGCTGTCCGATCTGCTCATTGGGCAACACAAAAACATTGTCATGCCATCCCACACGGTCAACACATAATGCCCTTGTATGGGTCGGGTAGCTCATCAAATAACTTTGCAATAAGTTCCTTGCTTTGCCATCGGGTGCAATGATGACCCCTTGATAAGCCAAAGCCTTGCGGAGTTCCACACCATCAGATTGGAATAGTTCCATTGATAAGGCTTGTGTGTGCTTTACACCGTCAGCATCGTACCATTCAAGCAAACGCCCCCATGCGTTATTGGTGGTGTCCCTTGTTTGTGCCAATACTCGAATCGGACTGGAGATATAGCGTTTATACTCATCATCTTTGGTCTGTTCGATGTAATACAAGCCACTATCTAAGAGATGAAATACCCCATCACCATAACGAAATGGCTTGGCTAAATGTCCTTTAGGCAATGGGTCGAGTTCAGGCAATTGACTGATTGCCTCATGAATAAATGCTTGCACTTCGGCAGCATCATTTTCTTTAATCAGTTCAGTGAAAAACTCATTTTCGCCATATTTCAAATATTGATTTAGTAAACGTACAGCCGTGTTTTGCTCAAGCTGTTTAAATGGCTTAAGCTGCATCTGTTCAGGTCTGACAGGCATATATAACTGTTGATAGCCTGCCTTAGATAACTGCTGAATAACGTACTGCATCTGCTCAAAATCAAAGGCTTTGAGTTCTGTTAGGTTGATATTGCATAGGTTGGGCAGTATCACCAATACAACGGAAAACGGCTGTAATGGTGGTTCAAAACCAATGGCAATACTGGAGGCAAGTTTAAAAAATGCCTCTAAGTTATGGGTGATGATGACAGGTTTATCCTGGTGCAAGTCACCATAGCAAGCAAAGCCTTTTGCCAATCCAGCAGGTATGATTTGAATACGTTGTTCATTTTGCAATACGGCGCATTGCACAAGCTCAAGCCGTCCATTAACGATAGGTAGAATCAAAGGCTGTTCATAGGGCACGCCGTTAATGTTTACATTGCATTGATCAACATAGATCGGCTGTGATGGGCTGCCAAAGCGTTCAATGATGGGGTGGTTTAAACAGTGATCATCTAATGGCTGTAAACGCTGTGCTTGCTCTATGATTTGCAACGGCGTAGGCTCTACGAGTGGGGTGAATTGTTTATTCATATTTGTCCCCTTTTTAATATCTTATACTCATCTTTGAATACTTTGGCTTGGCTCAAGGTTTTACCTTGTCTGAGGTAGGCTAAAATTTGGGATTGATGACTCATGGATTAAACCTGTAATCCTTTGGATTGCATCCATGCTTGCACCTCTGACAAACGCCATACAGTGACATTCTGAGTTAATTTGATTGGGGTAGGAAACTCGCCACGCTTAACCCATTGCCAAATTGTTTTATCAGACACACCGATCAAGCCTTTTGAGGCAGGACGTGCATTGATATTTTTAGTTTTACCTTTGTTGATACCACTTTTATAAGTGTGAGTGGTCGCTTGTTTTTCAGGGTAATTTGCAAGGTCTTTTATGCGTAAAAAGCGTTCTTCGTGAAGTGATGACATTTTGTAATTTCCTGTTAGTAATAAAGTTCACAGTATTGGATTGCTTTGAATTGCTAACAGTATTTTGATGCAAAGATTCTATAAAAATCGGAATTTAGCTAGGGGGTAGGAAAATTCATAAAATTTATTTTAAGTGAAATAAATTTTATGAATTTTATATATTTAAATTGATTAATTTGCAGGTTATATATTTGATTTCATATTATTTTCTCGTGAAATCATTAAATTTGATGCTTCATCACTAAGTGGGTTAAAAAGTTTGTTAATAAAAGGTATTATTGTTTTTGAGATATAGTTTTCATCATAAGAACTATTAGGAAATATAATATCAATGTAAGTTTTGAGTTGAATTTTGTTTTCATAAATCAAGCTCCATATATATAAATCTAAAAATGCAAAAATAGAGTAATTTTTTATTTTGTGTAAGGTGAGTAGAATATTGTTGTTCTTAGTTTTATATGAGGTATTTTCTTCTCTTTGTTTTTTTAACCAAATTTTAAATTGCTCTATTAATAAATTGTCAGAACAATTTAAGTTAACATTAATAATAGGGTTGAACATTGTTTTTTCTTCATAGTATTTTTCGAGGTCAATTAATTTAATGTCACATATTTCATCAAAATCTATGAAAAAACTAATGTTTTCCGTAATTTTATTTTCTTTATGGTTTATCTTGCTTTCTTTTAAATAGTTATAATGTTTTTGTGAAAAGTATTTGTAAGAAGGGTGTTCACAATATTTTTTATTTTGAATATTATTTATTTGACTATTATGGAATTTTGCTTTTAAGAATAATTTAATTGCTTGAGGAGTAGTATAAAATCTTTCACCTAAATCATTTAAGTCTACATCCTTAATCGGTTGTAATTGGTAACTTTTATGTTCATATTCATTTTTAGCATGGAAAACAGTGTCTACCCAAAAATTTGATAATGTCTGATTGTTGAATAAATCAATTAAATTATATTTTTTAATGGGGTCTTCTATAATGTATTCGAAAATTTTTTTTATATCATTAGGTTGGGTTTTTATTTGTTTTAATACATCATTTCTTTTTTCTGTGCCGAGGCTATGTACTATATTCCAATTATCATAGTAACCTAAATCAACTATTTTTATTTTTTTATTTACTTTTCCTAAAGCCCTTAATAGTGATTTTCTAAGAATTAAGGAATCTAATATTACATCTGCATCAAACTCATTATCTAATATTGAATAGTTTTTTAAGCAGAACCAAGATGGTATTTCATTTAAGTTTTTGATATTTTTCATATTACTCTCCTGGTTTAAGCTCTTTGATTCTTTGGAAAAGGGACAACATTATTTCTAAGACTGTCGATAAAGTCCGCCCATTCTTGCATCATCTTGGCTCTGTATTGTAAGTGTTGTGCATGGTTATAAGCCTGTGATACGGCGTTACCTGTTTTATGTGCAAGCTGTACCTCGATAGCATCATGCATATAGCCTTGTTCATGTAGGGTAGTGGATGCAAGTCCCCTAAATCCATGACCTGTCATTTTGCCCATATAGCCCATCGTTCTAATGGCACTGAGTAAAGCATTATTGCTAATCGTTTTCGCTGTACTATGGTTGTAAAACACAAATTGTTTATGACCTGTTAAAGGTTCGAGTTCTTTTAATAGTGCAATGGCTTGGGTGGATAAAGGCACAATATGAGGCAATGCCATTTTCATTTTATGGGCAGGGATGCGCCATTCTTTGGTATCAAAATCAACTTCATCCCATTCCATATTGATGAGTTCGCCAGTTCTAACAAAAGTTAATGTCATAAACTGCAATGCCGTTTTAACTAAAAAACTACCATGATATTTGTCCATACGCAGCAAGAAAGGCGGAAATTCAGATATATCAAGCCTTGCCATATTTTTAACTTTTCTTGGTTTTAAGGCTTCGCCCAAGTGTGGAGTAGGGTCATTCTCAATAAGTCCCTTACGAATAGCAAAACGAAAAACACGCCCGACCAATGGAATAGACCGCTTCGCCATTTCCTGTGCGCCTCGTGCTTCAATTCTTTGGGCGCAATCTAAAACATCTTTTCCTTTAATCTTATCAATGGGCATTTTGCCTAGATAAGGAAAAATATCTTTTTCAAATGTTGTGAGGTCACGAAGATAAGTACCTTCCTTAATCATTTCTTTTCTGTTTTGCATCCATTCAAGGGCAAGTGTTTTAAAAAGGGTATCTTGGTCTATTTCTTGTTGCTGCTTTTTCTTGGTTTCATTTGGATTTATCCCTTGCTGAATGAGTAGCTTTGCTTGATCTCTTTGTATTCGAGCATTGGCTAATGAGATTTCAGGATATGTACCTATACTAAAAACATTCTCTTTGCCATTCAGTCGGAATTTTAAACGCCAGTACATACCGCCACTAGGTAGCACTTCAAGGTACATACCTTTCTCATCTGTATACTTTGTTCGCTTCTCTAAAGGCTTTATCTTTCTAATTTTTGCGTCTGTGAGCATGACTACACCTATTTGGGGGTATAAAAAACGGCGATTTTGGATTTATACCCCCAACTTTGTCGAAAGTTAGGCATTTTTGAGGTTTTTACTCATTTTTCTGGGGGTATAAAAAATAAAGGATTGAAAATATACCCCCATTTATACCCCCACACATACCCCGATTGCAATAGATTGCTTGTCATTGCTTAGCAATAAAAAAGACTTGAACCCTTGTGGATTCAAGCCTTTCGATACTGCTTTGGAGTGCAGTTCTTTGTAATTTGGCGGTGAAAGAGGGATTCGAACCCTCGAAACGCTATAAACGTTTACACACTTTCCAGGCGTGCTCCTTCAGCCACTCGGACACTTCACCAAGGCGAGCGATAATAACCAAAAAAAAGCTTTATGCCAAGTTGAAACAATTGATTTAGAGCAAAAGTTTTTTTGCAGTGCTATGATTGCGAAAAAATCGTGTCTACTTTATAGAAGACGTTTTATGCAAAGCACTGCGAAAAAAACGGCATTACCTGCCATAACCCTAGCTGCACTAGGGGTCGTGTTTGGGGACATTGGAACAAGTCCTCTTTACGCATTGAGAGAGTGTTTCATCTCAGCACATATTGCAATTAATGAAGCAACTGTATTAGGCATTTTGTCACTGATTTTTTGGTGTATGACGCTCAGTATTAGTTTCAAATATATCACTGTGATTATGCGGGCTGATAACAATGGTGAGGGCGGAATTATGTCCTTACTTGCTCTCAACTTACGTTCTAACCGTATTGCAGATCACCGTAAGATTATCCTCATCGCTATCGGATTTATTGGGGCATCGCTATTTTTTGGCGATGGCATTATTACCCCCGCAATTTCAGTCATGTCCGCGATTGAAGGATTAAGTATAGCAACGCCTATTTTTGATAAATGGTTGATGCCACTCGCGATTGGAATTTTGACAGGTTTGTTTTTGGTACAACGTCATGGTACAGGAACGATGGGGAAATTCTTCGGTCCAATCACCTTACTTTGGTTCATTGCAATTGGTTTAGCGGGTATACATAGTATTGTCCAAACACCTTATGTGCTTTCGATGCTGAGTCCACATTGGGCAATTAGCTTTGTTTATCATCAACCCTTTGTTGCCTTTATTGCAATGGGTGCTGTGGTATTAACCATGACAGGCGGCGAGGCACTTTATGCGGATATGGGACATTTTGGTCGCATTCCAATTAAGTTAGCATGGTTCACAGTTGTTCTTCCTGCTTTACTACTGAACTATGCTGGGCAAGGTGCGTTGTTATTACGCAATCCTCATGCAATTGAAAATCCATTTTATTTATTAGTTCCACAATGGGCATTGTATCCCATGATTGGGCTTGCGACGGCTGCGGCTGTGATTGCCTCTCAGGCTGTGATTAGCGGTGTCTTTTCCATGGCAAATCAGGCGATCCAATTACGCTATTTACCCCGTTTAACGGTGCAACATACGTCAGATGTTGAGCAAGGACAAATCTACTTACCTTTTATTAATTGGGTACTCTATATTTCAATTTTATTACTGATTCTTATTTTCCAAAGTAGTGCAAATCTAGCAAGTGCCTATGGCGTTGCTGTAACCATGACCATGCTGTGTGACACCATTTTAGTGTCTGTCGTGGCATTTGGACTGTGGCGATGGCCTATATGGAAAGTGGCTTTATTTGCAGTTCCTTTTTTACTGCTAGATTCAGTTTTTATTGCATCTACCTCATTAAAAGTATTTTCTGGAGGATGGGTTCCGATTCTCATTGGCATCATGGCCTTTACAATTTTGATGACTTGGAAAAATGGGCGTGAAATTGTATATAGCAAACTAGAAAAGGATGCATTGCCATTAAGTCTATTTATCCAAAGTGTAAGTCTAAGTAAGGAAACGATTTATGTGCCTGGTCAAGCGATTTTCTTAACAGGGAATACCAATATTGTGCCCCATGCGATGTTGCATAATATTAAGCATAATAAGGTCTTACATGAGCGTAATATCCTAGTTACTGTGATCACACGGGATGTTCCTTATGTGCCTGATCAAGAGCGTATTCGGGTTGAGGTTTTGGATGAGCGTTTCCAACAAGTTTTTGTTTATTATGGTTTTAAAGATCAACCCAACATTCCTGTTGCGTTGGAACAAGCCTATGGTCAATTACGAATTCCTTATGACATGATGCAAATTTCCTTTTTCATTTCGCGTGATCGGTTAATCCATACGATTGGTGATGGTATGGCGCCATGGCGTGAGAAATTATTTATTTCTATGCAGCGTAATACCAGTCCAGTGAGTGACTTCTATCAAATTCCACCCAACCGTGTCGTGGAAATGGGCAGTCAAATCGAAATTTAACTCGTTTGTGCTACCGTCATTTAGAAGAAAGCCAAAGTATAGACTTTGGCTTTTTTTGTGTCATTGATTTTAAGCAAGATAATTCTGTTTATGCTCAACAGCCATCTAGTGCAAATGAGATCTCAACCATTTTAAATATAGTTTAGTCATTTAAACTTATAAATACTTTATATTGCGACATTATATGTCGCTGATGCATAGCTTCCCTATAACGAAACTGTCATAATTTAGATGCTAGTTTCAAGTCCAATCATTGCAAAAATAAATGCAATTAAACAATTGTTTAAGAGATGATAAAAATATATCCATACAGTTTTGTCATCTGATAATTGTAGAAGATTTATTCAATTGAAAACTAAGCACATTTCTTTCTCAAAGTTAGCCTGATAAGCTAATTTATACTCAAGTGATTGTGTGATGGCTCGTAAAAAACGTCGTAATCGAAGTACTTATTTAGGGAATGATTTGTTGAATAATTCAGTGGTAAAAATTGTTTTAGGTTTGGTCGCGACAGGTAGTTTCGCAATCGCATTTGGTCAAGAAAAAATAGCGCAATTTATTCCTTTTGTCGGTTCAAATTCATCGACTTGTTTGCAACAATTTTACCGAGATGAGCCGCCATTTTTAGTGAAAGATAGCTTGCAAAAAAATAGTTATCCTTTATGTTTCAATGGTTTCAATGTTATGTATTCAGGGGTGTCGAAAACACCTTTATGGACAGCTGAACATTTATCACCTGCGCGTTTAAGCCAAAAAATTAAACGTGAAGACAGCTTTCATGAAGAAATGCGTGTGAGCCAAAGTCATCGAGCTTTATTGTCTGACTATAGAGCATCGGGTTATGACCGTGGGCACATGTCACCGAATGCAGATATGCCAGATAAAGCCTCGCAATATGATAGCTTTTCATTGGCCAATATGGTTCCACAAGCACCAAAAAATAATCAGCAAATTTGGCGTGAGTTAGAAGAAGCCACACGTGCAATCGTCACTAAGCAAAAAAATGATGTTTATGTGGTGACGGGACCTGTATTTTCAGGTAAAAAACTGAAAACAATTGGGAATGGTGTCATTGTACCAACGGCAGTTTTCAAAGCCATTTATATCCCGAAACAGGGTGTGATTGGGGCGTATTACGCACCGAATGACAATAGTTTGAAAGTGAATGTGGTGAGTGTCTGTGCCCTAGAGGAACAGATTGGTATTAACTTATTTCCACAATTGACTGAAGAGCAGAAGCGTAATACTTATAAGCTCCCTTTGAATGCAACTCAGGTTAAAGCCACCACTAAAATTGAATATTCACATTGGGATGCAGAGAGCCAGTGTGCACCAAATGTTTCGAGTGATCAGCTTAAAGCCTTACAAAAGCAATTCCAACCAACCAATACGGCTACGGCAGCTACGACATCACCGACAGCATCACCAAAAGTAGATGAGCAAACTCAAGATGCTTTAGTCAAACAATTGGTTGAGGCATTATTGCAATATTTATTACAAATTTTGAAATAATCTCACGCACTTTTAATGAGGAAAGTCTTTATACTTTTCTCATTAAATCAGATCAAAAATAAGAGAAAAATATGTTTAAAGCTTTTGAAAATGGTACAGAATCACATTCTATTCATGATTTAACTTTGGAGAATCAGGAAGATCGTATCAATATTTATGGAAACTTACAGATTAGTAAAGATCAAGAGGGCTTACAGGCTGCAAAAATTTTACAGGCCTATCTCAATGATATTGTCAAAGCATTAGAACAAGAAACGGATTTACCTGCCAAAATTAGCACGGAAATAGAAGGTGAAGTGGAAAATCCATTTCTATAAATAACATGATGTCGAAATAAAAAACCTGCAAAATGCAGGTTTTATTTTTTGCATGCTGAGGTTATTTTTGTTGTTCGCCACCCACGACTTTATATATGATTGCTCCAATCACAGCACCCACAATCGGTGCAACCCAGAACAACCAAACTTGGCTTAATGCTGCTGTTTCGGCAAAGAAAGCAACGGCTGTACTACGTGCAGGGTTAACGGATGTATTGGTCACTGGAATACTGATTAAATGAATTAATGTTAATGCTAAACCAATGGCAATCGGTGCGAAGCCCGCAGGTGCACGTTTGTCTGTCGCACCCATGATCACGATTAAGAAGAATGCAGTCAGTACGATTTCAATGATTAATGCAGAAAGCATAGAATATTTACCTGGCGATAAATCACCAAAACCATTGGTTGCAAAATTACCGACACCTGTAAAGTTTGCTTGACCTTGTACAATCATGTACAGAACAAAAGCAGCTAAAGTACCACCGACCACTTGAGAAATAATATATGGGACTAAATCTTTGGCATCAAAACGACCACCGACCCATAAGCCAACACTGACTGCAGGGTTAAAGTGTCCACCTGAAATATGACCAAAAGCATATGCACCTGTGAGTACAGTTAGACCAAATGCCAATGCAACTCCAGCAAATCCGATGCCAAGTTCAGGATAGGCTGCAGCTAATACCGCACTACCGCAGCCCCCAAAAACTAACCAAAATGTGCCCAAAAGCTCTGCTAAGTATTTATTCATTTCATTTACCTATTTTTGTTTGAGGTTAAATTAATATATAAACTGTGATTTATATCACATTATTTTGATTCGTAATGTAATTTATTTGATTTTTCCAAGGTGGTTTTTGCGCCATTGGCGAGGGGTTAAACCTGACCAAAGTTTAAAAGCACGTTGAAAAGCACTTTGTTCTGAATAACTCAACAGTATTGCAATTTCATGTAAACTCAAATGGGGATCTTGTAAATACTGCATTGCAAGCAATTGTCGAATTTCTTGTACGCGCTCTTGATAGGTCGTATGTTGTTGTTGTAAATAGCGTTGTAATTGGCGTACGGACATGTGTAACTGCGCCGCAATTGATTCAATTTGATAGTTATTTTTTTGTAATCCTTTGAGAATACTTTGTTGTAGGCGTTCGTCAAGTTGTGTACCTTCGGGAAGTTTTTGCAGTAATTCTTTGCCTTGTTGCATCATGATTTGATGCAAAGTTGAATCAGGACTTTTACACGGTGCTGAAAATAATTTTAAGGGTAAAAGTAATTCAACTTTGGGTTGAGAAAACTTAATCGGTGCATTAAAAAACGTTTGATATATACGTGTATTTTTAGGTGACGGTTGAATAAAGTTCACTTGTTCAATTTGAATATAGTCAAGTTGTATATAAAGGCGTAAAAAACGAACCAATAAAGCCAATGCAATCTCATCGGTAATTTGTGTTGTTAACTCAATAGGTAAAACTTCCCAACCGATTGAAATAAATTCATTTTGCACTTCAATTTTGAGTGGGCCACCGTCATAGATTAAGCGATGAAAATCATAATAACGTGTCAGTGCTTCACCTAAGGTGTCACATGACTGGGTGATATAGGCAATAATTCCTAAATGTTTTGGTTGTACATATTCCGCAATTTCTAAGCCAAGTGCAGGGCTGTGCACTTGCGCATTGATTTCATCTAAAAGCTCACGCCAAATTTGAAACTCAAAACGTTCAAGATTTTGAACACTATGCAGTTTTTCTGAAATATTAAGATTTTTTGCTTGCATATAAGTGTAGAGGAGTTGACCTAACCCCCCATAAACAGTGCCAGAATAATTTTTGAGTTGATGCATATTTTTATTTTCAAAAAAGGTTTTGTTCATATCAAATTGCATTTATACCGTGTGTTTATATCAGGGACAAGTGAGTGCATGTGAAGCGTACTAAAAAGTAAAAAAATGTCGTAATTTGTCAATAATGCCTTATAAAAGGTCAATATCTTTTCAAATAACTGTCCTAGTATGAGAATAAGGTTTGAGGAGAATTCACATGATAAAGGGATTTGTTGCAGGAATCATATTTGCTAATGGCTTTGAGTGGATTGCACACAAATATATTTTGCATGGCGTTCACCGTGTAGGGCAGGCACGTTTTAGTCCTGTACCACGGAGTATGAAATCACATTGGGAACATCATCGTGAAGTACGAAAAACAGAATTTCATGATCATGGTTATGTAGAAGGATTAAGCAATTGGCGTACACGCAATGAAGTTATTTCCCTGGTGGTGGTTGCAGGTGCAGCGAGTTTAATTTTCTATCCCATTTCCAAAGGTATGGTTGCTGCATCAGTTTATAGTGCCTGTAATTATTATTATATTCATCGCCGTGCACACTTACATCCTGAATGGGCAAAACGTAAAATTCCTTGGCATTATGATCACCATATGAATTCCAATCAAGATGCCAATTGGTGTGTGACTAAACCATGGTTTGACTATATTTTAGGTACACGAGTAGTGTCATCCGCAGATTTAAAAGAGCAAAATCCTTTGGGGGTGGTATTACCGAAAAGTACTGCGCAATGGTTGTCGAAGACTGTGGAGAAATTTTTCCCAGTGAAATGGGCGCAACAAAAGCAACTTAAAGTAGAAAATGACATGACTCACTTGTCATAGCATAAAAAAAAGACAATTTTGAGTGAAAAATACGTGTTTTGTCGCAAATTGTCATAAAAATAGATTTCTGATGTCAATATTGTGCATGCAATTCAGCGTAAATTTAACTCACCCAAAGATCTTTGATGAATCTATGTGCTGTAGTTTCTCTTAGGTAATGTTTAGTTTTTTTATATTTCGGTTTATAGGGAGTCTTCAAGACTCCTTTTTTTTGTCTCTCAGATAGATCCATTAAGCAAAATACCGTGCTTTCGCTTTTCTTGACCGTGCGTAGAAAAGTGAAAAAATTGCTTATATTACTTTTTAAAATCGACAGGAGATGATTGCGGTTGTTATTAAATGCTCATAAATCACAAGAACGTATTTTTTGATGATGATGCCATATAAAAATAAAAAAGAGCATTCATTGAACACTCTTTTGTTTGATTCTGCGACAGGCTATAAATTAAAGGCGCATTTCAATACCTTGTTCTGCAAGATATTTTTTCGCTTCAGGAATGGTGTATTGACCAAAATGGAAAATAGATGCTGCTAAAACAGCATCTGCACCACCTTTTAAAATACCATCTGCTAAATGCTGTAAATTACCGACCCCACCTGATGCAATGGTTGGAATCGTGACACGGTCATTGATATTGCGCATGAGTTCGATGTCATAACCTGCTTTGGTACCATCGGCATCCATAGAGGTGACAAGTAATTCACCTGCACCAAAGTCAGCCATTTTTACAGCCCATTCAATGGCATCAATACCAGTTGGTTTACGACCACCATGCGTGAAAATTTCCCATTTATTTTCACCTGTTTTTTTCGCATCAATGGCAACGACAATGCATTGTGCACCAAAGCGTTGAGAGGCTTCTTGGACAAACTCAGGATTAAACACCGCTGCTGAGTTGATACTGACTTTGTCTGCGCCTGCATTTAACAATAAGCGAATATCTTCAACTTTACGTACACCGCCACCTACAGTTAAAGGTACAAATACGCTTTCTGCCATACGTTCAACAGTACGATAAGTCGTATCACGTCCATTAGACGTGGCAGTGATGTCAAGGAAGGTGATTTCATCTGCACCTTGTTCATTATAACGGCGGGCTACTTCAACAGGATCGCCTGCATCACGAATATCAAGGAATTGGACACCTTTTACCACACGCCCATTATCTACATCGAGGCAAGGAATAATACGTTTAGCAAGCATAATTTTTTCCAAAAATAACAGCCGATTATGAAACTGAAGGGTGTAGGTGCTACACCTAAAACCTGAGAGAGGGTATTCTATCAAAATTATGTAAGTTTTTTCGCAGGTTTTGTATGTCGGTTTATACCACTTTGAGTTTACAGGAAGTTCAAGCTTTCGCAGCACCTTATGGATTGGAGGTGATTGAGCTGAATCCGATTCAAGGCGGCATTCAAAATACCAACTATTTTATTGTCTGCGCAAATGGTTCACAGTTTGTTTTGACCTTGTTTGAAAATATGGATGCACAAGCCGCAGGTGAGTTAGTGCCTGTGCTTGAACATTTAGGGCAGCATGATTTACCTGTTCCTGTGCCGTTGAAACATTCAGGTCAGTCGATCCATCATTTAAAAGATAAACCCGCACAGATAGCCCCACGCATGCTGGGCAAACACCCGATGCCTGCCAGTTTGGCACAAGCTGAAGCCATCGCAATTGCCCAAGCAAAAATGCATGTGGCATTACAAAATTTTGCATTAACACGTAGCAGTGTACGTGACCATGATTATTGGTATCAGGTGGCACGCCAGATTCGCCCAAGCTTAGATATAGCAGACCAAACATTGCTGAATAATTTGTTGGGACTGTATGAAGCCTTAACAGCAATGTATCCAAATCGTCCGAAAGGTTTTATTCATTCAGATTTATTTCGTGACAATACCTTGTTTGATGGCGATCAACTCAACGGTATTTTAGATTTTTATGAATTAAATCATGATGAATTACTGTTTGATATTGCGATTACTTTAAATGATTTCTGTACTGAATATCCTGATGTTGCATTGAATGAAGACAAAGCCATTGCCTTTTTAAATGCATACGAAACAGTACGTCCTTTAACGGCAGATGAAAAAGCTTGTTTAGAATTGTATTTGGCAATGGCAGCAGGACGTTTTTGGATGATGCGTTTACAGGTGGCGCAGATGAATGAAGCTGAAGGACGTACAGGCGAGGATATTTTGCAGAAAAATCCTTTAGAAATGCGTAATATGCTGGTAGAAAGATTGAAGTTTGTAACTGCTTAATTGTCATGATTTTGAATTGTATTCTTTTGATGGATTAGATTTCTTGCGTAAGTCGATTTGTGATTAAGATTGAATGCACAGTCTTGAGGAATATCTTCCTCACCTCTCCTTTTTAAGGAGAGGGTTTATATGAAAAATCCCCCCATCTTCTTGTGCTACGCTCATCTCACAGGGAGAAGGGACTTTTCAATTCATGGTTATTTTTGACTTTTGCAAGAGAACTATTATTTTTTCTTAATATTTGGAAAATAGAAATGCGCGATCAAGGACGTTTAGTCGAATGGTTTGATGACAAAGGCTATGGTTTTATTCAACCCAATGATGAAGCCAAGGGGCGAGTCTTTCTACATATCAAAGACTTTGCACAAAAAGGACCACGACCAATTTTGGGCTGTGCTCTGGAATATAACGTTCAGGTCGATGCCAATGGACGCTATAAAGCAACACAAGTGGGCTATTTAAAAGCGTCACAAACCCAAAAGAGTGCTAAACCTAAAAATCAAAACTCAGCCAAATCAGTACAGAAAATACAACCGATGCAGGTTTTGTGTATTACCTATATTGTTATTTTGGCTGGATTGACGGTGATTGGTTGGTTCAGTGGCATGATTTTATTATTGATCAGTATCATCAATGCTATGACCTATTGGTTCTATGCGCAAGACAAAGAGGCAGCGCAACAGGGCAATCGCCGTGTACCTGAAAATACTTTGCATATTTTGTCATTTTTGGGTGGGTGGCCTGCGGCATGGTGGGCACAGCAACGTTTACGACATAAAACACAAAAACAACCGTTTAGAAAAATTTATTTCTGTACTATATTTTTGAATATTTTATTGATTTTATGGCTCATTTCACCTTTGAACGTATTTAAAATTTAAAGATGAGCAGTTGCCTTTATTGAGGATATAACAATGAATAGTTATACAGACACAAATAACAGCAAATCACTGACTTTGATCTTATATATTCTTTATATTATTGGAATTTTTTCAGCAGGCATTTTGGTGCTGATTGCTTTGATCATTAACTATGTCAAATTGGATTCTGTACGTGGCACGATATATGAAAGTCATTTTAAATGGCAAATTCGTACCTTTTGGGGGTATCTAATTTGGACAGTTTTGGCATTTGTACCTTTTATTTTTCTATTTTTTACCACCGATAATGTCAACGCTTTTGCGGGTGTGGCTTTAGGTGCATCTATTTTTTGTGGTGCGGTATTATTTTTCTCTTGGATTTGGATTGTATATCGGGCGATTCGTGGGATTGTCGCTTTGAATGATGATCGTGCTTTGCCTATTTAATGTATTTTAAAAATAAAAACAAGCCTGTCGCTTAGAAGTGACATGTTGAACAATAGTAGCACTCAACATGATTATAGAACACGTTCATTTACAGATTAAGCCTGAACAAAGTCAGGCTTTTGAAGCCGCATTTCAGCAAGCAAAGGCATTTATTTATCCGATGTCGGGCTTAAATGCGGTGCAATTGATTAAAAATATTCAGGATTCACACCGTTATATTTTATTGGTATTTTGGGACAAGCTTGAAGACCATACTGAGGGTTTTCGTCAATCTGCTGAATATCAACAATGGAAAGCATTATTGCACCCATTTTATGATCCGATGCCTCAAGTTGAGTATTATCAGCCGTGTATGTTGTTGGAGAAGAAAGAGCCATCACGATGATCAACGTGATTGATTGTTTTGTAATTTTGATTTCTCCAAAAACTTTGGTCGCCATTCACTGATGATCACACCCATCACGACCAATAACCCTCCCAATAAAGCCAAGGCAGATAAACGCTCACCTGCCATACGTCCAAACACGGCTGCCCATACAGGTTCACCTGCATAAATAATGGCAGCTTGTGAGGGGTCAACTCTGCGCTGTGCCCAATTCATGACCAATTGAATCCCTGCACTTGCACAGCCTAAAGCACAGAGTACTACCCATAATTGCCAATGAAATTGTGGCATGTGGTGTTCACCTAGTAAGGGGGCAATCATAAAACAGAGGAGCGAAGCAAAAATCAGTTGAAGTACAGTGACTCGATGTACATTTACCTGACCTGCAAAGTGGCTGATCAAAATAATTTCGAAAGCAATAGCAATCGAACCCAGCAGGGTAATGATTTGTCCAAAATGTAGATGAATCGCCCCAAAACCATTGCCTGTTAAAAATACTAAACCCAAAAATGCCAAAAGTACGCCAAGCCAAGTCATGACATGTGGCACATTCTTAAAAATGAACCACATTAAAATCGGGACTAAAGGGACATAGAGGGCAGTCAAAAAAGCGGATTCACTACTACTCATGGTTTTTAAACCAAGCGTTTGTAGTCCATAGCCTAAGGCAATCACTAAGCCGATACAAAAGCCTGCAAAGATTTCCTTACGGTTAAAACCTTTTAAATGTTTCCATGATAAAGCAATGACGGCAATGGCTGCGGCTGCAAAACGTAAGGCGACAAATAAAATCGGACTACTGAAATTTAAGCCGTATTGCACAGTGATAAAACTACCACCCCAAATGATGGTAATAAAGATTAAAGCCAGTTGGGGTGCTTTAGGGAAGCGGGTTGGGTTAAACATAGCATGGGGAAGAACTTAACAAGGCTGTAGTTTAACATGCTCTATTTCTTTGTCAGATCAGACCTATAGTAAGAAAATAAATAAAATTATTAAAAATCAGAGTGATATTTTACACATCATATCGTGTGTTAAAAAAATAAATTTGAAGTATAAATGGAAGCATTGGCTTGGATTTTTTCATTTGTTGATGTGTGCCCCATCTACGCATGATTGTATGGCTGAACTCAGTCAATGGGTGGATAGATAGTTTAATTGATAATAAAAAAGAGGTCATATTGACCTCTTTTCTACATGTATTTTATTTGGAATAATTACAGTGCTTGTTCATCTAATAACAATTGTGCTTCACGAAGGTTTAAAGTCCCTTCATAAATTGCACGACCTGTAATCGCACCTAAAATGCCCGGTTGACCTTTCAAGTTACGTACGTCATCAAGATTGGTCACGCCACCTGAAGCAATCACAGGAAGACCAGAATAGGTTGCAAGATGAACAGTTTGTTCAACGTTTACACCTTGCATCATGCCATCACGCGCAATGTCAGTGTAGACAATGCTAGAAACGCCTGCATCAGCAAAACGTTTAGCTAAATCAGTCGCTTTTACATCAGTAACATTTGCCCAACCATCTGTTGCAACCATGCCATTCATGGCATCGATCCCGACAATGATATGACCTGCAAATTTCTTGCATGCTTCTTCAACAAATTCAGGTTCTTTCACAGCTTTTGTACCAATGATGACAAAAGATACGCCTGCATCTAAATAATGCTCAATGGTTTCAAGTGAACGAATACCACCACCGATTTGAATTGGTAAATCAGGTTGTGCTTTAGCAATCGCTTCAACCACAGGTTTGTGAATAGGTGTACCTGCGAAAGCACCATTTAAATCAACCAAATGCAAACGGCGTGCGCCTTCATTTACCCAATGTTGTGCAGTTGCTACAGGATCGTCAGAAAATACAGTATCGTCTTCCATACGCCCTTGTTTTAAACGGACACATTTACCATCTTTCAGGTCAATTGCAGGGATGATCAGCATGCTTTCGCTCCTTGCCCAATCTCATCAAAATTTATTGAGGCTCATCTTAGCAAAAACTTGATCATTTTCTAAGTGATAGTTTTCGCTTTATTCGGGCGAATTCTTAATTTTAGTGAAGTATTGGGAATGCTTGTTGGTAATAAGCCTAAACGCAGCAATTCCTCAAAAATCAACACAGCTGCATAAGCATCGGCTGCAGCATATTCAATTTGTGGCGTGGTTAAGGTTTTTCGAGCCCAATTTGAGGTGCTGACCGATTTGCTTTTAGGAAAATTGACTTTAAATAACAATGCCATGGCATTTTTAATGCCCACAGGATTATTGAAACCAAAACTTTTAAAACATTTAGAGAGTTCAATGATGCTGTATAGCTCAATCCCTTTTTTTCGAAACAAATGTGCATCATTTTTGAGACCAAACCCCACTTTGATTTGATCTTTATTTTCAAAAACAGGTTTTAAAAAATTTAGAATTTCATCTGAAACTTGAAATAAATAGGCTTTTTCAAAGGTTGCTAACTGAATTAAATGTGGTCCTGTTTGTACATCATCTTTATGAAAGGTGGGCTTAGACTCACTGTCAAAACCCAAAATCGCTGCGATTTTAAGCTCCGCTTCGATGTTTTGGCATTGTTGAACTGTGTTGATCACCACAATATTTTCCAATGCAATATTTTGAAAACGAGGCAAACTTTGGATGTATTCTTTGCTTGGCAAAGCAGAAATAGGCAGTTCCACAGACATTCAGCACATTAAAAATTCATCGTATTGTTATAACAAACTTAGATAAAAGGTGGTAGCTTTGTGAGGTGAGTAATTGGGAGGATAGGTCATGGCTGAAAAAGAGGATGATCTTTTAATTGAAGGCGCAAAACGTTTAAAGCAGTTGATTCAGGACAAAAATATTAAAGCCACTGACATTGTGAATATTTTAGAAAGCTCTAAAGGCACGATGAGCAAATGGTTGCAACACTCAACACCTTCTAGTGCGCAAAGTTTAATTGAATTGGCGCGTTTGGTGGGTATGACTGAGCGTTGGAACAGTGAAATAAAACAACAAAACCAACAAGATCAGGCTGATTTGGTCAATAAAGCTTATGTTGCATCTGAAGTAGATTTAAGCCAAGCCACCATGGAGCAGCTGATGGGAGAAATCAAAGACCGTTATGCAGCTTTAAACTTAAAAGCGGAAATTAAAATTAGTGTAGAGCCTTTAGAAGGCGGCTTTGTGACGAAAAATGAGTCAAATCATTAAGCGCTGAAGGCTTTAAGTGATCATTGATTAAAGAAAAATAGAATCGGTATCACGTAGTATCTTTGAATGATGATAAAAAATTGGCAGACCTGTGTGATGTGCAATTTTTGAAATTCAGACCCAATGTTATAAGTATATCAATCAAGTCAAATGCATTGGCTTGATTGATATTCAAATGAAAAATATTGATGCTGACGCAGTATTATTCTGAATATTCAGATGTTTGTTCTAGTTGCATTTGTTCCATCTGCATACGCATCGCTTCTGCATTTTTGACATAACTCTGATAAGCAGGAATCGCAACAGCAACCGTTAAAATAAGGCTGAGTGGAATCATAATGATATAAATCCAGCCTAAAACTTTTTCCCAGCCACGCGTTAGGCGAGGCGCACCATAATTATTATTGCCTTCATCGCCTTTGGCACAGGAAATATAAATCCAAAAAAATATCCCGATCAAGGGTATTAATAACACCAATGACAGCCAACCTGTTTTATTGAGATCATGCAAACGACGTATCGCAAAAATATAAGTAAAATAAAGCAGAATGATATAAATCAAAATGATGGGTACAAAAAAGCCAAGTGATGGACTTGCGCCATAGGACATATTTGCCATCATATTCGGTACGATGAATGCAGCGAGAACACCGCAAAACATCAAAAAGAAGCCGAGTAGCATATTCCAAGCAAGATAGGATAAACGCCCAAAGCGTCCATTTGCGCTCAGACCCGAGTCGCTAGATTGAATATTATTGTTCATTTTTTACTCAATTGAGATGGTTAGAAAATGTATTTATTAAAATTTAAACGTATGTTTTGTTTTAAATTTGATTAAATGTTAAACAAAAAAGAAAATAAATCAAATTAAGATTTTAATTTTTAGATTAAATCATGACTCAAGCTGAGCCAAATGATATTGGCTCAGCTCAAATGGGCTCAACTTTAAATATCCCATTCCACAAAGTTTTTGAGCAATTGCAAACCTGCTGTATGACTTTTTTCAGGATGGAACTGGGTTGCGAACAAGTTTTCTTTATGGATAGCTGTACAGAACTCTAAGCCATAATCACAAGTCGCAGCCACTAAGTTTTGATCTTTGGGTTCTACATAATAACTGTGCACGAAATAGAAACGCGCATCCTGATCAATATCTTTCCACATTGGATGAGAAGGATCAGCTTGATGCACTTGGTTCCAACCCATATGTGGAACTTTTAAATTTTCAATTTCAGGAAAATGCTTTACAGAACCTGCAAAGATACCTAAAGCCTCAGTACCACCATTTTCTTCTGAAGATTGCATCAAAGCTTGCATACCGACACAAATCGCAAGCACAGGTTTGTTAAATACAGCATGACGTACGACTTCATCAATCCCTGCTTCACGCATGCCTTGCATACAGTCGCGCATTGCACCTACGCCTGGGAATACAATTTTATCTGCTTGAGCAATCAGCTTGGGATCATTGGTCACATCCACCGTTGCACCGACATGTTCAAGTGCTTTTGCTGCTGAGTGAAGATTTCCCATGCCATAGTCAAGGAGGGCAATACGGGTCATTACAATGTTCCTTTCGTAGAAGCGACTTTATCTTCAGCACGTGGGTCAATTTCACATGCCATACGCAGTGCACGCGCAAATGCTTTAAATACACTTTCAATTTGGTGATGGCTATTTTTGCCTTTTAAATTGTCAATATGTAGCGTCATCAGTGCGTGATTCACAAAGCCTTGGAAAAACTCAGAGAATAAATCGACATCGAATGTACCAATGCGCGCACGTGTAAATGGAATATCCATCCATAAACCCGGACGACCAGACAAGTCCACGACAACACGGCTTAAAGATTCATCTAGCGGTGCATAAAAATGACCATAACGTTTTAAGCCTTTTTTATCGCCGAGTGCTTGGGCAAACGCCTGTCCTAAAGTGATTCCGCAATCTTCCACAGTGTGGTGATCGTCGATTTCTAAGTCACCATCACAGTGAATATCAATGTCAAATAAACCATGACGCTTGATTTGATCAATCATATGGTCTAAAAATGGAACACCTGTATTGAGCGTGCCTTGACCTGTACCATCAAGATTCACTCGAACTCGAATTTTGGTTTCGTTGGTGTTTCTTACCACTTCACTGATACGTTGTGCCATAGACACGTTCCTCAAAAAACGTCAAAAATTAAAAGTTTGATGTAAAAGATGTTTCGCTGTGACGAAAGTGACAGCATATTAGATTGCTCAGGAGGGTTAATCAATGCCTATAACCGTACATGCTAAAACTTCACTTGAAAATGACGAAGTTCGTAATCAACTTGAGCGCCTCTACGACACTAGTCCAGAATTTGCCGATGGTAAAGATGCCATTGAACAACTTGAGCAAAACTTAGCTCAGTATACCCTACTTTACGTTGCAGAATTTAATACCAAAATTATTGGTGCAATTTGGTGTACGGGTCAAGGTGAAAGCAAAACCTTAGAAAATATTGTGGTACATCCAGCAAATCGTGGGCGTGGTGTTGCAGAACGCTTAGTGGAAGAAGCGTGCCGCCTTGAAGAAGAGAAGGGTGTGAAGAAATTTGAACCAGGCTGTGGTGCAATCCATCGGTGTTTGGCACACATCGATAAACTCTAATTTGTGTATTTTATGAAAAGCAGCTCTATTGGCTGCTTTTTTATTGTTTCTAAATACACATGGTCATATTGCTGTAAAAATAGACTATTGAATCAATTTTTTCATTCAAGACTTGACGGCAAAAGCATTAAACTGTTTAATACGCTCCATCGGCGTGATAGCTCAGTAGGTAGAGCAACGGATTGAAAATCCGTGTGTCCCCAGTTCGATCCTGGGTCTCGCCACCATATTTAAAAACCGTATTTACGATTTCAATCTCTGATCCCATCAGAGATTTTTTTTGAGCAAAATTTACTCGAATGAATAAAAAAGTAATGATTTATATTGACTAATTTATTCAGATACGGCTTAATACACCCCATCGGCGTGATAGCTCAGTCGGTAGAGCAACGGATTGAAAATCCGTGTGTCCCCAGTTCGATCCTGGGTCTCGCCACCATATTTAAAAAAGCTCTAAATATAAATTTAGAGCTTTTTTTTGTTTAAAATTTTTAGAAAAGTTTTGAACTGGTTTCATCATCACGATATCTTTTTATTTGAAGATGAACGCGACAATAAAGCTTTATCTTGTTAGACAATATAATTTGTATCTCACCAAATTATGCGTATATTAATAAAATGAGAAATATATCACATATTAAAAAAATGAAAGATCTATTTTCAAAAGACAGTCAACTTTATCAACAAGCTCGACCAAGTTACCCGCAAGAGGTATTGCAGGAAATATTACAATATGTACCTGTGAAAAATTTTGCTTGGGATGCAGGTGCGGGATCAGGACAATTTACCCAATTGCTTGCCCCTTATTTTGATCATATTGTGGCAACAGATATAAGTGCCAATCAATTACAATTCGCCCCTTATTTTGAAAATGTTAGTTATCAGGTACAAGCGTCAGAACAAACTTCTTTTGTAGATAAGAGCTTTGATTTAATTACTGTTGCACAGGCGATCCATTGGTTTGATTTTGAAAAATTTTATAAAGAAGTTTATCGCACGCTGAAGCCTACAGGGGTACTTGCGGTCATTGGTTATGGTATGATTTGTGTGCAGCAGGATAAGGTTCAGCAGCAGATTCAAACACTTTATTTCGAAAAATTAAAAGGTTATTGGGATACTGAGCGTCATTATATTGATGAGGAGTACAAAACGATTCCTTTTCCATTTGAAGAAATAGCGATCTGTGCATTTAACATTCAATATCAATGGTCGGCTGCACAATTGTTGAAATATTTATCGACATGGTCAGCAGTAAAACATTATTGTGAAAAAAATCAAGATCATCCATTGGTTGATTTGGCTGAAGTACTCAATGTTGAAAATGAAGATTTGGTTGTAGAGTTTCCTGTTTACTTGAGAATAGGGAAATTAAAAACATTAAAGAAAAAACGCTTTATGAAAAAATAGAATAAACATGTTAATTTATTTTTGATTACAAGATATACCTTCAACAATATACTAAGAAATATATTATTGTTAGATAAGATGAATCATGAAAGCTACATATCAACTATTACCGTTAGCTTTATTTGTATCTTTATTAAGTTCTACGGCGTATGCAACAACAGGTTATTTTATGCATGGCTATGGCGTAAAAGCACAAGGCAATGCTGGAACTTCAATTGCACAATTTCAGGATGCTTTGACCATTGCCAATAACCCTGCGGGTTTAAGTTGGATGGGTGATCGTGTCGATGTCGGGGCAACCATTTTTTCTCCTGACCGTTCTGCTCAAATCAGCGGCAATCAAATGCCTCAAGGTTATCCCAATGCCAATGGTAATTACGATGGCAATGGGCGCCAGTATTTTGTTTTACCTGAATTGGCTGTGAATCATCAAGTGAATGATCAGGTGGCTTTGGGTCTTGCGATTTATGGAAATGGCGGCATGAATACGGGCTATAAGCAAAATCCGTATGCGGCATTTGGCAATCAGGGCACTGCTGGTGTCGATTTGACCCAAGTCTTTATTTCACCTGCAGTTTCATGGAAATATGCAAAAAATCAATCGATTGGTGTAGCGACCAATATTCTATATCAGCGTTTTGAAGCTAGAGGTATAGGGGCTTTTGCCGGTTATTCTCAAGATGGTCAAAATTTAAGTAATCGTGGTAAAGATGATGCAACTGGCATTGGTGCACGCATTGGTTGGACGGGACAGTTTTTTGATGATCGTTTAACTTTAGGGGCAAGTTATTCATCTAAAATCAATGCAGATCGCTTTAAAAAATATCAGGGTTTATTTGCAGAACAAGGTGATTTTGATGTGCCTGAAAGTTATGGTATTGGTGCAGCCGTCAAAGTCACACCGAAGTTAACTGTAGCAGCGGATGTACAGCGAATTAATTATTCAGATGTCGACTCTGTTGGTCATTCATTTGATGTTGCACAGTTACAACAAGGTCATGTCTTTGGTTCGGACAACGGTCCTGGTTTTGGTTGGGATGATATCAATGTCTATAAAGTTGGTGTGAGCTATCAGGCACATCCTAAGCTGACTTTACGTGCAGGCTATAGCCATAATGATCAACCGATTCGGGACAGTGAAGTGTTTTTAAATGTGCTAGCTCCGGGTGTGGTGCGTGATCATCTGAGCGTAGGTGCGACGTATAATATTGATCCGCATCAGGAAATTAGTGTGGCATATACACATGCTTTGGAGGATGAAGTAAAAGGTCCGATTTCACCGGCATTTGGTGGGGGTGAAGCGAAGCTGCAAATGAGTCAGGATATACTTGGTGTGTCTTATGGATATAAGTTTTAGGGGTTGTGTTTAAGCTATTCATTATATTGAGCTTGAATCTCATCTAATTTGTAATGAAAGTTCCCTCTCCTTTTAAAAGGAGCGGGTTAGAGTGAGGATTTTTTTGAAATACCCTCTTTATTTTTCAATCCTGAATCAAACGTTTGCCTAAACAGACCACCTCAATTTCCTCATAGCCCAATTGTTCATAAAAACTTTGTACATCAATATTTTCTTTACGAATCAAAAGCTGAAGTTTTGGGCATCCGAGTGCGATTAAACGTTTTTCCAATTGTTGAATCAGTGCGGTTGCGACACCATTGCGCTGTGCCTGTGGGTGAACCGCTAAATAATTTACCCAACCACGATGCCCATCATAGCCACCCATGACGGTTGCAATGAGTTGCTCATCTTTGACAGCCAATAAAAACAAACCATCTTGCTGCGCTGTTTTACGAAAAATATCAATTTCAGGATTATTCCACGGACGGGTTAAATCGCAGAGCTCCCAAAGGGCGATGACATTTTCCAGATCATTTTCCTGAAACTGACGAATCATAAACATAAGGTGTACTGACCTCTTGTTTTTAAATGTTATTTGCTACAGATTAATCGAAAATTCAGGCAATGATAAGTGTGATTTTTATACAATTGAATCGAAAAATTATTGTTGCACATCATCATAATTGTTGAATTGTTCGGCTGAAATGATTCTTTAAACAGCAAATATGTGCATAATGAAAAAAAGCGTAAATTTAAAACAACAAGGATATCACGTGAATAAAATGGAATTTGATTACATCATCATTGGTGGGGGGAGCTCAGGCTGTGTCTTGGCTGGGCGTTTATCGGAAGACCCAAATGTCTCGGTCTGTTTACTTGAAGTTGGTGGCGGCGGTGATGGCTGGAAAATTGAAGTGCCCTGTGCAGCGGTGATCAGCATTCCCACAAAAATCAATAATTGGGCATTTGAAACAGTACCCCAAAAAGGACTGAATGGACGCAAGGGCTATCAGCCCCGTGGTAAGTGTTTAGGGGGTTCATCTGCGATTAATGCCATGGTGTATATCCGTGGCAATGCACAGGATTATGATCATTGGGCAGCCTTGGGTAATGAGGGATGGTCGTATCAGGATGTCTTGCCCTATTTTATAAAATCTGAGAATAATCAGCGTATTCACAATGCCTATCATGGCAATGATGGTCCATTATCTGTTACCGATTTACAAAGTGAAAATCCTTTACAAGCACGCTATTTGGCTGCGGCAAAAGAGCAAGGCTATAAAATTTTAGATGATTTTAATGGTGCAGAACAAGAGGGCTTAGGCGTTTATCAGGTCACGCATATTCATGGTGAGCGTTGTAGTTCGGCACGGGCGTATTTATTTCCGCATCGTGAACGTAAAAATTTAACAGTTGAAACTCATGCCCAGACCCAACGGATTTTGATTGAAAATGGTGTCGCTGTCGGTGTGGAATATAAACAAGCGGGACAAGTGAAGCAAATCTATGCACGCCGTGAAGTGTTACTGAGTGCAGGTGCGATGCAATCCCCACAGATTTTGATGTTGTCAGGGGTGGGTGATCAGCATGAGTTGATGGAACATGGCATTGAAGTGAAAAAGCATTTGCCGGGTGTGGGTAAAAATTTTCACGATCATCCTGACTTTATTTTTGGTTATAAAGTCGATGCAATCCCGGGTACTTTTGGTTTGTCCTTGAAAGGTTCTATAGATTTATGGGGGCAAATTCAGCGTTATCGTAAGGAACGCAAGGGGCTTATTAGTACTAATTTTGCTGAGTGTGGCGGTTTTTTAAAAAGTTCGCCTGAACAAACTTTACCGAATTTGCAGCTACATTTTGTCGTGGCACTTGTCGATAATCATGCGCGGACTATGCATATGGGACATGGGATTTCCTGCCATGTGTGTTTGTTAAATCCAAAAAGCCGCGGCACGATTAAAATCAGTGGGGCGAGTATTGATGATCCATTATTGATTGATCCTAATTTTTATGATGATGAGTCTGACTTAGAGGAAATGGTCAAAGGATTCAAGCTGACTCAAAAATTGATGCAGTCGAATGCTTTTAAAGACATCATTAAAAAAGATTTATTCACTGCGGATGTGCAAACGGATGAAGAGATTCGCCATATTCTCAGAGAGCGTTCAGATACGGTATATCATCCTGTCGGAAGTTGTAAGATGGGGGTAGGTGATATGGCGGTTGTCGATGCACGTCTGCGTGTTTATGGCATTCAAAACTTGCGAGTGGTCGATGCCTCGATTATGCCAACGGTGGTCAATGGCAATACCAATGCGCCTGCAATCATGATTGCTGAAAAAGCCGTCGCGATGATTCGTCAGGATCAGGCGAGTGTCGCGTTTATTGACAAGAAAGTACGGGTCGGTGAAGTTGCATGATTGAGATTGATCAATATTGAAAAGTCCTCTCTCCCTTTGGGAGAGAGTTAGAGAGAGGGGCATATCAATTATCTCCCATTTGTGCAATAAAAAACGCCCTCACGGGCGTTTCTTATTTCAACTCAAAATTCAACATCTTAAGCAGATTTTTTCTCTTGAGTTTGTGCAGTCAACATATGACCTGTTTCTTCAAAGTTAGAGTGCCAAGAAAGTGCTTCACGGAGAATGTGAGGAGTTTGACCACCTTTTTCACATGCACGATCAAAGTAATCATTCAATGCATCACGGTACATTGGGTGCGCACAGTTATCGATGATGGCACGAGCACGTTCACGAGGCGCTAAACCACGTAAGTCTGCAAGACCTTGTTCAGTCACAAGGATGTCAACGTCATGTTCTGCATGGTCAACGTGAGAAGCAAATGGGACAACAGAAGAAATGTCGCCACCTTTTGCAATCGATTTGGTTACGAAAATTGCAAGGTGCGCATTACGTGCGAAGTCACCTGAACCCCCGATCCCGTTCATCATTTTTGTACCACATACATGCGTCGAGTTTACGTTGCCGTAAATATCAAACTCAAGAGCAGTGTTGATCCCGATGATGCCTAAACGACGAACCAATTCAGGATGGTTTGAAATTTCCTGTGGACGTAATACCAGTTTGTCTTTGTATTGTTCAAGGTTATTAAATACTTTTTCGCCATATTTAGCAGAAAGCGTAATCGACGAACCTGAAGCAAATTTCATTTTGCCTGCATCGATTAATTCAAAAGTACAGTCTTGTAGTACTTCTGAATACATCACTAAGTCTTCGAAGTTAGATTCTTTAAGACCTGTTAATACTGCATTGGCAATCGAACCGATCCCTGCTTGTAATGGACCTAAGTCTTTTGGTAGACGACCTTCAGCCACTTCTTTTTCAAAGAAAGCAATCAAGTGGTTTGCAATGCCTTGAGTCTCGTCATCTGGTTGAGTCACAGTAGATGGAGAGTCATGCAAATCATTATTAAATACAATACCTACAATTTTTGAAGGGTCGATATTGATTGCAGGTGTACCAATGCGTTCATCTACGTGAGTCAATGGAATTGGCTGACGTGTTGGGCGATAGGTTGGAATATAAATATCGTGTAAGCCTTCGAAAGCAGGGCTTAAATTGGTGTTGATTTCAACAATCACTTTTTCAGCAAAAATAGCAAAGCTAGCAGAGTTACCCACAGATGTTGTTGGGATGATGCCGCCATCTTCAGTGATTGCAACAGCTTCAATCACAGCCACATCAGGTTTTTTCAACTGAAGATTACGCATTTGCTCAACAGTTTCAGACAAGTGTTGATCGATGAACATCACTTCGCCTTTGTTGATGGCTTTACGTAGTGTGTTATCGACTTGGAAAGGTAAACGACGTGCTAAAACGCCAGCTTCCGTCAATTTTTTGTCAAGATCGTTACCCAGACTTGCGCCTGTGATTAAGGTGATTTTTAACGGATTTTTTTCCGCTTGTGCTACGAGTGCTAAAGGTACAGCTTTCGCTTCACCTGCACGGGTAAAACCACTCATCCCAACAGTCATGCCATCTTGGATAAAGGTGGCTGCTTGTTCTGCGCTCATCACTTTATTGTGCAGTGATGCTAAACGAATACGATCTAAAGACATGGTTTACGCTCAATTCTTGTTCAAAACTAGACGGATTGTACCGCCCTAAAAGTAAATTGTGCATGCCTCTAATGCTAAGGTCTAATTTTTTCACTAAATGTGGGTATAAAATTTAATGATGGTTTTTAAGTTGTTATTTCGCAAGGAAATAATAGTCGCTGTTCGGAAAACAAACAAAGCTAAGTGTTTGTTTATTGAGCAATAGTTAAAAACGATCACTCAATGTTTGCTTAATCTTTTGAATTGGATTATTTACGATATTTTCTTCTGGCTCTGGTGATGAAATAGGTAAGGAAATAATTGCTTGTAGACCACCTTCAGAACGATTGTGAATCTGTAATTCACCTTGGTGAATGTCAACAATTCGTTTCACGATTGCTAAACCTAAGCCACTGCCTTGAACAGTTCTTGCGGCATTGCCACGTACAAAAGGTTGCATGAGATCTGCAATTTGGTCTTCAGGAATCCCTTCACCATGATCAGACACACTGATTTTAATTTTCTCATCTTCTACATATGCTGCAAGTTCAATCGGTTCAGCACCGTAGCGTTTTGAGTTATTAATCAAGTTACCAATCAGACGTTTTAAAGATAAGGATCGAGCTGAAATTTTCGGAATTTCTTGAGGGGTGAAGCGAATATCGAGAGGTTTAAACTGAATACTTAGCTCTTGCAACAGGCTATTAATATCAGTTTCTTGTAATTCTTCATCAGAACCATCTCGCATATAGGAAATAAATTGGTTCAAAATCGCATCCATATCCTCAACATCATAAATTAAGCCCTCTTTTAAAAAGTCTTCATCAGGCATCATTTCAGCACTGAGACGGATACGGGTCAGTGGAGTGCGTAAGTCATGAGAAATCCCTGCGAGCATGATTTGGCGATCACGTTCAGTTTGCTCTAAAGTGTAAATCATATGGTTAAATGCTTGATTTACCTCACGAATTTCTTGTGGTCCATGATTGGTTTCGAGATAGGGCGCTTTTCCTGTTTTACTATAATTATTTGCCGCATTTTGCAACCGGCGTAATGGGCGATTGAGCTGTCTCACCAAGGTTAAAATAATGGCTGCAGCAATCAATGGAACGCCCAATAACCAACCCAAAATCAGCTCAGGACTATAGTTGGCATACGTTTTTAGGGGTTCACGAACCCAGTTGCCATTCATTTCAGGGGTTTGCACCCAAATCCGTGGGCTAGGCTTAAATTGGAAGTAAACGGTTACATCTTTGAGGCCAAGTTCTTGAGCGAGTTGATGCTCAATGCGATTGGTAAAGAAATCTGCAATGATTTTATCTTTTACATTCGGATATTCATTTGGGTCTGTAATGTATTCGACACCTACACGTTGTTTGAGCCATTCATCAATATCAAGTTGAACCTCATCATGATAAATTTGCAAGCGTGGATTATTTACCATTTCTAATTCAACGGCTAAAAAGCGTGCATGTTGTTGAATTTCAGGTAAATATAAGGTTTTCCAAAAGAACCATAAAGACATAAATAAACTGAAAAATACCACAAATAAAACCAAAACCGTGGTACGCATGGCTGCAGAACGCGGCTTGATTTTGTCAAGAAAGCGTTCCCAAGGCGTACGTTTCTTTTCTTGATAAGCAGAAAATTCAGAAAAAGCTTGTGGATCGATTGGGTCTAATTTCACAGAGGCATTCCCATGCTGTGCAATATTTTGATTGATTTCAGTGTAATGTACGTGGCGTTTAGGTCAAGCTCAAAAATGTTCGCTTATGCGCGTTTAAGCCGTTGCTGATCGCCAATAGCAAGATTGAAATGATCTAAACCTCAACTTAAAATAATAGCAATCAGATTGGTCAAAATTAACTTATTAAATAAAATCAAAGTGCTTAAGCTAAATAAAAGTCATGGGCTAATGGGAAAAAGTTGATCAAATGCAAAACTATCATGATTGTTATAGGTGGAAATGGATCAATCTAAAAGCAAAAAATGCTGATGATATTCAAGCTAGAGAAGATGATCAGCACTTTTTTAAACAGATTCATAGCAATGAATTAGAGTGACTTATTCAGCACCATCTGGAACGAAGACATAACCCACACCCCAAACCGTCTGAATATAACGTGCACGAGCAGGATTTTCTTCAATCAAGCGGCGTAAACGTGAGACTTGCACATCAATAGAACGCTCCATTGCCCCCCATTCACGACCACGGGCAAGATTCATCAATTTATCGCGAGTCAAAGGTTCACGTGGATGTTGGACCAATGCCTTAAGCACGGCAAATTCACCCGTAGTTAATGTCACCACTTGACCTTCACGGGTTAGGGTACGTGTAGATAAATCTAATGACCATGGACCAAATGACACAACTTCTACGTTTTGACTTGGTGCACCAGGTACTTCACGCACTTGACGGCGCAGTACTGCACGGATACGTGCCAATAATTCATTTGGATTAAATGGTTTTGGTAAATAGTCATCCGCGCCCGCTTCTAAGCCAGCAATACGGTCAGAATCGCTGCCACGTGCTGTGAGCATAATGATCGGGGTGTCGATATTAGACTGACGTAAACGACGACAAATGCTTAAACCGTCTTCTACAGGCAGCATAAAATCGAGCACAATCAGTGAAAATAATTCACGTTGTAATAAACGATCCATTTGGGTGGCATCGTGGGCAGTTTTAACCACAAAGCCTTTATCTTCCAAAAAGCGCTGCAAAAGGGTACGCAAACGTACATCATCATCGACCACTAAAATGCGTTCGACTCGGTCAGTTTCGTTTTGTACGACATCAGTATTTTCAGCAGGTACAACCAAACTCATGATGCACTCCCTTAATGTTATCAATTATAAATATTGGTATATCTCAGTATAATGCCTAAGTTCTTGTTAAGACTATGTATCAATTTGCTCAAAATTACAATTTTAAGCCCGATTTGAAACCAAATAACAACATCTATCAATCATTGTGAGCTTCATTTGTTTATACGTAAAAAAGTGCTTGATATGCAAATAAAATTTTCGTGAATGTAAATGGTTTGGCTAAATTTTATAAAATGTTGGCAAGACTCAAGAAAACCTCATTTTTTACATTTGCTTGAACATTTTTGAGTATTTATCAAAAAACAACGTTTTGTAAAAAGGCGTTATGGAGATACGGCATGATTTGTCATTTTAAAAATCAAAAATCATCTAGGAATATACGTTGAGACTTGATAAACAAAGCTTTAACACAGCTTAGAACTTGGCTTCTTTTAAAGTAGATGGGGATAAAACATCATTTTTTCAAGCCTTATTTTGCTTAAATAGGGCGTGAAAACTGACTAAATCTATACTTTTATCATTTTTTTCATTGGAAAATTGCAAAACAATTGTGGATTTTATGGTCTTGGTCTTTATAATCACTAACTTTTAGTCCTTATCCTTGTGGAATTAAATACGATGACTGACGTAGTTCAGCAGTTGGCAAGTGAGCTTGCCGTACGTCCAAACCAAGTAGAAGCTGCCATTCAACTGATTGATGAAGGTGCCAGTGTTCCATTTATCGCACGTTACCGTAAAGAAGTGACGCAAGGCTTAGACGACGCGCAGTTACGCCAACTCGATACACGCTTAACATATTTACGTGATTTGTATGAGCGCCGTGAAAAAGTGATCGAATCACTGAAAGAACAAGACAAACTTTCTGATGACTTACTTGCACGTGTGAACGCTGCGGAAACAAAAAATGCATTAGAAGAAATTTATGCGCCTTATCGTCCAAAACGTACCAGTAAGTCGTTTAAAGCGAAAGAAGCAGGTTTAGGTCCGATTGCTGAGAAAATTCTCAGTGAAAATGTTGACCCTACAGAAGCATTAGCAGGCTTTAGCCATGAAGACTATGCAGATCTTGACAGCCAGCTGGATGCAATTCAACACATCATTATTGACGATTGGGCACAAAATATTGCGTTAACGACTGAGTTAAAAGCAACATTTGCCAAAACAGCAGTCCTTAAAAGTCTAGTCGCAAGTGATGAGAAAAAAGAAGTCGGTAAAAAATTCCGTGATTACTTCGATTTCTCTGAAAATTTAAATAAAGTCCCTTCACATCGTTTATTGGCAATGTTACGTGGTCGTCAAGAAAATGTCTTGGGCTTAAAAGTTGATGGGCAAGATGATGCACCATTGGCACGTATTGAAACTGAATATGATCTTGAAACGGTACAACCACAGACTCGACAGGATTTCTTAAAACAAACTGCAAAATTATTCTGGCTCGGTAAAGTACGTCCGACGATTGAACATTCATTATTGACAGAAAAACGTCTTGCTGCTGAAGCAGAAGCGATGAATGTATTTGCTGAAAACTTACGTCATTTGTTACTTTCTGCACCTGCGGGTTCGCGTTGTACTTTGGGTGTAGACCCTGGCATTCGCACAGGTGTAAAACTTGCAGTTGTGAATGAGTCTGGTGACGTCGTTGCACACAGTGTCATTTATCCATTTGCACCAAAAGAAGATAAAGAAGGTTCAATCACTGAACTTGCACGTCTATGCCGTGAATTCAATGTTGACCTGATTGCCATTGGTAATGGTACTGCAAGCCGTGAAACAGAAGCGGTGATCGCAGAGATGATGACTGCAAATTCTGACTTGAAATTGACTCGTGTAACTGTATCTGAAGCAGGTGCATCGGTGTATTCAGCTTCTGAATTGGCATCGAATGAGTTGCCTGATTTAGATGTGTCGATTCGTGGTGCAGTTTCAATTGCACGTCGTTTGCAAGACCCGTTAGCAGAGCTTGTGAAAATTGATCCAAAATCAATTGGTGTGGGTCAGTACCAACACGATGTTAACCAAACAGGTTTGGCAAAAACCCTTGAAGCGGTTGTTGAAGACTGTGTGAACTCTGTGGGTGTTGATGTCAATACGGCATCTGCTGCGATCTTGGGTTATATCGCGGGTTTAAACAAAGCGATTGCACAGCAAATTGTCGATTTCCGTAAAGAAAATGGTCGTTTTGACAACCGTCAAGCCTTGAAAAATGTACCTCGTTTGGGTGAGCGTACCTTTGAACAAGCTGCAGGTTTCTTGCGGATTCAGGACGGCTCAGAGCCGCTAGACGCTTCGGCTGTACACCCTGAATCATATGGTTTGGTGAACAGAATTGTGGAAGCGAAAGCAACCACAGTGAAAGATATTATTGGTAATACCGAAATCATTCGCCAAGTTAAAGCAGAAGATTTTGCAGATGACAAATTTGGTTTACCAACCATTCAAGACGTCTTGAGCGAACTTGAAAAACCAGGTCGTGATCCACGTCCTGAATTCCGTACAGCAAAATTCCGTGATGATATTACTGAAGTGGGTCAGCTTGCAGAAGGTATGCAACTTGAAGGTGTCATTACCAATGTCACTAACTTTGGTGCATTCGTGGATGTGGGTGTGCATCAAGATGGCTTAGTGCATATCTCTGAATTGGCAAATGAATTTGTATCTGATCCACATAAAGTGGTTCGTCCAGGTCAAATCGTACAAGTGCGTGTATTGACTGTAGATGCTGAGCGTAATCGTGTGAATTTGTCAATGCGTCCTGAGGGTTCAGAAGCACCTGCAAAAGCACCACGTCAAAAACGTGAGTTCAATAATGCCCATGGCGAACAACGTGGTGAGCGCAAACCTCAAGGCAAACGCCCACAAGGTGATCGTCCGCATCATCGTCATGACCATAAAGACAAACCACGTCAAGACAAGAAACCGCAAGCTGCGAAACCACAAGAAAATAAAATCGGTGGTTTAGGTGCGTTGTTATTACAAGCAGGGATTAAAGGTTCAAAATAAGTTTGAATCTTGTGAAATAAAAAAACCGCCAAAAGGCGGTTTTTTTATGGCTTAGTAATCAAGATTACCAATGCTCACCAGGGAATAAACGTGCATACGCTTTTTGGATGAGATTTAATTTTTCCTTCTTCCCAACAGAAGCACTTGAGCTTGGGAATAAATTAAAACCAATCGACATCAGTTTGTTATTAATCTCAGGTGCAATCGAGTAAGTAATTGATGCCAGACGTCCAAGATGAGTTGCCACTTTTTTCGGACGCTTCACGATTGCATAAGCAATCAAATCTGCGGCTTGTTCAGGCGAAAGGGTCGGCACATATTTATAAATTTTGGTCGGTGCAATCATTGGTGTACGCACAAGTGGCATGTAGACCGAGGTAATCGCAATCTTATGTGAATGCACTTCGGCAGATAGACAGCGGCTAAACGCATCCAATGCTGCTTTTGATGCAACATATGCTGAGAAGCGAGTGGCATTTGCCAATACGCCAATCGAACTGATATTGATAATCTGACCATTTTTACGATGCATCATTTGCGGTAAAATATTGAGCACTAAACGTACTGCACCAAAATAATTTAACTGCATAGTGCGTTCAAAGTCGTGAAAACGATCAATGGACTCATGTACTGCACGGCGAATCGAACGCCCTGCATTGTTGATCAAAATATCAATATGATCGACAGATGAGATAATCTGTTTGGATACGACATCAATGGCATCCATATCATTCAAATCACATGGGAAAATATCTGCTTTTCCGCCCTTGGCTTGAATGTCTGCTTGCACTTTTTTTAGTGTTTCTTCGGTGCGTGAGACCAAAAGAACATGTGCACCTGCATCTGCAAGTTTATGTGCAACGGTTAAACCAATACCACTCGATGCGCCTGTGATTAAAACGACTTTATCCTGTACTTTTTGTTGGAAAAGTTGTTCTAGTTTTTTGTTCATATTTATTTTCCCTGTAAATAAAATATGCCATGAAACAGAGGTGTGTGAATCATCATGAAAAACGAGACTCTATAAGCGGCAAGTTTAACGGAAAATAATGAAAACGCTATAAATAAATATATGAATATAAAGTAATTTTTAGAGTAAAAGCTCTATTTTTTGAATTTTCATAATAGAATGATCAACATACATGGATTGCGTCTAAAAAGCAAAAAAGACCTGAGTTCAGGTCTTTTAAGTGTTTAAAAATTATACTTTGTCGAGTGCTTGTGCTAAATCGGCAATTAAATCATCAATATGCTCAATACCCACAGATAAGCGGACCATATCAATGCTGACGCCCGCAGCTTTGAGTTCATCTTCATTGAGCTGGCGATGGGTTGTTGTTGCAGGGTGGCACGCCAAACTTTTCGCATCACCGATATTCACCAAGCGAGTGAAAAGTTGTAATGCATCAATGAAGCGAGTTCCACCTTCACGGCCATCTTGCACACCAAAAGATAAAATAGCAGAGGGTTTACCTTTGACATATTTTTGTGCCAAAGCATGTTGTGGATGGTCTTTTAAACCTGCGTAATTGACCCATTTCACTTTTGAATGTGCTTGTAAATATTCAGCCACTTTTTGTGCATTTTCAGTATGACGTTCCATACGCAAGTTTAATGTTTCTAAACCTTGAAGAATCAGGAAAACGCTTAGAGGACTGATCGCAGCACCGGTATTGCGTAATGGTACAACACGGGCACGTGCAATATACGCCGCCTCACCTAAAGCTTCTACGTAGTTCACACCGTGATAACTTGGATCAGGCGTATTGAGCACTTTAAAGCGTTCAGGATATTTACCCCACGGGAATTTACCGCTGTCCACAATCGCGCCACCGATAGAGTTACCATGACCACCAATATATTTGGTTAATGAGTGTACAACGATGTCTGCACCATGTTCAAAGGGTTTGAGTAGGGCAGGTGTCGCAACTGTGTTATCTACAATCACGGGTACGCCATATTCATGGGCAATTTTTGAAATCGCTTCAAGATCAATGATATTCCCAAGCGGGTTACCAATCGACTCTACAAAAACCAATTTAGTTTTGTCATCAATCAGATCATGCAAACTTTCAGGTTTTTGATAATCGAAGAAACGAACTTCGATGCCTTGCTTTGGAAGGGTGTGTGCAAATAGGTTATACGTTCCACCATAAAGCGTTGAAACAGAAACAATATTGTCACCCGCTTCAGCGATGGTTTGAATAGAATAAGTAATGGCGGACATACCCGAAGCCAATGCCAAAGCCCCAATTCCCCCTTCAAGTGCAGCAAGACGTTGCTCTAAAACGGCAGTGGTTGGGTTCATGATCCGTGTGTAGATATTGCCCTGAACTTTAAGGTCAAATAAATCTGCGCCATGTTGGGTGTCATCAAAAGCATAAGAAGTGGTTTGATAAATAGGTACAGCCACAGCTTTAGTGGTCGCTTCAGGTGTATAACCTGCATGAATCGCGAGCGTTTCATCCTTATACGTCATAGTTACGTCATCTTCGTGAGTTAAATATGAAATCAGTTTAGCATTTATTGATATGAAATAAAGCGCAAATATAATGAATATTTATCTAAAAATTTCATATAGATGATTGTTTTTCATTGAATACTGAAAAGCATTCATGCTGTTAGGCTTTGATTTAAAATTAAACAGAAAAATTGTTGTAACATTCTATACAAGATGGGTGACATACCTTATGTTTTAGGGACTTTCATCGTATAATGCAGCGATTATTTTTTTGCTCATTGAGCATGGAGTTAGCAATCATCCTGATTTTTTAGGAAAAATGCGAACTCCACCATTTGGTTTTCTATTGAGGAGTCCTACGTGGCCCAATACATTTACACGATGAACCGTGTGTCGAAGATGGTTCCGCCGAAACGCGAAATCTTAAAAGACATCTCTTTATCATTCTTTCCAGGCGCAAAAATTGGTGTGCTTGGTTTAAACGGTGCAGGTAAATCTACCTTGCTTCGTATTATGGCGGGCGTAGATAAAGATTTCTCAGGTGAAGCACGTGCACAGCCAGGTATTAAAATTGGTTATTTAGAGCAAGAACCACCATTAGACGAAACTAAAGACGTGCGTGGTAACGTTGAAGATGGTTTACGTGAACCATTGGATGCTTTGGCGCGTCTTGACGAAGTATTTGCTGAATATGCGGCTGAAGATGCTGACTTCGATGCGCTTGCAAAAGAGCAAGAGAAGTTGGAAGCGATTATCCATGCTTGGGATGCTCATAATATTGTCAACCAAATGGACCAAGCTGCTGCTGCGTTAAACCTTCCAGCTTGGGATGCAGACGTATCTAAGTTATCTGGTGGTGAGCGCCGTCGTGTTGCACTGTGCCGTTTGCTGTTGTCTAAACCAGACATGTTGCTTCTTGATGAACCGACGAACCATTTGGATGCATCATCTGTTGCATGGTTAGAACGTTTCTTGAAAGACTTCCCAGGTACGATCGTGGCGATTACGCATGACCGTTACTTCTTGGACAACGTGGCTGAGTGGATTCTTGAACTTGACCGTGGTATGGGTATTCCATACCAAGGGAACTATTCTTCTTGGTTAGAGCAGAAAAATGCACGTTTAGAGCAAGAGAATAAGCAAGAAGAATCTTTTGCTAAAGCATTGAAAAAAGAACTTGAATGGGTTCGTTCAAATGCCAAAGGTCAGCAAAAGAAAAACAAAGCGCGTATGGAGCGTTTTGAAGAGCTTAACTCACGTGAGTTCCAACAGCGTAATGAAACTTCTGAAATCTACATTCCACCTGGTCCACGCCTAGGTAACAAGGTTGTAGAAGTGGAAGGCATTAGCAAATCGTTTGGTGATCGTACTCTTTATAAAGATTTATCCTTTGTTGTTCCACCTGCTGCGATTGTGGGTATTGTGGGTGAAAACGGTGCGGGTAAAACTACACTATTCCGCATGATGACAGGTGAGCAACAACCTGACACAGGTACTGTAGTGCTAGGTGAGTCAGTTAAAGTGGCTTACGTGGGTCAGATTCGTGACACGCTTGATGACAACAAAACGGTTTGGGAAGAAGTTTCTGGCGGTTTAGACATCTTACGGATCGGTGAATATGAAATTGCATCACGTGCGTATATCGGTCGCTTTAACTTTAAAGGGCAAGATCAGCAAAAACGTGTAGGTCAATTGTCAGGTGGTGAGCGTAACCGTTTACAACTTGCAAAAATCCTGCAAATGGGTGCAAACGTGATTTTACTCGATGAACCGTCAAACGACTTGGACATCGAAACTTTACGTGCGCTTGAGGATGCAATTTTGGTATTCCCAGGTACAGTGATGGTGATCTCGCATGACCGTTGGTTCTTAGACCGTATTGCAACACACATCTTGTCATTCGAAGGTGAAACACCAGAATTCTTCACAGGTAACTATGCTGAATTTGAAGAATACCGTCGTAAACGTGATGGCGATGACCTTGTAACTAAGCGTCAAAAATATCGTAAAATTGGTGTATAAATCACCATGTTGAACATAAAAAACCAGCTTTAATGCTGGTTTTTTATTATGCTGTATTATTTAAAGTCCAAAGTATTGAATTGATCAATCTTAAGCATTTATTTTGATTAAGTAATAAAGCTTGCTAAGCTCATTTGATGCTTCAATATGTCCTTGATTTGCAGCTAAATTTAACCACATTTCTGCTTTTTCTAGATTGGGTTCTAACCCCAATTGACCATTGAGATACAGCATACCCAATTTGAACTGGGCGGTACTATAACCTTGTAATGCAGCATTTAAAAAATACCAAATCGCATTGCGTTGATGGCTATTCGGATTTTCCTCTGTCAGTGTATAGGGTAGCGATGAAAAGCTATTTACAGATAAATGTTCAAAATGTTGGGCACGTTGATAACTGCGCAGGGATTCAGAAAACAAATGGCGATGTAGCACAAGACTTGTTGAAAAGTAAGAGATAATAGATTTTTTTATATAACGCTGTAATTGATTAAAATCCATTTTATTGTGCTCGCAAGACAATAAGTTACTGATAAAGAAAAAGCAAAAAAACACCCTTTTGCTTTTTCTAGTAGGTTCTCACAAGTTTTCAAGAAACTTATGAGGTTACATGATTATCATTGTGTCGCTCTAAACTTAAAAAATTCTTAGTAAATGTTCAAAATAAATTGGTTTAGGTCAAGATAATTATGAAAATGCCAATTGATTATATGCTTTTTTCAGTTCTTCCTTTGCAAAAGGATGTCCTTGATGAGCAGCTTGTTCTAGCCACTTCTCTGCATGAATATAGCTACGATCTAAACCTAAATGTCCATTGAGATAGTTTAAGCCCATTTGATATTGTGCTTCTTGATCACCGCGTAAAGCAGCACGTAGATAGCCCCACATGATGTTGCGAGTGTCATGATTTTCTATTGAACAGATAGATGATGGTCGTCCATTGAGTAGAGCTTCATCGTTTATGTTGATCTCAGTCATTGAGTGCGATGAAGTGCTTCCTAAAAAGCGTTTAAAAATATGTACTAACATATAAACCTCCTTGCTAATCCATTAACAAAGTTTTGTCATTACTACCTTTGAATCTAAAGTAGATATCAATAATGTAGCGTTTTTTTTAATTTTTTCAAATAATAAATTGTAATTTGTCAATATATGAATGTATGAGTTTATATATAAAAGAACGAACGATCTGTAAATTCTTTGAAGAATCATTTATTTTTAAAATAAATTAAATTTTTATCTGTTGGTGTTGAGTGAATGTACAAAAATATGAGGGATGTTTTATTTAATTTATTTGTTTATATATTTTTAATTTATAAATACTTATGATTTATTTTGTGTGTTATTGAAATTTATTATAGAGTAAATTTTTGTAAAATTAATGATTTAGATATTTATGAGCGCGTTTTGAAAAATGTGAATAGAAACGTGAATAAGTGAATATGCTTTAAGCGTTTAAAGTACTGTTTTTTTCATATTGAGACGTTACAATCAAAAAATCGTTGCTTTTATAGGCTGAGGTAGTGGAATGAGTGATCATCATGGGCATGACCACAGTCATGCGGTTGTGACAGAGCAAAATGCAAAAAAACTCACGATTGCGCTTATTCTTACGACGCTATTTTTGGTTGTCGAAGTCATTGCAGGCTTTTTAACACAGAGTTTGGCATTGTTGTCAGATGCGGCCCATATGTTTACAGATGCTGCTGCCTTAGCGATCGCATTGGTTGCGATTCGAGTTGGAAAACTGCCTGCAGATGATAAGCGCACTTTTGGTTATCAGCGTTTTGAAATTTTAGCTGCATTGTTCAATGCTTCTATGTTGTTCATGGTAGCGATTTATATTCTCTATGAGGCATATCAACGTTTTAGTCAGCCGCCAGAAATTCAAAGTTTAGGAATGTTGATTGTTGCTGTGATTGGCTTGGTGATTAATCTCATTTCAATGAAGATTTTAATGTCGAGTGCCAAAGATAGCCTTAATGTAAAAGGGGCCTATTTGGAGGTATTGAGTGATGCGCTTGGTTCTATTGGTGTAATTATTGGGGCAGCGCTGATCTATTTTACTGGATGGGTATGGGTGGATACCTTGATCGCGGTATTGATCGGGTTTTGGGTTTTACCACGTGCTTGGACTTTACTCAAACAAAGTATCAATATTTTATTGGAAGGTGTGCCTGAAGAAATTGATATTGAGAAATTACGCCAAGACTTATTATCTCTGCAGGGGGTGGAGAGTATCCATCAATTGAAAGTATGGGCGATTAGCTCCAAAAATGTACATTTAACTGTGCATTTATTGGCTCCAACAGCGGATCGTAATGCATTATATCAACAAGCTTTAGAGCTGCTGAGTCATGAATACGGGATCACTGAAATGACGTTGCAAATTGAAGATAACGAATGTGTGGCGCTTACTCATGAGCATGCAAAACCAGATACACATCGTGATGATGAGGGATCTAAACACTCACATTCACATTAAATGAATATGAGTGTGGCTTGATCTCTTTTTAATTATTGAATATGCCATTCATGGTTGCATTCACGGCATTTCCAATGTTTATTGGCATTCATAAAAGATTGCATTGAAATTTTAAAGTCAGGTAGATCACGCCAAAAAAATACACCTGTAATGACACAGATCAGGAAAGCCACTACAGTTGCAATTTGTAAAGTTTGTCCAGCACCATCACCAAAGATCCACATTGCAATACTAATGATCACTAAAAGTAATAGCACAAATACGGCAGGAATGAGGATAACCAAGCTTTTGGGTACCACAGGGCGAACTGCTGCAGTATCACCGTTAGCAACAGGAAGAATTTTAGAACTTTGGCATTTTGGGCAACGGTATTGCATTGCGACTCCACATAATATTTTCTGATTTGATTTTAGCGGATTGTGATCAAAATAAAAAATTTTTGGCAATAAAAAAGCCACTGAATATGTCAGTGGCTTTTTCGAATTTGGCGTTCCTACGGGGATTCGAACCCCGGTTACCGCCGTGAAAGGGCGATGTCCTAGGCCTCTAGACGATAGGAACTTATGAGGTAACAGGATTAAGTTTTTCAACCATCTCGCTGTATGGGCGCTATATTAGGGGTATAACGCCCATGCGTCAACTAAAAAATTCATTAAGCTTCATCAACTGCATCATTTTTCGGCAATTTTAAGCTTTCATTGAGTTTTTCCCACGCTTTTGTTTCTTTTTTGCTCGGACCGCCGACAATTTCAAGCGCATGACGTAAACGGGCAAAGGTTAAATCTGGACCAATGGTGACCATAGACTGCATGACAGGGGTTGAAGAGGTTGAACCTGCAATGGCAATAAAGAAGGTTGGCATAAAGTCACGTAGTTTGATTTCCATCTGATTTGCCAAATCCATGAGGGTTTGGCTAACCGTGTCATTGTTCCATGTAAACATGTTCTCTAAACGCCAAATGGCAAATTGTAAGCTTTGACGAACTTGTTCTTCCGTCAATTTTTTGCTTTCAAATTGTTCTTTGGTAATGTTTGGGAATTGGTTGAAATAAAAACCTGCCCAATTAACTGCTTCAGACAATAAATTGATGCGTGGTTGAATAGCAGCAGCAATATCTTCTAAAGTTTGACGGTCAGATTTCCATGCCAATAATGTATCTAGCAGTTCAGAAGGGCTGAGACCTTTGATCCATTGACCATTTAACCAATTGAGTTTTTCCACATCAAAGATTGGTCCACCCAAAGATACACGTTGAATGTCAAAGTGTTCGATCATTTCAGCCAAAGTGAATTTTTCACGCTCATCAGGCATTGACCAACCCATACGACCTAAATAGTTCAATAGGGCTTCAGGTAGCACACCAATATTTTTATAGTAATTAATTGATGTTGGGTTTTTACGTTTAGATAATTTTGATTTATCAGGATTACGTAACAACGGCATATGGCAGAGTACAGGCATCTCCCAGCCAAAATATTGATACAATAATTGATGCTTAGGTGCAGAAGGAATCCATTCTTCACCACGAATGACATGCGTGATTTCCATCAAGTGGTCATCCACGACATTGGCTAAGTGGTAAGTTGGTAAACCATCTGTTTTTAGTAAAATTTGCATGTCGACTTGCGCCCATGGAATTTCAACTTCACCACGTAGCATATCGTTAAATTTACAAATGCCTTCGGTTGGCACTTTCATACGAATGACATGTGCTTCACCTGCTGCTAAACGGCGTTGTACTTCTTCTTCTGAAAGTAATAAACCACGTCCGTCATAACGCGGACTTTCACCACGTGCTTGCTGTTCTGCACGCATTTGATCAAGTTCTTCTGGGGTTGCAAAACAGTAGAAAGCATGACCCTTTTCAACTAAATCAAGTGCATATTGTTTATAGATGCCCATACGCTCAGATTGGCGATAGGGTGCATGTGGACCACCCACATCTGGACCTTCCGACCAATTTAAACCTAACCAACGCAATGAGTCTAAAATCATTTGTTCAGATTCAGGGGTAGAACGTAATTGGTCAGTGTCTTCGATGCGTAGAATAAATTCACCACCATGTTGTTTAGCAAAACACAGGTTAAATAACGCAATATAAGCTGTACCTACATGAGGAAAGCCTGTTGGAGACGGAGCAATACGGGTACGAACGGTCATAATCAACTATTATTCAGAATGTAAATTGGCACTATTATAACGAAAAAGCCCTATTGCTTAAGGGTTAATTCACCAATAAACGATAGGGCGTGTTCATTCTTGGGGGAATGAGGATTTAGAACAGTCTAAAGGAGTTAAAATTAAGAGTTATGCGGTTGAAAAATTGCTTGTACAAAACGAGAAAAACGTTGGTGCTGTTCTGCTAGAAAGTTTTGTGATGCAGGTGTTTTTAAAGACGTAAAAACTTTAATATCATCTTGATTTAAAAGTAGTTTACCTTCACGTTTTTGCTGACTTAAGGCTTTTTCAATCGGTGATTTTTTGTCTGTGATCACTTGAAATGCTGTTGTATTTTGGTTGTTTGCAATCGCAGCAGCTTGCGCTGCTTCTAGACCTAAACCTAAGGTTAAGCCAAGCACAAATAATTGAACAGTACGTGATTTCATTGTATTCCCCCACCAAGGATATTATTTTTGTCTAAGAAACTCATCTTATGACGGTATTTTAACCAAAAATAGTCACAATATGTACAATAGTGTCACATATTTTTACAAAATTGACTTTTTTTGACAGTGTGTGCCAAAAAATGCGTCTAATTGTAAGAGCGGCATATTATTAGCAAAGAAATGTGTAGTTATTGTGAAGAAGTATACATTTTCATTAAAATAATCAAAATACATATTTTGAGATAAGTATCTATATTTAAATGATATCTAAAATGTAGATATAAGCTTGATTAAAAATTATAAGCATTTGATTGTAAAATAAAAAAATAACAAATAATGTGTTTTTAATATAAGAAATAAGTGTGAATTGCAATGAAAAAAATGATATGGGTTAGTCTTTTGGGTTTATTAGGACTCAATAGCGCAACATATGCGGCAAGAGAGTTTTTAAATGTGTCTTATGATCCTACACGAGAGTTTTACCAAGAATACAATAAAAATTTTGGACAGTATTGGAAGTCGAAAACAGGGCAGGATATTGATTTTAAACAGTCGCATGGGGGATCCGGTAAACAAGCACGTTCTGTGATTGATGGCTTGCAAGCTGATGTAGTGACGCTGGCTTTGGCAAATGACATTGATGAAATTGTGAAAGCGGGTCTGATACAAAAAGATTGGCAAAAAGAATTTCCAAATAATTCGGCACCTTATACTTCAACAGTAGTTTTTTTGGTACGTAAAGGTAATCCTAAGAACATTAAAGATTGGAACGATTTAATCAAACCAGGTGTTGAAATCGTCACACCAAATCCGAAAACAGGGGGAGCACCACGTTGGATTTATCTCTCTGCGTGGGGGTATGCACTCAAACAACCTGGTGGGAATGATGCTAAGGCACGTGAGTTGGTTAAAAAGCTGTATAAAAACGTCAAAGTATTAGATTCAGGGGCGCGAGGTTCATTAACTACTTTTGCTGAACGTGGCATAGGGGATGTGCTGTTGTCTTGGGAAAATGAAGCAATCTTGGCAACTTCAGGTCCTGATAAAGACAAGTATCAAATTATTTATCCATCTATCTCAATTTTAGCTGAGCCTTCGGTGGCAATTGTTGATAAAAATGTGGATAAAGATGGTAATCGCAATTTAGCGAAAGGTTATTTAAATTATTTGTATTCTCCTCAAGGGCAGGAGTTGGCAGCTAAATATCATTTCCGCCCTCGTGATGCTAAAGCTGCTGCTAAATATGCTGCTAAATTTCCAAAAATTAAATTATTTACCATTAATGATGTATTTGGTGGTTGGGCAAAAGCACAGCAAACTCATTTTGTGAATGGGGCGATCTATGACCAAATTTCCGCTGAAAAATAAAACAGAATGATTTGCATCTCTGTAGCAAAAAGAGAATTTCATATTCTCTTTTTTGTATAAGCAATGCTAAAAAATCTATAAAATATAAATAAGTAGATTGTTTTCCTGTTTTTATAAGGAGAAACAAATAATTAACGATTTATTTTGATATGGTTTTGAGACCCACAAGAAAATTATTAAATTGCGGTTTATCTGCTTATTTCATATATTTAGCACAATTCAAGATTTTAGTGCTGAAATGTCATGAAAATTCAAGTGAAAACATGGCTACATGTTGCATTGCTTGCAGCAGGTGTAGCGGTGACTTCAAATGTAGCGCAAGCTGCTGATCGTCAATTTTTAAATGTTTCTTATGATGCAACGCGTGAGTTCTACGATGAATTTAATCAATCGTTTGGCACATATTGGAAGAATCGTACAGGGCATACCGTAAATTTTAAACAATCGCATGGTGGTTCGGGCAAGCAAGCACGTTCAGTTGTGGACGGTTTAAAAGGTGATGTGGTCACACTTGCTTTGGCGAATGATATTGAAGAAATTGTAAAATCAGGTCAGATTGATAAAGGTTGGCAGAAAGAATTTCCGTATAACTCTGCGCCTTATACTTCAACGATTGTTTTTATGGTGCGTAAAGGCAATCCAAAACATATTAAAGATTGGACAGACTTGACTAAACCAGGTGTACAGATCATTACCCCTAATCCAAAAACAGGTGGTTTACCCCGTTGGATCTATTTATCTGCATGGGGTTATGCACTGAAACAGCCAGGTGGTAATGATGCTAAGGCACGTGATTTTGTTTCAAAAATGTACCATAATGTCAAGGTAATGGACCCTGCGGCACGTGCATCTATGACGACTTTTGCTGAGCGTGGCATTGGGGATGTTTTACTGACTTGGGAAAATGAAGCCATGATCAGTAAAAAAACGTTGGGTAATAAGTTTGATATTGTTTATCCATCAATGTCGATTTTGACTGAGCCTTCTGTTGCGATTGTAGATAAGACCGTGGCGAAAAACGGGAATAAATGGTTAGCAACAGGCTATATTAACTATTTGTATTCTCCATTAGGTCAAGACATGGCAGCACGTCATTTCTATCGTCCACGGAATGAGAAAATTTTAGCGAAGTATGCAAAACAATTCCCTGCTTTAAAAACGTTCACGATTGATGAAGTCTTTGGTGGTTGGCCTAAAGCGCAACAAACCCACTTTGTAAATGGCGGTGTGTTTGATCAAATTTATAATGACAAACGTTAATTTTTTGTGTCCTAGTATCCGAAAGCCAATCAAATAAGATTGGCTTTTTTTATTGTGTAGCATGATGAGCAATAGAGCCTAAATGCTCTTTAAGGTTTAGACCTTATTATTTGTACCCGTAGATTGAAGATATGGCATGTGCATGACTGAGGTACTCATTTACATATAGTCATTTCTCAAAAGTCTGAAAACAACTCTACTTTTACTTAAATAAACGGTTTTCCCCATCGAAAGTAATATTTTCCTACAAAAAGACGTTTGGAGCTTTGCAAAAACAAGGTAATAATGTGCAGTTACATTTTCTGACTGAATTGAACCTAAACTTATGTCCCATATTTCTGTATTGCTACATGAAACTGTTGATGCGCTCCTTGCTGACCGAGATACAGGAATTTATATTGATGGGACTTTTGGACGTGGCGGTCATACCCGATTATTACTGTCTAAATTAGATGAAAAATCACAAGTTTTTGCCTTTGATAAAGATCCTCAAGCTTTGGCGGTGGGAGCTGAACTTGAGCAAGAAGATTCACGTTTTAAAATTATTCACGCCAGTTTTGCGGACTTACAACAAGAATTGAATCAGCGTGGTATTGAACAAGTTGATGGTGTGATGGCAGATTTAGGCGTGTCTTCACCTCAGCTAGATCAAGCAGAGCGTGGTTTTAGCTTTATGAAAGATGGCCCTTTAGATATGCGAATGGACAATTCGCAAGGTCAAACTGCGGCTGAATGGTTGGTTGAGGTGGATGAGGAACATTTGGCAAATGTGATTTTTCAGTATGGCGAAGAGCGTTATAGTCGCCGCATTGCCAAAGCTATTAAACAAGCAGGTTATATTGAAACCACAGCACAATTGGCGGAAATTGTAAAAGTTGCACATCCGAAATGGGAAAAAAATAAACATGCTGCAACCCGTACTTTTCAGGCGATTCGTATTGAAATTAATAAAGAATTAGATGATGTGCATACATTTTTGCCTCAAGCGGTAGAGGTCCTAAAAGCACATGGGCGTTTAGCTGTTATTAGTTTTCATTCTTTAGAAGATCGAATTATTAAACAATTCATACAAAAAGAATCGACCTTAGCAGAAGATAATGGTTGGGGATTACCACAAAAAGTCAGCGATACACGTCGTTTGAAAAAAATTGATCGTGTACGTGCAAGTGAAGCAGAAGTGAAAGAAAATCCACGTTCACGGAGTGCTTGGCTTCGTGTCGCAGAACGCTTAGAACCTAAAGGCGCAGAATGAAAGAAGAAATTATAGAAGAGCGGACAAATCGACAAGCAATAAAAAAAGTAGTGTATTACGCTTTTTTGTTAGTATTGGTACTAGGTAGTGCCTTTATGGTGGTGCTGCAAGTTTTTGCTTATCGTCATGATTTCCGCGAATTGAATAGCTATATGCGGGAAAGAGAAACCATTAATGCAGAGTGGGGACGTTTGTTGATTGAACAACAAACTTTTGGTGCAACTGCACAGATTGGTACACGTGCAGTGACGCAACTTCGTATGTATTCTCCACCCGCAGCGCAAACCGTTGTGATTTCATTACCGTCTGAAACTGAGCAAAAAAAATAGGCACGTTGTATGGCAGATCAGCAAAACAAAGCAACACGTCAACCACGAAAAAAACAGCAGCCTATTTCCGCTAAGTCTTCTGTTGCTGTGGATATGTGGCGTTATTATTTGATGTGGGGCGTAGTGCTCCTGTGTTTTATCATGTTGGTTGGGCGCGCTTTTTACGTGCAGGTGATTAATAAAGATTTTTTACAAAATAAAGCCAACGCTAATATTTTAAGAACAGAAAAACTCAAAGCGATGCGTGGTGTGATTAGTGATCGTCATGGTGTCCCTTTGGCCATCAGTACGCCAATCATGAAAGTGGTCATTGATCCACGTGAGTATTTTGAAACCAAAGCACAGTTTGACAAAGTTACTGAAGAGCTGAAAAAAACACCAGACAGTCGTAAATTAAAACGTCAATTACCTGATGAAAATTTAAATTTAGATGAACTTGCTGATGCAGTCGGTATTGATCGTGCGGATTTAAAGAGAAAATTAGCTGAGCGTCCACGTTCACGTTATTTAGTACTGAAAAAAGAAGTGCCACCGCCGCAAGCGGATTTGATTACACAGCGTAAATTTGCGGGTGTGTATTCGGAAAAAACCTATAAACGTTATTATCCACAACCGCAGCCCAATGCGCAGATTATTGGTTTGACCAACAGTGAGGGTACAGGCATTGAGGGCTTGGAAATGCAGCTCAACACGCGTTTGGCAGGTGAAGATGGCGAGCAAAGAATTTCCCGTGATAAACATGGTAATCGCATCACAATTCCTGAAGTAGTTAAAGAAGTCACGCCTGGTGAAAATATTACGCTCAGTATTGACTCACGTTTGCAATATATTATGTACCGTGAGTTGACGGCGGTAGGTGTGGCGAATAGTGCTCGCTCTGCATCTGCGATTGCAGTGGATGTAAAAACCGGTGAAATTTTAGCCATGGGGAGTTGGCCATCTTATAATCCAAATGATAAAAATGGTTTAAAAAACAAAGATGCCATGCGTAACCGTGGGGCGATTGACATGTTTGAACCTGGTTCAACCATGAAACCATTTACCGTTGCAGCAGGTTTGGAAAGTGGTAAATACACGCCAAATTCTATTGTAAATACCAGCCCTGGTTCAATGCGTTTGGGTTCACATACGATTCGTGATACGCATAACTATGGTGCATTGACAGTCACAGGTGTGATTATCAAATCTTCCAACGTGGGTTCTGCTAAAATTGCTTTATCTTTACCAAAAGAGGCTTTGCCAAGTTTCTTCCGTAAAGTCGGTTTTGGTGAGCGTTCTGCGGTGAAGTTCCCAGGCGAAAGTAGTGGTCTGGTTTTACCGCCAAATAAACTGAATTCTTCGCAAATCGGTACGATGGCCTATGGTTATGGTTTGAACGCGACGATTTTACAGTTAGCACAAGGCTATGCCATGTTAGCCAATCATGGAGTGGAATATCCACTTAGCCTATATAAACTGCAAGATCAGCCAAAAGGCAAACAGGTTTTAGAACCTAAAATTGCCGATGATGTGCTGTTGATGCTTGAGCAAGTGACCATGCCAGGTGGTACCGCTCGGCAAGCCAATATTCCCGGTTATCGTGTTGGGGGTAAAACAGGGACAGCACATAAACTGCGTCCTGACCATAAAGGGTATTCGAATACCGAGTATCGTGCGCTATTTGCGGGTGTTGCCCCGATTAGCGACCCACGCTTAGCGATTATTGTGGTCGTGGAAAATCCACGTGGGCAATATTATGGTGGTTTGGTTGCTGCCCCTGTTTTTGCAAAAATCATGCAAGAATCTTTACGTTTAATGAACGTACCCCTTGATAAACCTCTCGATTCTGTAAATCCATCCAAATAGGTGAATGATGACGATCCATTTTCAAGACATTTATCCCGTCGACAATCCCCCAACTTGGATGGTTACACCATTTCAAGGCTTTTGTTTAGATAGTCGAGCTGTAAGCGCAGGGCAAATTTTTATTGCCCTGAATAGCTTTTCACAACCTGAAAAAACCTTACAATTTGCTCAGTCTGCACTAGATAAAGGTGCTTTGGCAGTGATCAGTGAGAATGATCTTACACTTGAAAATAGTTGGACGTTTCCTGATGTGCGCCAGCATATGGGGCAATGGCAAAAACAATATTTAGTAGCGACTCAACCCGTAGGTGCTGCACGTGTATTGGCTGTAACAGGGACCAATGGTAAAACCACGATTTCTCGTTTGGTTGCTGAGCTGTTGATGCTCAAAGGCAAAAAATGCGCTGTGATGGGCACCACAGGGAACGGGATTTTACCGAATCTTGAAGCCTCTTCGCATACCACTTTAGATGCGTTGCAAATGCAAAATTCACTGCATCAATTTGCTGCAAACGGTGCGGAATTTGTGTCTTTAGAAGCGAGTTCCCATGGTTTAGAGCAAGGGCGTTTGAATGGTGTTGATATTGAAATCGCTGCTTATAGTAACTTAAGTCGTGATCATTTAGATTATCACGGTACGCTTGAAGCATATGCTGAAGCCAAGTCCCGTTTGTTTAAATTTCCAAGTTTAAAAGTGGCGATCATCAATGTGGATGATGCACATGCAGACGTGATGTTGGATGCAGCGAGTAGCAATCAATCACATCCGAAAGTGTTGACTTATTCCACCTCGAAAGCCGCAGATTATCAAGTCTTTGGGATTCAATACAGTTTGGAAGGCGCAAGTTTTCATTTAAAAACTGAAAAAGGTGAATTTACCGTTAATAGTCCTTTGCTTGGGCATTTTAATATTGAAAATTTGCTTGCGAGTCTGATTATGGCTGAACAGGCAGGTTATGACTTGGCAGATCTCATTGCATTGGTCCCTCAGTTAAAAGGTGCACCAGGACGTATGCAGGTGATTCGTGATGAAGATCGTTTGTTTGTCGTGGATTATGCACATACGCCTGATGCATTGACACAGGTGTTAAAGACACTGAAACGCCATGTTGAAAATCAGTTATGGGCTGTGTTTGGTTGTGGTGGTGATCGTGATCGTGGCAAACGTCCATTGATGACCAAGGCAGCTTTGGAACAAGCCAATCCGATTATCATTACATCAGACAATCCGCGTACTGAAGATCCTGAACAAATTTTTGCAGATATGAAACGTGATGTTGACTTCAGTCAGCATGATGTTTATGAAATCCATGATCGTCGTGAAGCGATTAAATATGCGGTAAAACATGCCCAATCAGGCGATATTGTTGTGATTGCAGGAAAAGGGCATGAAGACTATCAGGAAATTGATGGCGTCCGTCATTGGTTTGATGATGTCGTTGAGGTGCAGTCTGCAGTAGATATGCACCGTCATAAAACAAATTCTCCAGCTCAGTAGGAATAGAGATGCACACCTCGACCACCAGTACTGTGCCTTTAGAGCCATGGTCAGCAGCTGAGCTTGCTGAAGCGACTCAAGGTTATTGGTATTTAGACAAAGCACCACAAGGTGAAATAAAACGTATTTTGACAGATTCACGTCATGCTGAATCGGGTGATGCATTTCTTGCGCTTAAAGGTGAGCGTTTTGATGCACACAACTTTGTGGCACAAGTGGCAAAAAATGGTTGTCAGGTTGCCATTGTCAGTCAACCTGTTGATGCCGATATTTGTCAGCTTGTGGTTGCAGATACACGCTTAGCTTTGGGGCATTTAGGTGCATTCCGCCGTGCTCAATATCCACAGTTAAAAGTGATTGCGTTAACAGGTAGTAGTGGTAAAACCACTACCAAAGAAATGTTGGGCAGCATTCTTTCACGTCTAGCACCGACTCTGATTACCCGTGGTAATTTAAATAATGATCTAGGCGTACCGATGATGCTTTTAGAGCTTCGTGCTGAGCATCAGTATGCTGTGATGGAACTCGGTGCTAGCCATCAGGGTGAAATTGATTATACCTCGAAGCTTGTGCAACCGCATGTGGCAGGGATTTTAAATATCGGTACTGCACATTTGGGTGAGTTTGGTGGGCGTGATGGTATTTGCCGTGCCAAGTCTGAAATTTATGCGTATATCGATTCAGTAGGCACTTCGATTGTCCCTGCTCAGGATGATTTTAGCGATGCCATTCGCCAAGCTGTAAAAACTGAACAGGTGCTTAGCTTTGGTCAGGGCGGTGAAGTTTTTGCAACAGATGTGCAATTACAACCACAATCGGCAATCTTTACGCTCAATACGCCTCAGGGCACACGAACAGTGAATTTGCCTTTTGCGGGTGAGCATAATGTACACAATGCTGAAGCAGCAACTGCTTTTGCTTTAGCGATTGGCATCGCTTTAGATGATATTGTTATGGGTCTTGAGCAAGCGCAAGGGGCTAAAGGTCGTCTAAATTTTATTCAAAAAGACAATTACTTGTTTATTGATGACACCTATAATGCCAACCCAACTTCGATGCGTGCTGCGGCTGAGGTCTTAGCACAGCAAGAAGGCATCAAAGTGATGGTGATTGGGGATATTGGCGAGCTGGGTAATACTGCTGCACAACAGCATTATATGTTGGGGCGTGATCTTGTTTCGGTTAAAGGAATTAACTTTGTGGTTGCAGTGGGTGAGTTTTCACCTGCAATCCAAGAGGGGGCAAGAAGCACGCAATATGGTAAAAAATTGCAGGCGTTTTTAACACAAGCGCAAGCATTACCCCTTTTAATGAGTTTAATTGAAACGCATCAACCACAGTCCATGAGTTTCCTGTTTAAAGGTTCTCGTTATACCCATATGGAAACGTTGATGGCTGATTTGATGGAGAAAGTTTAATGCTGTTTTGGTTGTTTCAGCATCTAGCGGGTTATGAAAACTCATTTCAAGTAGTACGCTACTTGTCGCTACGTGCTTTGCTCAGTGTCTTAACGGCACTCGCAATCGGTTGGGCTTTAGGTCCTGTCATGATTCGTAAATTGCAAGCCTTAAAATATGGTCAAGCAGTCAGTTCTTTTGCACCAGAAAATCATGCGAAGAAAATGGGTACACCGACCATGGGCGGGATTTTAATCCTTCTGTCTATTGGGATTAGTACTTTACTTTGGGCAGATTTATCCAATCCTTATGTTTGGATTGTGTTGGCAGTCATGGTGATTTTTGGTGCCGTGGGTTGGGCCGATGACTGGATTAAAGTACGTTATAAAGACAATGCTGGTCTACCTGCAAAGAAAAAGTTTTTCTGGACTTCTGTAGGTTCATTAGGTGCAGGTATTGCGTTGTATATCATTTCAACGCAACAGGAAAATCCTGTACATGCAGCGAATATGTTGGATCTACTGATTCCATTTTTTAAAAACCTCAGTATTCCTTTGTCTGCAATTCCTTTTGGTATTGGCTTCATTATTTTCACTTATTTAGTGATTAATGGTGGATCAAATGCAGTCAACCTAACCGATGGTTTAGATGGTTTAGCGATCATGCCGATTGTACTGGTTGCGGCAGGTTTGGGTGTGTTTGCTTACTTGGCAGGTGATATTCGTTTTGCCAATTATTTACATATTCCTTATGTAAAATATACCTCAGAACTTGTGATTATCTGTGCGGCAATGATTGGTGCAGGTTTGGCTTTCCTTTGGTATAACGCGCATCCTGCACAGGTGTTTATGGGTGATGTTGGCGCATTATCACTCGGTGCGATGCTGGGTACAATTGCAGTTATGGTTCGCCAAGAAATCGTATTTGCCATCATGGGCGGTGTATTTGTCGTAGAAGCAATTTCGGTATTCCTACAAATCGGCTCATTGCGTATGCGGAATAAACGTGTGTTTTTAATGGCACCTTTGCATCACCATTATGAGAAAAAAGGCTGGCGTGAAACCCAAGTCGTGATCCGTTTCTGGATTATTACAATTATGCTGGTAGTTTTAGGTCTAATGACTTTAAAATTGCGTTAAGCAAAAGTTGTTGAAGAGAGTCGGCATCTGCCGACTTTTTTTATGGCTTTAAAATGAGTTTGGAGAAGGTTTTGAAACAAATCAGGAATGTGTTGATGTGCCCCGTGTGCCGTGAAGCACTCAGCTTAACTGAACGCACATGGCGCTGTATAAATAATCATAGCTATGATGTTGCTAAGCAAGGTTATGTCAATTTGCATGTGGTTCAGCATAAACACAGCAAAAATCCGGGCGATACACCTGAGTCTGTTCAAGCCCGTCGTGCATTTTTAAGTGCTGGCTTTTATGCACCGCTACAACAAGCTGTAGTGAATAAGATTCGTGCTTTACGTATTGAAAACTTACTTGATATTGGTTGTGGTGAAGGCTATTACACGGATGCGATGCAGCAAGAAGTCATGCAATGTGTAGGGGTGGATATTGCCAAAAATGCAGTTCAAGTTGCAGCTAAACTCAATAAAGAAGTGGATTGGGTTGTGGGTACTGGCGCAACTTTGCCTGTAATGGATCATTCAATCGACCTATGTACTAGTTTATTTAGCCCGATTCCACAAGAAGAAATTTTGCGGGTATTAAAACCTGAAGGCTATTTAATGGTGGTGACGCCCGCACCTAATCATCTCTATGCGATGCGTGAAGCTTTATTTGATGAGGTCAATGCCCATGATCCACATAAGTTTGTGGAACAGTTACAAGCACATTTCACTTTGGTGGAGCAATCGATTGTAGAATCTACATTTGAGTTAGATCAGACACAATTAAAAAATTTAATTGCAATGACCCCATATGCCTATAAAGCCAAGCCTGAAAAACGCCAAGCGCTTGAGCAGCTTGAAAAGATCAGTCTGACTGCGAGTTTTCAGGTGTATTTATTTCAGAAAAATTGATGTGATGTTTAAGTTTAAAATGTCTTAACAGCATTGGCTTGGAAATGACAATCATTAGGTACTTAACTCGTCACTATTGATCAAATATTTGATGGATGCTTAAGTACCTTAAAAATAATAAAAAGATATCTACGTAAATACATTTCTAATGGTTGCTGTTATTTCCTCCAAGTAGGGCGTAATAATTTATATGAAGATTTTGATAAATCATCTTAAAGGGCATTAGGTTTTGATAAAATCATCGAAAATTATTTTGGATTTTGTATGCCCAACCTTCCTTGTCCCTGTGGTTCACCTCTATATAGTGAATGCTGTCAGCCTTTACATCTAGGACAGAAAAAAGCCGAAAGTGCAGAACAACTGATGCGTTCACGCTATAGTGCATTTGCAACGCAAGAGATAGATTACATCGTTAAAACCACTGCACTAGGGCAACAACAAGCTTTAGATGTTAACGCCATTGCAGAGTGGAGCAAAGCCAATCTTTGGTTAAAACTAGACGTGGTCCAAGCCAAAGAAAAACTGGGTAAAAACCATGCCCAAGTTGAGTTTAAAGCACACTATGCAGATGCCAATGATCAAGCCCAAAAGGTACAAATTCATCATGAAGTTTCGCATTTTGTAAAACATGAAGGGACTTGGTATTTTCTTGATCCAACTACAGATCAGCAGATCACCATGAAACAGCCATGTATTTGTGGTTCAGCTAAAAAATTTAAGCAATGTTGTGCTGAATTTTTATAACTTTTCATGCAATTTATTCTAGAATAGCGCGCATCGATAACCCTCAGTGGAAGAAGGGCAATGTTGCTGTTAGTCATCTACATTATTGCAATCACGGCTGAAGCTATGACAGGTGCACTGTCGGCAGGTCGACGTAGTATGGACTGGTTTGGTGTGGTGCTGATCGCCTGCGTAACCGCTTTGGGTGGTGGTTCAGTGCGAGATGTATTATTAGGGCACTATCCATTGACATGGGTCAAGCATCCTGAATATTTGGTGCTCACCTGTTGTGCAGCCTTTGTCACGATTTTGATTGCCAAATGGATGAAACATTTGCATTCCATTTTCCTGTTGCTGGATGCATTGGGATTGATTGGCTTTACCATTATTGGTTGTCAGATTGCTTTAGATATGGGACATGGCTTTGTGGTATCTGCGGTTGCAGGCGTGTTGACAGGAGTCTCGGGTGGTATTTTGCGTGATATTCTGTGTAATGACGTACCGTTAGTGTTCCGCCGTGAACTGTATGCCTCGATTTCTTTTGTTGCGGTGATCTTCTATTGGTTCTGTATGGATGTTGGCTTGTCATTGGAAGTGACTGTGATTTCGACTTTGATCTTTGGCTTTTCACTGCGTTGTATTGCGATTTACTTTGGTTTGGAAATGCCAAAATTTATCTATAAAGATGATGATGAACAATCTGCGTCTTCTAAAGATGAAACTTGATTAAACTGTTTAAAAGTTTTAATTTTTAAATCGATTCAAATTCGGTGCTGACTTTGCAACAGATCAGCATCTTGATTGATAATAATGACGACAATTATAAATCCTGTTGTGAAAGCAGTACCTCCCACTTTCACCGATACAGATCATTCATGTAGAGCACTCTTATGGATTTAGTTTCACGCGTACAACGCTTACCGATTGGAAAATTTCACTATACCTTGTTATGGGTGATCGGACTCGGTTGGATGTTCGATGCCATGGATACAGGATTAATCTCGTTTATCCTGACTAAAATGGCAGAAGAGTGGCAAATGACACCGTCTGAAAAAGGCTGGGTGGTGTCGATTGGTTTTGTCGGTATGGCGATTGGGGCTGTATTTTCAGGTGGCTTAGCAGATCGGATTGGTCGTCGTACTGTATTTGCCATTACTTTAGTGACCTATAGCATTGCCACAGCATTATGTGCGGTTGCGCCAAACCTGACATGGTTATTGGTGTTTCGCTTTATTGTTGGACTTGGCTTGGGTGGGCAGTTGCCTGTGGCTGTGACTTTGGTCAGTGAATACATTCCTGCACAGGTGCGTGGTCGTTTTATTGTTTTACTCGAAAGTTTTTGGGGCTTAGGTTGGCTCGTTGCCGCACTGATTTCCTATTTTGTCATTCCTGATTATGGTTGGCACATTGCCTTTTTAATCGGTGGTTTACCTGCAATTTATGTATTTATGATTCTGAAAAAAGTCCCTGAATCTGTGCCGTATTTGATCAATCGTGGACGAATCGAAGAAGCACATGCCTTAGTACAAAAGCTTGAACGTCAATGTGGCGTTGAAGTGATTGAAATTATAGAAGTAAAACCTGTTGCAGAAAAACAAAACATTTCATTTTCACAGCTTTGGTCAAATCCTTTTGCGAAACGCACGTTGATGTTGTGGTTGATTTGGTTCGGTATTGTATTTTCCTACTACGGCATTTTTACATGGCTACCGAGTTTATTGGTTAAACAAGGCTATAGCATCGTCCAGTCATTTGAATATGTGTTGGGTATGATCTTGGCACAACTGCCGGGTTATGTAGCGGCTGCTTGGTTGGTGGAAAAGTTAGGACGTAAAGCAACATTAGCAGGCTTTATCGGCATGTGTGCCGTGTCGGCTTATTTCTTTGGGCAAGCCACTTCAGTCAGTATGATTATGCTGTGGGGTTGTTTGATGTCATTCTTTAATTTGGGGGCTTGGGGCGTTCTCTATACTTATACACCTGAACAGTACCCAACCAATATTCGTGCTTTTGGTTCAGGATGGGCATCTGCGATTGGGCGTATGGGTGGGATTGTTGCGCCTTTAGTCGTCACGCATATGATGGTCGCAACGAATGGTTTTAGCGCGGTCTTTATGATGTTTACAGCAGTGCTTTTAGGTGTGGCCGCGGTAATTTTGGTTTTGGGTGAAGAAACCAAAGGTAAGACTTTAGAAGAGATTGGTTTATAAGATGACTTAATGTGGAGAGATCAAATGGGGGATACACCTCCATTTGATCTTGCACAGTTAAAATAAAATGGTATGACTACATATTTACTTTTCTGAAATTCAAAGAAAAATGATTTTATGACAGAGAAAGTCATGAACAAAATAAAAATAATCAGTTGCCCATTGACCTAAAAATGGATAATTTTACAGCGCTAGATTTAGTGAAAGACGCAAATTGTCGCAGAGTTACAAGACTGCCCCTTGTGTCGTCTCAGTATGCGACTTAGCATAAGAACATAGAGATATAAATTTTTAGAACGCATTTATTTAGGATTAAAGGTTGTTATGACAAGCCTTGCGCATCATGCGACAGAAAACCGTTCCGTAGCAGAATTTACCGAACAAGCTTACCTCAACTATGCCATGTACGTGATTATGGATCGTGCATTGCCCCATATCAGTGATGGTTTAAAACCTGTACAGCGCCGTATTGTCTATGCGATGAGCGAGTTAGGCTTAAAGAATAGCGGCAAGCCGAAAAAGTCTGCACGTACTGTGGGTGATGTGTTGGGTAAATACCATCCGCATGGTGATTCAGCATGTTATGAAGCGATGGTGTTGATGGCGCAACCCTTCAGTTATCGTTACCCATTTATTGAAGGGCAAGGTAACTGGGGTTCACCTGACGATCCTAAATCCTTTGCAGCAATGCGTTATACCGAAGCAAAATTATCACAGTATAGTGAAGTGCTATTGTCTGAATTGGGGCAAGGCACCTGTGACTGGCAAGACAACTTTGATGGTTCGATGAAAGAACCTGTACATTTGCCTGCACGTGTACCGAATATTTTGTTAAATGGTACCACAGGCATTGCAGTCGGGATGGCGACAGATATTCCACCGCATAATTTACGAGAAGTGGTCAAAGGCACGATTGCCTTAATTCGTAATCCAAATATCAGCGATGAAAAAGTTGCCGAATACATTCCTGCACCAGACTTACCGACCAAAGCGGAAATTATTACGCCACCTGAAGAATTATTAAAATTACAAATTACAGGGCGTGGTAGCTATCGCACGCGTGCAATTTACACGATTGAAAAAAATGAAATTGTGATCACAGAGCTCCCTTATCAGGTCTCAGGTTCAAAAGTCATTACTCAGATTGCAGATCAAATGCAAGCGAAAAAATTGCCTTTGGTCAGTGACTTACGAGATGAGTCTGATCATCAAAATCCGACACGCATCGTGATTATTTTACGATCAAATCGGATCGATGCTGAAGCAGTGATGAGCCATTTATTTGCGACGACTGACTTAGAGTCGAGCTATCGTGTCAATATGAACATGATCGGCGCTGATGGTCGTCCGCAAGTGAAATCCATTCGTAAAATATTATTGGAATGGATCGAAATTCGTAAACAAACGGTCACACGCCGTCTGCAATATCATCTGAATAAAATTGAAAAGCGTTTACATATCCTCGGTGGTTTGATTATTGCTTATCTGAATATTGATGAAGTGATTCAAATTATTCGAGAAGAAGACCAACCGAAACCTGTGTTGATGTCACGCTTCAATATTGATGAAATTCAGGCAGAAGCCATTTTAGAACTTAAGTTACGCCATTTAGCAAAACTTGAAGAAATGGAAATGCGCCGTGAACAAGATGAGCTTGAAGCACGTGCTGCGGTGATTCGCGAACAATTAGAAAATCCTGAATCATTGAAAAATCTGATTATTTCCGAGCTGAAAGAAGACGCGAAAAAGTTTGGTGATGATCGCCGTTCCCCAATCGTGCAACGTGCTGAAGCACATGCGATTAAAGAACAAGATTTGATGCCGGCTGATCCTGTCACGGTGGTATTATCAGAGGCAGGTTGGATTCGTTCTGCCAAAGGTCATGAGATTGATGTCGAAAAATTGAATTTCCGTGCAGGCGATCAGTACCTCAGTTCAGCGCAAGGTAAGTCCAACCAAAAAGTCTATATTTTAGATGAAACAGGGCGTAGTTATGCACTTGCAATCAATAGCTTGCCGTCCGCACGTGGCTTGGGGGAACCGCTGAGCTCAAAACTTTCACCAGCTAATGGTGTGAGCTTTGTTCAGGTCTTGGTCGAGGAGGATGACAAAGAAATCCTTGCTGTTAGTTCTAAGGGCTACGGTTTTAAAACCCAAGCCAAACAATTGGATACCAATGCCAAAGCAGGTAAAGCTTTCTTAACGCTCTCTGATGATGCTAAAGCATTACCAATTAGAGTGATTGAAAATCATACGCATTTGGCTATACTCAGTTCAGCAGGCCGTTTACTGTGTATAGCGTTGTCAGAATTGCCAATTCTAAATAAAGGTAAAGGAAATAAGTTGATACAACTTGAAAGTGAAGATCAAATTTTAGATCTGCTTACTTTTAATTTAGATGATACAATTCAATTGCTTGCAGGTCAGAAGCAATTAAAACTAAAAGGCAATGATTTATTACAGTTCATTGGTAAACGCGCGTCTAAGGGGCAACTCTTAACACGTACTTATCAAAAAGCAAATAGACTGTTGATTCAAAGATAAAACTAGCATCCATTGCTCAAAATACGTTATATATGATCTGTATTTATGAAAATGGATGCCAACATTAAGCGCAACAAGCCAAACAAATATGCTTAATGTTGAGAAAAACAGCTGAAAACTAAGGATTACTGATTGGAGAATATGGCATTATGGAAAAGATTTGGTACGCAGAATATCAAAAAACAGGCATTCCTGAGACTGTAGAATTGCCACAGGAAAATACATCGCTTATTGATGTTTTTGAGCGTAATTTCCAAAAATTTGGTTCACGAGATGCCTTTATCTTTATGGATAAGACGCTATCTTTTAGTGAATTAGAACTCGCTAGCCGTAAGTTTGCCACATATCTTCAAAGTTTAGGCTTAGCAAAGGGCAGTCGTGTTGCAGTGATGATGCCAAATGTACTGCAATATCCTGTGGTTGCTTTAGGTGTATTCAGAGCAGGGTTGGTTTTGGTCAACGTCAACCCACTGTATACAGCACGTGAGCTTGAACATCAGCTCAATGATTCGGGTACAGAAGCACTTGTGATCATTGAAAACTTTGCTTCAGTCTATCAAAGCATTATTGGTAAAACACCCGTTAAACATGTGATTGTTGCTTCAGTGGGTGATATGTTAGGTACATTAAAAGGTACCTTGGTGAACTTTGTTTTACGTTCTGTACGTAAACAAATTCCTGCTTGGAACATTCCGGGTCATGTTAAATTCAATGCCGCAATGTCCAAAGTCAGTGCTAACAACTACAAACGCCCAACCATGACTTTGAGCGATACTGCGGTATTGCAATATACCGGTGGTACCACAGGCGTTTCAAAAGGTGCTGAACTGACACATCGCAACTTAGTGGCTAACTTGCTGCAATGTGATGGTATTTTCCAAAGTAAATTTGGTAAAGGCGATGGTGCCAAAGATGACCGTATTTTCTGTGCATTGCCGTTGTATCATATCTTTGCATTTATGGTGTGTGCACTGTATGGCATGTACAAAGGTCAAGCTAATATCTTGATTCCAAATCCACGTGACCTGCCCGCTGTGATGAAAGAGTTACGTAAGTATCAACCAGGTTTCTTTCCTGCGGTGAATACGCTCTTCAATGCGTTGGTTCATAATGAAGAATTCCGTCAGCTTGATTTTAGTAAACTAAAAATGGCAATGGGCGGTGGTATGGCAGTGCTACCTTCAACAGCTGAAGAATGGAAAAAAGTCACAGGTACGGTCATTATCGAAGGATATGGTTTATCTGAAACATCTCCAGTTGCAACAGCAAATCCACCTGCATCGGATGAATTTAGCGGTACGATTGGTATTCCTTTACCATTGACTGATGTTGCAATTTTAGATGACGACGGTAATCACTTGGCACAAGGTGAGCAAGGTGAGATCTCGATTCGTGGTCCACAAGTGATGAAAGGCTATTGGAACCGTCCTGATGAAACTGCAAAAGTCATGACTGCTGATGGCTATTTCCGTACAGGCGATATCGGGATCATGAATGAACGTGGTTTCTTTAAAATTGTAGATCGTAAAAAAGACATGATTTTGGTGTCTGGTTTTAATGTTTACCCATCTGAAATCGAAGAAGTGATTGCAAAACATCCGAAAGTTTTGGAAGTTGCTGCAATTGGGGTGGCAGATGAGAAATCAGGTGAAGTGCCAAAACTGTTTGTGGTGAAAAAAGATCCGTCTTTAACCACTGAAGAAGTTTTAGCCTATGCCAAAGAAAACTTAACGGGTTATAAACGCCCACGTTATGTTGAGTTTATGGATGAATTGCCAAAATCAAATGTCGGTAAGATTTTACGTAAAGATTTGCGTAAGTAATTCAAGCTATAAAAAAAGCGCCATATATTGGCGCTTTTTTTTATTTGTTAAGGTTGATTTTGTCCCTGACTTTTTAAATACCATTGGTCAATATAGGGACGACCGTAACCTAAAATAGCCGTAAAAGTGAGCATCGTACCGAGTTGGCGGCCAATCGCAGACGAAGGAAAGGCTGAATAACTGAAATAAATATCGACTAAGCAATATAAAGTAATGATGGCAAACCAAAGATAAAGGTTCATCTTCAGAATACCTACCCCGTAAAAAGCGACAAGCAGCATAACGAAGGTGCCGAGTGTGGATTGCCAGTTAAAATTGGCGCAAATTACGCAAAGTAAAAACGCAGCAATCGGCAGCACAATTTTTAAAACACGATCCACTTGTTGCAGTTGTTGACGCTGTTGTTCTAAGACATTCAACAGGTCTTGCTGATCAGAAGGCTGCATGATTTCTCCATTACACAATATTTGCAAAACGCTATACTTAGAGAAAATTATAACAACATTGACGTGTTATGATATTCAACTTGTAAATTTCATGAGAATAAATTCATGTCTGGGATAAATGGCATCATATATTTAATTCTAATCGCCTGTTTATTGCCTTATATTTTTACCATTATTGCTAAGGTGACAGGTGGTTTTAAAGGCAGTGATAATCAAAATCCACGTGAATTTTTAGCAAAAACAACAGGTTTGTCGGCACGTGCCAATGCTGTACAGCAAAATAGTTTTGAAAGCTTGCCTTTATTTATTGCGGCAATTTTGATGGCTGAATATATGGTGGTACCGCAAGGCTTTACCATGATGATGGGCAGTGCTTACATTGTGCTTAGAATCATTTATGGTATTTGCTATTTATTAAACTTATCGACTTTACGTTCGATTATTTGGTTTATGTCGATGGCATGTCCAATATTTTTACTCATTACAATTATTCGAATGATTTAAAAAAATATGTAATGTGTGGCATATTCAATTGCACCATGCAAATTGTATAATTGCACCAGTTCGCTAAATTAGCGTTATAATCAGCACGATTTTAAATTGGCTTTCACTGAAAAAGAGTATCTTATGAGCTATAGCAATATCCCTGCGGGTAAAGATGCACCAAATGACATCTATGTAATTATTGAAATTCCTGCAAATGCATCTCCAATCAAATATGAAGTAGATAAAGATTCTGATGCATTATTTGTAGACCGTTTCATGGGTACTGCAATGTTCTATCCAGCAAACTACGGTTATGTACCAAACACATTATCTGAAGATGGTGACCCATTAGACGTATTGGTTGTAACACCACACCCATTGGTTCATGGTTCTGTGATTCGTTGCCGTCCAGTCGGTAAATTGAACATGGAAGATGACGGTGGTATCGATGCGAAACTTGTTGCAGTTCCGCATGAAAAATTAACACCACTTTATAAAGATGTTCAAGAATATACAGATCTTCCACCATTGTTGATCAACCAAATTGAACATTTCTTCCAACACTACAAAGATTTAGAGCCTGGTAAATGGGTTAAATTGACAGGTTGGGAAGGTTCAGAAGTTGCTAAAGCTGAAGTATTGAAATCAATCGAAGCTGCTAAAAAATAATTTGAATTGATTTAAAATTCAAAGCAATTGGGTGATCAAATGATCACCCAATTTTTTATAGATCAGATTAAAAAATAATATGATTAAAAATTAAGGTGTAACACCTTGAGGATTTCGATACCAACTTTCAATAAATAATGCTGCGGCAACACTATCCGCGGCTAAGTTTTTAGCACGACCTTGTGCCTGATAATGATCCAACTCATCTCTTGCTTCACGTGTCGTTAGGCGCTCATCCACCATCAAAGTTTCAATGTTGGTTTGATGACGTAAACGGCGTGCAAATTTACGGGCACGTGCTGATAATTCCGACTCGGAATCATCCATATTTAAAGGCAAGCCGACCAAAAACAAATTGGGTTGATGTTGCTTTACGATTTTGAGTAATGCTTCCCAATTGGGAATTCCATCTTTCATGGGAAATAAATTGAGTGGGCTTGCACTTTCAATCAGTGATGAGCCAACCGCCATCCCCATTTTTTGCGTACCAAAGTCAAAAGCTAAAATAAGTTGTGGTTGGGATAAATCAGGCATGTCCAATCTCAGAGGCTAACCAAGTACGATCAATGCCTATTTTACGATATGCAGCGTCCCAGCGCTCGTCATAAGGTAAATTAAATACTAAATCCATGTCTGAATCACAGACTAACCAATCACCACGGGCGATTTCATTTTCCAATTGATTCTTTTCCCAGCTGGCATATCCTAATGCGATTTGATAACGTCCGACACCTTCATTGTGTGCAATCGCATCTAAAATATCTTTACTGGTGGTAATACAAATGTTTTCACCTACCGCAATCGAAGAATGCCAAGTCGGTTGACCTGTATGAAGCACAAAGCCTGCTTCGGGGCGTAAAGGGCCACCTTGTAAAACCTCATGTGGGTGAACATGGTCTGCTGCAATTTCTAAATCTGTCAATAACTCTTTAATTTGTAAGCCTGTAGGACGATTGATAATAATGCCTTGCGCACCATCGTCATCATGTCGTGCAATATAAATCACTGTATGCGAAAAAAAATCATCCGCCAAATCTGGTGGCGCAATTAAACAACGATGTTTTAAATATTGTTTAGTCACCGAAAGGCTGCTCCTTATTCTTAAAAAACGTATAAAATTATGTAAATCATTTTGAAATACCATAACTTATTTATGCTGTCTTGTGGCATGATCTTGGAAAATAAATATTTAATATGCTAAAAAATTGCAGAAAAAAGTTGAAATTAAAATGTATTGATTAATAAATGGTCGATTGGAATTTTTTAAACAGCATTAAAATAATCCTTCGACTATATATATTCTTAATAAAAAGTCAATAATTCTGTTAATTTAGAACAATTACTCTAGCTTTATTTAGCTTTTTTTAATGAATGAAATGTGAATAATTTAATGAATAAATGTTGGATTATTGAATAAAATCATATAAATTTGTATTATTCATGTATCGAAAATTATAATTTTAAACTTTATGAAACGTTTTAATAACAAATTATTACTCATTTTATTGGCAGTTTCTTTTAATTCTCAAGCGGGGGTTTTTGGAAGTTATGATGATGAGGGGATGGCATTCAGAAGTAGTTTAAATGCCACCATGCCGACTGCATTTGCAGCAACAATCGATAAGAAAATGGATTCTAAGGACGCAATTTTGTATCACTTAGAAAAAGCACGCATTTTACAGGTCAACCAACAATACCAAGAAAGTAGTCAATTATATAAAAAAGCATTTGAATTATTGGACAAACAAAATAATCGAGCAACAGTCAGTGCTTCTCGTTTAGGTTTTAAAGCACTTTCAATGTTGAGTAATGACTCCATTGTTCCTTATGAGGTTCCACCTTATGAGCAGGTGTTAGCGCATATTTCTCAAGCTAAAAATTATATTTATCTCAAAGATGCTGAAGCAGCAGGTGTTGAGATGCGAATCGCACAACGTATTCAACGTGAAATTGAAATTAAGCATGAAAAAGAGTTAGAGAAAAAATCGGAAAAAGAAAAAGCCAAACAAGAAAATGCGCAAGCTGTGAATAATTTAGATGAAGCATTTTCAGGTTTAGACACAATTGCAGGACGTATTAAAAACACTTATCAAAATGCCTATGCCTTTTATATGGCAGCCAATTTATGGGAAGCATTAGGTGAGTATAACGATGCTTTGGTTGACTATAAAAAAGCCTATGAATTACAAGCGGACAGTAATATTGCCAAAGATGTACAGCGTTTAGATCGTATGACTGCGAAAAGTAAAGACACGGTACCTGTTGTTGTTTTTATCGAGCAAGGCATTGTGCCGAAAAAAATTGAGAATAAATTAGCGATTCCTGTGCCAAATGGTCTTGTAAATATTGCTTTTGCGACGTATGAGCCAAGTACATATACCGCACCACAGAGCCTAAGAGTACGTTTAGGTGACCGTGAAACACAGCAAAGCTTTATATTAAATGATATTGGTGCATTAGCGGTTAAAGAATTAAAAGAACGCACGACAAGTACAGTCTCTAGTCAAATTGTACGTGCAACCACTAAATTTGTGGCACAGCAGCAGTTAGGACAGCATCTGGGTGCTTTGGGGCAACTTGCAGGTAACTTGATGAACGTTGCCACAGAGCGCGCTGACTTGAGAGCATGGTCAACTTTGCCAAGCAATACACAAATTGCACGCTTTGAAGTAAAGCCTGGTAGCCATAATCTACATATTTCAGGCAATGGAGCGATGAGTGACACGATAAAAGTTGATGCGAGTCCAAACCAAACTATTTTTGTCTATGTCAATGATGTCAATAATAAAATTTCAACGAGCGTTAGTGCGATTAATCATTAATCTAAAAATTGAGAAATGTATGAAAATAGCTTCAAAACTAATTTTTGCGGGTGTGCTTGTGGCAAGTCTTGCTGCGTGTACTGCACCTAATTCACTGTCTACGCAAACTGCGGCTGATGGGACTTATAGCGTAAAAACGATCAGTAATAATCCTGTGTTAAGTACGAAGGTTGGTGTGGATCGCATCAATATGACCTACGTGGGTGACCTGAAAAAAGTATCGCTAGCAATTAAAGACCGTTGGTTTGTCAGTCGCTCTTTTGAGTACAAAATTGTTTGGGTTGACGCACAAGGCATGGAAATCAATCCAGAAGGTGCGCGTTGGAAACCTATTCAGTTGACAGGTCGTGAAGTGAAAACGGTGCAATCTGTTGCGCCAAACCCATCGGCAGTTGATGTTGTTGTTTATTTGAAGAATGATTAATTAGGGTAAAATTCATGAAAATTAAATTTGTTGTTGCATCACTTTTTGCTGCGTCAGTTTTGACCGGTTGTGCAAGTACCAATGTCAGTTATGGCGATGCACAAGCTGTTGAGTCATTAACCAAGGATTTTGGTTCTACTGATTTACAAATGATTGCGGACAAAATGGTTGACGATATGTTGACATTTCCAGTGGTGGTTCAGTTAACCCAAAACCGCCGTCCTGTGATGTTTGTTGATCGTATCCGTAACAAGACGCAAGAACATATTGATACTGAATCAATTACTGACACCATTCAAAATAAACTGATTAACTCAGGTAAATTCCGTTTTGTGGATATGACGGCAGCGAATGCCATGGCTGAGCAATTAAACTACCAAAAAAATAGTGGTTTAGTGAATCAAGCGACATCTGTAAAAGCAGGTGGTCATATTGGTGCTGAGTATATGCTTAATGGTAATTTATCAAGCATTGTGAAAAACTCAGGCAATAAGAGCGATGTATATTATAAATTCACATTAAAACTTCAAAATATTCAAACAGGTATTGTTGAGTGGACCAGCGAAAAAGAAATTCGTAAGTCAGCTAAACGCTCTACTTTTGGTTTGTAATTGATAAAGTTGCAATTGCTATTCAACGCAGTTGCACGAGATCATAATCATGATGAAAAAAATTATTCTTTCAGCATTGCTTACAGCGGGTCTTTGCTCATCGGCATTTGCTGCATTAAAAGAAGTGGTTAAAGAAGCATCGGGTAGCGGTGAAACACAGCATCAGGCAATTTCTGAAGCATTACTTGTTGCTGTACAGTCTGTAAATGGTGCAACGGTTTCACCACGTGCAGATCTTGAAGAAACAGTGAATATGTCCATGAGTGGTAATAATTGGAGTTATTCAGGTAAAGTTTCACCTGTATTTAGTGTGAACAGTGTTGGCTCAGGTTCAGTAACCAAGTTCCAAGTGTTGAGTGTTACGGGTTCAAAAAATAACTATCGTGCACGTGTGCGTGCGCATGTTGTTCAATATGAATCAACTGTGCAAGATCAACATTTAAGACGCATTGCCGTTTTACCCTTTCAGTTTTATGAAAAAAATAATCGCTCAGCACAATCTGACTCAGCAGGTGAGTTTAGCGAAGAATTGGCAGATGCATTGGGTAATTCTTTAGCACAATCGGGGCAATTAAGTTTGTTGGATCGTCATTATATTGATGAAATGCAATATGAAAATGCATTTTTACAATGGGATGGTGCACCACATGAGATGGCGCGTATTGGGCAAAAAGTAGGTGCAGATTATTTATTGGTTGGGCGGATCAATGATTTGTCTGCAGCAAGTTCACATCAAATGTATGGCTTAAATCAAGGTGCAGAACAAGTGCGTTTAACTTGGCGTGTGATTGAAGCAAATACCAGTAAAGTGGTGGCATCAGGTACATTTAACCGTACGTTACCGAAAAATTCTGTGCAAAATCTGTTAAATAATAATTTAGATAACAGTAGTGCAGAAACCTTGGCTCAAAATTTAAGTCAGGAAATTTTAGTGGGCTTAAAGTTGCAGCCAAATGGCAATTATGGTTCACAAGGTTCAAGTTTTACCCCCACCTATGACATGACACCGGGTTCAAGTGAACAGCCGATTAAGTGGTAATTTTTGATACTTCACAATAAAAAACCAGTGCATCATTCACTGGTTTTTTTCTAGCATGCATTTGGCTCAAGCATGTTGAAACTTGAGTTGGCGTAACTGTTTGGCATGCTGCAAAGTCGTTTCGCTAATTTCTACACCACCTGTCATACGTGCTAATTCGAAAATGCGTTGTTCTTCCTCAAGTTCAATGATGGTACTGCTTGCAGGGTCTGTCTGTAATTTTTTCACCAATAAATGTTGATCAGATTGCGCGGCAACTTGCGCTTGATGTGTAATACATAAGATTTGTACATGTTGTGCCAAATTCGCCAATAAACGCCCGACAATTTCTGCAGTACCGCCACTGATTCCTACATCAATTTCATCAAAAACCAAAACTTCAGATTCAGTTTTTTCAGCATTCATAACCTGCATAATTAAAGCAATACGTGATAACTCACCGCCAGAGGCCACACGAGCCAAGGGTTGTGCAGGAATGCCTTTATTGGCAGTAAATAGCAGTTGAATAAAGCTTAGACCCTCGCCAGAAACCTGCTCCAATGGGTCAAATCGAAACTCAAAATGTGCTTCAGGCAGAGCCAGTTGCTTGACTTGTTCAGTGAGTTGTTTGGCAAGCGGAATAGCAGCCTCTCTACGAATTTGATCTAAATATTGAGCTTTATTTAAAAAATCTTGATGTGCAAGTTCAACTTGTTCAGCTAAAGTTTCAGGGTCTTCAAGCTGATGTAATTGTTCAAGCTCAGCTTGCCAAGTTTCATATTGCTGTTTGAGTTCATCGGGTTGGGTACGATATTTTCGTGATAAACGGTGGAAAATCTCTAATTGTGAGTTAAGTTGCTCCATTCGTTCAGGATCAAAACTTTGTCGGTCAATAAACTGACGTAAGTTTGCTGTTGCATCTTCTAATTCACTTTGTGCATTGAGCAGTGAGTTATAAATTTCTGAAAGTTGCTCACTGCGTCCTGAATGAGATTCGATACGGCGTAAAATTGAAGATAATTCTTGTGTGATATTTTGTTCAGATTCATCTAGTGCATTTAGACTATAACTACAGTCTTGCATGATGTGTTCGTGATGGCTTAAGCGGTCAAACTCTTGTTCAATCTCTTTATAATCAGTCGTGATGACATCTTCAAGTTCTTCGAGTTGTAACTCTAAGGTTTCTATACGTTGTAGACGTGTGGCTTGAGCATCTAAAGCTGCCTGATGAAGTTTAATATTTTTTTGCCATACATTATAGGCATCACGCACAGCTTGAGCAGGTGTATGAAAGTCACTATAACGGTCTAGCCAATGTTTAGGGTAGGGGGGCTCTAACAGTTGTTGCTGGCTGTGTTGGCTATAGAGTTGTACCAATAAACGCCCGATTTCTTTGAGTTCTGACAGGCTACTTGGGCGACCATTGATCCATGCTTTGCTACGACCTGTAGCAAAAATGACTCGTCTTAAATGAATTTCACCAGACTCATCATCTAACTCATGGGTTTTTAACCATAAATCTTCTGGGCTATTGTTTTGATAACTAAAAACTGCCGTAATATCGGCTTTTTCTGCACCGTAACGCACGTAATTGGTATCTGTACGTTCACCTAAACATGCTGATAATGCATCTAAAAGAAGCGACTTTCCTGCACCTGTTTCACCTGTTAAAACATTAAAACCTTGTTCAATATCAATCGCAAGGTTATCTGCTAAAGCAAAATTAAGTAGATTTAAATGTGTCAGCATACACGCATCCAAGCTGCGAAAAGTTCAGTTCTAAGATAGTCAAGTTTTGTTGTAGTCACAAGTCAGAATAGATTCTAATGGTGAAGAATTTTGGATATTTTAGCGTAAATTAAAGCAAAAAATACCGATTCTTGGAGATAAATTTACATTTAATAAAATGCAGATTTTGTCTGGAATTATTTTCCTTAAAACAAGAGATTGATTAGTTTGGGGAGTGCAATTAAACTAGGCTGAACGACATAATATCAATGCGCATTATCTGGAGAATACGCATGCCTACTCAGTTTGATCATGTATCAGTGATAAAAAAATCAAACGTTTATTTTGGTGGTCTATGCATTAGCCACACAGTACAGTTTGAAGACGGAACGAAAAAAACGCTTGGGGTGATTTTACCAACAGAAGAAGCATTGACGTTTGAAACACATGTACCTGAACGTATGGAAATCATTTCTGGTGAATGTCGTGTCAAAATTGCAGACAATGCGGAAAGTGAATTATTCCGTGCTGGACAGTCATTTTACGTACCAGGCAACAGTCGTTTCAAAATTGAAACTGATGATGTACTTGACTATGTCTGTCATTTAGAAGGTTAAGCAAAGTTGATTCAATCGAAGATAAGCAGGGTATTTTCAGCTTAAATCGGTTAAACTAAGCACATTATGAAATCCTGTAAAGTTGGCTTTGCAGGATTTTTCTTTTCTCTCCCCCGATTTTAGTTATTAGAGGTCGTTCATGGCGAAGCCCGAGTATTATTATGGCGTGCATTCAGTTGAGTCATTATTGGAGTTGGAACCAGAACGCGTTTTAACACTTTTTACTTTAAAAGGGCGTGATGACCAACGCTTACAACATATTTTAAAAATGGCTGAGCCGTTTGGTATTAGTATTCAAAAAGCCAGTCGAGATAGCTTAGAGAAGTTAGCAGGGCAGCCTTTTCATCAAGGTGTTGTTGCAGCGGTACGTCCGCATCCTGTATTAAATGAAAAAGACTTGGAGCAATTGCTGAGTACTGAACAGCAGCCTTTATTATTGGCTTTAGATCATATTACCGATCCGCATAATTTAGGCGCATGTATTCGAACAGCAGCGGCAATGGGTGTTTCAGCAGTGATCGTGCCACGTGACCGTTCAGCAAGTTTGACGCCAACAGCACGTAAAGTCGCGGCAGGTGGTGCTGAAAAAGTTAAATTCATTCAAGTGACCAATTTGGCGCGCACTTTAGGACAAATCAAACAAGACTTTAATGTGCGTGTTGTAGGGACGATGTTGGATGAAAAAGCATTACCTATTCAACAATTTGATTTTACAGGCACAGCGATTTGTGTGGTGATGGGGGCTGAAGATACAGGCTTACGTCCAATCACGCAGGCACAATGTGACCAAACTGTATTTATTCCAATGGCTGGAAATCTACAAAGTTTGAATGTCAGTGTGGCTACAGGTATGGCACTCTACGAAGCGTGTCGTCAACGTCTGATTGACTAAGCGATATCCATCCCATTTTTATTGTTGAAATTTGAGAAAGATCATGATGACCTCCCGCACGCAAGGCTATGTTTTTGTAGCAATCACGATGTGTATTTGGGGAGGTTTTACGATTACATCAAGGCTTAATGCATTATGGCATATTAGTCCTTGGGATATTACCGCATTACGCTTTAGTTTGGCATTTTGCATTTTGATGCCGATTCTCATTTATAAAAAAGATACGGCTTTTTTATGGAAAAAAGAGCCTTTTATTCTGGCAATGTTAGGTGGGGTTACATACTGCCTGACATCCTATAGCGCTTTTCATTATGTCCCTGCTGCACATGCAGCAATTTTTTTAAATGGTTGTTTGCCGTTGTGTACTGCGCTTGCAGCTTATTTCTTATTTAAACAGCCGTTTGATCGCCATACATGGTTCAGCCTAACGATTATGCTGAGTGCAATTGCAGGCATGAGTTATCTCATGTACCAAGAAACAGGTGTTGCTTTTAGTTTCGGTGATGGCTTATTTTTTCTGAGCGCAATTTGGTGGGGCATATTTACCGTGCTGTTAAAGCAGTGGAAATTGTCAGCTTGGCATAGTATGGCAGGCGTTGCGATTTGGTCTGCATTGATCTATGTGCCGATTTATTTACTCTTTTTACCGAAGCATTTAGATCAAGCGACAGTATCTCATTTGGCAATGCAAACTATTTTTCATGGTGTTTTTGTGGTGATTGTCGCGACATTAACTTATGTTGAAGCCATTAAACGACTCGGTGCTTTCCAAACGGGGAGTATTGTGACTTTAGCACCTTTTATTGCGGCAATTATTGCTGTGCCACTGTTAGGTGAGCCATTAAGTTTAGCAATTGTATGTGGTTTGCTGGGGATGGGGATAGGAGCCTTGCAGCCGTGGCGTTGGTTTGGACGCAAAGACAGTTTGCAAGCACGATTGGATCAACAAAAAAATAAATAATATAAGCTGATGAGCGCGTGTATTCATTGCAAGGTGAATACACTTTATTTGCTTTTCAGTGTGAAAATTATTCAGCCATGTTTAGATATTTTTGGTGTAAAGGGGCTAAATGTGCGTATAAGTGATCAAGATGCCCATCATTAACCACAATATCATTGGCAAGTTTTTGTTTTTCGGCTCTTGGCATTTGTGCCGCAATAATATTTTTAATCTGTTCTATATTCTGCCCATCACGTTGTGAGGCACGGAAGATTTGTAATTCTTCTGATGCATCAATTAAAAGGGTGTGTTGTGTGAGTTGATGCTGATTGGTTTCAAATAATAAGGGTGAAACCAAAATGACATAGGGGCTCGTTGCAGCTTGGAGTTGTTGAATAATCGACAGGCGAATTGCAGGATGCGTAATCTTTTCTAGTGTGTGGCGAGCTGAAGGGTCTTTGAAAATATGCTCTCTTAGTGCACGACGATCAAGTTCACCATTGTCTAAAAGAACCCATTCTCCAAAACTTTGAGCAATTTGCGTTAAGGCAGGTTGCCCTTTTGCCACAATTTCACGTGCGACAATATCAGCATCCACAACTTGGATTCCTTGGGTTTCAAACCATTGTGTTGCTGCGGTCTTCCCACTGCCAATACCACCTGTTAAACCCAAGATAAACTTCATATTTCGACCTTTTAATTTTGTCCTAAATAGACTTTCATAATTTGTTCGCCCCATAAAAAGGCAATCCAACCCGCAATTGCAATATAAGGACCAAAAGCGAAAGGCTGATTTTCTTTACGAACTTTAAGTAAAATAATACCAATAATCGCCCCCACCAAAGAGGAGAGTAGTACAATTAATGGAAGCATGAGAGGTCCCATCCATGCACCTAGAGCAGCGAGTAATTTAAAATCGCCATAGCCCATGCCTTCTTTGCCTGTGATGAGTTTAAACGCATAATAGACCACCCATAAGCATAAAAAACCGATGATATAGCCCCAAATCGCAGAAGTGGCAGAGGTATAAATAGCAAAACTATTAATACCTAAACCTAGTGCAGCTAAAGGCAAAGTGAAGCGGTCTGGTAGCAGTTGTGTATCGAAATCGATAAACGTGAGTGCAATAAGTGTCCATGTTAGGATGAGACCAAATAGCATCGCAAGCGTTGGTCCATAAACAGCAACCACTAAAAGAGAGCAACAGGCAGTTAAGACTTCAATAAATGGATAGCGAATGCTAATTGGGTTTTTACATGTCCCACATTGACCACGTAAAACTAACCAGCTGATCACAGGAATGTTTTGATACCAATGAATCGGCGATTTACATTTTGGACAAGTTGAAGCAGGTGTGCTTAGTGTCAGTTTACTTTGATCAATAATGGCTTGTTCTGGATGCAGCAAGAGTTGGCATTCTTGTTGCCATTCTTGCTCCATCATTTTGGGTGTGCGATAAATCACAACATTTAAAAAACTACCAATACATAACCCAAGTAGACCAACGAATAGATATAGCGCACTGGGTGTGATGATGAAATAGTTGAGAATATCAGCCATTAGACTACAGAACCCATTTGGAAGATTGGAAGGTACATGGCAATCACGAGACCACCAACAAGCACCCCGAGTACAGCCATGATTAATGGCTCCATCATTGAGGTTAAGCCATCTACCGCATTATCGACTTCGTTTTCGAAGTGTGTTGCAACTTTATCAAGCATGGCATCTAACGAACCTGATTCTTCCCCAATAGCAACCATTTGAATGGCCATTGAAGGGAATAAATTGGTGAGGCGCATTGCAAATTGTAATTGTTGACCTGTTGCCACGTCATCACGAATTTTCATTACGGCTTCTTCATAGACAACATTATTGGTTGCGCCTGCTGTAGATTCGAGCGCATCAATTAATGGCACACCTGCCGCGAAGGTCGTGGCAAGCGTACGACTATAACGCGCAATAATCGCTTTATAGACCAAGTCGCCAAAAATAGGGGCTTTGAGTGCAGCTTTATCAAGGAAATCACGAAATTTTTTACTCCGCTTTTTGGTTTCAAGAAATGCAGTAATCACGACCCCAATACCAATAATCAAGATAAACCAATAACTTTGCATCCATTTTGACATGTTGACCACCATCTGAGTGAAAGCAGGAAGATCAGCGCCAAAAGATGAGAAAAGATCTTGGAAAACGGGAACAACTTTAACCATCAAAATAATGGTAACCACGATTGCGACGACAATAACTGCAATAGGATATTTCATGGCTTTTTTAATTTTTTGTTTTAAAAGCTCACTTTTTTCTTTATAAATCGCGACACGGTCTAACATAGTTTCAAGTGCACCCGATTGTTCACCTGACTCAACCAGTGAGCAAAACAAGCGGTCGAAATATTGTGGATATTTCTTTAATGCCCCAGCAAAAGTATTCCCCCCTTCAACTTCACCTTTAATCCCTAACACGACTTCACGCATTGCGGGATTATCTAGACCTTCGGCAACAATTTCAAAGCTTTGTACTAAAGGTACCCCCGCTTTCATCATGGTCGCAAGTTGTCGAGTAAAAATCGTGATATCTAAAGTGGTGACTTTCTTTTTCATTAAACCCTCGAGAATATTTTTCTTCTTTTCTCGAATGGTTTTAATATTAATGCCTTGTTTTCTTAGTGTGACTTTGGCTAAAGCCATATTACGCGCAGGCAGTTCCCCTTTAATCTTAACCCCTTTACGATCTACCCCGTCATAAATGAATGTCGGCATCATTTGTGCTTTCTTGACAGCCATAATTGTATTCCTTTTTAGTATTCTGTTTATTCGCTGGTGACGCGATTAATTTCTTGTAGTGATGTTAAACCATTCATGACTTTAATCAGTCCTGAGCGTCGTAAATTATTAAACCCCAGTTTGGCAGATGCTTCAGCAATTTCTAAGGCATTACCATCTTCCATAATAATTTTTGAAATCTCAGGTGTCACTTTCATCACTTCATATACCCCAACACGCCCTTTATAGCCTTCACGACATTCTGGGCAACCCACAGGTTGAAACACTTGGAAATCAGGGTGTGCTAAATCCTCTTCAGTAAAGCCCATTTCTAAGAGGCTATGTTTAGGAATTTCAACAGGTGCTTTACAATGTGTACATAAGCGGCGTGCCAAACGTTGTGCAATGACGAGATTGACAGAGGTTGCAATATTAAAAGAAGGAACGCCCATATTTCTTAAACGTGTTAAGGTTTCAGGCGCACTATTGGTATGTAGTGTAGACATGACCATATGACCTGTTTGAGCTGCTTTAATCGCAATTTCAGCAGTTTCAAGGTCTCGAATCTCCCCGACCATAATGATATCAGGGTCTTGACGTAAGAAAGATTTCAAGGCGACAGAAAACGTCAGTCCGACTTTCGGATTAACATTCACCTGATTAATCCCTTCTAAGTTAATCTCTACAGGGTCTTCGGCTGTGGAGATATTCGAACTTTCAGTATTTAAAATATTTAAACCTGTATAGAGTGATACCGTTTTACCAGAGCCCGTCGGTCCTGTGATTAAGAGCATACCTTGAGGTTTATCTAAAGCTTCCATGAATAAAGCTTTTTGATCTTCCTCATAACCTAAGGCATCAATACCCAGCATTGCACTGGATGGATCTAAAATACGCAGTACGAGTTTTTCACCAAATAGCGTCGGGAGAGAGTTGACACGAAAGTCGATGGCTTTGGTTTTGGATAATTTAAGTTTAATACGACCATCTTGTGGAATACGCTTTTCAGAAATATCCATTTGTGACATCACTTTTAAGCGTGATGCGAGTCGTGTGGCAAGTTGCAGTGGGGGATTGGTAATACTTCTAAGCACACCATCTACACGATAACGCACACGATAGGATTTTTCATAAGGTTCAAAATGTAAATCTGATGCACCCATACGAATAGCATCAATAAGTAACTTATTAATATACTTTACAATCGGAGCTTCATCTTCGCTTTCATTATCGTCGTGATCATCTGCAGGATTTACATCATCAGTTGAGATGATATCAACATCAATATCATCACCACCAAAATCAAAACTGGTGTCTTCAGTAAAGTATTTTTCTAAGCATTTGACGAGTTTGTGATGTTCAACGATGACGACTTCAATATTCAAGCGACTATTAAAACGTGCAGCATCCAAAGCCTCAATATTGGTTGGATCGCTCATGGCGATATAAAGCACATTTCCACGTTGAACCAAAGGCAGCATCAGATGTTTATGTAATAAACCACTTTCAATAACATCTTTAGGGAATTGCTCGGGATCAAAGCTATCAAGGTCAAACAAAGGCTCGGCGAACTCAAGCGCAATGGTTTCAGCAATTTGCAAAGGTTTTAAATTTGCATATTCAATCAGATAAGCTACGATGTTGAGCTTACTTTTTTTAGCATTGTCTAGCGCAGATTGCATTTGTTGCGCAGCAATAACACCGTCATCGACTAAGCGACGAATAAACCCCGAAAACTTCGGAGTGCCTTGTTGTGACACCATCCCCAATACACCTTTAATTTATTTTATAATTCAAATACTGAGTACTTACAAACAGATTGATATCTGAAGACTTCTTATTATGGATCTTTTTATAGATATCTCAATAGTTTTATCGAGCAACTAAAATACATGCAACACAAGGTATCCCCATACTTTGTGTTTCATTTGTTAAAATGAATTTAAAAGCTGCAACTCGGTATTCAGTATTTTGAAGAATAATTATATTAACCAAAGATTTTGATAAGCTAAAGCACTAGACTGGATTTTTTCACTTTAAAATACAAATAAACCACTATTCTCAGGGTTAAGCGTGGTTTTGTTACAAAAAAATGCGCAGACAAAATCGTGCTTTTAAATTTTTGCAACAAGCGAATAAAGAAAAAAGCAGAAATCCTTAAAAATACGTGTAGAATGTGCACATTTTTCGATAATAGGGTTATGTGTATGTCGGGTTCGACGATTATTCCTTGGGTTGTCGGCAATTGGAAAATGAACCCAATGCAAGCGAATTCGCAGCAACTCATTCAAGATTTAAAGCAACAATTACAGCAAGAACCTATTTCTGAACAGCAATGTCATATAGGTGTAGCACCGACTACACTGACATTACTCTTTGTTCAGCAACAATTTGCAGATGCACCGAATAAAATTATCAGTGTGGCACAAGATCTTTCATCTATGGCAGGTACAGGCGCTTATACAGGTGAAGTAAGTGCAGACTTATTAAAAGATAGTGGTATTGAATTTGTTTTAATTGGACACTCAGAGCGCCGAGAAATTTTTGGTGACACTGTTTCTGTTGTGCAAGAAAAAGTTAAAAATGCTTTAAATGCGAATATGAAGATCATCTACTGTGTTGGTGAAAGTCTCAAACAACGTGAAGAAGGTCAAGCAGAACAAGTTGTTTTACAGCAAATTTGTGATATCGCTGCACTTGTAAAAGCTGAACAATGGAGCAATATTATTGTAGCCTATGAACCCATTTGGGCGATTGGGACAGGTAAAACAGCTTCTCCTGAAGATGCACAAGCGATGCATGCAAAAATTCGAGAAGGTTTATCGCAAATTACGCCTCTTGGTGCAGAGATTGCCATTTTGTATGGTGGTAGTGTCAAACCAGAAAATGCTGTTGAATTGGCTGCATGTGCAGATATTAATGGTGCACTTGTGGGTGGTGCCTCTTTGAATGCTGAGTCTTTTTATCAAATTGCTCAAGCTTTCGCAAAATCAAAAAAATAGGAGTTCAGCATGCATAGTTTTGTGCTGGTAGTACATATCATTTTAGCCGTATTGATGATTGTATTGATTCTTGTACAACACGGTAAGGGTGCTGATGCAGGCGCTTCTTTTGGCGGTGGTGGTGCGGCAACAGTGTTTGGTGCCTCGGGTTCAGCAAACTTTTTAACCCGTTTGACAGCGATTTTGACAGCTTTGTTTTTTGTGACCAGTCTTAGTCTAGCAGTATTTGCAAAAAAACAAACTTCAGATGCTTATGGCTTAAAAACAGTGCAGACAACAACACAACCAGCACCTGCTACACAGTCAAATACGGGTGAAACTTCGCCAACTGCACCAAAATAAATGCAAATTTTGCAATTAAACCTTTCAATTTGTGACGCAAGCTACTAGAATGCGTCACAGCTGCGGTGGTGGTGGAATTGGTAGACACGCTACCTTGAGGTGGTAGTGCTTTCGGGCGTGGGGGTTCAAGTCCCCCCTTCCGCACCAACTTATAATCCAGAAATTTAAGTTGGTGTATGCAGCAAAATCTGTTGATGCGGGATGGAGCAGTCTGGTAGCTCGTCGGGCTCATAACCCGAAGGTCGTTGGTTCAAATCCAGCTCCCGCTACCAATCAACTTTATTTTAGATGCAAACTAAAATAAACAATTTAGTTTTAAATTGAGATAATATTTGCAATGTTGATGCGGGATGGAGCAGTCTGGTAGCTCGTCGGGCTCATAACCCGAAGGTCGTTGGTTCAAATCCAGCTCCCGCTACCAATCTTAATCAAGCTGCAACTTGGTTAAGGCGAAAAATAAATCTACGCTTGAAGTTGTTTTATTTTTTGTATATAATTTTGCAGCATTGATGCGGGATGGAGCAGTCTGGTAGCTCGTCGGGCTCATAACCCGAAGGTCGTTGGTTCAAATCCAGCTCCCGCTACCAAGTTTCTAAAAAGGGCTCACAGATAGGTGGGTCTTTTTGCATAATGGGCTAAGGTTTATTATGTGATAATAGGGGCGAATTTCGCCCTTTTTTATTGGCTATCGTGTAGTGTCGATGTGAGCCGTATAGGCAAAGTTAAAGTGTCATGTTTCACTACTACTATAGTGTGTATGGGTCTGTGGTGGTCATTTCGACCATGAATCGCACAAAATGACGAGAGTAAATGAAGCTATCAAATAAAACTCAAGCACTTCAAGATTTAATTGCTCCTGCGGTGCAAGCTTGTGATGTGGAATTGTGGGGAATTGAATTTTTACCTCAAGGTAAACGTTCATTACTCCGTATCTATATTGACAAAGAAGTTGATAAAAATGCTGAACCTGTCATCAATGAAGATGGTGAGGTTGAGTTGGGTCAAGGTATTGGCGTACAAGATTGTGTACGTGTGACTCAGCAAGTGGGTGCAATGCTGGATGTACATGACCCAATTTCGGGTGAATATGCATTGGAAGTATCATCTCCAGGTTGGGATCGTCCTTTTTTTGAACTGAAACAAATGTCTCAATATGTTGGTCAACAAGTTGCATTACGTTTAATCGCAGCTGTAGAAAACCGTCGTAAATTCCAAGCAAAGCTTGTATCTGTTGATCTTGAAAATGAAATGATTCAAGTTGAAGTTGAAAAACAACAAATCTTGGAAATTGACAGTAACAATATCGACAAAGCCAATTTAATCTATCAAGACTAAATTAATTTTAACGAATAAGAATTTGAATAGTAGGTGACTTATGGGCCGTGAAATTCTTACCGTTGCAGAGACGGTTAGTAATGAAAAAGGTGTTAGTCGTGAAGCGATCTTTGAAGCACTTGAGCAAGCACTTGTAGCTGCAACAAAGAAAAAATTCTACGAAGGCACAAATTCTGAAGAAGCACGTTTACGTGTAGAAATTGATCGTAAAACAGGTGAATACAGTACTTTCCGTCAATGGGAAGTTGTAGCTGATGAAGATCATGAAATGCCAGCATGCCAAGATGCAATTTCTGATGTTGATCCTGCAAAATGGTCAATTGGTGATATTCGTGAGCTCGAAGTACCTTCTATCGAGTTTGGTCGTATCGCTGCACAAATTGCAAAACAAGTGATTGTGCAAAAAATCCGTGAAGCGGAACGTGCATTAATTGCAGATGCATACGAGTCAAAAGTGGGTGAATTGATCTACGGTGAAGTGAAAAAACAAACCAAAGATGGCTTCATTATTGACTTAGGTGATAATGCAGAAGCATATTTAGCACGTGAAGAAATGATCCATAAAGAAATTCTTCGTCCTAAACAACGTGTAAATGCCATTTTATACAGCGTGAATAAAGAAGGTCGTGGTGCACAATTATTATTGTCACGTGCAAAACCTGAAATGTTAATGGCATTGATGAAAAAAGAAATTCCTGAAATTTCTGAAGAAATCATTGAAATTAAAGCTGCTGCACGTCAACCCGGTGTTCGTGCTAAAATTGCAGTGAAAACTAACGATCATCGTATTGATCCAGTAGGTGCTTGTATTGGTATGCGTGGTACACGTATTCAAGCCGTACAACAAGAACTCAATGGTGAGCGTATTGATGTCGTGGTTTGGTCTGATGATCCAGCACAATATATTGCAAGCGCATTAGAACCTGCGGATGTATCAGGTATTGTGATTGACGAAGAAGAACGTACAGCAGATATTATTTTTGCAACCAGTGATCAGCTTGCACGTGCAATTGGTTCACAAGGTCAAAATGTTCGTTTGGCTTCAGAACTCACAGGTTATAAGCTAAATATGATGCTTGAAGATGAGTATCGTGCTCGTCAACAAAATGAAGCTCAACAATATTTAGACATGTTTGTGACACGTCTTGATATTGAAGAAGATCTTGCAATTGCGTTAGTGGAAATGGGCTTTACTTCGCTTGAAGAAATTGCTTATGTTCCTGCTGAAACATTTGATGAGATTGAACTTGATGCTGAGCTTGTGGAAATGTTGCAAAGTCGTGCGAAAGAAGCGGCTTTGGCAGATGCATTGAAACAGCAAGAAAATATTCAAGAGCCAAGTCAAGAACTTCTAGAAATGGAAGGAGTGACTTCTGAAATTGCTTATGCTTTGGCGGCTCGTGGGGTTATTACAGTCGATGATTTGGCTGATCAGGCAACTGACGATATCGCAGATATTGAAGGTTTGGATGCTGAGAAAGCGGGTCAACTCATTATGAAAGCGCGTGAATCATGGTTTAACTAGGAGGTAATACATGACGGATAAGTCAATTAAAGAGTTAGCGGTCAGTGTAGGACTTCCTGTTGAAAAGCTCCTTGATCAGGTGCGTGAAGCTGGATTGCCACAAAAGAAAGCTGAAGACAAGATTACAACAGAACAGCAAAGTGCCCTTGTCGACCATTTGAAAAAATCACATGGTCAGGATGCGGGTAACGCAGGAAAAATCACGTTGAAACGTAAAACGACTAGTACTGCTAAAGTAGCAAGTACATCGGGTAAGGCGAAAACGATTAATGTAGAAGTACGTAAAAAGCATACTTTTACTAAGCCAGATCCAGAACAAATCAAAGCTGAGGCACTAGCAAAAGCGCAAGCGGAAGCAAAAGTTGCAGCGACACAAAAATCTAAGGTTGATGCACCTGTAAAAGAGCAAGAGAAATCTGAAAGCTCTGCAAAAGCGAATTTGGAAAAAATGCGTGCTGCTGCAAAACAGCAAACAGCTGCAAAAGAAACACCAAAAGCGGCGGTGGTGGTTAAGCGTAAATCTACGAATAAGCCAATTACCAAAGCAACCGTGAAAACGATTGAAACACCTGAACAGAAAAAAGCACGTGAAGCTGAGGCTGCAAAACTTAAAGCAGCTGAAGAAAATGCACGTCGTAAGGCAGCAGAAGAGGCGCAACAACGTACGCTAGAACAAATGCGTAAAATGGCGTCTAAATATTCAAATGAAGATACCACAGCAACGATTCGTGTTGTTGATGACTCTCCATTAGCAGCAGGTTTAGTGGGTCAAGCCTACGAAGACTCGTTTGCGAAAGAAGACCGTGAAATTAAACGTGGTACCAACACGAATAATCCACGTGGTCAAAAGAAAGGTGGTCGTCGTGGTCAAGAAGAGCAATCTTTCAGCCATAATCCACATAAACGTGGCTTAAAAACAAGCCAAGCCAATAAACATGGTTTTGAAAAACCTGTTAAAAAGCAAGTTTATGATGTTGAAATTGGTGAAACGATCGTTGTTGCTGACTTGGCTGCGAAAATGGCAGTTAAAGTCCGTGAAGTGATTAAATCACTCATGAAAATGGGTGAGTTGGTTACGCAAAACCAAGCGATTGACCAAGAAATTGCTGCACTTGTTGTAGAAGAAATGGGTCATAACCCCGTATTGATTTCTGATACACAAGCGGAAGATAACTTACTTGAAGCGGCAGAAGAAGCACGTGGTGCGCAAACAACACGTCCTCCTGTCGTGACAATCATGGGTCACGTTGACCATGGTAAAACATCGTTACTTGACCGCATTCGTCGTGCTAAAGTTGCACAGGGTGAAGCAGGTGGTATTACTCAGCATATTGGTGCTTATCACGTTAAAACAGAGAAAGGCATTATTACTTTCTTAGATACACCGGGACACGCTGCATTTACTGCAATGCGTTCACGTGGTGCGAAAGCGACAGATATCGTTGTACTTGTTGTTGCAGCAGATGATGGTGTGATGCCACAAACTGCGGAAGCAATTGATCATGCACGTGCAGCAGGTACGCCAATTATTGTTGCTATCAACAAGATGGATAAAGAATCTGCAGATCCAGACCGCGTATTAAACGAATTAACCACCAAAGAAATCGTGCCTGAACAATGGGGCGGTGATGTACCTGTTGCAATGGTTTCAGCACACTCTGGTCAAGGTATTGATGAACTTCTTGACCTCATTTCAATTCAAGCTGAATTGTTAGAATTGAAAGCATCTGAAGAAGGTGCGGCGCAAGGTGTTGTAATCGAAGCACGTGTTGATAAAGGTCGTGGTGCAGTAACTTCGATTCTTGTACAAAATGGTACATTGAATGTAGGTGACTTAGTACTTGCGGGTGCATCTTATGGTCGTGTTCGTGCGATGACTGATGAAAATGGTCAACGTATTAAATCTGCGGGTCCTTCAATTCCAGTTGAAATCTTGGGTCTTCCTGAGGCACCAATGGCGGGTGATGAAGTTCTTGTGGTTGACGATGAGAAGAAAGCACGTGAAGTTGCTGAAGCTCGTTTGGATCGTGAACGTCAAAAACGTCTTGAACGTCAATCTGCAATGCGTCTTGAAAACCTTATGGCTTCAATGGGCAAAAAAGATGTGCCGATTGTGAATGTCGTATTGAAAACCGACGTACGTGGTACATTAGAAGCATTGATTGTTGCGCTTTCTGAATTGTCTACAGACGAAGTAAAAGTCCGTGTAATCAGTTCAGGTGTCGGTGCGATCACTGAATCTGACGTAATTCTTGCTGAATCTTCAGAAGCGGTTTTACTGGGCTTTAACGTTCGTGCGGATAACACTGCACGTCAAAAAGCAGATGCTGATGACATCGACATTCGTTACTACAGCGTAATCTATCAATTGATCGATGACGTGAAGGCAGCGATGAGTGGTAAACTTGCACCAGAACATCGTGAAACGATTCTGGGTGTGGCTGAAGTACGTGAAGTCTTCCATTCAAGTAAATTCGGTGCAGCTGCAGGTTGTATGGTACTTGAAGGTGTATTACACCGTAATAAACCGATTCGTGTCCTTCGTGATGACGTGGTTGTATTCCAAGGTGAACTTGAATCTTTACGTCGTTATAAAGACGTGGTTGAAGAAGTTCGTGCAGGTATGGAATGTGGTCTTGCAGTCAAAGGCTACAAAGACATCAAACCACAAGACAAGATCGAAGTGTATGATGTTCAACTCATTAAACGGAGTCTTTAATGGCGGGGAGTCAGCGTCTTAAGCGTATGGCAGATACAGTTCAGAGAGAACTCTCTGAACTCATTCGTCAAGAGCTGAAAGATCCACGCTTAGGTGGTCTTGTGACAATCTCAGCGGTGAAAGTCAGCCCAGACTTAGGGTATGCAGAAGTTTACGTGACTGTAATGGGGCGTGAATTAGGTGATGAACAAAGTGAAGCGGCAAATAAAGAAACTTTAGAAGTATTAAATAAAGCTTCTGGTTTCTTGCGCCATGAGTTAGGTCATCGCATTAAAACACGAATTACACCTCGTTTGCGTTTTCACTATGACAAAACCAATGCATACGGTAACTATATGTTTGGTCTGATCGCAGAAGCTGTGAAGGATTTACCTCCTTCAGAAGAAAAGAAAGATGATGAATAAAACATCTTAATCAGAGCCACCTTCGGGTGGCTTTTTGATTTTCAAGCAATTTAAAATATAAAAATGAATAAATAAAATAAATGTTCTGATATACCAAAAATGAACATAAATCGATTTTAAAAGCAGCTAATATGCTTTTAACTGAACAATTACAAATAAATACTTGAGGGTACACATGATGAATCCAATGAAAAAGGCTGCATTAGCATTAACATTAGCAAGTACATTAGCATTCTCAGGCTGTGGCTATAACACTTTGCAAGCAAAAGATGAATCTGTCACTGCTGCTTGGTCAGAAGTGGAAAACCAATATCAACGCCGTGCTGACTTAGTGCCAAACCTTGTAAATGTCGTTAAAGGTTATGCTAAACATGAAGAGCAAGTGCTAACAGAAGTGACACAAGCACGTGCCAACGTTGCAGGCTTAAAAGTGGATAAAGAAGTTTTAAATGATCCAGAACTCTTTAAAAAATATCAAGAAGCACAATCGCAAATGACAGGTGCATTATCACGCTTACTTGCTGTGACTGAAAACTATCCCGACCTCAAAGCCAATGAGCAATTCCGTGATTTACAAGTACAGCTTGAAGGGACGGAAAACCGAATCAGTACCGCACGTACACGCTATGTAGAAACGGTGCAAGATTACAACACCTATGTACGTCAGTTCCCACAGGCAATGACTGCAAAAGTGATTGGTATGAAAACAAAACCTAACTTTAGTGCAGAAGCAGGCGCTGCCAAAGCTCCAACTGTAAATTTCTAAATGCATCAAAATTGAAAATACAGTGAGAAAACTATGATTGAAATGTGCAAATATATTCATCGTAAAATGAAAGCAGTTTTTATACTGTTGGTCTGCACGTTGCTATTTGCCTTTCAATCGTTAACGTGGGCGGAGGTGGCGACCGCAACGGACAGCGTTGAAGATGCTGTGGTGATGGGGAAAGTGATTCAAAATCAAAATTCCACATCATCTAATACACCTCAGCCAAATCAACAACCAACAACGAATACACAACAAAATACTGCACCGACTGTTGCCAATGATATGGCAGCAGGGCAAGGCACGCGTCAATTACCTACACTCAATCAACCTGTTATTGACCAAGCGAATATTCTTTCTGCGAGTGAAAAGCAAAATTTAGAAGCGCAAATTCGTAATCTGCACAATCAAGGTAAAGCACAAATTGGCGTGATTATTGTACCGACTACGGGCAATGAAGGTATTTTTGATTTTGCGATGCGTGTGGCGGAGCAGTGGAAATTGGGTTCTGCCAAACAGGACAATGGCTTATTGATTGCAGTTGCCGTGAATGACCGCAAAATTCATATTGCTACAGGTTATGGTTTAGAAGGTGTATTGCCTGACATTATAGTAAGCCGAATTATCCGAAATCAAATCACACCTTATTTTAAACAAGGGCAATATGGGCAGGGTATTCAAGCAGGTGTGACGGAAATTGAAAGAGTTTTAAATTTAGATCCAGAAATTGCAAAGCAAGCTGCGGATGAGTTAAAAGCACGTCAAGATCAAGCCATTCAAGAACAAGAAGCCAAAGATCGCACCATGACCACAGCGATGATTATTTTAATTATTGGTATTTTTGCTTCCTTTATTATTGGTAATCGTTTGAGTGCCTCAGTTGCAGGGGTAACTGCATTTGCTGCAGGTTTGATTTATGGGTCAGGGATTTTGATGAGCCTTGTATTAGGTTTTGGGATTTTCTTTTTACTCATCACTTCTTTAGCACAGCTTATTTTCCAAATGTTCCTGTCCGGTGGTGGGCGAGGTGGAAGTGGCGGCGGCTTTGGTGGCGGTGGAGGATATAGCGGCGGCGGTGGCGGCTTTGGTGGGGGAGGTGCTTCAGGCTCATGGTAAGTAAAACAGATACAACACAAATCGTCACAGAACCCAAACTACAGCAGCATGTAGCACCGAGTTTTGCACGTTGGCTTAAGCATTTTTTTTATATGCCTGCATCGAAGCGATATTTCTCTAAAACTGATCAAATGGCGATTGCAGAGGCGGTTAAACAAGCAGAGCAAGGACATGTCGGTGAGATTCAAGTGGTGATCGAAGGGCATATTCCAAGTCATCAAGCTTACCACCAAGATACACGTTTACGTGCACAGCAACTTTTTGCTGAACTTGGGGTATGGGACACTGAAAAGAACAGTGGGATATTACTGTACTTGAACTTGTGTGAACAAAAAGTAGAAATTGTGGTCGATCGTGGTATTAAAAATGCGACTGAGCAACAGGTTTGGCAAACCATATGTGACCAAATGATCATGGAATTAAAAGCAAAACGCCATAGAAGTGCAGTGGTAGAGGGTGTTATAAGTATAGGTAATATATTGAATCTATATTATGAAAAAACAGATTTACAAGATGATAACGAGCTTTCGAATCATCCCATTATTTTAAACTAATGATGGCTCAGATTAAGTGACACAAAGTGTCACTTTTTTACATAAAGACACTTAAAAAGAACAGAAGTAAAAATTGTTGTTGTAAAAAAAGCCAAACTCGATAAGAATAGCAAAGTGTTAAATGGTTGGCGTTTTATCACTTTGGGGTTAGAGCGCAAACTACAATTGATTTTATAAAAAATTAAAATATTGGAGAAATGTTATGAACGCTCAAAAAGGTTTTACCTTAATCGAGTTAATGATCGTTGTTGCGATTATCGGTATTCTTGCTGCAATTGCGATTCCTGCTTATCAGAACTATACGAAGCGTTCACACGTTTCTGAAGGTTTAAGTTTAGCTGGTGGTGCAAAAGCATCAGTATCAGAATTTTTTTCATCAAATAATAGAATGCCAAACTCTAATGCGAGTGCAGGATTAGGTGCGGCTAGCTCTATTAAGGGTAATGCTGTAAACTCTGTTGGGGTTGGTACAACAGATGGTGCTGCTGCTGCTGGTCAAATTTTAATTACTTATGGTGATAAAGTAACTACTGGTGGTGCAACTTTAATTCTTAGCCCTAGTACAACTGCTGGTGGAATTCAATGGAAATGTAGACGTGGAACAATTGCACAAGAATTAGTTCCATCAAACTGCCGTTAATTAGTTTTGATTTAGAAGCGCTCATCTTGGATGGGCGTTTTTTTATTCTATTAAGTAAGAGTAAGGCATGTATAAAAAATATTATTTAGGTTTTATATTGTTTGTCATTTTAATACTTTGTTTATCTATTTATTGGGTGGGGTTAAAAGGTGATTTTTTATTTGATGATTATCCTAATTTGGAGGATTTAGGTACTTATGGTATTATAGATAGTTGGGATAAAGCAAAAAATTTTATAAGTAATGGCTTCTCTGGACCAACAGGTCGACCTATCTCACTCGCAAGCTTTTTAATAGATGCAAATACGTGGCCAGCGGATCCTTTTTCATTTAAATATACTAATTTAATGATCCACTTATTAAATGGGTTATTATTATGTTGGGCAATTGTACTTTTATTAAGAAGTTATAATTATAAAGAAGAAAAAGCAATTTGGATTGCTTTGTTAGCAACAAGTATTTGGTTACTACATCCATATTTTGTTTCGACAACGTTATATATTGTACAGCGTATGGCGCAACTGGCGACTCTTTTTAGTTTAGTTGGAATTATTGGGTATTTAAAAGCTAGGCAAGAGTTAGTTACGTCACCACATAAAAGTTACCTGTTTATGTTAGCTTCTATTGGGATTTGTACAATTTTAGCGACGTATAGTAAAGAAAATGGTGCATTATTACCATTACTAATCTTAATCATTGAATTTTGCAACCCTTGTAAAGATAATAAACCAAATTGGAAATTTAGAGCTTTGTGTTTGTGGTTACCATCAATCGCATTTGCTTTACTTCTAATTCACTATATGAATTTTTCAGAAAATCCTTGGCCAAATCGTAATTTTAATATGATTGAGCGTTTGTATAGTGAAGCGCGTATTGTTTCTGAATATCTTTTTAATTTGTATGTGCCTCAAATAGAATTAAGAGGTCTTTATCAAGATGGGTACAACATCTCGAAAAGTTTACTTGACCCTATAACTACAATTTCTAGTATCATTTTTTTAATATTATTATTTATTGTTGCACTTATTCTAAGAAAGAAGTTTCCGTTATTCTCATTGGCAGTGCTTTTTTTCTTTGCAGCACACTTAATGGAATCAACAGTTATTGGTTTGGAACTTTATTTTGAGCACCGCAACTATTTAGCTGCATTATTTTTATTTTTACCATTTTCTTCAGGTTTATATGGATTAAAAGAAAAGATTGATCCAAAATTTGTCTATTTGATTATCATAATTATGCTTTCAATTCTTTCGTTTTTTACATATGAAAGAGCGAAGTTATGGGGGAATACAGATAAATTACAAGATTATTGGGCACGGAACACGCCAAATTCTCCTCGTGCACAAAATGCAATTGCAGCTTCATTACTAGATAGGGGATATATCAATGAGTCAAATCAGTTCTTAGAGCAAGCTATTATTAGGTTGCCTGATAGTGCTTTATTAAATATGAGATTGTTGCTACAAAAAGTTTACTATAATTTAGCGACAGAAAAAGACTTTAAAGAAACATCTCAAAAAATGTTACAACAGCCTTTCGATGCTCAGGCAATACAAGCTTTAAGAACACTTGTTGAGTATATTGTTGAATATGATAAAGCAAAGGAATATGGTGATTTATCTATTGAGTTTATTAAGCTACTTGAAACTCAAAGTGTTTATAAAAATATTCCATTATTTCAACGTCTTACACCATATTTGAAAGCAAAATTATATTTGGCTGAAAATAATAATGACTCGGCATTAAAACTATATATATTGGCAGCTGATCGTTATAATGATGTTGAAGCTGGATTGATGATGGTAGCAGAAATAGGTAGTGCAAAAGATTATCAAAAAGCACTAATTTTATTGAATCATGTAACTGAGATTTATCATAGCCAAGACAAATCTAAGTTAAGAAGGTCTTCTAGAGAATATGACTATGAAATTAAAAGACTTCATGAAATTCTTACCAATAAATTAAAGGGTAATCAAATTGAAAATTAGTGTAGTTTTACCTGCAAAAAATGAAGCAGGTGCCATTGGGGAAACAATTAGCAAAATTCATGCACTGAATATTCCTACAGAAATTATAGTTGTAAATGATGGTTCAACAGATACAACAAAAGAAGTGTCAGAGCAAGCTTGTGCAAAAGTCATTTCTCATCCTTATTCAAAAGGAAATGGTGCAGCCATTAAAACAGGTGCACGGAATGCAAGTGGTGATGTGATTATCTTTATGGATGCTGATGGACAACATGATCCTCAAGACATTCCCAGACTTTTAGCTAAAATTGAGCAAGGTTATGACCTTGTTGTTGGTGCTAGACAAAAGGGTTCTCAAGCGAGTGTAGGAAGAGGTATAGCAAATGGCTTATATAATAATCTTGCAAGCTATATGACAGAGCATAAAGTTGAAGATTTAACATCTGGTTTTCGCGCTGTCCGTGCTGAGAAGTTTAGAGAGTTTCTGTATTTATTGCCGAATGGATTTTCTTATCCGACGACAAGTACAATGGCTTTTTTTAGAGCGGGTTATTCTGTGACTTATGTACCCATTCACGCAGCAAAACGTATAGGTAAAAGTCATATTCAACCACTAAAAGATGGAATGCGTTTTTTTATTATTATTTTTAAAATAGCAACTTTATTTTCCCCTCTGAAAATGTTTATTCCAATCGCTTTTTTATTATTTATGATGGCAACAGGTTGGTATGGATATACTTTATGGGAAATGGGGCGATTTACAAATATGAGTGCTCTACTTTATACAGGGAGTATCATGATTTTTCTAATGGGATTAATTTCTGAACAAATTACAGCATTAATGTATAAAGATCAGTCCTGATATTTTATTGAAGAATATTTTTTGCTTTTTTAAATGGTATCAATGTATGGGGCCAATTACTAAATCTACTTTACGAACAAGCTTCGTTTTAGGGATAAGACTCCTCGTACAAGCAGGAACTTTATTGCTCGTTGCTCGATTACTTGGCGCCAGCGATTACGGATTATTTGCTGGAATTGCAGCTCTAGCAGTTTTGATAGGTACATTTTCTACATTTGGTACCCACTTAGTGTTATTAGGGGAAGTGTCGAAAAGCCCAGCACTTTGTACTCAAATTCTAAGCTATGCTATCCCCACAACTTTAATTTTTTCTAGTATTTTATTTTTGCTTTATATTGGCATTTGTTCATTTCTTTTTTACAATCTTAGCCCTTCGCTTATTGTTATTATTTGTATTGGTCTAACAGAAATTATTTTATTACCACTATTCTTATTATCAACTATTGAAGAACTAGCATTAGGGAAAACGGCTAAGTCACAATTATTAGTTATTTTTCCATTAGCTTTACGGACATGTGCAGTTGGTCTTGTCTTTTTAGTAAATAGCTCTGAACCACTTATATTATTTTCTTGGTTGTATCTTGTAACTGCTTTAATTGCTTTATTTTGTAGAAAGTTTTTTAAGCCTAATGCTTGGCTTAGACCGAAGGATTGGCGTTTAGCCAATAAACAAGAGTTAAAAAATAGTGCGGGTTATGCTGCTTTAGCAATCACAGCCGCAGGACCCAGTGAAATGGATAAAATGCTTGCGGTTAAGCTTTTACCTTTAGGCATGAGTGGAGTATATGTTGCAGCAGCTAGAGTTATGGGGGCTGTCGCTTTGCCGATTATGGCATTGTTACTTGCAGCATTGCCAAAACTCTTTAGAACACATAATGCTCCAGCCAATTCATTCTCGCAATTAAATGTTTGGATTCTTATTACTGTACTTATTTATGGTGTGGTGATTAGTGGTTTTTTGTGGTGGATTGCACCTTGGATTGAACTTGTATTTGGTTCTCACTACCATGGAATGACAGATTTATTGCGTTATTTATGTTATGTAATACCATTTTTATTACTTCGAATCAGCTTAGCTAATATTTTAATGAGCATGGATAAACCATGGTTAAGAGCTTTAATAGAAGCTCTAGGTATGGTGATTCTAGTTTTATCTGCAGTTATATTTTCTTCTTATTTTAGTGTATTAGGTATTATATTTGCTCTAGCAGTGTCAGAAGCTACTATGGCAATTTTAAGTTTAATAATTGTATGTTATAAAAAAATTGGAGATTGATTAGAAAATGGGTATTGATGTCCATGCATTACAACTTTTGCAGTATAACAAGCAAAAGAACTCTAACTTAGGTAAAACCTTGACTTTAGGACGACAAGCAGTCTTAGTGGGTCCAAAATTAGCGAAAAAATGGGTGGGCACAGATGAGGGAGCATGGTGTGAGGAGTTGTTAAAAAATCACTTTAATGCAACCAAGGTCGATTCAATAGATAACTCAGACTATGAAGATGCAAGTATTATCTATGATTATAATAACCCGATACCTTATAGCTTAAAAGAGAAATATGATACGGTCATAGATTTTGGTTGTAGTGAACATATTTTTAATGTCGCACAAGCATTTCAAAATACTATTGATGTTTGTAAGCTGGATGGAACTATCTTACATATTTTACCAGCTGATGGCTTTTGTGGGCATGGATTTTATCAATATAGTGCAGAATTTTTTTTCTCTCTTTATAACGAAGAAAATGGCTTTGAAGAGACAGAAATATTTATTTCTGATTTGTATGATCCGCAAAAATGGTACGCTGTGACGAAACCTAGTCAGGGTGAGCGTATCAATATTAGAACGCAAAATGAGACTTATATTATTGTAAGAACAAAGAAAATAGTTCATAAGAGTATCTTTATACAGCAATCAGACTATACTTTTTTGTGGAATGAAAATAAGAAAAAAAATGTTAAACCTTATAAGGTGGGTAAAATTACCAAAATAAAGGAGTTAATTAGCTTTTCTCCGCTAGTTGTAAAATTATTTATGCATTTAATTGCCTATATTACTAAAGAAAATCATGCAAAAAAATTAGATAAGCATCCAAACTGTAAGTTAGTTATACCACCTAAGATATAGGTGGTTTTTTATAACCAATTATTACTGTCTCCTCACCATATTTAGGAGTGATGCAATTCATACAGTCCATAATTAAGTACCATTTCAGAGTACGTAAAATAGAGGGTTGATTATCTTTGAGGGTTTTCGTCAGTTTTAAACTTTCTAGCCAATTAAATTTTGCATGTGGCCCACGGTTTAAAATTTCAATATTTTGAAAACCTGCTTCATCTAGCCAACGTAATAATTCAGATTGTGATGGAATACATAAATGATAAGGGGGATGTAGTCCAGCCCAACTTTTACCGAAGATTTGAGCACCATTTGATAAGGGATTAGGTGTTCCTATCCAAAGACATCCATCATGATTGAGCTTTTTAAAACATTCTTTAATAGTTTGCTGAGGGTCTACAACATGTTCTATTACCTGATTCATCGTTATGATATCAAAGGTTTTATCATCGTAGGATTCTAGTCCACCTAAGCGAACGTTTAAGCCTCTTTTTTTACATTGTTCGATAATGATAGGATCAAAATCACATCCATAAGAATCAAAACCCATTTGCTGTGCAATATGCAAAAATTCTCCTGCACCACACCCTAAATCGAGTAATTTGCCTCTATTTTTAAAATTAGATAGTGTTAAATTTCGACCAAAACGATCTAATTTATAACGTAAAGGCGGAATGAAACTAAATAATATATAACCTAGACTCAGTGAATTTTTATCAAACTTCAGACCTAAGCGTTTAGTTAGGTATCCTCTTACTAATTTCCAAAATAATGATTCACTAGCAAACACCTTCTCCATTTGAGTTGGCTTATGTGTCAAATAATCTTGATAAAGAGCGGCAAGACTATTTTCTGAAGGTCTTGGATTCACAAAAAAGGATTTACAAAAAGGGCAATTGTATATGTTCCATATGTCTGGTATAAGCCCTTCATCATCATTTCTTGAGTATATAGGCTCATAATCAACAGCATGTTTACAAGCAGGGCAATGTTCTAAAAGTGTAAGATCACCACGAGACCAAGTTAAATTTGTCATTTAATATCACCCTTTAGATTTTTGAGAATGTTTTCCCACTGATCTATAGCCACTTCTTTCGTAAATGGTTGAGCACGTTGAATAAGCCAATTAGGTGCAATATGAATTTTTTTATTTAGATTTTTAGTAATTGCATTCGCTAGAGCTTGTATATTTTCATTTTCTACTAATGTTCCCCAACGACCATTTTCTAAAATTTCTGCAGCACCATAAGGGCAGTCTGTTGAAACAATATTACATTGGCAGCAAATCGCTTCAATTAAAACAGTAGGTAAACCTTCAAAGCGGGAAGATAAAACAAATAAGTCGGCTTGTCTCAAAATATTAAAGGGTTGGTTGGTGCTTCCTTTTAGGGTGATAGATGTATTTAGATCTAAAACGTCAATAAGGCGTTGTAAATTTTCCTTTTCTTCCCCATCCCCCCAAATTTCTAAATGCCAAGGTTGAGGGACTTTCTGCATGGCTTGAATCAGAATGTCAAAACCTTTTTGTCGAGTTAATCGACCTAAAGCAATAATTTTTGGTGAATTATTAACGAAATTTGTTGTTGTGCTCTTAGGGACTAAATGTTTATTTTCTAGGACTGGATTGTAGATTGTAACTACTTTATCTTCAGAGCATTGAAACTTATTGAGAATATCTTGTCTTACACCATTGGAGACAGCGATGATTTTATCAGTGTTTTTATAAACTATAGCTGCAAAAAAATTATCTAACCTAAAACGTAGACGGCCCATAACATTTGGTTTAACAGTAATAATGTCATGAGGCCCGTGTACACTATGTACCCAGCAAACTTCTTGATTAGAATGTTTAATCGCTAAGTATGTTAAAAAGCCAACATCAGCCAAGGCACTTACAATATGTGTTGGTTGCCATTGGCGAATTAAGTTGCTGAGTTTGGGTACAAATTGATGTAAGCCCTTTGCTGCGATTTCATAAACTGGGCACAAAGCTTCTGCTTCGGGTAAAAACTCACCATAAGCTTTTCTTAAAGCGAACGCGCAATCATGACCTCTATTTCTTAACTCCTTGACTAAATTTAGCGTAACCCGTTCAATACCGCCAGTAATCATGCGTGGAAGAACAAATAATATGCGCATTATACCTTGATCTCAAATTGTAGATAAATTTTTGTAAAGCTTAATATAAGTATTTAACATGCTTTTTTCGGAAAAATTATGATTTACTTGTTCTCTTGCTATAGCAGATAACAATTTTAATTCACAAGTATTTTCATAAATTTTGTTTATGGTGCTTACAGCTTCGTTAATGTTTTTTACTAAATAGCCATTAACTTGATGATCTATGATTTCTTCAACAGCAGTCCCTTTTAGTGCAATAACTGGTAATCCACATGATAAGGCTTCAAGAACAACTAAAGGTAGTCCCTCACTTCTAGACGGGAACAAAAAAGCATCTGCTTTTTGCATTTCTTTAACTACTTCAGTTTGTGTTAAATATCCTAAATCATGCATATTATTTGGCATTGTTTCTTTGTCTTTTTCAGCAGCTACACCACCAGTATAGTATAATTCAAACTTTTCACCCAGCTCACGCATAATAGGAGACAATAAATCTACCCCCTTACGACTCATCCAACTACCAACATATAAAAGTCGAAAAGGTTCATTTTTTTGTCGTACCCTATTACCTGGGCAAAACAAATTAGTATCAATGCCATTGTAAATAACTTGTGTAGGAACATTACATAAAGTTTGTTTGGCCATATTTGCAACGAATTGACTTACAGAGGTTACTTGTTGCGCCCTCTGCATAACACGACGTTCATTTGGAGCTATCCAATACTGATGATAGAGTGCTCTTAATATCCCTTTATAAGGGCGTAAATTTGGGTCATGTATGGAATGATGTAGCGTTGCAAGTATAAGTAAGTTTTTAGGTAAAAAACGACTATGCAGCCAAGTATTGACATGTATTATATTAGCCCATTCTGGTGTCTTAGGAATAGGCACAGTCCATGGCAAATATTCTGCTCGTAGTGGCAACCAAGTAATTTCCGCTCGAATATCTTGCTGATTGAGCCCATCTACTAATCGTTGTGTAAAAATGTCAGTGCCAGTACCAGTTCGAACTGTTGGAAACCATATCCCTAATTTTTTCATAATTGAGCCTTAATTTTCTGACCAAATGTACCCCACCTAAATCTTTTGGCAAAGTTCTGACATTGCTCAATATTTTTAGTCTGTTTTAATGCCATTATCGTTTGCTTAGTCAACGCTTCGTAGTTGTTTTTTTCAACCAACCAGCCCGATTCATTTTGCTTAACTGCATCCACAATCCCCCCAGTTGCAAAAGCAACGGTAGGCGTACCATGTGCAGCCGCTTCTATTGCCACCATACCAAAACCTTCTGGGTCATCTGGAATATGTTTCACTGGGAAAATATGTAAATCAGCTAAATAATAAAAGCTCGATAACACTTCATTATCACTAATATTACCTGTAAAGATAATATTATTCTCAATATTATGTTTCTTTACAGTAGATAAAATAAGCTCTTTGGATTGTAGATTTTTATTTAAAGACTGATTTGGTGTATCCCCAATAATGAGAAGTACAGTATTCGGTATTGCTTTTACAATTTCAGAAAAACTTAAATCAATGAACTCATTTAGGCCTTTGCGTTCTGTTAATCTACCCACAGAAATCAGTATTTTTTTATCCTGTAACTCATATTGATTTTTTAATTGTTGAATGAGTTGTTCATCTCTAGATTTTGGAGGAAAACTAACACCAGGGTGGATGATTGCTAATTTATTTTTTTGAACTGCTTTTGTAATGCAAATATCAAATGTAGGTGTACTGTTTGCAATAATTTTATTGGCCATTCGAATTGCGGGTACCCATATAAAATTATAAATAGGATGATTTGTTGCAATATCCAGTCCATGAATATAGACAATGCTCTTTTTTCTGAATATTTTTGCCCAAAAAACGGCAATTGGAGCAGTTAATCCACTTCCTGCGAAAAGTACATCAGGTTTTTGAGTTAAGCAAATAAAAAAAGTTTTTAAAAAAGCTAAAATAAGAAAAATAGGTAAAGGATTCAGTCTTACACCATAAAAATTACATTTTGAAGGAGCAATTTCTTTTCCTTTATTATGGCTAAGTAGTATTACATCATGATTATGGCTAAGCTCATCTGCTATATGCCAATTCAAGCGTTCCATCCCGCCAATAAGGGGGGGAAGGTTGCGAGTAATAATTAAAATTTTGTTCTTTGGCATAATGGTTGAGATTTATAAATCAGTCTTATAGTGTAATTGATTTGTAAATTATAAAGGGAAACTAATGCAATAAAACATGGATTAATGACATTAAAAGGCATAATACGTCATTTTTTATTGTAATAATTTAATTATTTTATTTATTCGTAATTGTTCACTAATATTTAAGGATCGCGTAGTGTTCTTAGAGAATAAAAAATGAGAGTTGCTAAAGGGTTTACACTCATTGAGCTTATGGTCGTAGTTGCTATTGTTGGAATTTTAGCAGCTTTAGCCATTCCAGCATACCAAAACTATACGACTCGTGCACAAGTATCTGAAGCCTTGGATATGGCTTCTACGTATAAGGGTGAATTAATCGCTATTTATGGAGAAAGTGGTGCTTGTCCGACCCTCATTAGTGATTTGGGTACAGATTCATCAGGTTATATTCATTCTAAATATGTTGAATCTATTGCTTTAAATACAACTCATAGTGGTGCTATATGCGCTTTTGAATTTAATTTTTCAAATTCTGGTATAAATACAGGAGTAGCAGGTAAACAACTTATCTTTGCAATGATGAATTATGCAGGGAATGGTGCCGCCAAATGGGAATGTGCTTCAAATAATATAAAACAGATGTATTTGCCATCAATTTGTAAAGGTATTTAATTATAGGGTTATAGAGGTAACTTAAGCTGAGTGTATAATTCACTCAGTTTTTTTTTGCGCATTTTTCAATGAAAGCAATTTTACCTATACTCTCCGCACTATTTTTAGCACTGGCATATCTTTTGCCTTTTCATAAACTGCCATGGACAACTTTTGGTAGTGAAGTTTTGACTTTTTTATCAGGCATCACATTATTGTGTATGTTTCTGAAAAAAGATCTAAAAATTCCAAAGCCACAGCTTTTGGCACTTCCGATTTTATGCATCCCGATGTTGCAGTATGGCTTTGGGCACATTCTGTATTTTAGTAATGCTTTGCTATGTACAGCATATCTATTGATGTTTTGGCTGATGGTTGTTGTTGGTTATAACTTATCACTAGACAAGTTTCATCGAGAAAAAACATTTACAGCGTTGAGTATTGTGATTTTAATTGTAGCGCTACTTTCAAGTGTAATCGCAATTTGTCAGTGGTTAGGTATTAATTCATATTTTGCGCCATTGATGAATTTCCTTAAAGGAAACCGTCCTTATGCCAACTTTGCCCAGCCCAACAACTTAGCGACTTTTTTAACGATGGGGGTTTTCGCCTGTTTATATTTTTATGAAAAGCGCTTGATTTCAAATATCGTTTTGATTCCATCTGCGTTGATTTTAGTCTTCACGATTGCATTAACACAGTCTCGTACCTCTTGGGTGGTGTGTTTATTTGTTCTTATTTATTTAGCAATTAAACAATTTAATGAGCCGAAACGTTTCAGTTTTACAAAATTATTGCTTTGGGTAGGCATCTTTGTTGCTGCAATTGGTTTATTGCCTTATTTCAATGCTTTAATCAGTACTGTTTCGCAGCAAACAGTTGTGGAGACTGCAACTGCTGTAGAGCGTGCATCTTCAGGTTATTTACGACTCGATATGTGGTCACAAGCGTGGGTAGCAATTCAGCAACAACCTTGGTTGGGTTATGGTTGGAATCAAACAGGCATGGCACAGATTGCTGCATTTGATCTTTATCCGTCACATGAATGGTATAAGACAGCGCATAACGTCATTTTAGACTTGTTGATTTGGAATGGCATTCCCTTAGGTGCTGTGATTATTTTATATGTTGTCGGTTGGTTGTATTGGCTCAATAAAGGCATTAAAGAGCCGATTTCTCTAACAGCAACACTCATGGTTTGTGCGATTTTAATCCATGCTTTGTTAGAATATCCGATTCATTATGCTTATTTCTTATTACCAATGGGCTTTTTGTTGGGCATTATTCAAGCACAATATCCATATTTACCAAGTAAAAATTTAAAACCTGCCGTTACGCTGAGTTTAGTATTAATCGGTCTTTCCTTATGTGCTGTAGTGTATCGGGATTATCTGTTATATCGTCAGCAGAGCGTATTTATCAATCTTAAAAAGCCCCTGACAGCTGCACAGCAAACCGTGATGGATCAACCGATTTGGTTGTTATCACAGTTTGAGGAGCGGGTCTGGTGGATTGGTTTAGATCCATTCACTAAAATGTCGGATGTACAATTGCAGCATTTAGATCGTATGGTGGCAAATCTGGCTTCTAAATATGACCTATTAAAATATGCACAAATCCTTGCATTTAATGGTAAAAAAGCTGAAGCAGAACATCAACTTTGGATTTTGAACCAATTGCATCGAGATAAGCACAGTTATCAGGATTTATTGCCAAAAGCTGAAAAATAGTCATAAAAAAACCCTTTGTATATACAAAGGGTTTTTAATTTCAGGTCATACTTAGAGTTGGCTTTGAATATAATTTTCGATACCCACATTGTCGCTGAGATCAATTTGGGTGGTCAGCCAATCCCAATATTCTTCTTCTTTCTCTAGAATTTCTTGGACTAAATCGCGTGTTACATAGTCAAGATGTTCTTCAGCAAGCCCGACAGTTTTTTGTAGTGCTTCAATATTTTCTTTGACTTTACGAATGTCGCAATTCAGTACTTCTAGTGTATGTTGCCCGATGTATAATTTACCCAAATGTTGCAAATTAGGTAAACCTTCCAAAAATAAAATGCGTTCAATGACTTTGTCTGCATGTTTCATTTGGCGAATAGATTCTTTATATTCTGCTGAACCTAATTGCTCAATGCCCCAATCATTAAACATACGTGAATGTAAAAAGTATTGGTTAATTGCGGTTAAATGGTGATAAAGCACTTGATTCAGTTGATTGATAACGTCACGATTGCCTTTCATGGTGAATGCTCCATTTTAAATCTGTGCCTCAAAATATTTTTAAGGCAATCCATTGTTTTATAGTAATCAAAATTGCACACAGTTTCGAGCTCTTTATAGAACAGCAAATGAAAATCGCAATCAAAATCATGGAAGATGAAGATTTCACTCAGGCTTAAGGGTCATAAAAATGATTGGGTTTGTATTTAAAATAAGATCAAAAAGAATTAAAAAGAAACCCGCTTTGAGTCGAAGCGGGGGAGGAAGATGATCATGATGGATTATTATGGTTATTTAAATAGCAAAAAGTAGTTAAGCAGCGACAGAAATTCGTGCAGCAATTAGGGCTAATTCTTCATTAATAATACTTTTTGCTTCAGGTGCACAACGCCCACAGCATGTCCCTAAGTCCAATAATTCACGAACTTCACGATAGCTTTCAGCACCATTTGCCATGGCATCTTTAATATCTTGATCGGTAATACCACGACATAAGCAAACGTACATGAGAATCAACCACAGGTTTAAATGCGATAATTGATATTATTGATAATTATTATCGTTTGTCAATGAAATTCATTTAAATATCGATATTTTGTTCATTGAGTTTTTGGATAAAAAAATACCACTTGATCGGTGGTATTTTAATTGGGATTTAAATTTTTGATATTTCTATAAATTATTTTTCAATAATCACAATGCCGTCCATCTCAACCAAAGCATTTTTAGGCAGGCTTGCAACACCGAGTGCAGCACGTGCTGGATAAGGTTGTGCAAAATATTCACCCATAATTTGATTGACCAATTGGAAATGAGACAAATCAGTTAAGAAAATATTGAGTTTTGCGATGTCAGCAAGAGAACCGCCCGCAGCTTCACAAACGGCTTTTAAGTTATCAAATACACGGCGAATTTGTGCTTCAATACCTTCTACGAGTTCCATGCTGTATGGATCTAAACCAATTTGACCTGAGAGATAAAGTGTGTTGCCAACAAGAATGGCTTGAGAGTAAGTACCGATCGCAGCAGGGGCATTTTCAGTATGAATCACTTGGCGGGACATCAATTTCTCCTATTTTTCAATTCAATCCATCATATCGGATGAATGATATTCTCGAAAGGTATATCGGTTTATCTGATTAACACGCTTTAGAAACTTGTGGGCTTGCGAGCGGCATGGCTAAACGTGTGACCCGTGGGAAGCCAAACAACATTCGAATTTCACGAATAATTTGTGCAATTTGTTTGCGGTCTTTAACAACAATATTGACAAAAGTTTTTTCATCTCGACTTTGTACAGATTCAACGCCAGTTTTGAGTTTTCGACATAAATAAATCAATTCTGAAATTTGTTCGTCATTTAAAATTAAATCTATACTTAAATAAGCGCTAAAGTTGATGTCATCTTCGGTTTCAGAGTTCCAGTGCAATGGCATGATATTTTCAGGATGTAAATGTTGCTCGTGCAATAGGTTGTGACAACGTGAACGATGCACAATCAAACCACGGCGTGAAATATGCCCTTGAATTGGGTCGCCGAGTACAGGATTGCAGCAATGTGCGTATTTAACATCGACACCTTCCGTGCCTTGAATGAGGCGCTCAGACGCGGCGTTATCTTCTTGATCTTGGGCAAAGAGATGGTTGGCCACCAGTTGTGGTAGTAAGTCGCCCACTGCGATTTGCTCATATAGGGCTTCTTTACTACTGACATGTCGCCATTGTAATAAATCGATCCAATCAGACTCAGCGAGATCTTTAACAGAAAGATTAAATAGTTTTAATGCGCGATTTAGTGCTTGCTGACCGACAAGACGTTGTTCTTCAATATCTTGATCTTTTAAAATATGTTGAATTGCACGGCGTGCTTTTTGTGTATTGATAAAACTAAGCCAATCTGGATTAGGTGTTGCTAATACATCGGTGATGACTTCAATGACTTGACCGCTTTGTAGTGGTGTAGAAAGTGGTTTAATCTCACCATTAATTTTTGCACCTACGGCATGGTTGCCTAAAAATAAACTGGCAGAATAGGCGAAGTCGACTGCTGTTGCACCTTGTGGTAGTTCATGCAGTTGACCATGTGGCGTGTACACCCAAATTTTTTCTTGGTGTAAATAATCTAATAAGTCGTTAAACGTTGTTTTGGCACAATCCCCATCCACCAAAATATTTAAATTTTTCATGGAGGCTTGGATGGCTGAACGACACGCTTGCGGTGCATTTTCTCCTAACACAACGCCGAAACGAGCAGCTTTACGCATGAGCTCCGTTTGAATGGTCAGTGATAAGGTGGTTTTTTCACCTTTTAAGCGTAGCATTAAGGACTGATTTCCACCTGGGAGTGGATAACGAATATGATCTTCGTAATGTAATACTTGGAAATTTTCACGTAATGCTTCAACCAAGCGGTCACAATCGGCAATACTTTGTAAAATAATTTCAAAGGCATGACTATGTGTTAGTTCTTGTAAATCAATTTCATTTTTAACAAAGTGACGAAGTAATTCAATATTATTATTTTTCTTTTTGATACGACCTTGAATGCTATAGGTATGCAATAAGTCTGCTAGATTTTGTTCCCATGTGGTTTGATATTTACAGCGTTCAGGCTTAGTTGTAAGGAGTGATGCTTGCACATCATTATACATGTCAAGATCAAGATTTTGATAGCATAAATGTTCTAAGTTATCCGCCATCTCATTCATACCAACAAGACGTGCCATGGGTACAAATACATCAAAAGTTTCTTGAGCAATACGTGCACGTTTATCTGGGCGTAATGAACCTAACGTCGTCATATTATGATAACGGTCTGCTAATTTAATAATAATGACACGTGGGTCTTGTAAGGTGGCTTGCAATATTTTTCGGAAAGAAGCTGCTTTATTGTATTCTTTATCACTTGAATGGCTGAGTTTGGTCACACCATCTACGAGTTCAGCAACAACACGACCGAATTTTTCTGCAATATCCTCTTTGCTAAAATCTGTATCTTCAATGACGTCATGTAAGAGTGCTGCCATTAATGTTTCTGCATCCATGCGCATGTGTGCCAAAATACAACTGACCGCAATCGGATGAAGAATATAGGGTTCACCACTTTTGCGAGTCACACCATCATGTGCGATGTCTGCATAATCGCATGCCGTAAGCACTTGCTCGACTTCGCTTGGTTTTAAATAAGCGTCGATAATAATATTGAGCTGTTGCTTGGCTTGGCTGACCACTTGGCCTGGCATAGAACACCTATTTCCGTATTACAAAATCAAGGGATATTTCGTCAATGCTTTAATGAAAAGCATATTGAATGAGTTGTCAATTTTAAAAAATAAAAACCTTTATTTTTTTTAACAAATATTTTGAATTTTGTCGATTACTTATCTAAATAAATTGCAATAAAAAAGCCTAGTAAATACTAGGCTTTTTTAGAAAGCTCAACTTATTGGAAAGAAAAGCCTTCTAAGTTTAAGTTATTCACTGAAAGTGCAAGGTCAAGACTTGAGGTTTGATAGTCTTGATCACGTTGTTTCAAAATGTCTTTGGTTACATGTCCTGCTGCAATTTCACGTAAAGCAACAACAGTCGGTTTGTCATTGTCCCACTCTAAAGTTGGTTCAATGCCTTGACGTGCCAATTGACGCGCGCGTTTGCTTGCCACTAGTACAAGCTCAAAGCGGTTGTCTACATGGTCTAAACAATCTTCAACGGTTACGCGTGCCATAAGAGTTCTCGTATGAATGTAAATTTTTAAATAGACTGTTAAGTATAAAATGCTTTAACTTTATACTCAAGTTTAATCACACACTCATTTAGGTTCAGGTGTAATTAATTTCTCAATTAAAGCTTGATGACGATTTGCTTGTTGACTGAGTTTAAGGCGATTGGCATTGATCACAGATTCAAGGTCATGCAGTGCTTTATTAAAGTCATCATTGATAATAATATAATCAAAATTGACATATTGTTGCATATCTTCTACGGCGCAGCTTAAGCGATGCTCAATCACTTCTACCGAGTCTGTGCCACGATTTGACAAGCGTTGACGTAAATCAAACTGCGTAGGAGGCAGAATAAAAATTTGTTTTGATTCAGGAAAAAGTTTACGAACTTGCTCAGCACCTTGCCAATCAATTTCAAGTAAAACATCATGTCCTTTGGTGAGTTGTTCTCGTACAGTCGCTTGAGACGTACCATAATAATTACCAAAAACTTCAGCATATTCGATGAAACCGCCTTGATTGACCTGCTCAAGAAAAATTTCTTTACTGGTGAAATGGTAATGAACGCCTTCGAGTTCACCCACACGTTGACCACGTGTAGTATGAGAAACAGAAACGTGCAAATTACTTACACGCTCAAGCAGGGCTTTCACGAGAGATGTTTTGCCTGTTCCTGATGCAGCAGAAACGACAAACAATAGACCCGACATGATATTTTTCCTGATATGATAAAATATCTTCTCTATTTTAGAGTAGAGTGCGCACAAACAAAATAGCTTTTGAATATTGTTTGTCATTTTCTGAATAAATTTTATTGAAACTTTGAGTGAGCCTTGAGGGTGTTATGAAAATTGTATTGGCCAATCCACGTGGTTTTTGTGCAGGTGTAGACCGTGCAATTGCGATCGTCAATCGTGCACTTGAATGTTTTAACCCGCCGATTTATGTCCGTCATGAAGTGGTACATAACAAATTTGTCGTGGATGATTTGCGTCAGCGAGGCGCAATCTTTGTTGATGAGCTTGATGAAGTCCCTGATAATAATATTGTTATTTTTAGTGCACATGGCGTATCTAAGGCTGTACAACAAGAAGCTGAGCGCCGTGGCTTAAAAGTCTTTGATGCAACTTGTCCCTTAGTTACCAAGGTTCATATTGAAGTGACCAAGTACGCACGTGAAGGTACGGAAGCGATTCTGATTGGTCATGAAGGACATCCTGAGGTTGAAGGGACAATGGGACAATATGACACTAAAAAAGGTGGACATATTTATCTGGTTGAAGATGAAGACGACGTTGAGTCTCTACAGGTACAAAATCCGAATAAAGTTGCATTTGTTACTCAAACGACTTTATCCATTGACGATACAGCAAAAGTAATTGATGCATTGCGTGGAAAATTCCCCAATATTCAAGGGCCACGCAAAGACGACATTTGTTATGCCACACAAAATCGTCAAGATGCTGTTCGAGATTTGGCACAGCAATGTGATGTTGTACTTGTGGTGGGTTCACCAAACTCATCCAACTCTAACCGTTTACGTGAGTTGGCACAACGTATGGGGAAACATGCGTATTTAGTTGACAATGCAGATGAGTTAAAAAAAGAATGGTTTGCTGGCATTGAGAAAATTGGTGTGACGGCAGGCGCATCGGCACCAGAAATTTTAATTAAGCAGGTTATTCAACGTTTACAGGACTGGGGCGCAGAAGCACCACAAGAATTAGATGGGCGTGAAGAAAATATTACGTTTAGTTTACCTAAAGAATTAAGAATTCAAGTTACACAGGCTTAGAATTTAACTCACCTTTATTGCCGATAATTGTTAAACAGTTATCGGTTTTTTTGTGCCATTTGTCTACTATGTATTGGTTTTGTATAAATTGTTAATAAAATATAGATAATAATAAAGTTTTGTCGGTGAAGGAAGAATGCAAAAAAACAGGGGATTCACCTTAATAGAGCTTATGGTTACGCTTGCTGTTTTAGCGATTATTGCTGCACTGGCTATGCCATCTTTTGTGAATACAATTAAGCAACGACAATTAGATACAGCCTTTAGAGAGCTTTCACTTGCAATAACTGATGCAAGAAGTCAGGCAGTGAATATACGACAAGATGTTGAGTTAAAACTCAATTCTAATGATGCTAATACAGCTACTTTACTGAATTGGAATTCTAATATAAGCGAAGTTTCTTTAGAAAGTGGGAGTGTAACGAATATTGTTTTTGAGCCAACTGGAGGTGTAAAAAACTTTAATCAGACCACGATGTCTTTTTCTATTTGTCATGCAGATTTAGGTATTTCTAGGCGTTTACAGCTTACTCGTATGGGCTCTATTACTACGTTGGCTGAGGGGACATGTTGATGAATTTACAAATACAAAAAGGTGTTGGATTAATAGAAGTAATAGTTGCTTTGGTTATTTTGGTTATTGCAGTTCTGGGTTTTGTTGCTTTACAAGTCAGAGCTATTGAAGCTTCTCAAGATTCTGTTTTTAAAACACAAGCTGTGCATTTAATGCAGTCACTCTCTGAAAGTATTCGTGTAAATAATACAGCTAAAGCAAATTATGTGACTGATGTAAATACTTATCTTTTGGCATCTTCAAAACCAACAGCGACAGTAAATTGCAATACTACGGTTTGTACTCCTGCACAACTTTCAACTTTTGAGTCCTATGCCATAGCACGACAAGCGGCTATACAGGGGTTGAGTTTAGGTATAGCAACTTGTCCAGGAATTGCTACAAATACACCTGTTGCAGATAGACGTTTATGTATTTTTAGTGTTTGGAAAGATACGACACTGACTGGAACTGCAGCAAATTTAAATGTGACTAGCTGTATGAGTAATACAGGTGTTTATGTTGCTTCTTCAAACTGCTTGATGATGGAGAGCTATTAAAAATGATAATTAAAAAACAAAAAGGTTTCACATTAGTTGAGTTGATGGTTGCTATTGCACTAGGCTTATTAATTGTAGCTGCTGGCTTAGCTATTTTTTTAAACAGTTTGAAAAATTCTCGTTTACAAGAAAGTGTAGCACAAGTTCAGGATGGGGGAATTTTTGGTCTCGAATATATAGCAAATCATGTGAGGTTGGCGAATTATGGTAATGTCGAAAATCGAAACTTAAATGATCAAACTGTAAAAGGGGGAGTTGTTTTTACAACAGGTTTGCCCACACAAACCAATATTAATTTGGCTATAGGTAATGCAAATGCGACAACTGCTTTTGCAAATACAATTGTCACGAGATCTAGTGGTTTAAGTAATGTAAGTCTTGCGAGTGATCAATTAACAATACAATTTGTTGCACCAACAGATATGCAAAATTGCGTAGGTGAGAATGTTCGCAAAGGCGATAGAGTTGTACAGAGATACTTCTTACGTCAAGAGAATAATAAAACGGATCATGATACAAATATTACAAGCTTAGGTTTAGCCTGTGTAGCAAATACTCCATTAGATATTCCAAATGCAAACCCGACGTTTTTGACAGGGTTTGGGACGACTAACATAGGTGAAATTATTATTCCTAATGTAGATTATTTTGGTTTTCTCTTGGGTGCACGTACAGGTAATAATTATCGTTATTATACAGTAGATGAATATATAGCAGCAGCCGCAGCAGCAAGAAATGCACAACCTGCTCAGGAAGTACCTTCGATTGAAATGATTAAAATGGCAGTGCTAATTCGATCACAAAATGAAGTGAGAACAGCACCCATTACGCTATCGACATATGAAATTTTCGGAAGAGCCGTCACTTTAAATACACCAACTACAAAAGGTGTAACGAATAAATTTGTACGCAATGTATATGTCACTACAATAGCTTTGCGTAATGCTTTGGGAGATAAAATATGAGAACTACCCAATCATTAGCACAACAAAAAGGTATGACACTGATTACAATTATGATTATTTTACTTTTAGTCACAGGAATCGGTGCATTGGCAGTAAAATATTCTATAACAAGTTTACGAATTGCAAGCAATAGTCAAGTACGTCAGCTACTTACTCAGTCATCAGATTTACCTTTATATATTATTCGTAATAAGTCACCTGTGGTATTGCGACGTTTGGATAATGTAGTGGGTTTAGCGATTAATAATAGTTTGCCCGATCGAGAATATATATTTTGTTATCGTCCACAATCACAGAAAAATTTTGCCCCTATTAATAATGTTGCGCAAATCTCACCCTATAGTACGACGGGAACAGCCATTACAAGTGATGTTATGCGTTTAATTTCTGGTACAAATAGTAGTTTTTGTGATCTGAATGCCGATTTTGGGAGCGCAAGAACAGGTGTTGTGACTCAAGTTGCAATTTCATTGATTACAGAGAGTGCCGGTGAGACAGAGAAAGGTGAATATTTACCCGAAGGAACTAATGCAAGTGGAGCAGCTCATTTAGGTGCACAAATTACAGGTAGTCAACGTGTAAGGATTACTACAACTTCGATGTTACCTGCATATTCAACTGCTTCTATAAGCACAGTCCAAAGTGAGTGTTTAAGTACATCTAAACCAAGATTAAATGATAATACTGAACATCCATCATTACGAACTTTAAAAGATTGTATATCTGATTATGGAATTCCGGTGGTATCGCAAACGCAAGAATTTGTATTGGCAAATACGCTCATCGAAGTTTCTAAACCTGAATAAAGCATATTTTAATTAAATAGATTTTCTCACTAGCCGGAAGGTGGAGAATGGAAATGAAAAAAACATATCTAAGTTACCTATTAAAAGTAATGATGAGTAGTAGCATCTTAGTTACAGTACCATCTTTACTGCAAGCATCAGATTTACAAATTTATGCAGGTCCTGGTACAGCAGGTCAAAAAACATTAATTATGATGCTAGACCGCTCGGGTAGTATGGGGATGGTGGCTGATGATCTTGGTAATAATGCAATTGTTGCAGATTATGGTGATATTTTTACCTTCAATACCTGTAGCGCTGTAGGAGGTACGGGAAAAACTAAATTTAGTACTAGAACAGAAACAGATCGTATTTTTCCTGATATCTCATATACGCAGGTTTACTGTGAACAGCCTAATAACCCAAGAAAATATTATGATCGACTATCTCGATTAAAAGACGGTATGTTTGCATTATTAAATAGTGCAGATCCAAAATTGGAAAAAGCCTATATCGGCTTGGGTTATTACTCTGCGGAAGATAGTGTATCCGGAGTTATTAAAGTACCAGCAAAACCTTTAGGTGCTATTAACTCAGATCATCGTAAGGATCTAAAAAAAGCAATTGCTGCGTTGTCTGCAGGATGGTCAACGCCAACTTCACATGCTTATGCTGAAGCAGCAGCTTATTTATTGGGTACAACAACAACAAATCCTATATATAATTTTGTAAATAAACCTTTAATTGAAGCTTGGTATTCAGCATCAAATAATTCTTATGTTGCTTATAGGCTATGTGATAGAGCAGATGGTGAAACATGCCTCAGTAGTTGGGGGTCATATGTGTATCAAGCAGTACCTTCGGGATATACTTATTTAAGACAATATGGTGATGCTACTTGGAACAAAAGGCTTTATCAAAAGAGCGTAGGGACGAATGATAGTATTAGTTCTTCTAGCGATTCTGGTTTTGCAAAGTCTATAAGTACGAGTAAGAATACTGGAGGGACTGCGTATAATAGTCCTTTGCCAGAAACAGCAGCAACTTGTGATGGTCAGGGGGTATATATTTTATCCGATGGGCAGCCAAATAATACAACTGATCCTCGTTCAAATGCAATCATGGCAAAAGCATTAAATCAAAGCTCTTTTTCATGTGATGTCTCTAATAGTTTAACAAATAGTCATTCGGGTAGTGGTTGGAAGTGTATGGGGGCTTTTGCAAGAAGCCTATATGCAGAAACTAACCCTAAGCAGCGCCCAATTCAGACAGCTTTCGTTGGTTTCGGTAAAGAGTTTGAAGGAGCGATGTCTGCGAGTTTGTCAGTAGACACACGTAATGCATGTCAGCTTGGTTCAGCTAAAGAGGGTGATGATTGTTCATTCTATAATAAGGATAAAACCGAAAAACCAAATACAATATTTCGGAATAGTATGACTGGTTTTGGTAATGGTGGATTTTTCCAAGCAAAAGATGCTGTAGATGTTACAAATAGTGTATTGGCTGCTTTAAATAATTTAGATACAGGAACAATTGAGCCATTAACGACAGGTGCTTGGTCTGTACCTATTGATGATTTAAATCCAACGGGAGTTACATCGTATGGTTATGTTCGAGCATTTCAGCCAAGACCAGGTAGCACAGATGTATTGTGGGCTGGGAATTTAAAAAAATATGATATTGTGAATGGTGCTTTAGCTGAAGGTACATCCACCACCTCTTCATTAGTATTAGATAATAAAGGTAAGTTTAATACAGGGATTAATGATCTTTGGGGAAATGTAGGTGCTGATGAAGGAGGAAGTGTCTATAAAGGTGGTGCTTATAAAAACATCCCAATGCCGATTGTTAGTGCACCAACTCAAGTACGTAATCTTTATACCAATTTTAAATTAGATACGAATGATAATTTAACTTCCCAATTATCTAAAGGGGCTAATTTATTGCGTTTACCAGAAGTGGCAAACTCTACTTTAGCAACGACAATAACAAATCTAAATGAAAATGCAGTAACCTCAAAATTTACTAATTTATTAAAACGTAAAATACTTAACTATTTAGGTTTTAAAATTGATTTAAATGATACTGCTTTACCAACAGATTTAACCACTGTGCCTTTGCAAGAACAAGGAAAAGAATGGAATAGCTTAGGAGGGATTTCTCATTCACTACCCGTGCAAGTCACTTATGCAGGGGTGTTAAATAGTGATGGTGAATTACAGTCTGCACGTAGTCAATCAATCTTATTTGGAACAATGGAGGGGGGGCTACATTTAGTAGATGCAGATACTGGAGCGGAACAATTTGCATTTATTCCATCGGATATTTTATCTGACCCTGTGCAATCTTTGGCTTTGAAAAAGGATGAAACATCTACAGTCGGTGTTGCAGCAGGCACAGATGCGGCTTGGGTCGCTGATCCAACATATAAATATGAGCAGGTGGGTTCAGGGGATACCGCTGTAACAAAGATTGTTGCTGAGAAAATGTATGTGTATGGCGGTTTACGTATGGGTGGTAGTAGTTACTACGGCCTAGATATTACGACAAAAACTTCACCGAAGTTTTTATTTAGAATTAGTGCTGATCAATCGGCATATAGTCGTATGGGGCAATCTTGGTCGAAACCGGTACTAGGGAATATTCGAATTAATGGTGTGATTAAGCGAGTTATGTTTATTAGTGGTGGTTATGACACATGTTATGAAGATCCACGATTTAAACTTGGTACAGATTACACAGCAGATGCATCAAAAAGTCCGACTTTCCAAGCACAATGTTCAAACAGAACAGAGGCAAAAGGTAATGCAGTTTATGTTGTTGATGCTGAAACAGGAGACCGCTTATTCTGGGTGAGTAATACGAATGCGGATAAAAATAATGCAGATATGAAACATAGTATTGTAAGTGATATCTCTACATTAGATACAGATGCTGATGGCTTAGTAGATCATTTATATTTTGGAGATCTTGGAGGGCAAGTTTTCCGTGTTGATTTAAATAATAAAAATAAAACATCAAATAATGAAAGTTTTGGTGTACGTGTTGTTAAAGTTGCAAATTTAGCGACAAATGCAGCAGGTACAAATATTACGAATGGCAATAATCCACGTTTTTATGAAGCACCTACATTAACCATGCATCGTGAGCAAGGGAAAAGGTTTGTATTAATGACGGCTGCATCTGGTGATCGTAGTTCACCATTAGATGTTGCACCTTTAGGGCGTGCACGTCCATCATCAGTACCTGCGGCATTAACGGGTCAATTGGCAAATAATATTTATGCCATTATGGATACGGATGCTCTGAAAAAAGATTTAAATACAAATTATGCAATTGATTATGCATTAGCGATTAAAGATTTGACTTTAGCAAGTCTTATACAAAATCCTCAAGTTGTTGTTCGAAATAGTAATTTTTCTACATTAAAGAATCAACTCATTCCTTATGTGGCTACGGTAACGACAGCAACTCGTTATGGTTGGTATCGTTCTTTATCGAGTAATTCGCAAGGCACAGAAAGAGCAAATAATAGTTATCGACAATTAGGTGGGATTAAAGCTTTTGAACCATTAATTGCGATAGCTAACACTTTGGTCGCGACAGTTTATGATCCAGAAAGCGAAATTATTAATCCAAATCCAGATCCATGTCAGGTTCGAGTTATTGGAGAAACTTACCGTCAATATTATTGTTTGCCATTTGGTGTCTGTATAACAGGAACTGGTACGAATGTAACACTTAACAATACTGTAGAAAATAAAACAGGTTATCGTCCAGGACGAGACTCAGATAAGGTCTCTGGCGAGACTGTTAGCCCACCTGTCGGGCAGGGGATTTTAGGAAGTACATTTGCACCAAAAGATTCAGATGGAAATTGTGGTGGTTTACAGTTGGCAGATAATCTTCAAGGTACGGGCGAATGGAAATGTATCGCCCAAACAAAACCAATGAATTGGTATGCTAAATAGGTGAAAAATGAATTTAAAAAATGGTTTTACACTTATTGAGTTGATGATTGTGGTCGTTATGATTGCAGTACTTGCTGCAATTGCTTACCCAAGTTATCAGCAATACATACTCAGAAGCAATGCTTCATTGGCTGAGGCGGAAATGCAACGCATAGCCCAGGATTTGGAACGTTATAAATCTAGAAATTTTAGCTACAGATTGTATACCCCTATTTCAATAAATGTTGGAGATCCACTTAAATATACAATTACTGTTCAAGCAACAGCGACCACCAATTTAGCCACAGATGGTTCTGCATGGGTAATGAAAGCTGTTCCACAAGATGTGAAAAATTTCACATATTTATTTAATAATCATGGGCTTAGGTGTAAAAATAAGGTGGCGTCTAAAGTAACATTTACAGATTGTGGGGCAATAGCAGATGGAAGTGAAGATTGGTAAGCAAATTGGTTTTACATTATTGGAGCTGATGATTATAGTCGCTGTAGTCGCTATTTTAGCTGCGATAGCGATTCCTAATTATTCAGAATATGTTAAAAGAGGGAATAGGGTAGATGTGCAAACCCATATTATGAATGTTGCACAAAATTTGGAAACTTATCGGTTGGTGAATCATAGTTTCTTTGGGGCTAATTTAACTCAATTGGGTGGCGCCACATATCCTCTTAATAATCCATATTATCAATTAACTTTAACAGATATGTCTGGTGTTGCTTTTACTAATGCACAGGCGAATCTACAATCATGGTTATTGGTTGCAAGACCAATAACCACAGGAAGACAAAAAGGTACAGGAGCTATTTCTTTAAATTCAGCAGGTGTAAAATGTTGGTATAAAAATAACGATAATGCCAATGTCACAGCAACAATTGATAATAAAGGTAATCCTGTTCCAGCTACAACTTGTAGTAATCAATGGGAAGATAGATAAATAAAGTAATCTTCTATAAATAAAAAACCTTCTAATTTAGAAGGTTTTTTTATTTGATCAGTCGTGTTTTTAATCTCTTAAGTTAGACCAGTTAGTCAAAAATAATAATAATGTGATAAGTATTGTTTAATTGAATTTTTATGTGATTTTTTTATCTTTATTTTAATTAAACTTGTTTTAAATCATTTGCTTATACCGATTATCTATTAAAACATCCTTTTATCTTTATATTATTTTTTTGATAAAATAAAGTATTAGTATCGTATGTGTATAAATTTGTAATTTGGACAATGTCATGCGATTTATCAGGGGATTTACGCTTATTGAGTTGATGGTCACTATTGCGGTATTTGCTGTGATTGCAATGATAGCTGCACCAAGTTTTGGTAGTTTAGTTGCGAAAAAACAGTTAGATACATTAACACAAGACTTTGCTTTAGTTTTAGGAGAGGCACGAGGTCAAGCAATATCACTACGCAAAAATATAACAATCAAATTGGACTGTCCTAAAAATGCTAAACAAGAATTGGAATGTCCATCAAATACCGCAACAAGCTTTACTTGGATCTCAAAAAATCCAGATATAAAGCTTACAAGTGATCCAATTGATGTCATTTTTTCTGGATTAGGGAGTGCGAAACAACGTACCAAAACGATACCGAATCCAAATTATGATAAAAACGCTACAACAGATATGGATGTAGATCCACCTATAAATCCAAAAACAATAGAAGAAGTTGTGCCTTTAACTTTTACTTTATGTCACTCCAAAATAGGTGAAAGCCGAACAATTCTCATTGCTCAAAATGGAACTGTTGAAGGTTTGAATAAGGGGACATGCTAATGGATCGTCATAATCAAAAAGGTGTTGGCTTAGTAGAAGTTCTTGTTGCTTTGGTCATTCTTGCATTAGGTGTTTTAGGTTTTGCGGCATTACAACTTCGAGCTTTAGATGCAGCTCAAGAAGCGACTGAACAAACAGTTGCCATGAGTACTGCACGAGATCTTGCAGAGCGTATGCGCATAAATCGTGGGGCTTTGGGTCATTATAAAACGGCAATTAATAGTAAATCTACCGTAAATAATTGTATGGGTACAACAAAAATTACCTCTCCAAAAGCCTTGGCTTTACCAAAATGTAATGAAGAAAATTTTGCCAAACAAGATGCAGGTGAGGTTTTAGCAAAGGCAACCAATAATGGGCAAATGGTCGTTATTCATGATTGTGTGGCTAGTGAATTGAACTGTATTTATGTGGCTTGGGGAAAAACTGTAATTTCAGCCAACGATCTTAGCGAGTGTATAGATACAACGACGGGCGCATATATTGTGAACTCAAAATGTCTTGTTATGGAGGCTTTTTAAAATGAAATCTATAACAAATCAACTCGGTTTTACGTTGCTTGAGTTAATGATTGCATTGGTATTAGGGCTTTTAGTAAGCGCAATTGCGCTACAGTTATTTTTAACCAGTCAAAAAAGTGCCACAGTACAACAAGGCATGATCAATTTACAGAACTCCGCATTGTTTGGTTTAGGTGGAATGATTGATTCAGTTCGATTGGCAAATCTAAACTCATCGCAACCTTATGTCGATGATAAGGTTTTATATGGCGGAATTGTTTTAGCTGCCAATAATATTTCGAATAATTTGGATAATTTTACTATTGCTGATGGTTTGTTAACTCGTGGTTCTATAGGAGAGTCAAACCTAGAGGGGCAAAGTAGTGATCAACTGGTTATTCAATATCGTGTCAGTACGCCCAATCAATTTGACTGCGAAGGTCGAGAGTTGACAGCAAATGATTATGTCGTAGAACGTTATTTTGTTAAGAAAGATACTGATCGCAATGATCCAAATGATCCTCTTGCATTGGCATGTAAAGCTGCTCGTTATACAGAAACAACAGCGAAAACCAATACATCACTTCCTGCACTTATTGAAAGTGATGAAAGTCAAGCAAAAATTATTATTCCTAGAGTAGATCACTTCAGTGTGCGTTTAGGCATTGCTTATGATGGTGCTAATACAAGTTGTTCGAGTATTACAAAAACAGAACAAGTCGATGGTAATACGGTGACAACCAATATCGAGCCAGATTCAAAACTTGATTGTTTTAGCTATATGAATATTGAAGATTATCGAAATTTGACTGGGCAAAAACCACAGATCGTTTCAGTTCAAATAGGCTTGCTTGTTCGCTCAACAGATTCTACGGGAACAAATAAATTTTTTGATAAAAATCAACCCTATGAAGTTTTAAATGTAAATGCCACGTTAACCGAAAATGAGCTTAATGCATTGTATTTACGCAGCGTAGTTACTCAAACGATTGCGCTTAGAAATGGTTTTGGCGTTGAGTGAGGACAGAATATGAATAAGCTGAATTTCAAAAGTTCTCAACAGGGCTCAGTACTCATCGTTGTACTTGTGATGTTGGTTTTGTTGACTTTAGTAAGCACATGGGCGATTCGAGGCAGTATTACGTCTTTAAAAATTTCAACTAATGCACAAGCTCAAGCGTTGTTAAAACAGACCAGTGATTCAGTATTTTTTACTCTAGAAAATAAGACGGATGATGAACTGGTATTTACCAATATGCGTATTGGTGACGGCATGTTGAATTATACCTTACGTCCTGAAAATAAAGGGAAAGAGTTAGTGTTTTGTGTCCGAGGTACAACAGCGGACAACTTTGCTGGAAGCCGTTTAGCAAGTGTAGTTTATTGGAATGGTTCTACGATTAAAAACACGGATATGGGTAAAAATGGATTTTGCCAATTAGATCGTCTAACAGACTTTTTGAGTGGTCGTAATGCAGTGTTAACGCAAGTGACGGTCAGAGCCTCAGAAAATAATCGAGATTGGGAACATATGCTAGAAGGTGATGATAAAGAGAGTTCGAAAAGTACGGGTATTCAAAAAGTAGTGATTACTGCGACATCGATTTTGCCAAACTTAAGTGCTAGCTCTAAATCCGATATCAATAATTGTTTAAAAAATTATACCAGTTTTGTTGATAGTGTTATTAAAAATCAAACCGTAACTGACTGTTTATCTTTAAATCATGTTCCATATAGTACTCAAGAGATGGAATATACAATGAAAGCCGTACGTACATCGTAATAGGGGAATGAATCATGAAAAAGAATGAAATGAAAAAATCTGACCTGCATGTACTTGAACAAAATGTGCAAATTAAAAAAAGTTTAAATCAATTTAAGGTTGGCACAATTGCTGCTGCAATTACATCTATAATTTGTGCAAGTATTCCTAGTTTTGCCGCTGATTTAGAAATCTATAAAATTCCTGAAGATAGTACAGGGACTGCAACTTTACTCCTAATGTTGGATACGTCTGGAAGTATGAGATGGAATATGGGGAATACAAATACAGCCAGTGCTGGTAATAGTCGTTTGGATATTTTGAAAAAAGGCTTAAGAGATGTATTGCAAGGAACTTCCACCATTCCAAGAGTAGATGACAAAATTGTGATTGGGCTTTCAGATTTTAGTGGGGATACTGGACGAATTTTAGTAGCAGCGAAAGCTTTGGGAACTAAAACTGGTAATGAAATATTAGAAACTACTTATCGAAAACCACTTTGGACAAGATATACAAACAGAGTGAAAAGAGTAGATACGGTTTATTATAATAAATGCACCTCTTGGGATTCTAAAAATTACAATTGTTTAACCTGGGCAGGGGATACGACTTCGTCGGCGGGCTATACTGATAGTATTCCACTTAAATATACTTCTAATAGTGATTGTACTTATGGAAATAGGGGAGACTGTCGATTTGTTTATGAAGAGATTCGGAAATATAGAGATGAAACTCATCGAGATACGTTACTCACTGCTATTAATAATTTAAGAGCTGATGGTGGTACACCTACACCTTACGCATATGCTGAAGCAGCTGCTTATTTAATGGGGCAGAGTCCTGTTCTTAATAGAGTGCTTCCATTGTTAGCAATGGACAATAGGAATCAAGGATGGAGGTGTGATACATGGGATGCTGCAGGGATGTGTACAAATTGGGGAGGATATGGGTATATAACGCCACCTAATGATTTTGTAAAAACTGAATCATGTGCGGCAAGAAATGGTGCTCGAGCGACTTGTTATTATTATAATTACAGTGCAAATGGATCATATAGTGGTTTAGCTCAAGGACAGTCTAGTAGTGATACATATACAGGAACTGGAGATAATCAAAAATATATTGCCCCTAGCTCAATTACAGCCCAACTAGGTACATCAGAAGCAGCCAAAAATAAAAAGGAATGTAGTGGGCAAGGTATTTATTTTCTTACAGATGGACAGCCTGAGCCAGGTGGTACTGCGCCAGGAAGCGATGGTAAAAGCGGAACAGCTTATGAGTTGATGAGTACATCTTTAGCGAATAAAGGTAATTTATTTAGTTGTGCCAATAGCCAGCTGGGAAATCGTTCAGGATATAAAAACTCAAGAAATGCTTGGTCATGTATTGGTAATTATGCACAGGCTTTACTGGATTCAGAAAAAAATCCTTTAGGTTTAAAAATAAAAACTGCTGTGGTTGGCTTTAGTTCAAGTTTTAGTTCAAATATTGATCCAGATGTACAAGATGCAAAAGACTGGGGGACAATTGGTGGTGGTCAATGGTATGTAGGGACTGATTCACAAAGCGTCGTAGACAGTATCAATAATTTTATTAATGAAATCAGTAAAGATATTCCATCTATGAGTACAGGGTCGTCAACTGTACCCATGGATGCATTAAATCCAGAAATCATCCAAAAATATGCCTATTTCCCTCAGTTCGAGCCTAAAGTTGATCCTGCTGATACACGACAATTGTGGTTTGGTAACTTAAAAAAATATTATGTAGTGAATGGTGGTGTTTATGCAGACGAAAATGGAACTGCTAGCCAAACAGTGGTTTTAAAAAGTAAATTGCAGGATTTAACGGATCTTTGGGCAAAATCAGGGGTGACTTATCCTGAAAATGCTCCTGTATTTTCAAAAGATGGAGCACTGAGCCAATTACCTTTAGGTTTAGTCACAAAAACCAATGACAAAGGTGAGTCCATTACAACGGCGGGTCGAAAACTCTTAACGAATTATGATTATGATGGCTCTAAAAGTGAAGATGAAAGAATTAGTCAAAATTTTGATTTAAATCAAATCGATTATACTTATACAACTGATAATAAAACGAAGACTGATAATGCATCTCGTGTCAGAGGATTGATGACTTTATTGGGCTATAATATCAGCACAGAAACAGCAACTGAGGGTTTGGATCTTACTCGTGCAACTACAAGTGTTAGACAAATGGGGAGTGTTTATCACTCATTGCCAGTACTTTTAACTCAAGAAGGTAAAGCGGTTGCTACTCGGAATAAAACCACAAAAAAAGTAGAAATTAGTTCAATTGGGCGTAAAGACTACGTTATGTTTGGAACAACTCAAGGCTTATTGAGTGTTGTCGATGCAACAACAGGCATTGAAAAATTTAGTTTTGTTCCTAAAGAAATGATTGAAAAACAAGCCGAAACTTTCCGTGAAAATGCAGGTAATCTTGCAGGTGGTAAAGATGCATTGTATTACGGTATTGATGGCGAGTGGGTTGCACATACAGTTTATGTGACTAAATCAGATGGTACGCTCACAGTGAATGGTGCAGTGCGTGATGTTGTTGGTTCTAAAGATGAAGTAGAAAATCTCAGTGGTAAACAATGGGTATATGGTGGCTTACGCATGGGTGGGCGTAGCTATTATTCATTAGATTTAACGAAAATTGATCATCCTGCGTTGAAATTTCATATTGATCCTACAACGGGAAAAGTGTATTCAAAAGCCAATTCAAGTGGAAAAGAATATAAAGCTATTGAAAATATGGCACAAAGTTGGTCAAAGCCAAAGCTAGACTATGTGAACTGGAAAGGTCAACGCAAATTGGTGATGTTCGTTGGTGGTGGTTATGACGCAGGTGGAGACCATGGGGATGGCTTGTTCGCCAATGGTATTCGTACTGGTTATGCAGGTTATGAGCACTATAATTATAAACAAGAGAATAAAAAAGGCTCAGGCGTATATATGTTTGATGCCGACAATGGTGATTTGCTTTGGTATGCAGACTCTTCTGCTTCATCAAGTGATACAGGTGTAGAACATGCATCAAATGCAAATTTAAAATACAGTGTTGCAAGTGATGTTAAAACAGTAGACCGTAATAATGATGGCGTAGTAGATCATCTCTATTTTGGTGATTTAGCAGGTCAAGCGTTCCGAGTGGACTTTAAAAATGATGGAAATAAAGACAGTTTTGATTCTCAAGTAACTCAAATTCTAAATTTACAAACTCAAGATAGTGCAACACAGCTATATAATGGTACTGCACCACGATTCTATATGGCACCTGTATTTACTGCACACCATAGTGCAGGGAAGAAAGAAGGTGCCAATATCATTGTGGTAAGCTTTGTCTCAGGAAATAAGAGTTCTCCACTTTTGGCTACAGACGACTCTCCAACATCCACAGGTAAAAAAGATCCTTTAGGTTTGCAGTATGACGCGGTTTATGCAATTTATGATTATGATATTCATCCTGATGGAACTTTCTATCCGCAGACACATATAAGTACAAGAACTTTGGCTGCGGAAAACAGTACAACGGCATCAACAAGTCAATTAAAATATATCAGTAATGAACATGTTGCCCGTAGTGATAGTGCAGCAACGCTGGTATTAGGTGCTGAGGCAAATGCTCAATCAGGTTGGGGTGGATGGTACTATCCATTTAAGAAAAAGTTTAGCGCAACATTGACCAATAGAGAAGAAGCAGGTGCGAGTATTATTAAAGGATTAACCCCATTAGTTGCTATGGAGGGAAGTCTGTATGTCACTCAATATGATGCTTCAAATAATGGTACATCTTCAAGTTGTGGTGCAGGCGTAAAAGGTCATAGTTTTACGCAGCGTCTTTGTCTGCCTACAGGTGTATGTCCGCAAAATGCTAACTATGTTTACAATTTAGGTGCGGGGATTGTTCATTTAAATGTGGGGCCATATGGAGAAGATGGGAAAAAAACAATTGTAGTCCCAGATCCTGCTGATATTGGTGTTGGTTGTGTTGGTTCTGACTGCCAGTCAGGTTCGAAGTTTATTACTGCTGGCGGGGCAATTCGATTTATTCCAAATCGTTGGTATGAACGTTATGCCAAGGCAGAATAATATGAAAAATGATTCTGTTGGAAAAACTTCTCAAACTAGATTCAATCAAGGTTTTACCTTGATTGAACTCATGGTTGTCGTTGTCATTATTGCTATTTTGGCAGCCATTGCGATCCCAAGTTATCAGCATTTTGTAAGGCGAGCCAATGTTGCTCAAGCGCAACAAGAAATGCAGAAAATTGCAGAGCAATTAGAGCGTTATAAGGCTCGGAATTTTAGTTTTAAAGGGTTTAATGCCAATTATCTGTACCCAAGTAACTCTGTATTTGATGTGTCATCACAAACTTTAAATTTAAACTCAAAATATACGATTACTTTGGTCGATAGTATGACTGGAAATCCACTGTTGACAGACTCGTCTTCAAGTGGGCAAGGCTGGTCAATTAAAGCCATAAGCCAAGATCCTGCGAATTACTCATTATTATTAACCAGTGCAGGTGTACATTGTAAAAATATCACACAGGAAAATATGGACTATGACTCGTGTGGTGATGCAGGTTTTGAGGAGTGGTAAGGGTGAGAAAAACAGGATTTACTTTAATTGAACTCATGATCGTCGTTGCTGTTATTGCTATTTTGGCTGCAATTGCTTATCCCTCTTATATTCATTATAAAGTGAAAGTGAATAGAACCGATGCCCAAGCTGAAATGATGGCTATAGCACATATGCTCAGTCAATATAAAATAACAAATGGTCATTATACCAATGCAACGATAAGTCAAATGTATGGCGGAAATTTAATACCAAATCATGGTGAAGCATTATATGAGTTAGATTTACAAACAACAGCTGCGACATGGATTTTAACAGCGCAACCCATAAGCGGAACATTGATGCAAAATAATGGCGATATTGTTTTAACCAGTGATGGAGAAAAATGTTGGACGAAAGGCACCTCTTGTACTCCATCAAGTAGCACAGACTGGGATGGCAAATAGGAGGTTAAATTCAAAACTGTGGATAAACAGAAATTGATCTTTATTTCGCAGTAAATTTAACGTAAAATACCGCCCTCTATGAAAGGGGTTTGAAATGTTTCGATGGTCGAAACATGGATAATCCGTAAAAACTATAAGGTTCTATCATGGTTGTTATTCGTCTTGCACGCGGTGGTGCTAAAAAACGTCCATTCTATCAAATCATTGTGACTGATAGCCGTAATGCACGTGATGGTCGTTTCATCGAACGTATTGGTTTCTTTAACCCTACAGCTCAAGGTAAAGCAGAAAAACTTCGTTTAGACGCTGACCGTTTTGCACATTGGGTTTCACAAGGTGCGCAACCTTCTGAACGTGTTGCTTCTTTAGCTGCTCAAGCTAAGAAAGCTGCAGCTGCTGCATAATTTTTGAAAATTAAGTAGTAGATTGCCCATGACACCAACACAGAATGTGCCCGAAGATCGTATTCAGATTGGACAGCTACGTTCAGCATATGGATTAAATGGGTGGCTTTGGGTCTATTCCAATACAGAACCCATGAGCAATATTTTTGACTATCTGCCTTGGTACATTGAAACCAAAGCAGGTTGGCAAATGGTTGATGTAAAACGTTGGAAACCACATGGCAAAGGCTTAGTTGTTTCGCTCAAAGGTGTAATTGATCGTACCGCAGCGGATAATTTAGTTGGCGCAAATGTTTGGATTTCTAAATCGCAACTGCCTCAAGCGGGCGTGGACGAGTATTATTGGTCAGATTTGAAAGGCTTAACCGTGTTAGGTCTAGACGATGAAGAACAAGAAGTGAATCTCGGTCAAATCCATGAACTGTTTGAAACAGGCGCCAATGATGTGATGGTTGTTCGTGCAACACCAAATAGCATTGATGGTGAAGAGCGCATGATTCCATGGCATAAAGATGTAGTACAACGTGTTGATCTTGAAGCTGGTCGTATCTACGTAAATTGGGGCGTAGATTATTAATCCGAAAGGATAAACGCAGTAGGAAAATAGAGGAGTCTGCGATGTTTTTTGCAGTCATTACGCTGTTTCCTGAAATGTTTGAAGCGATTACAGCCTACGGGATTAGCGGACGTGCAGAAAAACGTGATTTGATCCAAGTTCATTGTATCAATCCACGTGAATTTGCTGAGGGCAACTACAAGCGAGTGGATGAGCGTCCATTTGGTGGTGGTCCTGGTATGGTGATGATGGCTGAGCCGTTGGCAAAAGCAATCCATCGTGCCAAAAAACTTGCAATACAAGCGGGTGCAGTGAACGTTCCTGTGGTGTATATGTCACCACAAGGAAAAACCTTGAATGAAAATGCAGTACAAAAATTTGTCAATTATGACGGATTGATTGTGTTGTGTGGACGTTATGAAGGGGTTGATGAGCGTTTGATCCAAACTTATGTTGATCAGGAATGGTCGATTGGTGATTACGTTTTATCGGGTGGTGAACTCCCTGCGATGGTTTTATTGGACAGTATTATTCGGAGACTTCCGGGTGCCATGTCCGATGAGCAATCCCATGTGCAAGATTCATTTGTGGATGGTCTTTTAGACTGCCCACAATATACCAAGCCAGATCATTTTGAAGGTTTGGATGTGCCTACAGTACTTAAATCTGGGCATCATGCAAATATTGAAAAATGGCGGTTTTTGCAGCGTTATCAACGAACACTTGAACGTCGACCTGAATTGGTTGAAAAAGTGGAATTGACCAAGCAGCAAAAAAAATGGCTAAAAGATTCGCAAGAACAAAAGAATTAGTTCATTTGTTTAAGCAGATTTGCTCTAAGCATTTTGTTTAGAGTCATTAATAGGCTCTTTATGCATTGAAGCGGTCAAGCATGAAGGGAAAGCTAAACGGGTCTATGCGCCTTAGCCTCTAGCCCCTGTGGAATTCAGACCTCTTCTGACCCACACATATTGGAGATACCCCATGAGCGGTAAGCATCCTTTAGTACAAGCTGTAGAAAATGCTCAGCTTAAACAAGACATCCCTGCTTTTGCACCTGGTGACACAGTTGTTGTTCAAGTAAAAGTAAAAGAGGGTGATCGTGAACGTCTTCAAGCATTTGAAGGTGTTGTAATCGCTAAGAAAAACCGTGGTTTGAACTCTGCGTTCACAGTACGTAAAATTTCTAGCGGTGTTGGTGTTGAGCGTGTTTTCCAAACTCATTCACCAATCGTTGCTGGTATCGAAGTGAAACGTCGTGGTGACGTTCGTCGTGCTAAACTTTACTACCTACGTGAATTGTCTGGTAAAGCTGCACGTATTCGTGAAAAATTGCCAGCTCGTAAAGCGAAATAATACGTTTTACGTGACTAAAGAATGCGCCTTGTGGCGCATTTTTTTATGGATGTATTTTGCTTATGGCATTTTATAAGCCTTGTAATTTCAAACGGTTTGCATGTTGGCGAAAGATATCTACAGGGTCTGGTGCAAATAATCCTTTAAGTCCAAGTACTTGGTTAACTTCATCAAAATGATTCCATTGGTAATTATCTCGGATCGTTTTGCCAAGTTTACTGCTACATACACTAACTAAACCATCATTGGCTTGACCATTGAATGCGATTGGACCCATAGCTGTTAATAATGTGTCAGGATCAAGTGGATTCGTGGCGTTAGAGATTCCTGTCCATGAATAAAAAGCAATACCATTGGCTTTTTGAGGACCATCGGCACATTTCGTGCTAGGTAAACCTAGTGGAAATTTATGGTTAAATGCTTGAACACCTGGTTGAGACATGCTGTAAATAGAGGCTTTAAAATCTGAGGGTAGATTGGATTGCTGTGCAAAGTTAATAACAGGTGTCATGAGTGCATCCATCACGATAGCCAGCACACCATTGAGTACAGGTGTATTTTGTACTAAGTCTGCTACAGGTGAGCCATCGTTTGTACCCGCGACAGAGCTTACAGAGGCAACAAGGTCAGGGCGTACACCAGCAATATAACGAGCCGTAGGACCACCATGACTATGTCCAATTAGGTTCACTTTAGACTGTCCTGTGATTGCGAGCACTTCTTCTACTTGGGTGAGAAGTTGTTCTCCACGTACTTCGGTTGACTCTAAAGGAGAAACTTGAGCAGCATAAGCAGTTGCATTATGGCGAGCCAGATCAGGTAAAATTTGATACCAATAATCTAGACCAAAGACAGCATTGCCTAATCGATTGAAACCAAACATGCCATGTACAAAAACAAGCGGATATTTGGTTTGCGCATAATTGTCTATCGTATAGAGCGTATTGGCTTTTTGAAGCCCAGCAGTTGCATTGACTTGATTGATACACAATGAAGTCAATAACCCGACGAATAATGTTTTTAATTTCATTGGATTGTCCTTTTAAACCTTATTTTTGTTTTTAACGCAAGATGAATTATTTTTTACTGAGTAAAGGGTAACTTACCTCCTTGATCGTGAACGGTTTCAAATGTTTGAAGGCGTAATTTTTCTTGGGGATTTTGAAAATATTGATTTTTTAATTGAATTATTGCATGACTTTGAGTCTCGTAAGGCATTGAACTTTTGATAATCTGATCGCGTTCTGTGAGGTAACTATTGACTTTATTTTGCCAATTATTGCGTTGAATATCTAAATTTTCTAGCCGTTGTGTTGCTTCAATTCCCACTAGATTAACTCGCATTTGGTGTAGTTCTGCATCAGAGCCATGGTGTGCTTTTATTTCAGCAGTAAGTTGGTGTAGGTCTGCAAGTTGATTTAGTTGTTTTAAATTTTCTTGCCAATCTGTTGGCAGTTGCTGAAAGAGCTGATTGATTTGAGAGGCTTTTTCTATAGCTGAAAGCTGTTGATTTTCCATGATCGCCATGCGTTGTAGGGTGTATTGATCATAGAGGTCTTGTTGACCAAACAAGCCGATCATTTCTTGGTTTGAGAAAATATTTTTTCTTAAGTGCTGGATGTTTTGTTGGATCTCTCGATAATAATTAACGCTGTCTTTGGATGTTTTCGCGGACTGAAGTTGTCCAAGTTGCTCTCTATATCGCAGATATCGTGTCCAAAGTTCATTGAGTTGAGCACGTAAAGGGTTTTGATAAGTGACTTCGGTAAATTTAAAAAAATCACTTTTGATGGTGTTTAGATTTTTTTCACCTAATTGTGTTAAAAAGTATTCAAAGCAATTTTTTGTTTGTTCATTGACGATGAGCTGATGTGCGGTATCAGTGCGAATCTGACAGTTGATTTGGGTATCTTGTTGGCTTGGACTTGAAAATGACGCTATATCTTTATTTGAATTCACTATGTGAGATGGTACTTGTCCCATATTAGAGGCAGAAAAGTGATGAAATGCTGTAGTATCTATTGGCTGATTTTGAGGTTTGAGCCAAAAAATAATGAGGACGCTGCATACTGCACACATCCCTAATATACTTTTGTGTACGCGCTTCATTTTAAATCCTTTTCATCAATATTATTTTTATGGTTGAAAAATAATCTAATATGGGATTTGAATTTGTACAATGCAAATTTATAAAAATAGATAAATGGATTTGTTAGAATAGTGACACATTATTTTGATCCCCTTGTTATGTCTGTCAAATCACCCAAAATCCAGCGTCGTCCCATTAGTGGCGTTTTTTTATTAAATAAACCACTTGGTATTAGCTCAAATGCTGCTTTACAACGTGTACGATGGTTATTTCGTGCAGAAAAGGGAGGGCATACGGGTGCATTAGACCCACTTGCTTCTGGACTATTGCCCATTTGTTTAGGTGAGGCAACTAAATTTTCTCATTTTTTACTCGACTCAACTAAACGTTATCAGACCACTATTCATTTAGGTCATAGTACAACTACAGGTGATGTCGAAGGTGAAGTCTTACTTGAACAAGCCGTACCTGAACTGACTCAAGCGCAAATTCAGAAGGTACTGACACAGTTTACAGGTGATCTCCTCCAAGTTCCTCCGATGTATTCAGCATTGAAAAAAGAGGGTCGTCCTTTATATGAGTTGGCACGTAAGGGGATTGAGATTGAGCGTGAAGCACGTCCTATTGTTATTGAAAATATTCAATTATTATCTTTTACGGCAGATTCCATCACTTTAGATGTCACGTGTTCAAAGGGAACGTACATTCGTGTTTTAGGTGAAGATATTGCGAAAGCATTGGGTACATATGGGCATTTAACTTATTTACATCGAATTCAAACAGGGCAGTTTGAACTGAATGCTGAATGGACTATTGAATATTTAGAAAGTTTAACTGAGCAAGAACGTGAAGCTTTGTTGCTGCCTGTGTATGCACCGATTGACCACTTTCCAAAAGTGCAAGTGCCTGAAGGGCGTGCAGAATATTTTTGTCGAGGTATGGAAAGTAATATTGATCATGTTGCGGCAGCGCACGCAGTGGTATTTGATGGGGAAAAATGTTTAGGCTTGGCAGAAATTACTGAGAAAAAACGTTTGGTGCCCAAACGTGTCTTGAACTTGTAAGCCACCCGATGTAAAAGGAACGTCCATGGAACTCGAACTGATTCTGAGTTTAGTATTTTTTGCCTTTTGTGCAGGTGCGATTGATGCAGCAGTCGGCGGTGGAGGCTTGATTCAAATTCCTGCTTTGATGGGTGCGTTGCCACATTCATCGACAGCAACGATCTTTGGTACCAATAAACTGGCTTCTATTTGCGGTACAGCATCTGCGGCATTTTCTTATTTACGTCAGGTTAAAATTCAGTGGAAATTATTAGCTGTGATTGCGATCACGGCTTTTATCAGTGCCTTTGGTGGTGCGGCTTGTGTATCCATGATTCCACAAGACATTTTACGCCCATTTGTTCTGTTTATGCTGATTGTAATCGCCATTTATACTTTGGTTAAAAAGCAATTTGGGCAGGTGCATATCCAGCAAGAGATCACACGGAAAGTTTTGATTCTTGCAGGCATAGGTGGTTTGTTAATTGGTTTTTATGATGGTATTTTTGGTCCAGGTACGGGTAGTTTTTTTATTTTCTACTTTATTCGTTATTTAAAAGTCGATTTTTTACATGCCTCAGCATTGTCGAAAATCGGGAACTTTATGACCAATTTTGCAGCTTTAAGTTTTTTTATTCCGACAGGACATGTCCTGTTTCAGTTGGGTTTGATGATGGCAGTTGCGAATGTTTGTGGTTCATTGGTTGGCGTGAAAATGGCGTTAAAATATGGTAGTGGTTTTATCCGTATTTTATTTTTGATTTTGGTCAGTATCTTAATTTGTCGTCTTGCTTATCAAATGTTTTGGATGTAAGTCATTCTCATTACTAAAATTTCTTATACAAATGATTGCAAGCGCTGACAATATCAGCGCTTTTTATTTTCTATGATGATAACGCTCTGATCAAAAAATGTTTGAAATCTTTTAGGATAAAAGGAAAATCATCATGAATATATTTGAAGCTTTAAGAGAAAGTCACGACATTCAAAGAGAATTATCTGAAAAATTATTAAAAACTTCAGGGGATACACCTGAACGCAGAACTTTATTTGAGCAATTAAAAAATGAATTGTTTGCACACGCTGTAGGCGAAGACCGCTATTTTTATATTCCTCTGATGATGACAGATTCGGGTTTGAATATTACTCGTCATGCTTTGTCTGAACATCACAAAATGGATGAGCTTTTGGAACAACTCAGTGAAACTGAATTTAGTAATCCTGGTTGGTTAGCTATTGCTAAAAAACTGTCTGAAACTGTGCATCATCACTTACAAGAAGAAGAGCATGGTTTCTTTCAGCAAGCAGGTAAAATTTTAGAGGATAAGCAAAAAGAAAGCTTAGCTAAGCAATATTTAGCTGAGTATAAAAAATATAAAGCGAAAGAAAAGGACAGTTTGGTTTAGTGAACACACAAGAATGGGTAGATGCATAATCAGCCCATTTTTATTAAAGAGGTTTTAATTTTCAATCACAGTTGATTTGGGTTTGAATGTTACCCCAATCGAAGCAATCATAATGCATAGTAAAGCGATACTTTGCCCAAGGCTAATGTGTTCTTTGAGCAGTACCATGCCTGCTATGGCAGCTAAAGCAGGAGAGAGGCTGGATAGTGTTCCGTAGCTTAGTTTGCTTAAGGTTTTGAGTGCCATTAAATCTAAAGCGTAAGGAATTGCTGTCGCTAATAGTGCTATGATGAGTGCTTGTCCCCAATACTGAGTTTGCATTAATGCAGTTGGGTTATGTACCGCACTGATGGGGAGCATCACTAGCGCAGACAACGTGATGGCAATCGTCAGCGCATGCATACCAATATTTTGCCGTACCACTTTTTGCCCAAAATAAATATAAAATGCCCAACATATACCCGCACCGAGCGCAAAAGCTGCACCCACGTAGGAAAAATGATCTTGCTGGGTATCTTGCCAAGGCACCATTAAAGCAATACCGATCATGGCAAGAACGACCCAGATATAATCGATTTTGCGTTGGATCGACAGGAGTGCCAGTGTTAAGGGTCCTAAAAATTCTAAACCTACAGCAATGCCTTGTGGTAATTTACCCAAAGATGCATAAAACAAGACATTCATTAAGCACACTGAAGCGCTATAAAATAATAAGTCTTTCCATTTTAAATGGGGCAAACGTTTGATGATTTTCCACGAACGGAACATCATAAAAATTAAAATAGAGGCAAAACACAAGCGTAATGTAACGACAGTTAACGGGTCTAAAACTTGAAAGAGTTGTTTGGCAAATGAGGCACTGATCTGATATGCCACCATCGACATGATCATGTAAAATACAGCAAGAAATTGAGAGTTTTGCATAGTGCAGACAAGAAGAAATATTGTGCAATTCTAACATTTTATTATTTCAAAAAGGCATATTCTCATTTATATATAAATATCTTAGAATAGCTTAGCTTGAAAGTTTTTAAAATTTGAATGGCTTTGATTCTTTTATCAATATTGGTCGTTTTTAGCTCAAATAAAATTGAAAATATGCTTGAAAGAATAGAAAAATGAAGTCCTTGAAAATTGTAAATTTATGAATAGGTAATATGATGTCAGACATTAAAATAGAAAATAAAAAATCTTTACAATCGAAAGATGTGGTGCACTATGGGGATGATCATGCTGTAAATTATCAGCATATCTTATATTTAGAAAAACAAGGTGCGGCAAAAACAGATCAAGATGCACAGCAACGCGTGGATATTTTAGTGAATGCTTCCAATGACAATTTTGCCGCAGCGAGTATGCTGTTAGGGCAATGGCATTTCTTGGGGCATTATGTCGAACAAAATATTGAATCGGCTGTGTTATTTTTTAAACATGCTGCGAAACTTGGCGATGCTTTGGCGATGGTTGAGTTAGCGCATATTGGACGACAAGCTTTAAGTGCAAATGTCAGTGCTGAAGAAGGTTTAAATTATTTACAACAAGCTCTGGATTTAAAGCATCCTGAAGCAATCTATATGTCTGCATTAAATATTTTGCAAAATGATGCTGAGGCTGCTTTAAATTTATTATTGAATAATTACCAACAGCATCAACATGAAATGAGTTTAAAAACTTGTATTGAAAATCTTGCATTTGATCCAAATGTAGTCATTGAGCAATTGGAAAATTTGGCGCAAAACGATCACTTTGCGAGTGCTGTGGTTGCTTTTCAGTATTTTAAACAAGGTAATGACAAAAAAGCGTTTAAATACGCACAAAAAGCACAAGAGCACAATGATGCATATGGTTGCTATGTACGTGCATTAATTGAAGAAAAAGACCCCAAAGGTGACCCAGATGTAGCTTATGAATTTTTAGGCAAAGCTGCACAGTTAGGGCATATTGAAGCATGCTATTGGTACGGAATCGAGACTTTACGTAAAGCTGAAAGAGCACAGGATGAAGCAGAGACATTGCAGCTCAATCAACGCGCGTGTCAATTTCTTCAAGTTGCAGCATTACATGGAGATGTTGCCGCAAAATTTTATTATGGACAGTGTTTACGTATGGGAATCGGTATAGAGAAAAATCCTGACGAGGGTATACAGTGGTTGGATCAGGCAGCGCAACAAGGCAATACAGATGCACAATTTGAATTGGCGATGTTATTAAATCCTGAAGATCCTCGTCATGTGGCTTTATTAAGTGCAGCTGCAAAAAATGCTCATGTCCAAGCAATGTTATGCATGGCTATTTATGAACAGCAAAAGCAACAATTTGGGCAAGCAATTCAGTGGTTAGATCTTGCACAGCAAGCAAAATCAGCCCGTGCTTCTTATTTATTGGCACGTATGTATCGTGCTGGGCAAGGGGTGGATGTTGATCTAAAACATGTGGTGACGTTGTTGCAACAAGCTGCTGAAGGGGGAGATGTCGATGCATATTTTGAGTTGTATCAGGCATATTCACAAGGTTTAGGCATTCGAAAAAATAAGAAAAATGCTGAAAAATATTTGGCTTTGGCACAGCAAAATCAACATATTGAAGCCTGTGCAATCGCATTGTAATTGAGCAGTTAGATGCAGTTTAACAACCCGATTGAATACTATCATCACCAACACGGTCGCTTATTTGTGGTGGGAGATCTGCATGGTTGTTATGATCAATTAATGCAAAAGCTCACCCGAATTCAATTTGATTTTCAACAGGATGTCTTGGTTTGTGTGGGTGATTTGGTAGATCGAGGTGCTGACAGTTTAAAATGTCTAAATTTGAGTCATGAGCCATGGTTTAAAAGCATTATCGGTAATCATGAAGAGATGTGTTTGCATTCTGCGATTGATCCGATGATGGCACGCTTACATGCACAACATGGTGGTGAATGGTTTTATGCCTTGTCAGAAACCGATAGAAACCAAGTGGTTGAGCTATGCCAAAAGATGCCGATTATTTTAGAAGTTGAATATCTAGGGCAAAAGTATGGCTTTGTGCATGGTGATATTGAACAGAATGATTGGAATGCATTTAAAGCGACAATTCATACTGAAAAGCAGCGTGAAATCGCCCTGTGGGGACGCTCTCGTATTCGTAATTCTGTTAAGAAAAATTTTCAAAATATTCAAGGGATTGATACTGTTTTTCTAGGGCATACGGTAGTTGATCTCGTGACCAAACGCCACAATTGTTACTTTATTGACACGGGTGCTGTCTTTGATATGCGTTTAACAGTATTGGAGATCCATCCTGATTTACCGATCGAAAAACAAGTGACAGTTGTCTAAATAGATATTTGAGCAACATTTAAAATTTACTTTTTTAATTTTTTTCAATGGCTTGCTTTGCTTGTTGTGTGGTGTAGGTACAGCCAATCGATGCCACAATAATCACCATTAAAGCCAACCATTGTGTCCATAATAATTGTTCATGTAAAAATATAAAGCCCGAAAGTGCGGCAATGGCTGGCTCTAAACTGGTCAGCGTACCAAAAACAAAAGGGGATAATGTGCGAAGGGCAACCATCTCCAAACTAAAGGGTAATGCACTCGCAAGAATTGCCAAAATCATCAATAACAGTAAGTTGTCAGCATGGAACGTGGCGAGTGGCATGCCAACAAAAATCGCAATGGGCATCAAAAAACACATGCCAATAAACATACCTAAACATACGGTATGATTGCCCGAAATACCCGAAGGTTTTTGTCCAAAAATGATATACATTGCCCAACATGCACCTGCACCTAAAGCGAAAGCAATGCCTAAGGGGTCTAAGCGGTGTTGACTTTGATCAAAGGGGAAAAGCAAAATTAAACCTAAAATTGCAAGTCCAACCCAAATGAAATCAAATTTTTGTCGTGCATAAAACAGTGCCACGCTAAGTGGGCCAATAAACTCAAAAGAAACAGCAATACCCAATGGTAAACGATCAATAGATAGATAAAACAACGCATTCATGCCAGCTAAGGCAATGCCATAGCGAATGACTGCGGGCCAATTGATTTGTTTAAAATTGACCTGCCAAATTTTAAAAATCACCGCCAAAATTGCTGAACCCAATAACAAACGCATAGCGGAAACCGTGAGAATGGGGAACTGATCAAATAATATTTTGGCAAGTGAACCACTACTTTGCATACTGATCATGGCAATGAACAATAAAATCAGTGCATGTAGATGAGGCGTATTTTTTAAATTTGGCATTGAATAGACTAAATAGGTATAAGTGATTCAGCTTTTATCAATGATTTGATTGAAACCGTAGAAAATGAAAAGCATAAAAAAACCACAGCCCGAAAGCTGTGGTTTTACAATACGCTAAAACTTAGAACAATACACGTACACGAATTGTGCCTTCAACTTCATGTAGCGTATCAAGTGCTTCTTTTGATGCAGTTGCATCTACATCCATCACTAAATAGCCGACATCACCTTTGGTCATTAAAGATTGACCAGAGATGTTGATGCCATGTTCAGCAAATAAGTTGTTGATTTTAGATAAAACGCCCGGTACGTTTTTATGAATGTGTAGTAAACGGTGTTTACCTTCAGTCAATGGCAACGCAATTTCAGGGAAGTTTACTGCAGATAAAGTCATACCTTTATCAGAGTAAGCAACGAATTTCTCAGCAACTTCTAAGCCGATGTTCGCTTGCGCTTCCATGGTTGAACCACCTACGTGCGGTGTTAAAATCACGTTAGGAATGTTGCGAAGAGGAGAAACGAATTCTTCACCGTTTGCTTTTGGTTCTTTCGGGAATACGTCAACCGCAGCACCTGCGATATGACCTGATTTTAATGCATCAGCAAGATCTTCAATCACCACACATGTGCCACGTGCAGCATTGATGAAGATAGAACCTTCTTTCATTTGTGCAAATTGTTCTTTGCCCATGAAGTTACGTGTAGAAGGAACGTCAGGTACATGGATCGATACTACGTCAGCATTGGCAAGAAGTTCACCCATAGAACCGACTTGACGTGCATTACCTAAAGGCAATTTAGTCACAGCATCATAATAAATGACATGCATGCCCATACTTTCTGCAAGGACAGAAAGTTGAGAACCGATAGAGCCGTAACCCACGATGCCTAAAGTTTTACCACGTGTTTCAAATGAACCGACAGCAGATTTGTTCCAACCACCTGCATGTGTGTCTGTAGATTTTTCAGGCACACGGCGAAGAAGGAGAATTGCTTCAGCAAGTACAAGCTCTGCAACAGAACGTGTATTTGAATAAGGAGCATTAAATACTGGAATACCACGAACCATGGCAGCATTTAAGTTCACTTGGTTTGTACCAATACAGAAACAACCGACAGCAATGAGTTTTTGTGCTGCTTCAAAGACTTCTTCAGTCAATTGAGTACGGGAACGAATACCAATAAAGTGTGCATCCTTAATCGCTTCTTTCAACGCTTCACCCTCAAGCGCAGTTTTACGATAGTCGATGTTGGTATATCCAGCAGCATTTAATGTGTCGATTGCATTTTGATGAACGCCTTCTAACAACAAGAAACGAATTTTATCTTTAGGCAGTGAAAGATGTTGGCTCATTACGGCTCCGCTACAAAGGCCAAATTTAGTGGCGATATAATAGCATAGGACAGCGACCGATATACATTTCCTTTATGGCGATGATTGTAGGTATTTTTGCAAAATATAAGACATAACTTGTCGTATATGGTCTATTTAAATGTGTAATTTCCATAGTGACATTATGGAAATAGTTTTTTTAAGGGTTTTATTGAAAAATGCCTTATAATGAGCCTTCGTGAAAATAGCCTGTCTCTACGGTGCTGCTTTTATATTCACATTGGTCTAGAAATCACACGATTTGATTGATTTATTTTTAGACACTTTTTACTTGTTTACTTCTGCTAGGTCTGCAAACGATGAACGCTCCAGTCGCTTTAACACCTGAGTTATTAACCCAACTAACTGCAATTGTCGGTGAAAACCGCATTAAAACAGATGCGGATAGTCTCGAAAATTGGGGACGTGATCACACCAAACATTTTGATCCAAATCCATCGGTCATCGTTTTTCCATCAAGCACAGAACAAGTTCAAGCCATTGTAAAACTTGCCAATCAATTTAATGTTGCGATTACGCCATCAGGTGGTCGTACAGGTTTATCTGCAGGCGCAGTGGCTGCCAATGGCGAAATCGTGATGAGCATGGACAAGATGAACCAAATTTTGGAATTCTTCCCTGCCGATCGTATGGTTCGTGTACAAGCAGGTGTCGTGACTGAACAATTACAAAATTATGCTGAAGAACAAGGCATGTATTATCCAGTCGATTTTGCATCTTCTGGTTCATCACAAATCGGTGGGAATATCGGAACCAATGCAGGCGGGATCAAAGTCATTAAATATGGCATGACGCGTAACTGGGTGTTAGGTTTGACTGTTGTGACAGGTAAAGGCGATGTGTTGCGTTTAAATAAAGGCATGATCAAAAATGCCACTGGCTACGCAATGCAGCACTTATTTATCGGGGGTGAAGGGACTTTAGGTTTAGTGACTGAAGCGGAAATTAAGCTTGAGCGCCAACCGCATGATTTACAGGTTTTAGTCCTTGGTGTGCCTGATTTTGATGCCATTATGCCTGTGTTACATGCATTTCAAAAGAAAATTGACCTTACTGCATTTGAATTCTTTGGTGAATTGGCAATGCAAAAAGTGTTAGATAATGGTCATGTACAACGTCCATTTGAAACACAATGTCCATTCTATGTCTTGCTTGAGTTTGAAGCGCCGTATGAGCCAATCATGGATGCGGCAATGGAAATCTTCGAGCATTGTATGGAACAAGGCTGGGTACTTGATGGTGTGATGAGCCAAAGCCTTGAGCAAGTTCATAATTTATGGCGTTTACGTGAAGATATTTCAGAATCTATCGCGCCATTTATTCCATACAAAAATGATATTTCTGTACTCATTACACATGTTCCTGCATTCATTAAAGAAATTGATGCAATTGTGGAAGAAAACTATCCTGACTTTGAAATTTGCTGGTTCGGTCATATTGGTGACGGTAACTTACACTTAAATATCTTAAAACCTGCGGATTTAAGTAAAGATGAATTCTTTGCAAAATGTCAGGTTGTAAACAAATATGTGTTTGAAACTGTGAAAAAATATGATGGTTCAATTTCAGCTGAACATGGTGTAGGCATGACCAAAAAGCCATATTTAGACTACACACGTACAGCTGAAGAAATTGAATATATGAAAGCCTTGAAAAAAGTATTCGATCCAAACGGGATTATGAATCCGGGTAAATTATTTGATCTTTAACTATTTAAAGTAAAATTAAAACGCTCTTTCGGGAGCGTTTTTTTATATAAGATTTTTTTAAATAATGTAATATATTGATTAATAACTGAAATAATAAATAATTGAAACGGGGAAAATATGAATCTAAAAAAATGTACAGATTGTGGACAAGATTATAGTGTGCGAGCGCCTGCCTGTATTCATTGTGGTGCGCCGAATGATGATATGCAGTCTGTTGCAACAAAAAGTGAAAGTTCATCTTTTTTAGGTTGGATCGGGGCGGCAATTTGTGTTGCGATAGGCTTTTATAGTGTAAATCCGAGTGGATTTATTGACATCATTCGTTTTTTTAAACCTGATGTGAATGTCATTGCAGAGTCAGATATCCGTTCGTGTAGTTCAAATGGTGCACAAGCACAGATGAGATCTGCTTTTGACCAAAGCCAATATGCTTTAGCAAATAGCTTAAAAGTCATTTCAATTGAGACGCAGAAAGTGGCAACTGAGGATGGCAGCGCTTTGAGTTGTCATTCACAATTGATGCTGAACAACAGTGAAAAAGTTAATTTTATTTTTAATTTTACACAAAAAGATGATCAATATTTAATTACGGGCAGACCCTTATAACTCAATTTTTCATTTTTATAAGCATGATTGATCGGTGTATTTATTTTTGTGTTTAACTTATCTAATTGATTTTAATTATTTAAATAAATTAATTTTTTGATTTGTTACATTGCTTAAGTAGTATCCTGAGCTAAAAACAGGCATGATGGTTTTATAGATAAAAGATTTGGTTGAGTATTATGATTCGTTTATTTTCTATTTCTGCACTGTGTTTTGCAGTATTGACAGGGTGTGCGACAACTGAAAAATTAGCAAGTAAAGTAAGTTTTGGTGGGGCAGATACACCGATGCAACAGGTGATTAAAGCTCAGCCATCCATCCTAAAAAACCAAAATAGTCTGTCTGTTCGTCAAGTATTTAATCGTGTGGAAAATCCGACAGCAGCACAAATCGCAGTGATTGATTCAAACTTATTGGATGATTCTGTGAGTGCGATTCGTACAGATTATATTTTCAAACGCGTAGAAAATGAATGGAAACTACAAGAAACGAAAAAGACTTATCAATGTAGACGTGGTCATTCGAAAGAGTTTCAGTCAAATTTATGCTCTTAATTTCGGTGTCGTTGAGTGAACTTACGAGATGAGCGATCTCGTAAGTTGAATTTAGTACATACGATTGAATAAACGTATTTCATCTGCTTTTGGTAAAACATCACCATAACCCAGTTCTTTGTACAATGCTGTCGCTTTAGCTCGCCAAATTTTGGCTTGTTTGGCATCGGCTTTAAAAGCTTTGCTGCCATTTTCATATAAGTTCACTAGCAAAATGCCTGCAGTTGGGTTGCCTTGTTGTAATGATTTTTTATAAAGTTCTGCGGCTTTGGCAGGGTCTGCTTTTACTAAATAGCCATGTTCATAATAGCGTGCTAAATCCAGTAATGCCCGATCATGCCCAAGTGCAATGGCTTGATTTAGAGAGGCAATAGATTTTTTGGGGTTATAAATTTTCCACTCTTTTTGTGCGTAAAGTTGTGAGAGTGTATAGAACGCATCTTTTTCTTTTTTTGCAGCTTTATGTTCTGCCATAAATAACTCAGGTTCATAGGTTAATTCTTCAAATTTTTTATTGCTATTTAATAGCTTTAAAACGGCTTGTTGTGCTGCAATATTATCTTTATGAGCAGACATTTTGTAATATTGCATTGCATCTTCAATGGGTTGATTATTCATATTTTTATCTTCAATCATTTTCCCCATCATATAGGCAATAAAGCCTGTGGGGTCAATTTGTATAGAATATAAATGATTGGCTTTTTTCCAATATTGCAGCGCCTTTTCTTGATTTTCAGATCGCCCAACACCGTAAGCATAGCTATATGCAACGTATGCCCAATATGCACCTATACTGTCGGCATTACTAGGATGGTCAGCAAAAAGAGAAAGTAGATCAATGCCTTGTTCTTGAAGTTGTGTATAACCAATTTGATGCATGACACGAATACCAATCAGTTCCATAGCATCAAAACTGCCTAAATCAACAGCTTCAAGAATTAAATCATTCGCCTTGCTTTGGTCTTTTTTTACACCTTCTCCCAAATCGTATTTTTGAGCTTCAAGCAATTTTTTATAGATCTTAATGTCATTTTCATCAGGTTCACGAATGTTTGCCATGTCGCGATATTTCCGTTTTTCTTCCTCACTCATGTTTGAACTTTCAATTTGTGGCAAATTATTTTTAATTTGTTCTGCAAACATACGAGACAGTGATTGATCATTTTCTGGGTCAGTTAAGTAAGCTTCCCATAAGGCTTGGTTAAATGTATCAATGTCATTGATTTGGTGGAATTCAGCAAAGATCGGCGTGTGTTGCACAGAGGATGGTGAATTATGTTTTATGCTGTTTGGTGTTGTACTTGCCAATACATTTTGAAATGGTATAAAAGGCATTAAAATTGCGGTGCAAAGGCTTAGGGTGAGAAGTGGTTTTTTCATTTCTAGTTAAAATATGTGATTGAATTTCGTTAAGTATTTATAGCAAAAATAGCTTTTAAACTGTGTTAAGTTGAGTAAATTTTAAATGCTTGGAAAATATAATTTTAAAGAGATGCAAAAAATCCTAACATTGCCAAAATTAATGATATAAAACCTGTAGTCTTACCTCAAACGTGAAAATAATGAATATCCAACAAGAAATCCAAAATCTATTTCAAAACCGAGATGAGCATCCGCTGTTTTATATTGAAAGTGGCAGCCGTTTATGGGGTATGGCAAGCCCTGACAGTGACTATGATGTACGTGGTTTTCACCTGCCTTGCAAAGCCCAATATTACGACTATCGAAAGCATCGTGATTTAATTGAAATTATGGATGGTGATTTTGACTTTGTTTCTTTTGACCTTAATAAAATGTTTGGTCTACTTGCTAAAAGCAATCCCACTGTTTTGGAATGGGTACGTGCACATATTGTTTACTTTAATCAATTTCCTGAATGGGAAAAATTTAGAGATGGATTGCTGGAGCGTATCGATTATAAGGCTCTGTATTATCATTATTTGTCGCTTGCCAAAGGCGGTATGCATGTGATGCAGACAGCAGATAACTTTACCTACAAAAAAGTGTTTTACTCGATTCGAGGTCTAATGTCAGCCGAACTTGCAACTCAGGAAATCATGCCTGAACTCCTGATCACCAACTTATTTGCCCAAATTGATGAAAATGATCCACTGCGCCATTGGGCAGAAGATTATCTGGAAATTAAAAAACAACAGAAAGAAAAAGCTCAGGTTCCTGCACCTGAACAGGCACAGATTTTAAAATTGTTAAATGATAAAATTGAAGCTTTAAATTTGCGTGCAATTGAGCCAACCAATGATGTGGCACAGCTTCAGCAATATTTAACCGAATATAGCTTTCATTTAAAACAACATTTTTATGGGTGAAACTTTAAAAATAGAAATTAAAAATATAACATCATGAAAAAAATCGCTTTTATCCACTGTAATGACACAATACTTTCGGTTTGGGGATTTTCATCCTGCTAAAACTATTTTTCCCCAAAACAGGGCGACTGCAATTTTAGCAATAAAATGGGGCATTGAATGATGACATATTAGAAGATCAGGCACTTGTAGTCATAGTGAGCAGGTTCAGGTGACCGCCTTGGATGATAGTAAATTTTTATTGCTCAGTGCTGCACCATTACTATAAATGAACCGGTCAAGGCCAAAGGTTTTTTTTGATGAATACTTACACAGAAATTTTACAGGCTTATGACGATCTGAAAAATGGGAGATTTATTCAGCAATCGTCAATACGCTAGCTTCATAACAAATGGATAACTTTCACTCAAAAAAAGCCTGTGTTACACTCAACATTCTGCGTTTGGTTGTACTCTGTTTCAACGTGAGTCTGTAGGACTCAAGTGAACATTGACGCAGATCTATCTCACTCTATTTTCTATTTTGACTTGATTTAGACACCTTGTGAATACGGTGTTGATCTCGCTTGATTAAAGCAAATCTCAATTTATTTTAAATTCTCAGTGCTTGTCATTGGGCTGACGTTTATTTACTGAAAAATAAGCGTAGACCTACAAGCCATTATGATCTGTAGAAAACAATGCAAAATAATGCACACAATGTAATGCAAAAAGAGCAGATGACGACTTTGAGCCGTGCAACATTCATGTTTCCACTGGCGTTAGTTTTGTTCGAATTTTCAGTCTATATCGGTAATGATTTAGTACAACCTGCGATGTTAGCGATTACCAAAGAGTTTGGTGTCAGCAGCACTTGGGCACCTTCATCCATGTCTTTTTATTTGTTGGGAGGGGCCTGTGTCGCATGGTTATTGGGTCCCTTATCAGACCGTTTAGGACGTAAAAAAGTCCTGTTGGCAGGTGTAATTTTCTTTGTGATGACCTGCGTACTCATTTTATTCACACATCATATTGAAAGCTTTTTAGCCCTACGCTTTTTACAGGGTTTTGGTTTATCGGTCATTGCAGCAGTGGGTTATGCCGCAATTCAAGAAACCTTTGAAGAGCGTGATGCGATTAAAGTCATGGCTCTCATGGCAAATATCTCTTTGCTTGCACCTTTAATTGGACCTGTTTTAGGGGCTTTTCTGATTGACCATGTGTCTTGGCACTGGGGTTTTATTGGAATTGCCTTTTTTGCCTGTTTGAGTTGGTTTGGTTTAAAAGCCAAAATGCCTGAGTCTAAAGTGAGTATTCCTAAGCAGCCTTTGCGTTATATTTGGGATGATTATCAAAAAGTCCTGAAAAATAGAACTTTTATTGGCATGACTTTAGGTTTGCCTATGGTGGCGATGCCATTGATGTTATGGATTGCGCTTTCACCTGTCATGTTGGTTGAGGAGTTAGGACTCAGTAGTCTGCAATATGGCTTGGCTCAGTTTCCTGTTTTGGGCGGTTTAATTGTGGGTAATATTGTCCTGATTAAAATGATTGACCGTTTAGCCTTAGGTAAAACCGTTTTAATGGGCTTACCGCTGATGCTGTTAGGAACTGCAATCATCTTACTGGGAGTGATTTGGCGTGAATATTTTCTCTACTGCGTCATTTTAGGCATGACTTTGGTCAGCTTTGGTGAAGGGATTAGCTTTTCAATACTTTATCGTTTTGCATTGATGGCGTCAGATGTGTCTAAAGGAACGGTTGCTGCGGCAGTTTCAGTGTTAATGATGTTTATCTTTTTCTTTGTGATTGAGTTTATTCGCATCATGTATGAACATTTTCATTTATGGGCATATGCTTTGGCATGTTTTACCTTGATCGCTTTATGGTTTACGATTCCCCGTAAATTATTAAAAGAAATCATGCAACAGCGTCAGGCAAATGGTGAGTTTTAAAAGCTTATTTTATTTTTAGGGAGAGGGTTTTTAAAATGAGCTCTCTTTCATCCCTCCTGTGAGGAGGGAGGTTTTGAAGAGAGATTTTTTAGATCGTTTAAGCAGAGAAAACTCAAGGAAGAAAGGATTTTATTGCGCTAATTTCTTGAGTTTATGATCAAAGACAAAAGGTCCAAACGGTAAAATCGAAGCAATTAGTCCTAAAATAAACATTTTAATCGACCATTTTTGCTTTTCACAGACCACAAATAAAACCACTAAAAATAAAATGAACAGTACGCCATGCCCCATTCCGACATATTTCACTAAAATAGGGTTATCAAACATATATTTCATCGGCATTGCAATGAATAATAACAATAAAAATGAAATGCCTTCGAGAAGTCCAACAAGTCTTAAGGTTTTGATATTCATGGTCACTGCATAAAATGAGAATGAATATTCAGTGTAACGGATTAATGCTTGAAAGCAAAATAAAACATCAATAATAAAATATATTAAATAATTGAATTTATTGAAAATAAAACCAAGCTATTGGCTTGGTTTTAATCCAAAAATTGACTTAACTTGTTCAGTATAAAGTGAATTTGATGCGCTTGAAATTCAATGTTTTTATTTAATTTCAAGTTTTAATAACGTCATTTTGAGCTTCAATAATTCAGGTAAAGTTTCCAATAACAAACTGATTTGTTTCAGTGCCAATAATAAATCGTCGGATAGGTTTTCTTGTTCAGTGAATTGTTTAATTTCTTGTAATTTCTCCTGAATGATCAGCTCATCTAAGGGGTGTTGTTGAATTAAGGCATGATGTAAGGTAGCTTTACACCATAACATGAGCTCTAAAACTTGTGCATCATTGACCTGTGTGCGATGTGTACCCAATGCAGATACATAGCTGAGTTGGCTATGACTATAAACCAAATACCGAAAAGCGGTGTGGATCAAGTCCTGATTGGGATTGGGTTCAGTACTTAAACTTGAAATCATACTCGACAGTTCGATTTGTGCATTATGTGCAAAGCGTCGAGCTTGACGGTATTCCACACTGTTATTTTTACCGTGTTGGTACTGTGACACGATTGCATCAAAATAGTTCAATGTTGCCTGACTACTTTTGCGGATATTATTGGAAATATTACGAAAATTCCAATCCGGCCAAATAAAACTGACAGCAAACCATGCGATTAAACAGCCTAAAATCGTGTCGATGATACGCGGTAAAATAATCGCATAGCCTGCACCTTTGAGATTAAAAATCAATAACACCATTAAGGTTGCCATTAAAGTGGCTATGGCATATTTTTTGGAACGTAAATAAAAGAAATACACACCAAAAATGATGGTAAGCACCAGTTGACCTTCAACACTAGGTACAAAATATAAAATTGGAATGCCTAAAAGCACACCTAAAACAGTACCTAAGGTGCGCAGTTGCAAACGGCTTTTGGTGGCAAAATAACTGATTTGACAGACAAATAAACTGGTCAATAAAATCCAATAGCCATTTTTAGCAAAGGGTAACAACGAAATGCTATAGCCGACAGCAAAGACAAAGGCGATCCGTACTGCATGTCGAAATAGGGCAGAATTCGGCGTGAAATGAGGTTGAATTTTCAACCATAAATCATGCATACCATGAATATCATCATCCAATAAATTTAAATTATCCTGATGTTCACTATAACTTTGCTGATAATTGCCTTGCTCAATACTTAAATTATGAAATTGTTCTTGGACATTTTTTAAATTGCGCAGGATGAGTTGTAGATTTTTCACTTCAAGATTACGTGGATTTTCCACAATCCATTCATGCATAGAGTGTTCTAGATTGTGTAGAGCGGTGGTGTTTTTAGGCGTAATTGAAAAATTTTCTTGTTGAACAATAGCATGTGCCAAGCGTTGACAATTTTCTGCATGCAAAACAATATTTTTCTGAATCCGATAAATTAAATCTGTACGACTAAAATTGCGCTGAATATGTTCATAATGCAAATAATTCGAGGTTGCTTGCTCATGAATATCTTGTGCTAAAAAGTATAAATTTAAACAATAAATTGTATTTTTATTGGCACGAGAGGCTTTTAAGCGTGTGAGTAAAGAGGCTTTGGTAAAATTCAGTTGTTGTACAACAATGCTGTTTTGTAAGGATAAATCATATAAAAGCTGTTCGACATTGTCTTGATTGTCTGGGTCAAAGAGTTTAGATTTTGCCAAAAGTAAATTCGCAAGCGATTGAAAATTATTGGCTAAATTATCTTGTAAAGCTTGTGTGGGTTTGAGTAAATAAAAAATAATCGAGCTCATGCCATACCATGCAACCCCCAATACAAAATAGCTAGGCTGGTCGTACCATTGATCGTATTCCCCCAAACCAAACATGGTGTAGATGGACAAAAGTACAGTGCCAAATGAAATGGTGGCATAACGTTGCCCCAATGCACCCATGAGTATAAATAGCCCACTCGAAAGCGATAAATAAATTAAAAAGAGAAATTTATACGGAGATAAAAACTCTAAAATACTGCTCACACTAAAAAATAAAATCGCTACATAGATCAAATTTCTGAGACGAATACTGAGTCGATCATCAAAATCGGTGAGTGCTGTTGCAATTGCACCTAAGGTCACAGGCACAATCAAATATTTCAAATCTAAAAAATATAATCCTAGCGTTGTTCCACTTAATACAATCAACATCTGTAGGCAATAGATCAGAATCGAATTTGATTTAAAAGCGTGTAGATGGATTGAAAAATGATTCACAGGAATAAACTGACATTGAAGAGAAAGGGTAAGGATTAGCCTGATATTATTTTAATTTATTGTCAATTTCTAAGAACGATTCACTACAAAAATGTGCAGATTTGATGGGAGGATTGCTTCTGAGGATAAGTTTGAGCCACTGTGAATAAATCTGAATTTATCCACAGTTGCGCTATTGTGTTCGTAGATTTAAAAAATCTTAAATTACCCCACAAGCAATACGATCACCACCACCGCCTAATGGTTTTGGATGGTCAGAATAATTGTCACCCCCTGCATGAACCATAATGGCTAAGCCTTGAACGTCTGCAAGTTTTAAACGAGGCGCATAGACCGTGGTTTTAGCATGACCTTCTGTATCGACATTAAGCACAGGTAAGTCCCCTAAATGCCCATCATTGGGTGTGCCATGACCGGTGGCTTGTGTTGGGTTGAAATGCCCACCCGCAGCCAATGCAGCAGCCATTTTCCCATCTTTTTCGGCAGCTTCACATGAACCTTTTTCATGAATATGGAAACCATGAAAGCCGGAAGGAAGTTGCGTGAGATCAGTTGAAATTTTTAAACCTTGCGTGCTGTCTTCTAATTGAATAGTACCAATTTTTTCACCAATTCCTTCCGCACTGACGGCATGTACATCCACAGTTTCATGTGCTGCCTTTTTTGCAGAAGTGATTGATGTGGTTGTACAAGCAACAGTAGTCAAACTAAGCAATACAGATAACGCCGTGAATTTAAAAATCTGATGAGATAACATGCACAAGCATCCTATGTTTTGTTGTTTATTGCATTATTCAAACAAAATACGGTGTATTGCACAGTAGAAAATAAGTGTTTGAATGTAAATATTTATAAATGAAAAATATTTACTTCGGTGCTTTGAAATCATTGTTCTCAATGTCATAAGCCATGGTTGCATCAGGGACTTGTTGTGCTTCATGGGTTTCATGTAACCATTCACGCCAAATCGCCAATAACACCGCTAAAATCACAGGGCCGATAAATAAACCAACCAAACCGAAACTCGCTAAGCCACCTAAAACACCAAACATGATCAATAAAAAAGGAATTTGGGTTGCACCAGAGATAACCAAAGGACGGATGACATTATCTGCTGTACTCACAATACACACTCCCCATGCCATGACCCCAATTGCTTCAATGGTCATGCCTTTAGAGAACAGCCAAAGTGAGACGGCTCCATACGCCAACGGTGGACCAAAAGGAATGAGTGCCATTAAAAAGGTGATAATGGTCAATACCATCGGGTTGGGTGCACCCGCCACAAAATAGCTTACGCCTGCAAGTAAGGATTGAGCAACCGCAGTTAAACCTACCCCATAGACAACTGCACGTGTGGTTTCAGAAATCGTATCTAAATAATGATGGATACGTGGACCGATGACCATTTCTAAGGCTTTACTGACTTGTTGTAAAATGGTTTGTCCGTCACGATAAAAGAAGAATAACGACATAATGGCAAAACAGAGTTTCACCAAATTTTTCGAAATTTCACTCAGAACAAATTTACCGTAATTAAGATGCCCCTGAATCCAAACGCCGATATTTTGTGAAATGCTGCTTGGATTTTCATTGATATCACGGACGATGCGAGAAATTTCTTTACCAATAATTGGTAGTTGACGTAAGACATCAGGCACATCAAGATGTCCTGAAGACAGTTGACGTTGAATATCAAAATATAAATTTCGACCTTCATGTTGCAACATGAAAATACCAAAAATCAAAGGAATACCAATCACCAAAACCACCATAGTGATCATGATTGAGGCGCTCAGACTCGGACGGTTTTCACCACACATACGCAAAATGCGTTTATACAGCGGCCATGTCATATAGGCAATAATACACGCCCATAACACAGGAACAATAAAGTATTTGAGAATATCAAAACCTAAAAAAACCAGGATAAATAATAAACCAAATAAAAGCACACGCTGTAAAGTGGAAGTGAAATCGGACACGAATTTCTCGAAATTAATTAATTATCGTATAGTTCATATTAACTGAAAAATAGCCTCAGGCAATGTTAAATGCACCGCCTGAAATATTATTTTTGAAAATGCTGACCATGATCTATTTAGAACCAATCACTCGGATCATCAATTAAAGCATCTAATAGCGGTTGCCATTGCATTTGAATTTGGACAAAATTCTTTTGATTTTTATCAAAAATAGATAAGCCTTGCATGGCCAGTTGCCCATAAGCACTGCGTTCAGAGATCCAAGCCACAGGTTGCTGTTCGATTTTTTCAAAAAACTGTTGAATATCTTTAGCACTAGCACTGTTGGGTTTAACACGATTGGCAAGCAGTAAAATATCAACTTTACCCTTACGAATACGCTTAATCTCTTGAATATGCTTTAAAAAGCGTTTGGTGCTGTCGATGTCGAAAAAGGAGGGTTGTAAGGGCGTGACGATGGCATGACATTCACTGATGAGTTGTTCAGCATGTGCACCTGTCAGAGCCCCAGGCGCATCAATAATTAAATATTGTAAATTTTTTGGCGCATCGCCAATCGACTTTTCATGACGCCAATCTAAGCTTTGAATTTCATTGGCATCGTTTGGTCGCTGTTTTAACCACTGCAAGGCAGATTTTTGATTGTCTGCATCGGCAAGTGCCACGCTATAGCCTTTTTGTGCAAGCGCAGATGCGAGTGTAATCGCAGTAATGGTTTTTCCGCAGCCACCTTTTTGATTTGCAATGAGAATTGTTTTCATAGTTTTCATTGATTCACCCAACCCGTCCTGCCACTAGCTTAGCATTATTTTTAAAGTGATAGGTTACAGATGACAAAAGTCTTAGAGTTGTTTACATTGAAAATTATTTTACAAAACCTAAGCTTAATTTTAAGCCCAATGAATGATAGATAGGAACTCATTATGTCGCTGTGGATGGCAATGTTGCTTGGTGCATGTATCGGCATTGTTTTAACAACATGGGTGCTGTCCAGTACACGAAATGGAAAAATCAAAGCAGAATATGAGCGTTATATTGCCGAGTTAGAACTTGAACATCAGCAGGCTTTAGCTGAGGCAAAAAAACGCAGTGTAAATACCAGTCGTGCAGTTTTAAAAGGGAAAATGGCAGAGCAACTCGCACCCATCATGCCACAATTTCAATATTTACCCAGTGATGCCAAGTTCTTAGGCGATCCCATCGATTATGTCGTCTTTGATGGGTATAGTGCATTTCGTGATGATGAAGGTGCGGCTGAAGAGATTGAAATCGTACTGATTGATATCAAAAGTGGGGGCGCACGTTTGACAAAGGGGCAACACGCTATTGCCCAAGCCATCCGAGCAGGGCGAGTGCGTTTTGAAACCATTCGCATCGATTTTGATGATTAAAAAATATCAATTGAGCTAGGCTTTTTGTACACGTGCCAACAACATACGGCATCCCACTTTGGGTAGGTCATCGGCATCAAAATAATATTTTTCGACAAATTTAAAGTTTGCATTGGATAAATACAGTTCAATATTGCGGTTTAAATGACAACCATCTGCAATGACTTTTTGCACAGGGGTGAGTAAGTTTTGCAATTTTTTCAGGGTTGGGTGATCGTGATATTGCACATGTTCAACCAAATGAAAAGTTCCTTCAGGTTTCAGCACCCTATAAATTTCAGCTAAAGCTTGTTCTAAATGGGCAATACTACACATCGTCCATGTACTGACAATATGATCTAAAGAATGGTCAGCAAAAGGTAGTTTTTCAGCACTGGCTTGAATGTGCTGGACATGAAAAGGAGTATTTAAAACCTGTTTTTGTGCCAACTGATAAATATCAGCATTGGGTTCTAAGGCGATGAGTTCTTCGACTTGGTAAAAGGGTAAATTTAGACCTGTCCCAAAACCAATTTCTAAAGCACGGCCATGCACTTTTCTGAGTAGCTCTGCACGTGCTTCCATCATACTTGGGGTTTGCATAATGTGATTGAGTAAATGTGGAAAAATACGTTGTTGATAAAATTTATAAATCATTGCTTTCACAGTTTTATTATTAAAGAAAATAGTGTAACGAAAATATAGACTTAAATATAAGACAAACAAGTGACAAAATTTCTATATTTTGTTACTTAAACTTGATTTTATTTTAATTTTCATCAGCGATACTGATACTGAAGAAATCGTTCAAAAGAGATGTTGAAGGTGAAGAATATGACACGGAATTTATGGTGCGCAGCAGTTTTGGCATTATGTTCAGCATCTGTGAATGCATCTCAATCTGCTGAATATAATATTGCTAATGGATTAGCGCCGATTATTAAAGATCAAAGCATTTCTGTACTTGAACCCTTTCATGGTGAGTTTCGTATTTTAGGTTCGAAAGAATATCAAGATGATGAACAAGCCAAATTTTCACCCATCGATTATGCAGTCACACGTGGCATTTTTACTGAACCTGAAATTGCTCGGCAGATTTCAATTAACCAATATGATCGTTATTTGAATTGGAAAATGGCACGTCCACCTGTGCCGCCAAAACTGGCAACGCAAATGGTGAGTAATATGCATATTATTCCTGCTAATCCCAAAATTGCCCAAGAAATTAAGAAAGTTAAACGAGGTGATCTCGTCCGTTTAACGGGAGATTTAGTGCAGATTAACGATAAAGACTTGGTTTGGAAGTCAGCCCTAGATTGGACTGGAATTGGCGATGGCGCATGTAAATTGATTCGAGTCGACTCAATTCAGTGGGTTGAAAAGCAGAATATTTAAAATCAAAAAAATGATGGGAGAACTGGGTAGAAAGTTCAATATCCTGCGTATTTCTGAAATACATAACATAAAGCTGCTGGGATCGATCTCAGCAGCTTGCTCTTGAAAGCAAATTTTCAATCTCTTATTAAATGTTTATGGAGTTGTTTTGGTTTTCCAATGATCTAACTGTGCTTCTGCACTCAGCAAATCACTCATACCACGGACAGATTCAGCAGGATTATTCGCTTGATCCTTCGTTTGCATTTTACTGTCAAAGGCTTTGGCTTGATTTTCCCAATATTGATAGAGCAAACCTTGAATATAGCGACCTTGTTCAGTTTTTAAATCTAACTCTTTGAGCATATTTAAAGCAGATTGGATGCTATCTCGTTTACGTTGTTGGTCAATTTCCTCAGTCAATGTGCCTTCAGCATCCATTTTTTCTAAATCAGCTTCTAAAGCTTCATTCATGGCATCGAACTTTTCTTGATATTCATCAAGTAAAGTAATGTCGGCTGCATCTTTAGGTGTACTTGGAAAATTTTGAATTGGCTTAGTTTTGAGTTCTTTCATGACCGCTTCAGAACTTTGTTGGGTTTTATCTGTTGATTGTTCTGCATTCTTATCATTTTGTGATGAACATGCACCAATCAGAACAGCGCTTAGGAGGACTGAAATATAAGCCAAGGGACGTAAGAGGTGCATGAAACTAAAACTCCTTAAGATATTCATCGGGTTTGCTTTTTAAAGTGATAAGCATAAGTGACGTAAGGAAACTCGATTTCGTCATCTGCATATTTGCCTGTATGTTCTAATATAATAGCTTCAAATTGTTGTTTTAGCTGTTGCTGTTGTGTGGAAGGCATAGCAGCAATAAAGCTAGTTGACAATAATCGTTTACTGACCACATTTTCAACTGTTCCTTTATGAATTTGTGAAAATAATTTTAAACTTTCGAGCTGAAATAAAAATTGATGTTCAAAGACGTGTTGCCAATCGCCACGATGATAACGAGGTGTATTTCCTTCAAAGGGAGCAATTAAGTCGGCTAATGCTTTAACCCAGGGTACATTTTCATCGCGCTGATTCCACACTAAGCCTAAATGTCCTTCGGGTTTTAGGATATGGTAAATTTCATTCAAGCTCTCGATATTGGCAAACCAATGAAAGGATTGAGCACATAAAATGGCATCAACACTTTCTGAAGCCAGTGCGATCTCATCACTTTTTGCTTGTAATGTTTGGACATCGGGATGAGCAAGATGTAACTGAGTAAGCATTTCTGCCACAGGTTCTACCGCAATAATTTGCGAGCTTGCTTGCTTTAAATAAGGCAAAAACTTACCTGTTCCTGCACCTAAATCAACCACAGTCGAGTTGGATTGAATTTTCAGCTCATCAATTAGCCAATTAACAATTTCAGATGGATAATTTGGACGTACTTGTTGATATAGTTCAGCAGCAGAACTAAACCCTTTCTGTGCAGCAGGATGTAGAGAATGTGTCATATTTTGCGCTTTTTTATCTGTGCAGACTCTATAAAATATGACACTTGATACGATGAATAGGCAAGTTATCTATTTATTTAATTTTAACGAAAGATAAGAGAGCCGTTTTTCGGTATTGCAATGGACAAGCAAATCATTTTTGAAGACGATCATATTCGAGCAATTTACTTACAAGGCACAACTGACACTTTGGTTTTGTCATTTGGTGATTTGATTACACGTGCCAAAGGCTTGTCGATTAATGCTGAAAAATCATTGATGAAATATGACTATAGTATGGTTGGCATCATGCCAAAACAAAAGTCATGGTTTCCTATGTCAAGCATGTTGGCTTTACTTGAACAGTTACAACCGATTTTAAAACAATTTAAAAAAATCGTGGGGTATGGCGGCTCAATGGGTGGCTATGCTGCAATTAAATATTCAAAACCATTACAAATGACACGTGTCGTGGCGATGGTGCCACAATATTCAATCGACCCGAATGAAGTTGAAGATAAACGTTATACCGACTTTTATGATGCCAAATTAAATGCAGATATGAGGATTCAGGCACAGGATATTGTCGAAAATTGTGAATATATTATTGTTTACGATCCGTATTTTGAAAATGACAAAGAGCATTATTTAAAAATAAAACCACTGATTCCACAATTACATACCTTGCATTTGCCTTATACAGGACATGATGCCATTGCGGTTTTAGCAAACTCTGCTTTATTACATGACTTTATTGAACATCCTTATGATCAGACTTATTTTTATAAGCAAATTCGTGAAGTCAAAAAGAACAGTAAATTTTACTATCGCAGTGTGATTGCGCATTTGTTAGGTACGCATAATGAAGCGTTAGGAAAAATATTAAAAGGGGTTGATTTACAACTCGATAGCACTTTTTTTGATACCAATTTAAAACAGACCATCACCCGTATTTTACTGACGAATAAACGTGTCGATGAGCAAGATTTACAAAAGCTTGGTATTCAAGTGAACTTGCCTTTTGAAGAAAAAACTCAGTTACAGGACTGTTTTGGCAATATCATTGTATTTAATGTTATTACCCAAAAACTTGAAAGTTATAACCAGCAAGTGATTGATGTCAATGGAAAATATATTATTCCTTTGAGTGTTGAACACACGGGTTTAGTTGAAATCGAAGTAAAAAAACAGACCTATTTGATCTGTATGAATGATCGCCGTGTGACCAAATTATTCAAATGTGATGATGCTTTGTCGATGGATATGAACCCAATTGTCATTAAAAAATGTGCAGATTTTTATGTGTTGAGCTATAAAAATTTATATATGCGTTGTGATGAAGCTGGAAATTGTTATTTTGATGCTGAAAGTGTGCAAGAGACTGAAAAATACAGCATTATCTAGCGACATTTGTTTAATTCTATGCGTGAAAATAAAGATCGATATTCCTGAAAGTCGGCGAGTGTTTGCGGTGCTTGAGGGTTTAACTCAATACGCTGGTGTTGAGTTGTAAAATGACCTTTATTTTCCGATAGATTGGTTAAACCACCATCGGTATAGCGATATTCATAACGTGCTGCATAATTTAATTGTTGTTGTTGAAACAGATAATTTTCTTTAATTTTGCCTGTTTCACCAAAAAATAGCGCTTCGATTTTACAGCCTTGTTTGAGTTTGGAAAGTCGTATAGCATTTCCTTCAGTTGATGAGTATTGTTCAACATTTTCAATTATTTGTAGTGTGGTATCAGCCTGACAAAAAGAACTGAATAGATACATACAGCACATGCTGAATCCAAACTGAATCTTTGCAAAACAGTGTACATTGAACATTTTTGTCTGACCCAACAAATGAAGATTTAAATATGCAATAAATCAGGCAGAAAAACAAATTTAAGTCTGATACTGATGAAAAGTCTCTTATTGTTCAGATACTGTGTTATATTTCATCAAATTCATTTAAATTTTTATTGCAATTTCAATCGTTACAAAATGAAAAATAGAGAATGATGTGAAATACAAGTCAGGGATTGGCTGTTCGATATTCAACATAAATGTGTGGATATTGAGATGATAAAATAAGGGCTAAGTATGATTAAGGCACAGGCGACATCAGTTTTGAAAAAAATAAGAAAAAAAGCAGTGCAGCCTAAGCAAGAGCGTACCCAGAAACGTATGCAGATGGTGATTGAAAAAACCCAAGAATTATTACTTGCAGTCGGCATTGAGCGGATTTCGATTCCTGAAATTGCCAATGCGGTGGGTATTCCTCGTACCAGTATTTATCAGTTCTTTCCCAGCAAATATGATCTACTTCGACATATTGCATTGCTGCATTTAAATGAGTTAGTAACAAGAATTGGGCAGGCCGCAATCTCAGTGCTGAGTGAACATCCGCAATCTTCCATTGAAGACTATGGCAAAAAACTTTCTGCGAGTATGATCCGAACCACCGCCGATTTTTTTAATGACTCTGAAGTGGCGAGTTTAATTATTTTAAGTGGACCTTTTACTCGTCAAGCTTATATGGAATATCAAGTTGAGCTAAAAAAGGTCAGTGCCAGTGTACGTAAGGCATTGGAAATGATTCAAGTCGATAGTTATGTACCCCAAGAACCTGATGCTTTGACTATTCTGATGGAATTGGTGTTTACCTGTATGAAGCATGGGTATTACACAGAAAATTATATTTCTGAAGCCATTATTCAAGAAGCTTATCGGATTGCGATTAGCTATTTATTTTCCTTAAAAAATAATGACTTTGTATTAGACGCAGAGCGACCATAGTCATATGAATAAAGCAGTTTTTACAGATAAATTATGGTAAATTTCAATCGTTTATTGATTAATTTGTGCAGGGATAGCCATGAAAGGTGTATTTTTAGATTATTCATCATTGGATAAAAATGACTTAAATTTTAATGATTTAAAGTCCTATTTTGATGATTTTAAATTATATACATCGACGACACCTGAACAACTGCTTGAACGTATTCAAGATGTCGATGTAGTGATCAGTAACAAAGTGGTGCTTGCGGCTGAGCATATTCAACAAGCTAAAAATTTAAAATTAATTTTGATCTCTGCGACAGGGACAAACAATGTTGACCTTGTGCAAGCGAAACAACACGGCATTGTGGTGTGTAATTGTCAGGGTTACGGCACTGCTGCTGTGGCACAACATACACTTGCGCTGATGTTGGCATTGGCAACTTCTTTAATTCAATATGATCGTGCAGTTAAGCAAGGTCAGTGGAATAATTCCCCAATTTTTTGTTTGTTGGATTTTCCTATTGTTGAATTATCAGGTAAAACCTTAGGGATTGTGGGCTATGGTGAACTGGGTCAAGCTGTTGCACGTTTAGCAGAAGCATTTGGCATGCGTGTTTTACTCGCTGCATTGCCTAATCGTAAGATGGATGCAAGTCGTATTGCCTTAGCTGAATTATTGCCACAGGTAGATTTTTTAACTTTACATTGCCCTTTAACCGAACAAACCCGTGATTTAATTGGGGCAAAAGAGTTTGAATTAATGAAAAATTCTGCTTTTCTAATTAATTGTGCTCGTGGTGGTATTGTTAATGAACAGGCCTTGGCAAATGCACTGCGACAAGGGCAAATCGCAGGGGCTGCAACGGATGTTTTAACTGTTGAACCACCAACACAAGGCAATGTTTTGTTGGGAGAAGATATTCCAAATTTAATTATTACCCCACATAGTGCATGGGGCAGTGTGGATGCAAGGCAGCGCATCGTGAGTCAACTGACTGAAAATTTAAAAGCATTTATAAATGGCAATGTAATTCGACAAGTGAATTAATTTTTTATTCGCATTAATTATAAAAAATCCCTCAATCAATGAGGGATTTGAAAAGTATTTAAAATAGATTGCTAAACATTAAGCACCTGTTTTTGTTGCACGTTCAGCAGCTTTTGTTTCTTCACCACGGAAGAATTTTTTGGTTTTTTCCCATGTTCTAGAGAAAAAACCTTGAGTTTTTTCAGATTGTTCTTTGACGACTTCTTTGGTCTGTTCTGCTTTTTCTACAACAAACTCTTTTGCTTCAACAGACTTTTCAACAGCAGCATCTTTTACTTCAGTCGCTTTTGTTGCAGTTGCGTCGGTCGCATGCGCAATTTTATCTTTTGCCACATCTTTAGTTTCAACTGTTTTAGCCACGACAGCATCTTTTACTTCAGTCGCTTTAGTTGCAGTTGCGTCGGTTGCATGCGCAATTTTATCTTTTGCCACATCTTTAGTTTCAACTGTTTTAGCCACGACAGCATCTTTTACTTCAGTCGCTTTAGTTGCAGTTGCATCGGTTGCATGCGCAATTTTATCTTTTGCCACATCTTTAGTTTCAACTGTTTTAGCCACGACGGCATCTTTTACTTCAGTCGCTTTAGTTGCAGTTGCATCGGTTGCATGCGCAATTTTATCTTTTGCCACATCTTTAGTTTCAACCGTTTTAGCCACGACTGCATCTTTTACTTCAGTCGCTTTAGTTGCAGTCGCATCGGTTGTATGCACAATTTTATCTTTTGCCACATCTTTAGTTTCAACCGTTTTAGTGATTACGGTATCTTTTGCTTTAGCCGCAGCATCCGCTTTAGCCACAGCGTCTACTTTTACTTGAGTTACAGCAGTTGTTTCAGCAAAAACAGGTGTACAAGCCAAAATACTTGCAGCGATGATCGTTGTTTTTATGGTTTTCATAAATGACATTCCTCAAAGGTGAGGAGTACCGATTGTACCCCAGTAATAAGGCCGAAATATTAAAACTAAGTTATTGATAAATGTAAAAAAGAAATGAAAGTTATACATCTTGGATACAACAAGACCACAAAAATAGACATTATGGTTAAAGCATTGTTTTTAAAAAATAACTTTTATATTTCAAATGTTTTTTTTTATTTTTATAGTCTATTTGTTATATTTATATTACATAAAATTACAATATGATTAAAATAAAAGCAGTGAAAATAGCCAAGTTCTACGCAGAAATTTTCATCATGATATATCGTCATTATATGCTGCACAGATCAGGGCTTGGCGAATGAATATGACTGATGCTCCAAGCCCAAATTTAGCGTGCACGTTTATTGTGGAATATCTTCTTTTTGGGCTGAAGGTTGAGTTGAGTCTGTTGTGTTGCTTGCCTGTGGTAGTGGCAGTGATTTAAAAGAAATCTCTGGTTCTTCAGGTGCTGTTCCATTTTGTTGGGTTGGATCTATGGTCTTTGCAACATGAGCAACAGGCACAGTAGATGTCGTTGTTTCTAAGGGTATTGTTTGAGCGGTTGTATTTACAACTTGTGTTGATGTTGCTTGTTGGGTCGTGGTCGTTGATGAAGATTGACTCAAACGACCACGTTCAATAGGAACTGTGCCCTGATTTGTTCCCACTATAGCGTCACGGGTGTTATTGGCGGTTTCTGTCACTTTTTCAGCACCTTTTTGTACGCCTGTTTTTGCACGTTCAGTCTGTTGTTCTGTAAAGGTTTTTGTTTCTTCCCATGCATTGTCTACTTTCGGCTTAATTTTTTCTACACCACGTTCAGCAGCAGCACCTACACGCTCAGCAGTATTTTGAATTTTTTCACCTGTTTTATGTGCTAATACTTTGAAAATATTTGGGTTGTCACCATAAGGTGCAGGTGTTTTTGTTTCTGCATAAATTGAAGATGTTGCCAAAATGGCAGTAGCAAAAGACAAAATTTTAATACTTTTCATTGTGACTCATTCCTTCATATATGTGTAGATCAATAACGTGTTTACTCAGCATCATACTGTGAAAAAAGTAGTGACATCGGCTCTGTAAGCAAAGTAATACAGAGTAAAAACAAAGATATTGTATAGTCTACATGTAGAAGAAGATCATTGAGAAATTAAAAATGATAAAAATTAAATATTTAAATATATTTTGGCTAATTCTCCCGATTTTATTTTTACAACCGAGTTTTGCCTGTGGTTGTGGTGGGGAATATTCTTTAAGCCTTGGTCATCAAATTTTAACGTGGATGATCAGGGTGATCGTCCTATTCATTTATTTAATACCGAGCTTGTGGTTTGTAAAATTTTATCAGTTTTTATCATTAAGAATAGTTCATCTTATTGTTCCTCATATGATTTTATTTTTAATGATTGGGGTATTACTTAATACAGATACTTTGGGTTTAATGAAAATTTATGATCAAATTCGAGATGTTATACCCCCATTTTTTGTGATTTTTGTCGTGGGAATATTTGCGCTATTTTTGTGGTTCTATCCAATTCTTTATGTTTTAAAGATGAATAGAAAAAGAACTACTTCAAAGCTTTAATTTAAAGTAGTTCTGTCATGATTATTGGCATTTTTCTAAGTTTGTTGCTTTAAAATTCTTTTGTAAGGCTGCAAAATTTTTCAGTTTTTCAGTATCTTGAATGTCGAAAACGGTTTGTTTATTTTCTACTTCGGCATTTACATTTGAAAATGCGGAAATGAGTTGATCACCTTTAAAGATCCAATGTTCTGTGGCTTTGCCTGTTTCAAAGTTGCCTGTAAATTCGATCACGCAGTTGTCTTTTTGCTTAATCAAACGTGCAAGATTGTGTTTAGTTGTGGGTTCAGCCGAGATGTTTTTGTGTTGTTCTAATACGACAGGTGCGTTGGGATTGGTGGGTGTTGTAGAACAAGCAGAGAGGGCTAAGGTTGTTAGAATTGTAGAGAGGGTAAGTTTTGCAGACATTTATAGGTGCCTTAGGTTTCTAATAGATTCGCATGAGTTTATACAATCCATTGAGATGATTCAGTTTTATTTGGTTTTAGATTGTTAATGGTGAATCAACTTTAGGTATGATCTGTCTTATCGGTGGCTAATATCTTTTTTAATTCATCGATTGTAAGTGGTGGGTTTTTACGATGAATCATTGCATGGCAATTAGCACAAACAGGGACTAAATCTGTAATAGGATCTAAAATATATTCTGTTTTGATTTCTGAAAGTGGTTTTATGTGGTGGACGTGAATGAAATCTTTACCTAACTCACCATAAGTTTTTTCAAAATTAAAACTACAACATTGACATGAGTACTTCCAATGTTCTAAACACTTTTTCCGTGCTTGAGGATTTCTTTCATAAGCATTTACAATAATTTGCTTAATTGATCCTTCAGTATAAGTTGTATTCTGATCTTCAATTAATTCATCTTGAGAAGAGTTTAGTGCTAATGAATAGTTTGTAATTTCGCGACCATTCACTTTAACTTTTGTTCTTGAATATTTGTCTTGCCATTCAGCAACAATATCAGACTGTTTTGTTAATTCAGCCGAGAACCAATCCACCATATTTTGTGCAATAAATAAGATAGATTTATTTGAGTTTTTAGCAATTTTTTCTAAAGTAGTTTGATATTGCTCTAATAGATGTTGAACAATTTCATCACGATGTATTGAAGATTGTTGATTCAAAGCTAAATCAATTTCGTCAGCAATAATTGGAAAATAAATTCTTTTCTCAAATAGAGTTGCATTTTCTTCTTGATTTATTAGATTAAAAATTTTATTGAATGTTAATTCTGGAACAATATTTCCATTGCCCTCTGGCGTCCAACGCATATTTGGATCTATTTTTTCTAAATCTAATAATGAGATTAAAGGGGACTTTGAAAGTTGTGAAAATTCTAAATTTACAAAATTTGCTTGTGCTATTTTTTTGATTACATCTTTATCTGTATAGACATCGGAGACAATTTTTCCACAACCAATAATTCCTTTTTCATTTTTAGATAATTTTCCTAATTTCATTAGTAAAAAGTTATCACCTATTCCTATATCATTTTTTCGGTTTGTTTTCCATTGATGGTTAGGTTTTAGATTAGGCAGTTTTGAAATCATGTCATCTAATGTTTCCCACGACCATTGATCTGGATTCCATGTGAATAAATAAGTACTCATGTTTTTATCTATAAATTATAAAACCCCACTTATTTAAGCAGGGTTTTACTTTTATTACAAATATTTAGCTTAGTGCTGAAGCACAGAAATATCTGCAACACTTTTAAACAAAACATTTAAATATTTGATTGAATTTCAACTGATATTGTTCATTTCTTAAAACTTCGGTAAAAAGAATAACACAACAATTGCCCCTAAAATTCCACCCAAAATCAGCCAATCTTTTTTACGCATATCCGCAATATGTATGACTGAGAAATAAAGGCTACTGTAAAAAATCAGCACAAAAATAATAAAGGCTAAAGGGCTGTTATAAAAAAATTTGGTGACACCAAAAAAGATAAAAATAACTGTACTTGAAATCCAATAGAGAATCGCTAAAAAGAACTTATACATAGATAAGTTGCGAACTGTACGATCTAAACGGGGTAAACTAACGGCTAAAAAAACTAATCCAATAATTCCACCTACGATAGAAATGATCATAAAAAATAGAGCACTCATATCTTTCTTTTCAGGAACGTAGGCAAAGTTTTTGGAAATTAAATAGCTACCAATCAAAAACAAAACATGAATTAGTATAAGTTTGAGATCTATACGATAAGGACTTTTTTGTGGTGTTATATTCATTGTTGACATTTTTATTGTAGAGATTAAAAAACCCCACTTATTTAAGCAGGGTTTTTATTCTATTTCAAATATTTAGCTTAGTGCTGCAACACCGAAATATCTGCCACAGCTGTAAACAAACCACGCAACTGCGCAAGGATGCGTAAACGGTTGGCTTTCAGTTCAGCATCTTCAGCCATGACCATGACATTATCAAAGAAAGCATCAATTGGCGCACGTAAAGCAGCCAATTTAGAAAGTGCTTCAGTATAATCTTTCGCAGCCAAAAGCGGTTGAACTACTGGAAGAAGATTTTGAATCTCCGTATAAAGCGCTTTTTCAGCATCTTCAACTAATTTAGATTCAACGATTTCACCTGTAGGCGCAGCTTCTTTTGCTAAGATATTCGCAACACGCTTATTGGCAGCAGCAAGTGCAGCAGCTTCAGGCAAGTCACGGAAATGATTTACCGCATTTACACGCTTATCAAAATCTAAAGGAGATTTTGGAGAAAGCGCTTGAACTGCTTGGATCACATCAACCGCAACGCCTTGATCTTCATACTTCGCACGATAACGACCTTCAAGGAATGCAACCGCATCATTTAAAGTCTTCGCATGATCTTTAATCACATCGCCATAGGCAGCCAAAGCAAGCTTGATCAATTCTTCAATTGAAACATCAAGATTGTTTTCAGTCACTAAACGCAAGATACCAATCGCAGAACGGCGAAGTGCAAACGGGTCTTTCGAACCTGTCGGTGCTTGACCAATACCAAAAATACCTGTGAGCGTATCTAAACGATCTGCAAGGGCAATAGTCGTACCTGTCTTAGTTTTCGGTAAAACATCACCTGCAAATTTAGGAAGATATTGTTCACCTAAAGCTTCTGCAACTTCATCGTTTTCACCTTCAAGACGTGCATAGTAAGTCCCTGCAATCCCTTGAAGTTCTGGGAATTCACCTACAAGCTCAGAGGTTAAGTCGCATTTCGCAAGCAGTGCCGCTTTTTCAGCATCGGCAGGATTTGCACCTGTGATTGGCGCTAAAGCCACAGCAAGTTTGGCAATACGTTCAGATTTGTTCCATAAAGTACCCAATTCAGCTTGGAACACCATGTTTGCCAATTTTTCTTGACGTGAAGCAAGCGGTTGTTTTTGGTCTTGCAAGAAGAAGAATTCAGCATCTGACAAACGAGGACGTACAACTTTCTCGTTACCTTCAATAATTTGAGTTGGATCTTTAGACTCAATATTTGAAACGGTAATAAAGTAAGGCTGAAGTTTATTGTCCGCATTCACCAAACAGAAATACTTTTGGTTGTCTTGCATGGTGGTGATTAATGCTTCTTGCGGAACAGCAAGGAAGCGTTCTTCAAAGCTTGCACGAAGTGCAACAGGCCATTCAACCAAAGCAGTCACTTCATCACGAAGGTCGCTTGGTACAATCGCAATCGCATTCACTTCATCTGCAAGTGCTTTGACTTGACTGTCAATGAGTGCTTGGCGTTCTTCAAAAGAAGCAACAACATGCGCTGCTTTTAATTTTGGTAAATAATCATCTGCATTTGCCAATGTAATTGCTTCAGGTGCATGGAAACGGTGACCATATGTCACGTTATCCGCTTTATGATCCTGAATGGTTGCATCAACCACGTCATTGTCTTTCAGCAATACAACCCATTTTACAGGACGAACGAATTCAGTACGGCTTGCCGCTGAACGCATACGTTTTGCAATTGGTAGATTGTCCAACGCAGTTTGTAGAATTTGTGGAAGTAAAACGTCAAGGCTTTGACCTTTCACATCTTTCAAATAACACACTTTTTCAACTTTACCTGCTTGGAAAGTTGATACTTGATCTACAGTGATGCCTTGACCACGCATAAAGCCTTCAAGTGCTTTAGTCGGTTTGCCTTCAGCATCAAAAGCAGCTTGTTTTGCAGGACCATCAAAACGTTTTTGAGTGTCTGCTTGAGCACCGTCAACATTGACAATTTTCAATGCCAAACGACGTGGTGCTGCATAAGCTTCGATAGAATCAAATGCTAAGCCTGCATCTTTTAAACCTTTAACCGTTTCAGCTTGTAATGCATCACGTAAAGTTTTTAAGCTTTTTGGTGGAAGTTCTTCACAGCCTAATTCGAACAATACTGTATGTTTAGACATTATTTGCTCTCCTTAGATTCAGCATTTGCTTCAGCTTCAACTTGTGCTTTTAACTGTGCCAATACCTCATCACGTAAGTGTGGTTCAGCCATTGGGAAACCAAGTTTTGCACGAGCAGCTACATAACTTTGTGCGATTGAACGGGCCAATGTACGTACACGTAAAATATAGCGTTGACGTTCAGTTACAGAGATTGCGCCACGCGCATCGAGCAAGTTAAAGCTGTGTGATGCTTTGATGACTTGTTCATACGCAGGAAGTGGAAGTTCAGCTTCCATTAAACGTGTTGCTTCAGCTTCATAGAAGTCGAAAAGCTCAAACATTTTTTCAACGTTGGCATATTCAAAGTTATAAGTCGATTGTTCTACTTCGTTTTGATGGAACACATCGCCATAAGTCACAGTACCGAATTGACCCTTAGTCCAAACAAGATCGTAAACAGAATCTACACCTTGTAGGTACATGGCTAAACGTTCTAAACCGTATGTGATTTCACCTGTAACTGGGTAACACTCAACACCACCGACTTGTTGGAAGTAAGTGAACTGAGTCACTTCCATACCGTTGAGCCAAACTTCCCAACCTAAGCCCCATGCACCAAGTGTTGGAGACTCCCAGTTATCTTCTACGAAACGAATGTCGTGAGTCAACGTGTCGATCCCAATCGCTTTTAACGAGTCAAGGTATAACTGTTGAATGTTGTCAGGGTTTGGCTTAAGCACCACTTGGAATTGGTAATAATGCTGTAAACGGTTTGGGTTTTCGCCATAACGTCCGTCTTTTGGACGACGTGAAGGCTGAACGTATGCTGCGTTCCATGTTTCAGGACCAAGCGCACGAAGGAAGGTTGCTGTGTGGAATGTCCCTGCACCCATTTCCATATCGTAAGGTTGTAACACCACACAACCTTGTTCAGCCCAGTAGTTTTGTAAGGCAAGAATTAAGCCTTGGAATGTATCAATATGCGATATGGCGCGACTCATGCAGCATCCACTATAAGTATTAGAAAAAATTGGTTCTAAGTATAAGGATTTTGGGGGAGAGTGGCAAAGGTTATAGATCAAGTTATACTGTTTTTCATGGTGATCAGAATTAAAGCAAAACATGTATCTAACCGATTATGAAAATAAATTCAAAAGTTGGACAAGTTTTAAAGACTTGCCATTTGGATTGTCTTTTTTAGATGATGAATATGAAATAGAGAATTATCTTGCTGAGCGGACAACTTTTTTAAAGGGATTCGAGGCAACTGAGTTTTCTCGACTGTTTTTTTTTAAATGCCAAAGTCTTTTAAGTATGAGAAATTTTTAAATATTGTGGATGGTTGGGATTCTGAACAAGATATTGCCAATGTTCGTGAATGGTTATTTGAGCTAGAAATTCCTTTCGATCAAGATATTTACATGCTTTATGATGAAAATGTTATAAAAACCAAATGGAAAGTTTTTGTAAAACATTGGGATGTTTTTAGTTGGTTAGTCGGGTTTAGTTTAAATATTGTTGATCGTACAAGAAGCTGGATGTTAGAAGTTCATCATGATCAAGTCATGAATTTTTATTCGATGGAAAATAGATGAATCATTTAGAAATTATTGGCAAAAATTTAGTTCATGAAAGAAGTGTGGAAGATTATATTGATTGGGCAATTTTGAAACTTGAGCAAGGTTTTGAAACAGAGTCGATTATTGCTTTAGTGTCTTTGATGTTGGAAGTTTTTCCTGAGTTGAATATTGCTGAACACTATTTTACTCAGTCTATTGACGAAATTGGTTTAGTTCATCCAAGTGATAAAGCAGCAATTTATGCATATTTGCAGTTTTATTGTGATGAAGTGATTCTTGGGAAAATTAAACCTGAAAAGGCTGTCAGTGAATTAACGGAGATTTGTGAAAATATAAATTTAAGCCCAGAATTAAAAGAAATTTATCATCCAGCAATGACAGTCTGGTATCAGTTAAGTGAGGATTTATATATGTTTTCTATGGATGAATCTTCAATTTATCATTATGAATTTAACCATTTAAATACAGATGCTTATATTTTAAAAATGATACATCAATTTCAATCAAAACTAATGATAGATTGATCACAATAACTTAAAATGATTTAGGTGGATGATGAAATTAGCTTTGTTTGACCAGAAATGGTTAGTTTGGCAAAAAGGTCGACAACAATCAGGCTATGACAAACTGCTCTTAGCCTATATTCCAATGGGTATTAAAGTAGATCTATTTTTATTGCGCTTTCCGATAGGCTCAGAAATTCCACCTCATCGGGATATTGTCAAAGCAGGGCGACATTTTCGTTTAAATATCATCATTAAAAAATCAAAGAAAGGCGGTGAGTTTATCTGTGAAAAGCCTATTTTAAATTTAGACCGAATCAAATTATTTCGTTCAGATGTATATACACATTCAGTCACGAAAGTCAGTGGTTCTGCACGATATGTATTGAGTGTGGGGTGGATATTAGCAGCATAAATCAAAACTTAATCTTCAAACCATAATTTTTTTCATAAGATGGATATTAAATATATCTTATGACTACAACGACGTATAATTATACTCAAATCGGTAAAATCAAGGAACGACGTGTTTCATACTCAACTTGAATGGCTTAATACCCTAAAACCCAATTTTAAAGTTTTACCCCTCAAAGACCGATTGTTATGTGGTGTTGGCGCATTACTAGGTTTAGCAATCTCATCGCTCATCAGTTGGTATGTGTTGGGTGATTTTAATGCATGGTATATCGCACCGATGGGCGCATCGTCAGTTTTACTCTTTGCCGTTCCTGCAAGTCCCTTAGCACAACCGTGGAATATGGTGGTGGGCAATATCATTGCAGGGGTGATAGGGGTGACTTGTGCGATGTTTATTTCCAATCAAACAGAAGCATTTAGTATTGCAGTTGCTACGGCTATTTTCTTGATGATGACCACAGATTCGCTACATCCACCGAGTGGGGCAGTTGCAATTACAGCCGTGTTAGGCGGAGATTCGATTCATCAATTGGGCTACAACTTTATTTTCTATCCTGTTTTATTAAATTCTGTTTTGCTTTTGGCTGTGGCAATTATTTTTAACCGTTTACTTGGCAAGCAATATCCACAAGTGGCTCAAGTCAATACACGTTCTAAAGATCCCACACCGACACAAAAAGTCACCATTCAACCGCAAGATATTCAAGAGGTTTTAGAGCAACAAACTCAGTTGTTAGATATTAGCGAATATGACCTGCAAAAAATTATTTTACAGGCACAAGAAAAAGCCAGTGCGCGTGTAGTGACACAGTTTCTCTGTGAAGACATTATGTCGAAAGATGTGATGAGTTTGCAGGAAAATGATAATATTCATCATGCTTTAGATCAGTTTAAAAAAGTGAATTTGATGAGCTTACCCGTCATTAATGTACAACAAGAATTGGTTGGAACGTTGGCTTTATATGATGTCGTTGAGTGGTTTAAACGAGCTGCCGATCCACGAGCATCATGGGAACATATGGTCAAACAAATTATGAATCGGAAAGTCGTTACGGTGCAACCACAGCAAGACATTCAAGATTTAGTGCCTTATTTTGTAGAACGTTCTTTTAACTATATTCCTGTGGTTGAGCAACATCGATTGGTGGGTATTATTAGTCGTGCAGATATGATTGCTGCCTTACAACAACAGATCAATAGCTTGAAAAGTTTAAAAAATTAAAATTTGGATATAAAAAACGCTACGACAGTTTAGGGGATACTTTGTCGTAGCGGTGAAAATGAAACAGTGTATTAAAACAATGAGTGAAAGATTATTTAAATTTTTCGTTTTGCACAGTACGAATGGGTTGTTGATAACCATTTGAGTATGGGGACTGCAATTGCAAATCCTGTTTAGGAATCAATAACCAAAGCACCAGATAAACTAAAATTCCTGGAAAAGCCGCACTCATACATGAAACGATAACGAAAATGATGCGTAATAATGTGACATTCCAACCAAAACGTTCAGCAATACCGCCCATGACACCGGCGATCATATTATGTCGGCTAGAACGATATAAACCAGATTTGGCCATGAATTGTTTCTCCTAAAAAAATTTAAAAAGGAAAATACCTTTAAAATATATATTGGGCGAGTTGAATGGTTTTAAAGAGGAAATCTTATTGCGATTGTGTATTTTCTGTAAATAACAAGCAGATATTGATCTCATCCATAGTGATAAATTTGAGATAAAAATGTGTGCTAATGATTTGAATAGTTGTGTCTTTTTGTAACAATTGCGGTTGATCAATTTATAGTTTATATAAAAATAAATTACTATAGAGCGATTATTACAAAATTTGAATTTTAAGCTCAAAGATCGTTTTATAGATATGAAATATGAAGTTATCTCTAAATTTTCAACCCTATCTCGCTAAAATTATCACGGTTGGAATATGTAGTTTTCTTACAGCGTGTGATTTTCCGCAGCAATCTGCGGATCAAATAGCAGCAAATAGTACAAATCTTGGGGAGCTGAAACAGGATGCACAACAAGAGGGTAAACGTCTAACAGAAGTTGCAGGCAGAACAGCATTGCCACATGCACAATCTTCTGAATCTGCTGCTCAAGAAATTGTCTCTACACAGTCGCAACCTTATGTTGGGCGTTATCATGTAATTGTTGATTGCAGGGAAAAATTCGCATTATGTGCACAAGGTAAAGCTGAGTTTGTGATTAATTTACTTAAAGATGGTACTTCACATCGAACTTTAATTTATTTGGGGAAAATGAGCTATGAAAAGAAATCTAACCAAGCAAATCGCGTATATCAACAAAATACATGGCGATTTAATCCCCAAACACGGCAAATCGAAATACGTCGTATAGAGGGTGTATATTTTTATTATAACGTTAATAAAAATGGTGATTTAGTTATTGATTTAAAAAATATTTATTCAAATAATGAGATAGAAAATGGTCGATTTATTGACGGTACATATGTTCCAACGCAGGAATATGTATTGAAAAAGTTGATAAGCGAAGAAGAAAATTAAAACAAAAATAAATTGATAGGTTGTGTGGGGGATGAACCCCTAATCCACTTGCTGAGTCGCTTAGGACTTACGTGTATTTATAAATGGGGGTAATTATTGGATTTAAAGGGCTTTGTTGCACAAAACTACCGTTAAAGGCTTATTCGGTATTATAATTCTCAAATGAATAAGCCCACACCTAAAATCTATCGTACAACCCATTGGTCTTCTTATAACAGAGCATTAATAAATCGAGGAAATATTTCTATTCGTTGATTCTATTGGCTTAAAGTTTTTAGGTGAAGGCGAATGGAAACCTAAAAAACATCAGCCTGAATATCGTCGCCAATGGCGTAAATTACATATTGGTATTGATGCTGAAACCCTTCAAATACGCGCTATTTAGCTCACAACCAACAATATGAGTGATTCACAGGTGCTTGATGATTTACTGGATCAGATTCCACAAGAAGAACAGATAGACTCGGTCTATACTGATGGGGCTTATGACACCAAACAATGTCGTCAGGTCATCGCAGAGCGACAAGCGCATGCGGTGATTCCACCAAGAAAAAATGCGAAACTTTGGAAAGATACAAAGACCAGCTCGCTATAGCGAAATGAATTACTTCGAACAGTTAAAAATTTAGGCAGCACACTATGGAAAAAATGGTCAGGCTATCATCGGCGAAGTTTGGTCGAAACCAAAATGCATTGCATCAAATCTTACGAAGCAGAGCTTCTCAGGCGATAAACTGAGTGCAAGGAGCTTTCAAAGCCAAGTCAACGAGATGCATGCACGTGTGGCAGTATTAAATACATTTACGGCGTTGGGTTGACCTCACACCCGAGTTGTCACCTAAATTTGGATAACTTGGTGAAAGTTTAGCTTTTGAATGTTTGTGCGACAAAGCCTATTTCCTTGTTAATTTGGCTTTTTATGAGCGATTTAATGCAACTTTTACCACTGTTCTTTTCATACACTTTGTTATTGTCTTCTTCGCTTAATGACTCAAAAATTTTTATTAGATAATCGCAAGCTTGTTCAGTCATAGATTTTGTAGGAGCTGATCTTGTTTCAAGATGATAGATAAATTGTTTAAATTTAGCGGAATCTATAAAAAAATAATTTAGTATTGAATGTAATCTATACTAGTCATTAAAAGTACGGAAATTTCTATACTCGTGGTGCTGTATTTCTTTAATGAAAATTGGAGAGATACTTGTAAAGTATGTTTCATTTTCTATGGAAAATGGGCTAGGTGGGTGAAGCAATTTACTTAGAATGACATCGAGACTATTAATGAGTTTTTTGACAATAGTCTATTCTCCGAATTTAAGTATTTGCTCATTTGTATGTAATTTGCATATTATAAGATTAATACAAATTTGAAGATTGATTTTTGTATCGAGATTTCTAGTAATACGATTGTCTTCAGCTTCTAAGATTTTTTGAATTTCAGAATTAAGTCTTTCAGCTTGTCTCTTGTTTTCATATTCTAGATTTCTTAATCCATCAATCAAATTATTCATTTTTTGCTACCTATTCCTAAACAGCTAATTTTGTTTTTATTTTATTTTCTATAAGTTGTTGAAATATATGGTGGGTTGTGTGGGGTTCGAACCCACGACCAATAGATTAAGAGTCTACTGCTCTACCAACTGAGCTAACAACCCTGAAAAAACTTTAAAATATCATTTTAAAATTTTACAAGAAAACGCCGTGTCTGATTTTTAATATTAGACCACAATACCATCTAACTGTTTTTAAGTTAAATAATTGATATATAATATCAAATTTATAGCTTTAACAGATAAAATTAACAAAATTTCGAGAATGGCGAAGCATCTGAAGAAGATGTTTAGTCTTGGTCGGAACTTGTAGGTTTCTATTCATTATATACCAAGCTGGTATAGAAAGAAGCCCTAAGAAAGAATGGTGGGTCGTCCGCGATTCGAACGCGGGACCAACGGATTAAAAGTCCGCTGCTCTACCAGCTGAGCTAACGACCCTGAGCAAGGATAAGCTATCCTGAGCAGGTATTGTAAAATTAGCTTTTACAATAAGATGGTGGGTCGTCCGCGATTCGAACGCGGGACCAACGGATTAAAAGTCCGCTGCTCTACCAGCTGAGCTAACGACCCATCTAAAGATGATCAAAATAAGTGGTGGGTCGTCCGCGATTCGAACGCGGGACCAACGGATTAAAAGTCCGCTGCTCTACCAGCTGAGCTAACGACCCACTATATCTAAGTTTTCACTTAAATACGTAGTGTAAAATAAATTTAAACACTACTTTGTTTTGATGGAGCGTATTTTAGCAATTTATTGATAGAGCGCAAGTAAAAATTAATAAAGTTTGCAGCGTTCGGTTATAAATAACACAATTTTAGGGGTTATTTTCTAAAAATTCCATTTATAACCGAAGCTGGCATTAGAAACGATACTTATATGCTTCTATATTTTGGCAAATTTCATCGTTAATTTCACAATAATGATTTGCACCTGGTAAAAGAACATATAAACGATCTGTGGTTTTTTTCGGATCGTAGCCTTGTTCTTTGAGTTTATTTTTTTGGTATTTAAAAGTACCCGTGGTTTCTACGGCTTCTTGAATACGTAAAAATACAGGTACTGCATAAGAAGGTAAACCTTTTTTGAACTCAGTGACCATATTGGTTAAGTCTTGTTCGCTAAGTTCAACACCATCATTTAACGTGATGGCTGCCATACCTGCACGCCCATTGGTGTTTGGAATTTCGACTCCATAAACCACCGCTTCAGTGATTTTTTCGTATTCACTAACAATATTTTCAACTTCAGTAGTCGATACGTTTTCACCTTTCCAACGGAATGTATCGCCTAGACGGTCAACGAATTGTGCATGACGGAAGCCAATATCACGGACTAAGTCACCGGTAATAAAGTAAGAGTCACCTTGAGTAAAAACATCATGCATGATCACAGATTTATTTTTTTCAGGGTCAGTATAGCCATCAAAAGGTGAGCGTTTCGTGATTTTACCCAGCAGTAAGCCAACTTCACCTTTTTTAACTTTAATGCAATAACCTTTTTTATCACGTACAGCTTCGTTCTTTTCTTTGTCAAACTGGATGATTGCATAAGGGATTGGTGAAAAACCGACTGTATTATCAAAGTTGAAGATGTTGCTAAAACCGACATTACCTTCGCTTGATGCATACAATTCTAAAATTTCTTTAATACCAAAGCGTTGTTTGAATTTGCTCCAAATATTGGGGCGCATCCCATTGCCGATCATTTTGGTGACACGATGTTTGCGATCATTGTCTGACGGTGGTGCATCCATTAAATAGCGGCAGAGTTCACCGACATAACCAATGGCAGATGCATTAAATTTCTGTACATCAGTCCAGAAACTAGAAGTTGAATATTTTCGGCGAATTGCAAGTGTAGCTGCGCCTGCGATTACTCCACACCAACACACCACCATACCTGTTGCATGATAGAGGGGTAGGGTGCAGTACAAGACATCATCTTCATTTAAATTGAGTACATGCCCATAGGTTCCAAAAGCGAGCATCCAACGGCTATTGGTAAAAATAACTGCTTTGGGTAAACCTGTCGTCCCTGAGGTATAGATGTAAAATAAGCCATCTTTGCCTGTGACTTTATGGGTTGTTGGGACATTGAATTTAGGGAAACGATCAATGACTTCTGCAATGTTGACATAATTTTTAGGTGCTTGACCCACATCTTTTTGCGTTTCTTGGTCAGCAAACCAGTGAAAGCGATCTTGTGCAATATTAAGATCTTGGCGGATGTCATCCACTGCTGCACGACATTCTTCACCAACAATAATTGCGATAGGATTTACGAGGTTAATGCTATGGGCAAGTACTTTGCCGACTTGAGAGGTATTGACCAGTGCAGAGGTTACCCCAATTTTTGCTAAAGCAATGACTGTTGCAATTAATTCAGGGCGGTTTTCAATCATCACCGTGATGACATCACCTTTGCTTGCACCAATCGACAAATAGTAGTGTGCAATTTGGTTTGCCCAATTGTTAAGTTCTTTATAGCTAAAACGTTGCTCTTCAAAAAGCAAAGCATCGCCATAAGGGTTACGTTTCACTGCACGTTCAAATGCTAGACCTAAACCCGAAGGCGTATTGGGTGTACGTAAATAGGCTTGTTTTAGTCCTGTGAGTAAATTGGGTACTTTACTGAGAAACTGAGGTAATCGTGCTGCGACATCAGTAATCCCAATAAGATCGTTTTGTATATTTGCGCTCATAAGCATCCTATTTATTTTTCGTAATCCAATAAAGTCTATTTTGTTTGCGAGTAACTTTACGTAAATTTTACAGTTGTCCTTTTAAGGGTATAGTGCTAGTGCAATCAACCTAATTTGACAAAACTCATCAAAATAGTATTAAAAATAGCAAAAAAACCTAGCCATCGAAATGACTAGGTTTTTTAAAATTACCCGCAATTCAGCAAATTATTCAGCTGCAGGCGGTGTCGCTTTTTTTGGTGGGCGACCACGAGGACGGCGTGGGCGCGCTGGTTTTTCACCATCAGCTTTGTCAGCATCTGCATTTGTCTCAGCTTTTTTACTGGTTTTTTCTACTGGTGTAGATGTTGCAGTATCAAGTGCTAAGTCTTGTTGTGCTTTTGCTTTGCTTTGCGGTTTTTCAGTTGTTTCTGCCTTTGCTTCAACAGCCTGTGGCTCAGCGTGTACTTCAACTTTTGGTGTTATTTCAACCGTAGTTTCAGTTGCTGTGTCAGAAGGGTTTTCAGCGTGTACAGCATCATTTTGTGTTGCTGCTGTTTCGACGATTGCTACTTCAACAATAGGTGCTGCAGCTACGGCTTGAACAGGAGTTATTGTTTCAGTCGCATGCTTTTGTTCCACATGTGCTTGTTTTGCTTGTTCAGCAGCAAGCTTTGCTAAACGGCGACGTTCGCGAGGATCGTTAGCAACACGTTTGTCTGAAACAGGTTTTGGCGGTGTTAAGTCTAACACTGGCGCAGGTTCAGCTTCAGGTGCAGCCTTGCTAATTTCCACATCACGAGTGACTGCTTTTTTCTCTACTGCGACTTCAGATTTTTCAATTTGAAGTGTAGATGCATACTCATCTGTGAACTTTTGTAGTGCACGATTGAAGGTTGGAATCAGTCCAAATTGTTCAATTAATACCGCACAGTCTTCACCATATACATGACGAATTAAGCTGCCAATGGTGTATTGACCTAAAGTTGGCACTTGTGACGGTGTTAGCCTTGGTGCTGCAACAGGTGTAGATTTTGTTGCTTCACGTTGTTGACGGCGGCGTTGGCGTGGATCATTGCTTGCACGTTTTACAGGTTGGCTTGGCGCTTCAAGCTGCTGCTCAGGTACAGATGTAACCTCAACTTTTTTTGCCACAGGCTGAGCGATATCTTGGCTCACCAGTGCTTCAACTTCAGTTTTAGCGACAACAGGCACTGTCACTTCTTTTGAGGTTGGCACAGCTTTTTGTTGTGGTGCTAAAGCGATGATTTCACTTTTTGATTGATCTACATTGACCACAAGTGCAGTGGTCAATGTGTCATTGCGTGGAGCATCAACCAAGTCCACTTTAATGCTTGCAGTTTTCTCTACTGCTTTTGCTTCAACAGGTGCAGTGACCTGTGCTTGTGCAGTTGGATTTTGCTCATCATTAAACACGCTTGCATCGCGGTGGCGATTTGGACGGTTTGGACGTTGATGGTTGTTACGATCACGGCGTGGAACTGCAGGTTCAGCGTGATGATTTACATCTGCATGCTGCTGTTGCTGATCGTGTTGAGGACGCTGTTGTTTCTGTTGACGGCGTTGCTCTTGACGTGGTTCACGCTGTTCATGACGTGGCGCTTGCACAACTTCTTCAATCACTTGATTTTGTTCATGTGACTGTTCGCGCGCTTCTTTGTGCTTATTATTGTTATTACGTTTTTTGTTGTTACGTTGAGATTTTTCATCTTTCTCAAGCGTTTTTTCAGCGTAATCACGTTGTTCATTTTTTTGAACAGGCGTGTGACTTAAATAAGCATTGGTGTCTGCGACTGGACGTTGAGGTGCTGTTGTTGGTACTGGCGCAGCGACAACGTTTGTATTCACTTGGCCAAACTGACCACGACTGACTGCACCACCATTGATCATTTGTTCAATCGCAGCTGCTGCATTGTTTGCAGTACGTGATTGATCAATAGTTGTTGCTTGTTTTTGTACAAACAAGTTTTCTAACCATGCGCATGGGCTAGATGAAGGTTGTGCAACTTGTGCTTGCACCACTTGTTGTGGTTTTTGTTGTTGCGCTTGTGCTGCATTTTGCTTTCTATTGCTGTTGCCTTGCTTTTGATTTTGCTGTTGAGCAGGCGCAGCTGGGTTGAGTTGAGCAGCTTGTTGCTGTTCTTCTTCTAAATGCCATTCAGAAGACTCATAACCTAACTCTTTTTCGCTTGAACGAGTTGCTTCAGTACGTTCATAACTGGTTGGTGCAAAGCCTTCAGGGTTATATGAAATTTCGTAATGAGGCGTTTCTAAATGTGGATGTGGCAATACAGTCACACGTACATTTGAAGTTTGTTCTAAGTAGACAAGGCTATGACGTTTTTCATTCAATAAGAATGCTGCAATTTCAACAGGAACTTCAACTTGAACTTCACCATGACGTTCACGAAGCGCAATTTCTTCTACTTTACGCATGATTGAAAGTGAAAGTGAACGTAAGTCACGTACCATGCCTGTGCCATGACAGCGAGGGCAGACATAACCTGTTGCTTCTTCAAGAGAAGGGCGTAAGCGTTGACGACTCATTTCCATTAAACCAAAACGTGATAATTGACCGAATTGGATACGGGCACGATCACTTTGAGTCGCTTCACGAAGTTTAGCTTCAACCATGCGTTGGTTGCGCTCTTTGGTCATGTCGATAAAATCAATCACCACTAGACCGCCAATATCACGTAAACGCAGTTGACGAGAAATTTCTTCAGCCGCTTCTAAGTTAGTACTTAACGCAGTTTCCTCTACGTCATGACCACGTGTCGATTTTGCTGAGTTAATATCAATCGAAACCAACGCTTCAGTTTGGTCAATGACAATTGAACCACCAGAAGGAAGTTTTACTTCACGCTCATAGGCTGTTTGAATTTGGCTTTCAATCCCGAAATGGGCAAATAGAGGCTCATTGATGGTGTAGGTTTTGAGTTTGTCGAGTTGGTTCGGCATCACGGCTTTAACAAAGTTATACGCTTCGTTATACGCTTGCTCAGAATCAATTAAAATTTCGGCAACATCATCACGTAGATAGTCACGAATGGCACGTGTTACTACACCTGCTTCTTGGTGTACTAACATCGGAGATGGACCTGAATTCGCAGTGCCTTGAATCTGTGCCCAAAGGTCTAATAAATGTTGTAAGTCGAGTTGTAGTTCTTCTTGTGAGCGTCCAATTCCTGCGGTACGAACAATCACACTCATACCACGTGGGGTATTTAATGAAGCCAACATTTCTTTCAGTTCTTCACGGACTGAACCTGAAATTTGACGACTGATACCACCACCTTTTGGATTGTTTGGCATCAAGACCAAATAACGACCTGCAAGCGAAATATAAGTGGAAAGTGCTGCACCTTTGTTGCCGCGTTCTTCTTTTTCTACTTGGACAAGAAGCTCAGTACCTTCAGTAATGAGTTCACGAATGTTTGAAGTTTGGCGAGGATCTGCTTTGTAGTAAGAGTTGGCAATTTCACGCATCGACAAGAAACCTTGACGACCTGCACCATATTCTACAAATACAGCTTCTAAAGACGGTTCTACACGAGTCACATGACCTTTGTAGATATTGGCTTTCTTTTGTTCACGCGTGCGATTTTCTAAGTCAAAATCGTAAAGGCGGTGACCAGTGATAAGTGCAACGCGAATTTCTTCGGCATGTGTTGCATTAATCAACATACGTTTCATGGGTGTAACACCTAATAGTGATCCACACCGACAACTCGCTGTTTTAGTCTAACAAACATCATGGCTTAGAAATACATTGTTGATTTTGGATAAATCTTAATGCGTCTAAAGATGATTTGCCTGCCTATGAATGGGCGGGGAATTACATCTGTGTGATGTTGCAATCCTACTTTAACCTTTGCACGATTAAAGTTTTTGAGCGCTTCACTGGCACTAAAAAGTGGTGCATTGGATGACTGTTATGTCGTCTTTCACTGGCACATACTGCTCGAAGATTAACTCGTCTTATTTGAGATCAAGTATGTCTTGATACGGAATGATCATCGTATCTTTACAAGTTGTGCAGTTCCAATGCCTCAAACACTTATGTCCTGAAATTGCTCTAGCGACTTGTCTGATGTGTATCAGTTTATGTTTAAAAACCAACGTAGAGGTTGGCGCATATATTTTTAAACAAACTGATTTATGTACTTTAAGTACAATTAAACGCAACAGTCTGTCATTTTGCCGATATAATAAGCCTTCGGCGTCGGCATATTCTTTTGGGACCATTCCGAGCTTTGGGTGAATCCTTTATCACGTCTATGCTTTCAAAAAGTTTTTCGTTTCAAAAGTTTCTGAGAACATACGTGTAAAGTTCACTTACGGTGGTATCCGTGCGCTGACTATAGCAAACCTTGCATCATCTGCCTATGGGCTATACGGTTATTTTGTATGAAATGTATAGTCTAAGTGATCAGTTTTTAATCAAAATTTCGTTTTTATTGGGTCATCGTAACTGTATGAATTCTACGCAAGATTGGCAAAGTGTCACCTGGTTTGAAGTTGACGAACATCAGGAAGCGCAACGCATTGATAATTTTTTATTTTCACGTTTAAAGGGCGTACCGAAAAGTCGTATCTATCGTTTGATTCGTGAAGGTCAAGTCCGAGTCAATAAAAAACGAGTAAAGGCAGAAACCAAACTTGCCATTGGTGATCAAATTCGTGTTGCTCCAATTCGCTTTGAACAAAAAGATGAATCTACTGTACCTGTATCCGATAAGGTTGCACAAAGTCTACTCAGCCGTGTGGTGTATGAAGATGAAGGTTTGATGGTGGTCAATAAGCCTTCAGGTATTGCTGTACATGGTGGGAGTGGTGTGGCATATGGCTTAATTGAGGGTTTACGCGCGGCGACAGGTAAAAAATATTTAGAACTGATACATCGTATTGACCGTGATACATCGGGCTTAGTGATGATTTCTAAAAAACGAAGTGTCTTGAAAACATTGCAAGATTTATTGCGTGAACACAAAATTCAAAAAACGTATGCTGCGATTGTTAAAGGGCAAGTAAGTTTAGATAATCAATTGATTGATCAGCCTTTGTTACGTTATGAATTGGCAAATGGTGAGCGTCGTGTCCGTGTGTCAAAAGATGGTAAAGATTCTAAGACACAATGGAAAGTGGCTGAACGTTTTATGCATGCCACATTGGTTTATGCATCACCACTTTCAGGACGTACGCATCAGATTCGTGTGCATGGTTTAAGTATTGGGCATCCTTTGGTGGGGGATGACAAATATGGTCATGAGACTGAATACCGTGGACCAAATCCACGCCGTTTATGTTTACATGCGATGCGTTTGGAAATTCCTGGTTATGAAACTATTGAAGCGCCGTTGCCTGAAGATATGCAGAGTTTGGTGGCTCAGTTAAGAGCGCAAAAAGCGGATAAGCCAACTGCTTAATTGCTTAAAAATACTCTCCTTTTATGAAGTGGTATTGATTAATTAAAAGGGCAGGCTGATCAGTTTTTACCTAAATGATCAACCATAGTTATTCATTTTATTAGATTGAACATTCCTTCTATTTACCATATGTGGCTCAGGGAGAAGGTTAGGATGATGGAATTTATTTAATAAAACCCCTTCCTAACCCTCTCCTAAAAGGAGAGGGGATTTTATTGAGAAAAGTCATGCAAAAACCTGTAGAGCTGATTATTTTTGATTGGGATGGAACATTGTTTGATTCTGTCGGGCAAATTGTGGCGAGTTTAAAATTTGCTGCACAGCAATTTGAACAGCCTTTAACAGATGATGCGGCAAAAAGTATTATTGGTTTGGGCTTGCCTGAAGTGGCGCAAGTTTTATTTCCGACGGTACCGAAATTACATCGTGATATTTTGAAAACCTACGGTGATCATTATGTAGAGCATTCTAGAGGTGATCAGTGGTTTGCGGGTGTGTCGGAAATGTTACATGATTTGAGTGCAAAAAATCTCAAGTTGGCCGTTGCAACTGGTAAAAGCCGTAAAGGTCTAGACCGTGTTTTAGGACAAACCGATAGTCGTGATTTATTCTGTGTGACCCGTGCTGCAAGTGAAACCAAATCCAAACCTGATCCATTAATGTTGGCTGAAATTTTACAACAGACAGGTATTCAGGCAGATCGTGCGATTATGGTGGGTGATACCTCATATGATTTGGAAATGGCAAAAAATATTGCAATGCCGCGTGTAGGGGTGAGTTATGGTGTACATAGTGTTGAAGTTTTACAAAGCTTTCAGCCACTCAGTATTGCGCATGATGTCGCTGCTTTGCATCAATTTTTAAATACACAAGTCGATGCTTAGCGTGTTGCTGCCGAATATGGATTAATCATCCATAAAAATCAAAAAAGCTACGTTATTGAAGTCACGCAGCTTTTTTATTTAATTTTAAAGTTTTGAATTTCAGGTTGATGCGTGTTCCAGTCGATCCAATAGTGAGTAACAGTGACCATTTTATTTTGAATTTTCATAATTTTATAAACATCATGTCGTGGTGGTTAGATTTCATTTGTATTTTTATAACCACGAGAACATTCCATGTCATTTTGCCATGCAGCCGCTGTGGCTTGAGCATTAAATTTTAAGCCCGCGCAAGTTGCCCTATTTAAAATGAGATATTTCCCTTTAAGTTGAGCTTGATCGTTGTTTGCGAAAGCGTCTGAGGAAATAGAACCCAGTGAAAGAAGTGTCAGTAGACCGAGTATTTTAGAAAAAGATGTGATCATTGTGTTGTTTTTATTATAAGTTGATAAGGCTCAAGCATAAGTGTTCTTCATCATGATTCAAAAATTGTGAGTGAATATACAGGCTCATATTATCTTTTAGTCGTAGAAAAAGAAAAATTTAAAAAATAATTAAATCTTAATTCTGAGTAATTTAGTGGTCTTTGTGATTGATTTTAAACAGTTGTTTTTTATGTTGAAAATTATTCCTATTATTTATAGGTTCTAACTATTGTTATAAATAAAATAAGTATTGGCACAAAAACAGCATTTTACCGATGCTTAAACTGTTCATAAAAGTATCCGTTTTAAAGAAATAATCAGATGCAGACAAACTGCAATGATTGGTCTGATCTATTTGCAAAACCTTGAGCGCTGTGTTGTGAAGGTTGCGCCATCTAACGGTATAACTCTATTTTTGTCGTTTAAGGAAATATTGATGTCGAATTCTGCTGTTGTTGAATCAGTTGCCCAAGCCATCCGTGATGCTGAAATATCAAAAACTGCGATTGCACCAATTCGCCCACAATTGGGCGGTGAGTGTGCCGATGTCGATATCGCTTATGCTGTTCAAGAAGTCAATACTCAACGTGCGCTTGCTGAGGGTCGCCGTTTAGTGGGGCGTAAAATCGGTTTAACTTCAATTGCTGTACAGAAGCAATTGGGTGTTGATTCTCCTGACTTTGGGATGCTATTTGCAGACATGGCATATGGCGATGGTGAAGCCATTCCTGCGGGTTTATTGATTCAGCCGAAAGTTGAGGCTGAAATTGCGTTAATTATCAATAAAGATTTAACCCAAGAAAAACACACTTATGCAGATATTATCAGTGCAACTGAATATGCCTTGCCTGCTGTTGAAGTGGTGGATAGTCGTATCGAAAATTGGAAAATCAGTTTGATTGATACGGTTGCAGATAATGCATCTTCTGCTGCTTATGTACTGGGCTCAAAACCTGTGAAACTTGAAAATCTTGACCTCGTCAATTGCAAAATGACGATGACACGTGCAGGTGAAGTGGTCTCCCAAGGTGTGGGTAAAGCATGTCTTTCAAATCCATTGAATGCGGCTGTGTGGTTGGCAGATGAAATGGTACGTCGTGGTCGTCCATTGTTGGCAGGTGACATCATCTTAACGGGTGCACTTGGACCGATGGTTGTGGCACATGCGGGTGATGAATTTGTTGTGGAAATCGAAGGTTTTGGTTCAGTGACTGCAGCTTTTGCAGCTGAATAAGCTTGAATTTTACAGCGTATTTTAAGAGATATTGTTCATGAAAAAGATTAAATGTGCATTGATTGGTCCAGGAAACATTGGTACTGATTTACTTTATAAATTGCAACGTAGCGAATTTTTAGAACCTGTATGGATGGTGGGAATTGACCCAACTTCGGAAGGTTTGGCACGTGCGGCAAAAATGGGCTTAAAAATCACCAGTGATGGTGTTGATGGTTTATTGCCACATGTTTTAGAAGATGACATCAAAATTGCTTTTGATGCGACTTCTGCATATGTTCATGCTGAAAATAGCCGTAAGTTAAATGAGCTTGGCGTACAAATGATTGATTTAACGCCTGCGGCAATTGGTCCTTTTTGTGTACCGCCTGTGAATCTTGCAGCATTGCTTGCAGCGGGTGAGTTGCCAAATGTAAACATGGTGACGTGTGGTGGGCAAGCAACCATTCCGATGGTAGCGGCGATTTCTCGTGTGCAAGCTGTTGAATATGGCGAGATCATTGCCACTGTATCGACTAAGTCAGTGGGACCAGGTACACGTAAAAATATTGATGAATTTACACGTACTACTGCGGGCGCAATTGAAAAAGTCGGTGGTGCAAAAGCAGGTAAAGCGATCATCATTATTAACCCTGCTGAGCCACCACTCATGATGCGTGACACAGTGCACTGTTTGGTTGAAGGTGAACCTGATCAAGCGGCAATCACTGAATCTGTGCATGCTATGATCAAAGAAGTTCAAAAATATGTACCAGGTTATAAATTGGTGAATGGTCCTGTATTTGATGGTAACCGTGTATCTATGTTCTTAGAGGTAGAAGGTTTGGGTGACTACTTACCTAAATATGCAGGTAACCTTGACATCATGACCGCAGCCGCAGCACGTACTGCTGAAATGTTTGCAGAGCGTTTGATCGCTAACCAAGTAGAAGCATAAGGAGCATTTTCATGTCTAAGATTATTATTAATGATATGACTTTACGTGATGGTATGCATCCAATGCGCCATCAAACAACACCTGAACAAATGGTTGCAATTGCCACTGCACTCGATGAAGCAGGTGTGCCATTAATCGAAGTGACACATGGTGATGGCTTGGGGGGTAACTCAGTCAACTATGGTTTTGCTGCCGCAACTGATGAAGAATATTTAAAAGCAGTCATTCCAAACTTAAAACAAGCCAAAGTTTCAGCTTTACTTTTACCTGGGATCGGTACGGTTGATCACTTGAAAATGGCACATGATGTTGGTGTGGCAACTATTCGTGTGGCAACGCATTCAACAGAAGCGGATGTGTCTGAGCAGCATATTACTGCTGCGCGTAAACTCGGAATGGACACAGTGGGCTTCTTAATGATGGCACATATGGCATCTCCTGAGAAATTACTCGAAGAAGCACAGAAAATGGTGTCATACGGTGCAAACTGTATCTATGTTACTGATTCAGCAGGTTATATGCTTCCACAGGATGTGACTGACCGTGTCGGGATTTTACGTGCAAACTTAGGCTCAGACATCGAAATCGGTTTCCACGGTCACCATAACTTGGGTATGGGTGTCGCAAACTCGGTTGCGGCTGTAGATGCGGGTGCAAAACGTGTGGACTTGGCTTCAGCAGGTTTAGGCGCAGGTGCAGGCAATACACCACTTGAGCTGTTTGTTGCGGTTGCAAACCGTATGCAAATCGAAACAGGTGTGGACTTGTTTAAAGTACAGGATATTGCTGAAGAACTGATTGTACCGATGATGCAACAACCGATTCGTGCGGATCGTGATGCAGCGACTTTGGGTTATGCAGGGGTTTATTCTTCATTCTTGTTATTTGCAAAACGTGCTGAAGCAAAATATGGCGTATCTGCACGTGAAATCTTACTTGAACTTGGTCGTCGTGGTACGGTCGGTGGTCAAGAAGATATGATTGAAGATTTGGCACTCACCATGTCAAAAGCGAAAGAAGCGAATGCTTAATCATCATTTTGATGTTTAAGAATATGAAAGCGTCCGAAAGGGCGCTTTTTTATTTTGTGATCCTTTGAGTTAAATTTTGATTTGTAGCGTATGTTGAATATTGGGCTATAGGAAATTTCTTTTACGTAAACGTTTTTTCTTATAAATCTAAGGTTTAAGGTTTTTTTAAATAAAAATAACTTAAACAAAAAAACACTAACAGATTTCATAATGTAAGAATATTTAAGATAATTTAGAATTAATAAAGGTATTTAAATAGATTTAAAATCATAAACTGAAATAAAGGTGTTAAAAGCCTTATTGTTAAAAAATATTAAAAAATATAGTATTCAAATGATGGTTTTTATCCATCGAGATTTCGCTGAAAATTCTTATACTGTGGTCTGATATTAACTTTTTATATCGTTCAGCATGATGGTGACATAGCTTAATTTGATTATTGGGAAATTTAGCCATGCGTCGTCAATCATTATGGATAGCAATGTGTGCTGCAACTGCTGCTTTAGGGACAACTGCAACTTATGCAGATTTTTTTGACGATAGCCAAGTGCAACTCAAACTGAGAAATTTTTATCTAGATCGTCAAATCGACCAACCTGATCCCAACAAAACTCAGGATTTTGGTAGTTGGTCTCAAGGTATCACCTTAGATGCAAAATCAGGTTATGCCGAAATTGGCCCTGTACAAATGGGTGTGGATGTTTTGGCACAATACGCGGTGCGTTTAAGTGGTGATCGTGGTGATAACGATTACATTATGCCGTACGATTATGCCACTAAAGAACAAGCACGCGATAATGCTAAGCTTGGCGCGACTTTAAAGGCGAAAGTGAGTCAAACGGAATTACGTATTGGTGAAATTTTACCTGCAACCCCAGTGGTGCATTTTGACCCATCACGTCAATTATTGACTACCTTTGAAGGGGTGTGGTTAGAGTCTAAAGATCTGAAAAATACCAAACTGACTTTAGGTTATTTAGATGGAATCAATGCCCGTTATGAAAACCAAGTCCATGATTTTAAACTTTGGCCAAATGAATTAAATACAGAAAAGAATCAAGTAAAGTCTGGTGATAGTGAAGCAATGTGGGTTGCGGGAATTGACTATCAAGTGACACCTGAATTATCTGCAAGTTATTTCTATGGTGATGTAGAAAATATTTATCGTCAAAATTATGTAGGCTTTGCCTATAACAAAAAACTAGATGCCAAGAATAAACTCGCAACTCATGCACGCTATTTTGATAATCGTGAATCGGGTGAGGCTTTATATGGTGAGATTGATAACCAAGCTTTGTCATTAAAAGCAGCTTGGACACATGGTAACCACACAATGGATGCAGGTTGGCAGCAAATGTTTGGTGAGCATGGTACACATACACCATTTATGCCAACGCTGTCGGGTTGGGTACCACAGCCGTATTTAGCCAATTGGTCTGTCGCAAGTTTTATTCGTAAAGATGAAAAATCTTGGAGTCTAGGTTATACCTATGACTTTAAAGATACTGTTGCGCGAGGTTTGACCGTGACAGCACGTCATTATGATGGATCTAATATTGATAATAAAAATGGTACAAGAGGCAAAGAGCAAGAAGATAATTTGATCGTGAATTATGTTGTGCCTGAAGGTAAGCTCAAAGGTTTAGGTTTTCAGTGGATGTATATCGATGTGAACTATGACAATGTCCCGGGCTTCGTTGATTTACAAGAACATCGTGTTGCAACGACTTATACGTATCGTTTCTAATTAAACAAGCTTAAAAACGTGCTGCATAGACGGCACGTTTTTATTATGGCTTTAAATCGTATTAAATCATTATAAAACATATGTTTAAATAATCGTTTTTTTGTAGTTTGTCATCGTTATTAAATATCAATTTCGCTTGCATTCACAGGTACTATGAAACGGTAAATTAGGTCATTTGAATCTATTGAGAACGATATTTTAAATAGGTTCAACCCATAGATAAGCTGTAAAAGGAATAGGTATGAGTACTGTACAAATCCCAGATTATAAAACTGATGCTTTCTTCGGTTTGGAAGATAAATGGATTGAAACGGCTGAAGGTGAATTAACACATTACCATGAAGTGGGTGAGGGTACACCGATCCTATTCTTACATGGTTCTGGTACAGGTGTTTCTGCTGCAGCAAACTGGTGGTTAAACTTGCCACAAATCGGTGAGCAAGCGCGTTGTATCGCCATTGATACTATTGGTTATGGTCAAACTGTTGTTGCACCAAATACCGCCTATGGTATCCGTGCGTGGGTGGATCATGCAGTGCGTACTTTAGATGCCTTAGGCATTGAAAAGACTTGGCTTGTGGGTAATTCTTTGGGTGGTTGGTTGGCATTCCAAATGGCGCTTGATTATCCAGAGCGTGTACTCGGTATTGTTTCAATGGGTACAGGTGGTGCAAAACAAACTGCTGCACTTAAAGCACATGCCAATCCTGTATTGACTGAAGAAGGAATCAAGAAAACATTGTCAATGTTCGTTGTGAACAAAGACTTGATCACTGATGAGCTGGTAAAAGTACGTTTTGCTTCTGCTGCAAATGATTATGCATCTAACCGTCTGATGGATGTTGTGGGGGCACGTGACCGAGATCGTTTTGAGTTCCCGCTTGATTTTGAAAAAATGAAAGACATTACAGTCCCTGTATTATTGATTCATGGTACGCAAGATGTGGTAATTCCTGTTTCTCGTACATGGGATATCTTAAATATTGTGCCACATGCAGATGCGCACATTTTCAGCCAATGTGGTCACTGGTCACAAGTTGAGAAAGCAGAAGAATTTAATACTGTAATTAAAAATTATTTAACCGCACGTGGCGTGTAAACGGTCTGTATTGCAGTTAATAAAAGGGCAGCGAAAGCTGTCCTTTTTTATGCTTGATTTGATATGTAATTGAGCACCTTTCAGCTCATAATAAAACTTGCGGCAACATTGATGCAAATTGCTAAAATGGTGGTATTAAAGCCATAGGCGAGCAGGATATGAAGAGTATTCAAAACACGCATTGGACGAGAGCTAATAGAAACATCAGCAGTTTGTGCAGAGGTGCCACAGACATAACTAAAATAGACAAAGTCAGGGTAAATTGGATTGGGCGTCTTTGGAAAATCTAAACCACCCTCCAAATGTTTGGCTTTGGCTAAATAAAAGTCATGTGCATAATGAATAGCAAAAATAGTATGCATAAAAAGCCAAGCAAAAATAATGGTAAGAATGGCTAAAGATAAATGACCAAAACGAATCGTGGGCGTAGAGGGTAACTGTGACAATTCAACTATAATGGCAATAAAACACATGATTAATGTCATGATGAGGAGGACTAAGATCGCCCATTTACTTTCATCCTGTTGTTGGGCACGTTTTAAAATACTATGCGTATCTGCTCGCCACAGTGCATGCATGGTCAACGCTAAATACATCACAATGGCAAGATTCCAACTGAGTAAAAGTCGTGTAGACCATAAAAAATCAGTGCTAAAAGTAATGATGCAATAAAGTAAAGCTGTGATTAAAAATGTACTAAAAAAGAGAATTCGAGTGCGTATAATGGTTTTAAATATTTGAAAAATATTAATCATTTTCTAATACCTAGATTATGTGATTTTTTATTCTATGGCGCTAAAAAACAGTTTAAAGCAATTGTCGATAAATCATTAGACTTAAGTTGTATAAAAAACCCAAAATGATCATGAATAGATGTCGTGCAAAAAATAGCACTTTAAAACGATGTAAAATTATAGGTGTGGATAAAAATCTAAGATCTATATATCATTTTAAAGTGTGAACTGGGTCTTGGTTTTAACTCACTATTATTCATTGAAAAAATAGTAGTGAGTGAATAGCGTAAAAAAATAATGAAAATAAAATTATTATTCAGCACGATTGATATCGAGATAAAACACTTTGGTGAGCAGTTCGATGAACTTTTGTACAGCGAATGAGTTGCTATGTTTACGATAACTGACGTAGAGATCGAGATAAGGTAATTCGACATCCAAAGGTCGAATCACAGAGTTATTCATGGTCAGTGGGGCAATATAGCCAGGCAAAATGGTGCAGCCTAAACCCATACCGATTGAGTTGATATTAAATAAAATATTGTCAGCCGTTTGGACAATATTGAACTCAATCCCTTGTGCTTTAGCAAAGTCTAAAATGGCATTATGCAAAGTGCCAGATTGCTCCAAAGCAGGGATAATAAAGTCTATACCATTCAAGGCTTTCACAGGAATACGCTCATATTTTGCCAAAGGATGATTTGCAGGCAAAATAAAGATCAAAGGTTCACGGAGCACAAATTTACTTTCAATTTCCTCATTATGAAAATTATGACGTGTGAAAGTAATGTCTAATTCACCTTTTTGAATAGCACGCATTTGTTCAAGGTTATTTAAACTGAGCAATTCAATTTTAAGTTCTTGATTTTGAACACGTAAATTTGGGAGTACATAAGGGAATACTTTCATCTCGGCAACAGGCACGAAACCAATACGCAATAACTGTTGTTTGGCTTTTGACACTTGGCGTGCCATTGCGACAGCTTTATCCGCTTGGGCTAAAGTGAGACGAGCTTGTTCAAGAAATACAGCACCTTCTTCAGTAAGTTCTACTTTACGTTTGGTTCGATTTAAAAGTTTAACCCCGACATCTTCTTCTAAGTCTTTAATTTGCTGACTAAGAGAGGGTTGTGCGGTATATAACTTTAAGGCTGCCTTACTGAAATTAAGCTCTTCAGCTACAGTGATGAAATATCTGAGGTGTCGTAATTCCATATAACTCTTCCAAAGAGTAATCCAAAAAATGTCTTAGTATGTTACTGCTTGAGTATAATCTATAATTTACCATTCCGTGAAGATGATTATGATATTTAGAAAATAAATGATTTGTTGCTAATCATCAAATTTTTAGATAAAAAATAATCGAATTATTAATTCATAAAATATCTTAATTAAAACAAAATAAATATTTCCATAAAGTGCCCCTCAAAAGCGATGATCACCTCAACTTAAGTCATTTAGTTTGTGACCCCACGTTTGTCGCAGGAGAGCTTTCATGAGTGGAAAAATTGATGTGCGCGAAATCGACGCATTAGTCGATGCACAAAATGGCCGTATTTCACCTTCTATTTATACAGATCCAGATCTTTATGAATTAGAACTTGAACGTGTATTTGGTCGTACGTGGTTATTCCTTTGCCATGAAAGCCAAATTCCAAAGGCAGGCGATTTCTTCAATACCTATATGGGTGAAGATCCAATCATTGTTGTCCGTCAAAAAGATGGCTCAATTAAAGCATTACTCAATCAATGCCGTCACCGTTCTATGCGTGTGAGCTTTGCAGACTGTGGTAATACACGTGCATTTACTTGCCCATATCACGGCTGGTCTTATGGTGTTGATGGTTCTCTGAAAGATATTCCACTTGAAGATCGTGCATTTCCACAAGGTGCTTGTAAAGAGCATTGGGGCTTGATCGAAGTTAACCGTGTCAAATCTTATAAAGGTTTAATATTCGGTTGTTGGGATGAAACAACACCTGATCTAGAAGAATACATGGGTGATATCGCTTGGTATTTAGATGGCGTATTAGACCGTCGTCCGGGTGGTACAGAAATCATCGGTGGTGTGCATAAGTGGGAAATCGAGTGTAACTGGAAATTTGCAGCAGAACAGTTTGCATCTGACCAATACCATGCATTGTTCTCTCATGCGTCAGCGATTCAAGTTTTGGGTGCAAAACCAGATGATGAATCATCGAAAAAATTAGGTGCTGCCCAAACGGCTCGTCCTGTATGGGAAACGGCGAAAGATGCAATCCAATACGGTTCACGTGGTCATGGTTCAGGTTTCTTCTTTACAGAACAACCCGATGCGAACGTATGGGTGGATGGTGAAGTTGCCAACTATTTCCGTGAAACTTATGAAGAAGTAAAAGAACGTTTAGGCGAAGTTCGTGCATTACGTCTTGCAGGTCATAACACCATGTTCCCAACATTATCTTGGTTGAACGGTACTGCAACGCTTCGTGTATGGCACCCACGTGGTCCAAACAAAACTGAAGTATGGGCATTCTGTATTGCAGATGCTGAAGCATCTCAAGAAGTGAAAGAAGCATTTGAACGTTCTGCAACACGTGCCTTTGGTCCTGCGGGTTTCCTAGAGCAAGATGACTCTGAGAACTGGATTGAGATTCAAAAAGTCTTACGTGGTTATAAAGCACGTAAAAACCAATTGATCATGGAAATGGGTTTAGGCAAAGAAAAAATCCGTGAAGATGGTATTCCAGGTATTACCAACTACATTTTCTCTGAAACTGCAGCACGTGGTATGTACCGCCGTTGGGCAGATTTGTTAATCCATGAAAAATGGGAAGACGTAGAGAAAGCCGCTGACGAATATGAGAAGGAGCTTATGAAATGAGTCAGATCAGTTTAGAACTTCATCACGAGATTAGTCAGTTTCTATATCGTGAAGCAAAATTGCTAGATGATTGGAAATTCCGTGAATGGTTAGACACCTTAGCTGAAGATATTTCTTATACGCTTCGTACTACACCAAACGCGCAAACACGTGATCGTCGTCGTTCAGTTGAGCCTCCTACAACTTGGGTTTTCAATGACACGAAAGATCTTTTAGAGCGTCGAGTGGCTCGTCTTGAAACAGGCATGGCTTGGGCAGAAGAGCCTCCTTCACGTACCACCCATATGGTTTCAAATGTCATCGTAGAAGCGACAGAAGTTGAAGGCGAATATGACGTTTACGTGACTTATTTATTGTACCGTACACAAAAAGAGAAAGACGTGACGATTTACTGCGGTAAACGTCATGACAAAATCCGCAAAGTTGAAGGCGGCTTAGGATGGCAGATTTTCAACCGTAAAATTACCCTAGACCAAGTGACGTATAACTCACACAACCTGAGCGTATTCTTCTAATGAATAAGATTTTTGTTTGCCAAGTTGATGACTTGGATGAAGGCGAAGCCCTTAAAGTAGATTGTGGTGTGAATGGTATCGAAGCGCTTGCTGTATTTAATAACGGCGGTGAATTCTTCGCGATGAATGACAAGTGTAGCCATGGTAATGCATCCATGTCTGAAGGTTATCTCGAAGACGACGGTACGGTTGAATGTCCACTACATTCTGCACGTTTTTGTTTGAAAACAGGTGAAGCATTGTGTCTACCTGCAACTGATCCAATCAAAACATTCCCTGTGATTGTTGAAGATGGTCAATTGTTCGTAGAAATGGCAGGAGAGTAATCATGGGTTGGCTACAAGGCGAAGTTGCATTAATTACGGGTGGTGGTTCAGGTTTAGGCTGGGCATTGGTGGAGCGTTTTATTGAAGAAGGTGCGCAAGTGGCCGTTCTTCAGCGTTCAAAGGCCAAAGTCGATGCCTTAAATGAGCACTTCGGCGGTAAGGTTCTTGCAATTGAAGGCGATGTAGCTAGCTATGCAGACAATCTTCGTGCTGTAAATGCTACCGTAGAACGTTTTGGTAAACTGGATTGCTTTGTTGGAAATGCGGGTATTTGGGATCACTATGCCGATATCGTCAATACCTCAGGTGAGCAGTTAGAAAAAGCTTTTGATGAAATCATGGGCATTAACACCAAGTCGCTGATCCTTGGTGCCAAAGCTGCACTCGATGCATTGATCGCTTCTGAAGGTTCTATCATATTTACTTTGTCTAATTCAGCACTGTACTCTGCTGGCGGAGGCCCTGTATATACAGCGTCTAAGCATGCAGGGGTTGGTGTTATGAAAGAATTAGCCTATGAGCTTGCGCCTAAAGTACGAGTGAATGCAGTTGCGCCGTCAGGTATGAATGTGAATATCAAAGGTGCGGCATCTTTAGGTCAAGAAAATTTGGGTCTACTCGATGCTCGTGATCCTGAGAAAATTGCGCGTGGCATGCCACTGAATTTCTTACCTGAGCCTGAAGATATGACAGGTTCATATGTCTTGCTTGCATCACGTGCCAATAACCGTCCATTAACAGGCGTATTAATTAACGCTGAATGTGGTTTGGGTATTCGTGGTTTACGTCAGCCACGCGCTGGTTTTTTTGATGAATAATTGCGTTATCGCATCAATGGATTAATTTGGCAGCCTATTTGGCTGCCTTGCCTGTTTAGGAGTCTCTCATGGCTGTGAAACTGATTTGTGCATCGCACAGTCCTTTAATGGAGTTTGCTTCACCACAAGAACAACGTAAAGAACAAGCCGTTCGTGATACGTTTGAAAAACTTGCGGCTGAAGTTAAAGCCTATGATCCGACTTTGATTATTACTTTTGGTCCAGACCATTTTAATGGTTTCTTCTATGATTTGATGCCAAGTTTCTGCGTGGGTATTCGTGCCACTGCCGCAGGCGATTGGGACTATGGTAAAGACAATGCACACATTGATGTGCCTGAAGAAAAGGCATTAGGTTTAGTCCGTCGTGTGTTGGACGAAGGCGTTGATGTTGCGTATTCATACCGTATGCAAGCGGATCATGGTGTGACTCAGCCACTACATTTCTTGTGTGGCGGTCAGCTTGATCGTTATCCAACCATTCCCATTTTTATCAATGGCGCTGCTGCACCGATGCCAACCACCAAGCGTACTTTAGCGCTCGGTCGTGCAGTGGGTCAGTTCATTAAGTCGTTAAATCTTGAAAATGAACGTGTGCTTGTTTTAGGCACAGGCGGATTATCACATGATCCACCGACACCACAAATGGGCTCAGTACCACCAGAAGTGGAAGAATTCCTCATTGCGGGTCGTAACCCAACTGAGGAAGCACGTAACACACGCCAAGGTAAAATTATTGCGGTCGGTCAAAAGTTGGCAGCAGGTGATACCTCTGTGGCTGTGCCGTTAAATCCTGAATGGGATCGTGCTTTATTAGACACTTTTGCCAAAGCGGATTTTGCAAGCATCGAAGCCATGACAGAAGCTGAAATTCGTCGTGATGGCGGTCGTGGTGGTCAAGAAGTGCGTTCGTGGATGGCAGCCTTTGCAGCCTTGCATGAAATTGGTGAATATGACATGACGACACATTGTTATGAAGATATTAGTGAGTGGATTGCCGGTTTCGGTATTGTATCTGCAGAATTGAAATAAGGATAAAACCCATGAGCCAAAATGAAATTGAAACAATCGTGATTGTTGGTGCTGGTCAAGCTGGTGCGAGCGCCATTTTAGAACTTCGTGCAAACAAGTATGAAGGCAAAATCATTTTGGTGGGTGATGAAACACATCTGCCTTATGAACGTCCACCTTTATCTAAAGATGTCATCTTAAAACCTGAAGAGACCAAGATTGAGATCTTGTCAGAGCAAAAACTCATTGACTTAGGTGTTGAGCATATTGCTGACAATGGCGTGGTTAAAATTAATGCAGAGGCCAAAACCATCGAATTAAAAAATGGCGAAACGCTTGCCTTTGATAAGTTGTTGCTTGCAACAGGTGGGGCAGCACGTCGCTTACCCAATTTCGATGCTCTGGGTAAACACGTTTATACCTTGCGTAATCTTGAAGATTCACAAGCGCTTGTGCCTGTTTTACAAGCGGGTCGCCGTATTATTTTAATTGGTGGTGGTGTGATTGGGCTTGAGCTTGCATCATCTGCACGTTTCAAAGACTGTCAAGTGACCGTGATTGAAATGGGACCAATGGTGATGGGACGTTCATCGCCTCGCATTTTGAGTGAGTTCTTGCTCGAACAACAACGTCTTGCAGGTGTTGATGTACGGTTATCTACTTCAATTGCAGACTGTAAGCTTGACGGTGAAGAAGTTGTCGTAACTTTGGCTGATGGCGAAGAACTTCGTGCAGATGCAGTGGTGTATGGTATTGGTATTGTGCCGAATGCTCAGCTTGCAGTCGATGCTGGTTTAGATGTTGATTTTGCAGTTAAAGTGAATGAAAACTGCCAAACCTCACATGCTGATATCTATGCAGCGGGTGATGTTGCGACTCAACTTCGTGATTGTGGTCAGCATCGTCGTGTAGAAACATGGGAAAATGCCAATTTACAAGCGGGTATCTTTGCTCGTCATGTGATGGGGGTTGAGCATCCTGTGGCAAATCCAGCATGGTTCTGGACAGATCAGTTAGACATTAACTATCAGTTTGTCGGTGATATGGCAGCAGCAGAATGGTTGGTACGTGGTGAAATCAATCCTGCACAACGTGCTGAATCATCATTTGTATTATTTGGTGTGACGGATGGCGTGATTGTGGGGGGTATTACCGTGAATGCGGCCAAAGACATGCGTCACTTGAAAAAACTCATCAGCAAGCAAGCGCCCTTTGAAGCAGAGAAATATCTCGATTTAACACAAGACTTACGTAAACTTGTCAAATAATCTGCTAGATAAAAAACCTGAGTACTTTTACTCAGGTTTTTTTATGGATTTAGCAAGGCGTATGTAGGCGTAAATGTAATGTTGGACAAAGTTGTCCTTGCGTATCCCAGGGTGAACGCGCAATGACTTGGAAACCATGTTTTTGATAAAAATGTTGTAAATCTGGATAATTTTCTAAGACTTCCACTTCTCGAATTCCTAAAGATAAAGCATATCGAAGTAAAGTTGAACCTATGCCTAACCCGACATATTGTGGATGTACATAGAACATTTCAATTTTTTGATAAGCCAAGCCTATAAAGCCGACAATTTCATGATTGATTTCAATATGAAATAACTGTAAATGTCTAAAATAATGATATTCAGTGATAAGTTCTTTTATTTTTAATAAATGTTGTTGATGAGATGTATTGTGAATATTTTCTGTACATTTTTGCCAAACAGATAAAAGCTGCCGATGCTCAGAGATTAAAGATGAACGAATTTTGGTTTGCATAAAAAGCTCGCTCAAATGTGAAAAGCAACAAAAATTAAAGGAAAAACACATGTTATTGCATGAATATGACTTAAAATGCAGATAAAAATCAAATTACTATATTTGATGATAAAAAATAGGACAATAAATGTCAGATTCGAACAAAATTGTGGTGTATGCAGCACTTTTGGGTAACCTTGTGATTGCCTTGGTGAAGTTTATTGCTGCTTATATTACAAATAGTTCTGCGATGCTCAGTGAAGCGATTCATTCGGTAGTCGATACACTCAATGAAATATTATTGTTGTATGGTATGAAAAAATCGCAGCAAGCGCCCAATGTAAAACATCCCTTTGGTTATGGACGGGAACTTTATTTTTGGGCATTTATTGTATCGCTCATGGTGTTTGCATTAGGGGCGATTGTGTCGATTTATCAAGGGGTGCAGCATGTTCTACACCCTGAAGAGATGACATCTCCTTATGTTAATTATATTGTGTTATCTATTGCAATTGTCTGTGAAGGAACATCTTGGTTTGTTGCTTTAAAATCTTTTAAAAAAATGAAAGGTAAAATGAGTTACTTTCAAGCATTCAGGCGTAGTAAAGATCCCACTACATTTACAGTGTTATTTGAAGATTCGGCAGCCTTGATCGGTTTGTTTATTGCCTTGATTGGTATTTTTTTGGCACATCAATTGAATCTTCCTGTGATTGATGGTATTTCTTCGATTTTGATTGGCGTGGTTTTGGCGATTTCTGCTGTTCTTTTGGCAAGAGAAACCAAAGGTTTACTTTTAGGTGAAATTGCTGATCCACAATTAAGAGAAAATGTGTTAAAAGTGGCAAGGCAAGATCCTGCGGTGCATTATGCCAATGGTGTTTTGACTGAACAAATGGGTGCGCATCAAGTGCTCGCCTCACTGAGTTTAGAATTTAAAGATAATTTAACTTCAGATGATATCGAAGCTTGTGTTAATCGTATCGAAAGCAAGATTAAAGAAATTCATCCTGAAATTATTGCGTTATTTATTAAACCGCAAACACAACAGATGTGGTTAGAACGAATGAAAGGGCGTTTAGAGTCGTAATGTCAAAAGAGATTGAACAGAATTCGGTTGAAGATCGTACTTTACATACCGAAGAAGTTGTAGCGACCGTTCCTACACAACAACTACACTATAGATTAGAAACAGAGGCTTGTTTAGCACATACATGGTACAGACCCATATTTCGAGTGTTGGCTTCAGATCACCATAATGGAGAGAAATTTTTTAATCCTGTCCGTAGACCTGAGGGTAATCGGCGTTGGGATTTAGTTAAATGGCTCAGTACGCGCAAGTCTTCAACATGGAAAGTCGACTCATCCAAAGAAGCTGCCGAGTTTTATGCAACACCGCGTGCTCTACCACAAAACCGTCCCAATGCACCTGAAAATGATTGGCAAGTTTGGTTTGTTGGGCATGCAACAGTTTTATTGCAAATCGGACCTTATAACTTTTTAACAGACCCTGTTTGGGCAGACCATGTGAGTCCAAAACAAGGGCGTGGTCCTAAGCGTGTCATTCCTGCGGGAATTGCTTTAGAGCATTTACCGACCATCCATGCTGTATTGCTCAGTCATAACCATTATGATCATATGGATATTGCAAGCTTGCGCTGGTTGCATGATAAATTTGCCATGCCAATTTATACAGGATTAGGGAATAGTCATTATTTACCAAGCGATTGGCATGTGATTGAAATGGATTGGTGGCAATCGGCACTCTTTAGAAATTTAAAAATTGTTTATACCCCTGCTCAACATGGCTCAGGTCGTGGCTTCCGTGATCAAAATGCGGCATTGTGGGGAGGATTTTCCATTATTTCACAGCATGGACATTTTTTCTTTGCAGGTGATTCGGGGTATTCAGGACATTTCAAAGAAATTCAAAAGCGTTTAGGTTCACCACGCATTGCCTTGATTCCGATTGGTGCTTATGAACCACGTCAGTTAATGAAATATATGCACATGAATCCACAGGATGCCTTTCAGGCACATGTCGATTTACAAGCAAAACGCTCTTTGGCAATCCATTACCGTACTTTCCAACTGACAGATGAAAGTCGTGAACAACCTGAACATGACTTGCAACTTGCGATGAAAAATACGTCTAAGTTGATGAATCCATTCTATTGCATTAAAGAGGGGCGTAAATTAATTGTCTAAATAACCCTTTGCAATCAGAGGCGTTCAAACATGGCGTGTATTATTCAAGGTCAAATTGATCGAGTAAAGTTGCAAGACATTATTCAGCCCATATTGTTACCTTTAAATATCAAGGTTATTGAAGATTGTTCTGAAATGGCTGAACCGAATTATTTAAATTTCGATAGCCATTTCGAAGTATGTTATCTATCTAACCACACACTCATGGGCAATGCTCCAAACTATGTTGGGCGGAAACCATCTTTCCTTTGAGTTTGAAGAATATTTGGCTGATCAACTGAAGCGACAATACGATTGGGTTACCGTTGCTGATAACTATAGCTTAATGGCTGATCGTCTTAGAGGTAATGTGCTTTCAGGTTATTACTCGATTTTATTTGAGTAAGATCATTCGATTTTTTTAGTCGATAATGGCACTTTTGATGATAATAACCACCTGTATTTTAAGAACTATCTTGTATAGCACCCACCCACAGAACAACAGAAAATAGTGGATCAAAATTGTAAATTTGAAACCTGTTTAAATGAACAGTATATTGGTCATGTTTCAGAAGATGCGGTATTTTACCCAATAATGAAAAGTACTTATGTTCCTTTAGTGCTATCTGAACTGATAGAGCGAGCGTGTATTGAATAACCTACTATAAGGAACACAATAATGAAAATATTCCAAACTTTATTTTTATCTCTCGCATTGACCCATATCGCTTTTGCAGAAACTCAAACCATTCAAATTCATCATTCAAATTTTGAATTTAAAACTGTTAAAAATAAAAGTGAAGAAGGCTTTGAACGTAAAGACCTTGAATTATATCGAGATCATAAGAAATTACTCAGTCATACACTGCATTACAATACAGGTGATTGCAGTATTCTCACCACCGAAATCGGTGATTATGAAGTGAAAGGCAATCAACTGATTTTTTACACCTATTGGGCAGCAGGGGATGGTCAGGGCTTGTGGGCTTTTCCCTATGGTGTACGTAAACAGGTCTATGCAGTAGATGCCAAAGGCACAGTCAAACCTGTCAGCGCCTTGATGTATGTGGAAGATATTATGGGCAATCCTTTGGAGCATGATCCACAACAGGAATATTTACAATTTTTAAATCGTCCACCCAAAACAGCTCAACAGCAAAAAACACTGAATGATTATATTCAGGTGATGCAAAGCAGATATCATGCTCGTTTTGTACATGATCAGCAACGTGAACAATTATTAAAAGAGGTGAAAGGCAGGCTAGCAAAACAAATTGCAGTGGAAACTAAAGGCTGGAAAGAACACTTTGGGGCTAAGGTCAGAATGTAGTTGAGAGCTGCTGTCCCATGCTCATAAACTGCATCGGAAATATGGAAAAGTAACATTAAAATTTTAAATCCATATAAAAAATAGTGATTTTTCTCTCTCATTATAGTTATGCAAATCGCTATCTATATGAAAAATAAAAAAGTCATTTATTTTTAATATTTTAAATAGAAATATTCGATTGTTTTAATTGGTTAAATTCGCTGTGATTTACTAAAAAAAACAGCTATGTTTTTAAAGTAGGCCATTCAACAAAACTTACTTTATCTCTTTAATTTATAATTGTATGCGGAGAATAATTATGGATAACAACACGCCAGCTTCAGGTTGCCCATTTCATCAGGCAGGTGGACAAACCAGTGTAGCCAGCACCGACAATACGGATTGGTGGCCAAATGCACTGAACTTAGACATCCTTTCGCAGCATGATACAAAAACCAATCCACTGGATCCTGATTTTGATTATGCCAAAGCATTTAAATCACTTGATCTAGAAGCAGTTAAACAAGATTTAAGAGAACTGATCAACAGCAGTCAAGACTGGTGGCCATCTGACTATGGCAGCTATATTGGTATGTTTGTTCGTACTGCATGGCACTTAGCAGGTTCATACCGTAAACAAGATGGTCGTGGTGGCGCAAATACAGGTAACCAACGTTTTGCACCATTGAACAGTTGGCCTGATAACGTCAATACCGATAAAGGTCGTCGTTTACTTTGGCCCATCAAGAAAAAATACGGTAACAAACTGTCTTGGGGTGACTTGATTGTATTGGCAGGTACAGTTGCGTATGAAGTTGCAGGTTTAAAAACCTTTGGTTTTGGTGGTGGTCGTTTAGATATTTGGGCACCTGAAAAAGACATTTACTGGGGTGAAGAGCGTCAGTGGCTAGCGCCAACCAAAGAACGTTATAAAGATGATCAAGATCGTTCATCTTTGGATAATCCACTTGCTGCAGTTCAAATGGGTCTGATTTATGTCAACCCAGAAGGTGTGGATGGGGTTCAAGACCCACTACGTACCGCGCAGGACATGCGTGTGACCTTTGACCGTATGGGCATGGATGATGAAGAAACCGTTGCACTGACTGTGGGTGGTCATACTGTTGGTAAGGCACATGGTAACGGTAAGGCAGAAAACCTCGGCGCAGATGTTGAAGGTGCAGATGTCGAGTTTCAGGGCTTAGGTTGGCACAACTCAGAAGGCACAGGCAATGGTCCAAATACTATGGTCAGTGGTTTAGAAGGTGCTTGGACAACCCATCCAACCCAATGGGACAATGAATTTCTTTATTTATTATTTACCTATGAATGGGAAAAGACCACCAGCCCAGCAGGCGCAAAACAATGGGAACCCATTAACATCAAAGAAGAAGATAAACCTGTTGATGCATTTAACCCAAATGTGCGCCGTAATCCAATGATGACAGATGCCGATATGGCACTGAAATTTGACCCTGAATACCGCAAAATTGCAGAAGATTTCTATCATAACCCAGACAAATTGGCTGATGTGTTTGCGCGTGCTTGGTTCAAATTGACGCATCGTGATATGGGACCGAAAACCCGTTATTTAGGTGCTGACGTGCCTGCTGAAGATCTAATTTGGCAAGACCCAATTCCAAAAGTAGATTACACACTATCTGATGTGGATATTGTTAGTTTAAAAACTAAATTACTCAATAGTGGATTAACGTCTGCTGAACTGATTGCAACTGCTTGGGACAGTGCACGTACTTTCCGTGGTTCTGACTACCGTGGTGGGGCAAATGGTGCACGTATCCGTCTTGCTCCACAAAAAGATTGGGAAGGAAATGAGCCTGCACGTTTAGCGAAAGTTCTGGCGAAACTTGAAGAAATTCAGAGCACATTGGTTAAAAAAGTCAGCATTGCTGACCTGATTGTTTTGGGTGGTACAGCAGCTGTTGAGAAAGCAGCACGGGATGCAGGTGTGAATGTCAAAGTTCCGTTCCTTGCAGGACGTGGTGATGCAACTCAGGAGCAGACTGATGTTTATTCTTTTGAGGACTTTGAACCTAAAGCGGATGGTTTCCGTAATTTTGTTAAAGCAGACTATGTAGTTCAGCCTGAAGAATTATTGTTAGATCGTGCGCAATTGCTTGGTTTGACTGCACCTGAAATGACGGTATTGGTCGGTGGTTTACGTGTATTGGGCGTGAACTATGCTGACTCAAAACATGGTGTGTTTACGGACAACGTAGGCGTACTCAGCAATGATTTCTTTGTGACATTGACAGACATGTCATATAACTGGAAGCCGACAGGTAAGAACTCTTATAATATTGTGAGCCGTGCGACAGGCGAAACGAAGTATACAGCAACGCGTGTAGACCTTGTGTTTGGTTCTAACTCGATTCTGCGTTCTTATGCTGAAGTGTATGCTCAGGATGATAACAAAGAGAAGTTTGTTAAAGACTTTGTGGCGGCATGGACGAAAGTGATGAATGCGGACCGTTTTGATGTGAAGTAATTAATTTAAGATTTTAAAAAACCGCCTGAGGGCGGTTTTTTGTGGAACAGTGAAATTTCATGTAAAAAGCCTAGGTTTTTTAAACTAGACTTTTTTTATGGATTGCAAGACACTGATTTAAATAAAGTTATACATTGCATTTCGCATAAGGTGTATTATGTTAATTTTAGAAATACTTATAAAAGGTCAAAAGCTGAAAAAAAGATGATATAAAAAATAGAAATAAAACCAACAAGAAGTATAACTATCTTAGTCCCATTTTTTTTTGGCTCTTGATAAGTAGGCTTTTCTATAATTATTGGTTTTTCTATAATTTGGAGTTCTTGCCAAGCTTTCAACTCTTGAGAGCTTACATACCAATCAGTTCTATTTCTCTGAGAAAATTTAGAGTTGTTATAAGAGGAATTAATATCCCTAATTTCGGATAACAATGTGTTAATAAATCTAAATCCTTCTTTTTTAAATCTTTGTATTTCTTCTTGATTTAACTTTATATATAAAAAATGCTCACCATGTGTACCTACCATTATTCCAGCTTCTAAGAGATATTCACCATTTTTTTCAGCAAAACAATAATCTCTATCCATACCTAATATTTTAGGGTGATTAGGCTGATCAGTAGTAATCACTTGGCATAAATACAAGAATCTAAGACAAGCCTGATATTCTGATGCATAGGTTATATTTTCTATAACTTTTCCATCATTAAGAGTTAAGACATGCCAAGACTTATCAATTAATCTTATACACCAGCTCTTCGATTTTTTTTTTAAACATAACTCGTTGCTGTGGCAATTGAGCAGTTTTGCTTTGTCAGGTGAGAACAATGTTTGAATATTATTCAAGTTAAGAGACATACAAGAATAAGTTCCTTTTTTTATATTTAGCAATGTAACAGATATTAAATTAATGTTCTCTCAATGTTTATTTAACATAATGGCGCTTATGCGAAATTAAAAGTTAAATATTATTGTTTTTCAAAAACTTAATTAATTAAAAAATTGTCATTCATCCGTAAAAAAAGCGACTTGAAACATGCCGCTTTGTTTTTGAGCTGTTTTGGTGTCTTTTGCTAATAAATAGACATATTTATTTACAAACCTAATATGCGTTAAGCTAAATTCTTTAGAATACAGACCACATCCCCCTCCAAAGCCTCCCAGTCCTTAAAATCAGGTTCAATCAGTAAAGTCTGAGAAATAAAACCATAGCAAATCCGTTGCACATTTAAACTCATACGTTGCAATTGCTTATCATCCTGTACAAAAGGCACAAGAATACTGCGCCACATCTGTACCATCATAGCGTAACTTTTCTGATAAATTTCAATACTCGAAATCTGCCGTTCCAACAAAAAAGACTGTGCCCATAAAAACTGTTGTGCCTGCATTTGTTGCAACTGAAAATGAATCACCTGCTTTAAATAATCACCCAACAGTAAATTTGTGGATAACTCATACAGACTTTGTGCATAACTTTTTAAAGTTTCAGCATTGGTTTTTACATGCTGATGAATCAGCAAGGCAATCAAATCTTCCTTTCTGGAAAAATACTCATAAAACGTGCCCAAACCCACACCTGCAAGCTCGGTGATTTCGCGAATGGTAATTTCATGCGCAGCACGTTCATGCAAAAGCCGAACAAAACTTTCCATCAGCGCTTCTTGAGTCATACGCGCTCTTGATTGACGGGGCTTACGCCGTACATTGATGCTTGCTAAAGCCATAAAAATAATCCGAACATCCAAGTCTGAATTTTCTTCTATACTGAATGTAATCGGACAAAACAACAAGACAGGAGTTGAAAATGAATACAGCACAATCTCAGGCAATCACAGCATGGCAAACCCACGAGATCAACAATCAGTTTGATGAATTGCAAAACTACAATTTATTCAGCACAGATCAGGTTTTACAAGAAATTCTGCAACGTTATGGCAGTCAGGATCAAAAAACACTGAATGAACTCGCACAGATTGCAGGTTCAGCTGAATACTATCAATATGCAGATTTAGCCAATCGACACACGCCGATTTTGCATGCTTTTGATGCCCGAGGTCGCCGTAAAGATTTCCTTGAATTTCACCCCTCATGGCACAAATGGATGTGTTTAAATCGTCAATATAATACGCATGCATATCCATTTAACCATCCACAATCGCCTTCAAAATGGGTGGATTGGGCTGCACGTTTCTTTCTTGCAGGACAAGTAGAGTGTGGAAATTTATGTCCCAACTCTATGACTTTAGGCAGTATTCCACTACTTCAAAATGAACCTGAACTGTGGGCAAAAGTCGGCGAAAAATTATTATCCAATGAATATGATGAACGCGATGTGCCTATAGCTCAGAAGAAATCCATTTGGGTGGGCATGGGCATGACCGAAAAGCAGGGTGGTTCGGATGTCCGTGCCAATGAAACTTTTGCTTTGCCTGTGGCTGAATTAGGTCGTGGCAAAGCCTATTTACTGACAGGGCATAAATGGTTTTTTTCTGCGCCAATGTGTGATGCGCACTTGGTTGTCGCAAAAACTGAACACGATGGTTTGGCGTGTTTCTTTGTGCCACGTTGGTTGGAAGATGGCACAAAGAATAATATTCACATTCAACGCTTAAAAGACAAAGTCGGCAACCGCAGTAACTCAAGCTCGGAAGTTGAATTTAAAAATGCGTGGGGCATCATGATCGGTGAAGCAGGACGGGGGATTCCCACCATTATTGAAATGGCGAATTACACACGTTTGACTTGTTCTGTCGGTTCAAGTGCGATGCTGCGTCAGGCATTGGTACAGTGCATTGCCTATACCCGTCAGCGTAAAGCTTTTGGGAAACATTTAGCTGAACAGCCTTTAATGCAAGCAGTACTTGCCGATTTGGCTTTGGAAACTGAAGCGGCAATGCAACTCTCATTTCATCTTGCACATTGCTATGAGCATGATGATGCCTTGTCTCAGGCTTGGAAACGCATCATGACCCCTGCAGCGAAGTTTTGGGTGTGTAAACGTACTGTTGAACTGACGGGTGAGATGATGGAAGTCTTTGGTGGCAATGGCTATGTTGATACAGGCATTATGGCACGTATTTTTAAAGAAGCGCCGGTCAATACCATTTGGGAGGGTTCGGGCAATGTCATGTGTCTGGACGTGTTACGTGCCATTCAGCGGGATCGTGAATCTATAGAAGTATTGTTCAAGTCTTGTGCTGAAATTGCTTCACAAGATGTGATTTTACAAAATGAATTACAGTCCTTATTTAAATTATTTAGCAGTTTACAGGCAGATGAATTGCAGTTTATAGCACGTAGTTTGGTCAGCCGTTTGGTCATTCTCGCGCAAGCGATTTTACTGAAACAGTATGCGCCTGACTTTGTTGCCGATGCATTTATTCAAACCCGTTATAGCGAATTTCATGGACGTGTAGTGGGCATGGTCGATGCAAAAGTGGTGGATGTCAAAAGGTTATTGGAAAGAGCTTTGGCTTCTTGATTAACTGATTTTCTATTGTAATATGATGAGCACATTTGATAAAAATGAATGTGTTTATCATTTTATGAAAAAATAATATTATGAATTTTAAAGAAATATTTGAGTTTAAACTTAAGCTAGATTTGGAGTTAATTTCAGTCAAAGCAATTCAAGATTGGGCTGATGCTCAAATTTTAATTGATCATAATAATCAAATTGCTTTACATATTTGCTATTTAAGCAATGATCATGAAGTATTGAATTATATTAGCCATTTGATCATGATTTCTGAAGAGAAAAATCAAAATGAATTAAAATCAGTTGTGGCATTGCAGGTTTTAAAAGAATATTTTCAAAATCATTTGCCTAAAATGTTAGATGATCAATTGGATTTTCATATTGTTAAATTAAGAGAACTAGCATCTTACATTTATGAATTAACTGATTTAAATAAAGTTGTCAGTTTGGATTCTTACATTGTTGCCTATGATGACCAAATTACATTAGCCATTGAAGGTAATGCAGGAATGACACCACAAATGGCTTATAATGAGCTATATCAATATCTTAAAGATTGGATAGAAGAACATATTTAAAAAAAGAGTTTTGAGGAAAAGCTAAGTTGAGTGATGAAGATAAATTACTACTGAAATTTGAACTAGAATTAAAATTGAAATCGCCTGAAGATGTTCAACAATGGGCAATGCAAACTTTAGAAAACGATCCATCAAATCTAATAGCTTTAGATCTTTGTTTTTAATAATGTGCAAGATGTTTATCGTTATTTTAAAAATTTAGAACTTCGTGATTTTGATTCTGATATGGTGAATAGGGCTGTTTATAAAACCTTATACCAATTTTTAGATGACCAAAGTGAATATATTATCAATAAAAATCAAATTGATGCTTTTGTAAAAGATACTTAGAATATAACGCTATACGCAACAAATGAAGAGTTAAATACTTTGGTAAGCTATTATGATAATGAATTTATGATGATTGAGTTAGGTTACAAAGAATTAGAACCTATTGAAATTTTTAATAAATTTATTGTTGAACTAAAAGAGATTTTACTTGGTTTTCTTGATCAAAATTAAGATTTTAGATGATATAAAAACCGCTTGAAAATTACACAAAAAAGCGTAATATCACATTGCTACCAAGAGGTAGTGTATTCATAAAATAGGTCAATCAAATGGCGAAGAAAAAAGCTACGCCAGAAGTTGTGATTCACAACTTTGTGGCGAAACACATGAACGATTTTAACAAAAGCCAAACTTTTGTAGATCGAAAAAAAGATGCAAAACGTGGTTATTCTAAACACAAAAAAGGTCGATATTCTGATGATTATCGACCTTTTTACTTTCTATTACTTTGTTAAAATTGATAAACGATTTAAATTATAAACTGACCACACGAGAAGAGTTTTTCACCATATCTGCTAAGCCATGCGTTTTAAAATAATATTCTAATAAACTTTTAACCATGAGTGGATTATTCATTTTTAAAGATTGATCTAATAGTGCTTGGGCATCAGGCATAGGCACATGACAAATTGCTTTACGTACGCGTAAAATATTACTTGAACTCATAGACAGAGTATTGAAGCCCATCGCCATGAGTAAAATTGCAGTCAATGGATCGCCCGCCATTTCGCCACAAATACTGACAGGTTTATCATACTTATGACATTCTTGTACTAAGCGTGTTAAGGCACGAAGTACCGCAGGATGTGAATGCGAATAAACATTGGCTACACGTGGATTATTACGGTCAACAGCAAGTAAATATTGAGTTAAATCATTAGAGCCGACAGAGAAAAAGTCAACCAAAGGCGCAAACTCATCAATTTGTAAAAGTACACTTGGAACTTCAACCATGATGCCAATTTTAGGTTTGGTGATTCTGACCTGTTCTTCCTCTTGTACAGCCACCCAATCACGCTCAAGTAAATATAATGCTTCTTCAACTTCACTGACACTGGTCACCATAGGCAGTAAAATATGTAAATTATTTAAACCAATACTGGCTTTGAGCATGGCACGGATTTGTGAAGAAAAAATTTCAGGATGATCAAGGGTAAAGCGAATACCACGCCAACCTAATGCTGAGTTTTCTTCTTCAATCGAGAAATAAGGTAAGTCTTTGTCCGCACCAATATCTAGTGTCCGCATGACCACAGGTTTATTGGCAAAGTGGCTGAGTTGTTGGCGGTAAATTGCCCGTTGTTCTTCTTCACCCGGAAAGCGCTCACGCAGCATAAATGGAATTTCAGAACGATATAAACCAACGCCTTTAGCACCACGTTGTACGCCACGAACGACATCAATCATTAAGCCTGTATTGACATAGAGTTTGACTGCAACACCATCAGGTGTGACAGCATCCTTCGTTTCATACTGTTTTAAATCTTTGGCAATTTGTTCTTCTTCTTTTTGAATTTCTTTATAGCGGGTACGCAAGCGACGAGGTGGATTGATAAAAACACGACCTTGATGTGCATCGACAATCATTTCCACATCATCGAGTGTATTGACCGGAAGTTCAGTGACCCCAACGACAGTTGGAATGCCAAGTGCACGTGCGACAATCACCATGTGTGAGTTCATGGCTCCTTCAGTGGTGACAATCGCTGCAATTTTATCGACAGGCAATTCTACCAAGGCGGCAGTAGAGATTTCATCTCCAATCAGAATACTTTCATCTGTCAACTCACGATGACTCGAATCCGCTTCTTGTAAATAGGCTAAAATACGACGACCCAAATCTTTTAAATCTGAGACACGTTCACGTAAATAGTCATCTTCCATTTGTGCAAAGAGCGCAATATGTTTGTCGATGACAATACGTACCGCACCTTGTGCCCAATGACCATCACGAATTTCTGTTTTAATCTCAGACGGTAATGCATTTTCATCAAGCATACGCAAGAACACACTAAACAGGGCACGTTCTTCTGCCATTAATGCGTCTTGCATTTTGTCATCTAGAGACTGAATTTCATTGCGTACTGAAGCAATGGCATGGTCTAAAAGTTGCAACTCTTCACTAATATCGTCTGCTTCACGGTCAGGTACTGCTGCCAGATCTGCGGGTGGATATAAAATGACGGCACGACCAATGGCAATGCCTCCTGAACCTGAAATTCCTTGGAAGGTTTTATAGGTCGGTAAACTATTGGGTTTACGAAAAACATCGATATTACCCACGGCATGAGCATGCGCAATAACACCTGACAGTTGAGCGCACAGTGTGACCAAGAATGACTCAGCCGCTTCGCTGAAATCCTGAGGTTCTTTATTTTGTACCACGAGAACGCCCATCACCTTACGGCGATACATGACAGGTACACCAAGGAAGGAATTATAAATTTCCTCGCCTGTTTCAGGAAAATAGGCAAAGCGTTCATGTTTGAAGGCATTGTCTAAATTGACGATTTCCTCACGTTGCCCAACTAAGCCCACTAAACCTTCACTGGTATGTAATGATACCGTTCCAACAGAGTTTGGGTTTAGTCCTTTGGTTGCCATGAGGACAAAACGTTGATTACGCTCATCCAACAAATAAATGGAGCAGACATCCACGTGCATGGCTTCAGAAACTTGATTGACCATAATTTCTAAAGATTCATGCAAGCTGACCGAGGTATTAATCTCTTGGACAATACGTCTTAGCGTGTCCAGTTGCATGTTCGACATGAATATAAGCTCCTTAAATTTAGATGGTGCTTGAGTTGCAAGATGATCTATTATTTATAGCAGTACCTCCCTGAAAAATCATTTACATTTTTATGGCATTTTCAGGTAAACGCTGTGGCATTTGCATACATAACTCCATCATTGCTTTACGATAAACATCACGTTTAAAATTCACCACTTGTCCAAGTGGATACCAATAGCTGACCCATTGCCATTGATCAAACTCTGGTGGGTCAGAAAGATTCAACTGAATATACTTCGTTGAAGCGACCAATTTTAATAAAAACCATTTCTGCTTTTGTCCAATACATACAGGATCGGAGTCCGATCTAATGTATCGAAGTGGCAAACGATAATGCAGCCAACCTTCGGTTTGCGCAATTATTTGGACATGCTCTGGTAAGAGACCAACTTCCTCATGGAGTTCTCTAAAAAGTGCTTGTTCAGGAGTTTCTCCAAACTGGATCCCTCCTTGAGGAAATTGCCATGCATTGTGACCAATGCGCTTTGCCCATAAGACTTGTCCAATATCATTTGCCAAAATGATCCCGACGTTGGGTCGGAAACCTTCTGAATCGATCATTTGGCTACCTAAAAATTGTGAATTTCATTGACTTTGTATATGGGGACATACACTCTTTTGTCCAACTCGATAAAGTCAAAGTAATAATGTTGTAAAATTGCTATGATCTTACCGAATTTCTATCGACTAGCGGAGATAGATTTACAATTTTTTTCTTAAATTTCAGTTTGAACGAGTATTTTCATGAAATTGGCGTTGTTTGACCTAGATCACACCTTATTAAATACCGACTCTGACCACTCTTGGGGAGAGTTTTTAGTCAATGAAGGCTTGGTCGATCCAGTCCGACATCGTGCAATGAATGATAAATTTTATGAAGACTATAAAGCAGGGCAGCTTGACCCGATTGCGTATAATGAATTTGTTTTTGAGTTTTTAACACAACATGATCATGATTATTTGACCGAGTTGCATCAGTTATTTATGCAAAAAGTCATTCGCCCACAAATGCGTCCTAAAGGTTTTGAAGCAATTCAAAAGCATAAAGATGCAGGGCATGCATTGGTTGGGATTACAGCAACTTCAGACTTTATTACTGCACCAATTTTTCGTGAGTTTGGAATCACGGAAATTATTGCCACCAATGCTGAAGTAAAAGATGGAAAATACACAGGAAAAGTCATCAATATTCCGTGTTATCAAAAGGGTAAATTGGCACGTTTAGATCAATGGTTAGAAGGACGTGATGTCACTGAATCTTGGGCATATTCAGACTCAATCAATGACCGTTTTTTATTAGAATATGCTGATCATGCTTTTGCGATTAATCCAGATGATCGTCTAGAAGCACTTGCTAAAGAGCAAGGTTGGGATATTCAAGATTGGTCGATTTGATTACTTCTGACTTAGATGAATGACAGCACTTCGGTGCTGTTTTTTATTGCCATATTTTGAAAATAATCAGCATCGTGAGAAGATTATATCTATGTCTTAACTTTGTAAATATTTTCAGATGTTTAAGATTTGCTACTTCACTTTAAAATTAAAAATGTTATGTTGAAATAAGAAATTTTAAAACTGATGGAGAAAATAAAATGAGCCAAACACGTCCAAGAATGACCAATTTATTTGAACAATTGGGTTTAGACTCAAGCGAAGCGGGAATTGCAAAATTTATTGAAACACATCAGTTAGATGCAAGTACATTTTTGACTAAAGCTGATTTTTGGACGGAAGCACAACGTCAATTTTTAGCTGAAAAACTCAGTTCAGATGGTGAATGGGCAACGATTGTTGATCAGTTAAATGAATCATTACATGAAGACTCAGTAAAATAGAACGAAACGATATATTTTTTAAAAAAGCTCTCCTCGCTAAACAAGGAGAGCTTTTTTATTTATTTCATCATATCAATAAGTTCTAAAACAGCACGAGATTGACTACGTGCAGGATGCCAAACCATCCCTAATTGGCGATACATATTGACAGGTATATCAAGCTGTTTAAGGTCAGGGTTTAACAAAGTTTTAGGGAGTACAGACCAACCTAAACCGATGGATACAAGCATACGAATGGCTTCGAGTGTGTTATTACTCATCGTAATTTTCGGTTTTAAGCCTTGTTTTTCAAACTCAGCTAAAGTGATTTGACTGGTATATGTTTGTGACGCAGGAATTAAACTTGAATATTCAATTAAGTCTTCAAGTGTTAGATTTTCCTTTTGTGCCAAAGGATGAAATGGTGCAACGACAAAAACCAAAGGGTCATTCCAAATTTTCACATATTTTAGGCGTTCATCACCTTGTGGCGGTAAAGTGAGAAAGGCAAGTTCTAAGTCACCAGCTAAGACTTGTTCATGTGCTTGTTCGGAGTCTACAAAATGCACATCTAAAGTCACATTTGGAAAATCTTGTACATATTTTTTGAGATGTGTTGGCAAGTGATGTAAACCAATATGATGGCTTGTGCCAATTTTTAATTTACCTTGCACCTGTCCTTGTTCGTGACTAAGCGTGTGATGAATATCACCTAGCTCATTTAACCAATTTTTAACTTTAGGAAGCAATGAGTTAGCAGCATGAGTTGCTTGGACGCCACGACCTGCGGACTCAAAAAGTTTGACACCAAAATAATCTTCTAAGCTATGTATTCGTTTGGTGACCGCAGGTTGGGTAATAAACAGTTGTTCTGCTGCCATCGAAATAGACCCAGTTTCCATTACTTTTACAAAAGCTTCAAAGGCAGCAAGATTCATAACAATTTCCATCCATAAAGAATTTTTATGCGTAATTCATTATTCAGAAATTTTAAGAATTAATCAAAGCAATTTTTACTTTTTTTAAATTGCATAAAAAATAACGACGTTTTTTATTTCTCCATAAAAATGCTATACAGATTTTCACGGTATAAAAAATAGAAGGTCTATTTGTAGAAAACGTCATAAAAACAATAAAAAGCGGGTTTTATTTATAGATAGAACATCATCACTTTTAAGCAGTTCAGGATACTTGGTGGATATATTTGAGAGCTTATTAGATTTTTGAATGATCGCTTTATTTGGGTGTGATTGGGTGCTGTATTTTTTCATGAGATGAGCTTGTACGTTATTCTGTTTAGAATGATCAGGATGTTTTCATCGCTGCGGTGGAGGTGGTGATTAACCTCCACAACAGGTTTTTACGATGCTTTTGCTTCTAGTTCTAGAGCTTGTGCTGCTTGAGCATCTTTTTTATTCCATACTTTTTCATGGAAGAAGAAAGCAACAGCTTGAACAGTGGGTTCAAGTAAACTTAATGTGATTGCCATCCATACGTTGCCTGTAACAAGATAGCCCACAAGCATTGCTACTGTAATGTGCATGATGTAGTAGCTTAATGTTTTTTTGAAAATACGTTGATTGGTATGTACGAAATTTTGAATACGAGCCATGAGAATCACCACAAATGTTTTAACTTAAATAAATAATAATCATTATCATTTAAAAAGTAAAAAAGTTTTTTTGATTGATGATGATTGGTTTTGTGAATTAAATCATAAAATGGCGGCTTAATATTTTTTAAAAATATAATTTATAATTAAAAATATTTAAATATAATCACTTAATTATAATTTTTTTAAATATTAGGGGTTGTATGAAATTCAAATTAGGTCTGTTGGGGCTAGCAGTATTGTTCAGTGGTTGTGGTGGAAGCCCGTATTTAAAAGACTTACCTGAAAATGATTTATTAGAAGCCGCGATTGTATCTCAACGTATTGAAAGTGAAATGGCTTTAAAAATGCAAATTTGTGGTGATATTCAGGCATTGGGTCTTGAAACACAACAGGAAGCTAGTGAATATGGACGTGAATTAAAACGTGCTTATGAATATTATGAACGTCAAACGCATTCATTTAATCGAAAAATCCGCCGCTATCTGAACGATTATGAATCACAATATGCTGCAGAATATCGAGATCAAATGAGAGAAGCTAATGTTCAGCTCAATATGCTTCCTGCACGTCTTGCTACAGCGAAGTTTTTTGGCGTCGATAATAAAGAAGTAAAAGAAGCTTTATCAGATGCAAATCCTCATTTTTCATTTTCAAGTGGAAATCCTAACTCGGTGATTATTCTTCAGGCACTTTATGAAAAAGAAAAAAATATTAAATCACAATGTGAAAAACTAATTGCCAATATTTTTGATGATAAAATTCAGCCAGATTTCTCTAAATATGGCAATGAATATAAAAAAATCACAGGGTTAAAAAGCTTAAACAGCACTGATTAATTGTATTTAAACCTATTGCATACTTTTATTGATAAAAGTATGCAATAGGAAATTTAAGACTTTTTTCTTAAAATATCGTTGAGTCATTGCACAGGTGAATAGCAGCATTTTTAAGAGAATATTTTATTCCAAAAAGTTTTTAAATTAATAAAAATGATAAATTAGATTTATGTAAAAACGTGGTTATAATCGAAGTTAATGAAAGAATTACCCAGTCCAGTGGAGCACCTCGACATGGCAGGCGAAAACCAAAAAGCAAAAACATTGTACGATAAATTGTGGGATGACCACTTAGTAAAACAACGAGATGATGGCTCTGCACTTCTTTATATTGACCGTCATTTATTACATGAAGTGACTTCACCACAAGCATTTGAAGGCTTACAACTTGCAGGACGTAAACCGTGGCGTTTAAGTGCTAATGTGGCAACTCCTGACCATAACGTACCCACTTCAAGCAAAGAGCGTACAGCAGGTATTGCAGGGATCGAAGATGATACATCTCGTATTCAAGTACAAACTTTAGATGATAACTGTAAAACATTTAATGTGGTTCAGTTTGACATCAATGATGTTCGCCAAGGGATTGCACATGTTGTTGGTCCTGAGCAAGGTTTAACTTTACCGGGTATGACGGTGGTATGTGGTGACTCACATACAGCAACACATGGTGCCTTTGGTTGTTTGGCGCATGGGATCGGGACATCAGAAGTTGAACATGTATTGGCAACCCAATGCTTAGTTCAAAAGAAAATGAAAAATATGTTGGTGCGTGTTGACGGTAAATTAGGTCAGGGCGTCACACCAAAAGACGTCGTATTGGCAATCATTGGTAAGATCGGTACTGCGGGCGGTACAGGACATGCGATTGAATTTGGCGGTCAAGTCTTCCGTGATATGTCCATCGAAGGGCGTATGACGGTTTGTAATATGGCAATCGAAGGTGGTGCACGTGTGGGTATGGTTGCTGTCGATGACAAAACCATTGAATATGTCAAAGACCGTCCATATGCACCGAAAGGCGAACAATGGGATGCTGCGGTAGCTTATTGGAATACTTTGCATTCTGATGAAGGTGCACATTTCGATACTGTAGTCGTTTTACAAGGTGAAGAGATTGAACCACAGGTCTCTTGGGGAACTTCACCTGAGATGGTCATTCCAGTGTCTCAAGCAGTACCAACATTAGAACAAGCCAAAGATGACGTACAACGTAATGATTGGACACGTGCTTATCAATACATGGGTTTAAATGGTGGTCAAGCATTGGCTGATATCCAATTAGATCGTGTATTTATTGGTTCATGTACCAATTCTCGTATCGAAGATATTCGTGCAGCGGCTGAAGTGGCTAAAGGCAAGAAAGTTGCATCTACGATTAAACAAGCGATGGTTGTACCGGGTTCAGGTTTAGTCAAAGCACAAGCAGAAGCTGAAGGTTTGGATAAAATCTTGATCGAAGCGGGCTTTGAATGGCGTGAGCCGGGTTGTTCAATGTGTTTAGCGATGAACGCTGACAAATTACAGCCGGGTGAGCACTGTGCTTCGACGTCAAACCGTAACTTTGAAGGTCGTCAAGGTAATGGTGGGCGTACCCATTTGGTGAGTCCAGCAATGGCGGCAGCGGCTGCAATTGCAGGTCATTTTGTTGATGTGCGTTCGTTCTAATTTGGACTAATAGGAGCAAAGATAATGAAAAAATATACCGTTGAACAAGGTATCGTTGCACCATTAGACCGTGCCAATGTCGATACAGATTTAATCATTCCAAAACAGTTTTTGAAATCAATCAAACGTACAGGTTTTGGTGAAAATTTATTTGATGAATTACGTTATTTAGATGAAGGTTTTCTAGGACAAGACAATTCTAAACGTCCTAAAAATCCTGATTTTGCCTTGAATCAACCACGTTACCAAGGTGCAACGGTTTTGATTTCTCGTGCTAACTTCGGTTGTGGTTCAAGTCGTGAACATGCGCCTTGGGCGTTGGAAGAATATGGTTTCCGTACGGTCATTGCACCAAGTTATGCGGACATTTTCTTTAATAACAGTTTTAAAAATGGCATGTTACCTGTCATTTTGTCAGAAGAAATTGTTGATCAATTATTCAAAGAATGTTTTGCAACCGAAGGTTATCAGTTAACGATTGATTTAGAAGCGCAAGAAGTTCGCACACCAAACGGTGAAGCATTTAAGTTTGAAGTTGATCCATTCCGTAAACACTGTTTATTGAATGGCTTGGATGATATTGGTTTAACTTTACAAGCGGCAGATGAGATCAAAGCTTATGAAGAAAAAACCAAAGCTGCTCGTCCGTGGGTTTTCTCTGACATACAGGCTTAATTGCATAATAGATAGCGTGAAGGTTCAACTCTTGCTAACATGTGGAACATAAGAATATATATGTTTTAGGTGGCAGGGTTGGACCAAAATAATGATTAAGGTCTTTGATTATCGTATTGTACTAGGTGCATTGGGTCTTTTATTGAGTGCATGTCAAACATCGGACTTTTCACGCATTCAAAAAGCGGAAACCCAATATTATGATCCACGCAATAATGTCAGTATTTATTGCACGGGAGCAGAAAACTGTGAATTTAGCCGACTCAATAGCATCACGTTGATCGATGAAAATACCCATCGTATTCATAAAGATGCATTGAAAACAGGTTATCTCAAGCTTTCAAGTCAAGATCCGAAAAATCACGCTGTGTATTTGACAATACCTGCAAATCAGTATGAATTAGTGATACGTTTTTATCCTATTTCTCAACAACATGCTGAAGTTTTTCATGTGATTCATCGTTTTAAAGCGAATCAGCAATATACCTTTAAAATGTATCGTAAACGCTCTGAAAGTGCAGGAAGTTTATTGAATGTATCAGCACCTTCACCGCTATGTGTCGATTTGCTGCAAGAGAAACGCACCATACGTCGTTTTTGCCGTCCCTATAATGCAGAGACAGGCTTAAGTGAATATATTGAACAAAAAATTTAAACTTACTTGGCGGTTTAACTGTCAACAATGAAAATGGAAATACAAATGTCTAAACAAATTTTGATCTTGGCGGGTGATGGGATTGGTCCTGAAATTGTTGCTGCTGCTGAAAAAGTCCTGACCAGCGTCAATGAAAAATTTAATTTAGGTTTAACGTGGGAACATGGTTTGCTCGGTGGTGCTGCGATTGATGCACATGGTTCACCTTATCCAGAGGTCACTGCTGAGCAAGCAAAAAAAGCGGACGCGATTTTATTAGGTGCTGTGGGTGGTCCAAAATGGGATACGATTGAGCGTTCAATCCGCCCTGAACGTGGTTTATTAAAAATTCGTAGTGAATTGAATTTATTTGCAAACTTACGTCCTGCGATTCTTTACCCACAACTTGCTGATGCTTCAAGCTTAAAACCAGAAGTGGTGTCAGGCTTAGATATTTTGATCGTACGTGAACTGACAGGTGGGATCTACTTCGGTCAACCACGTGGTATCCGTGAACTGGAAAATGGTGAGAAGCAGGGCTATAACACTGATGTTTATGCTGAATCTGAGATCAAACGTATTGCCAAAGTTGCTTTTGAAATGGCAAATTTACGTGGTGGCAAAGTCTGTTCAGTCGACAAAGCCAATGTCCTTGAAGTGACAGAGCTTTGGAAACAAACGGTAACTGCATTGAAAGAAGAACAATATCCAAATATTAATCTTTCACACATGTATGTCGACAATGCTGCAATGCAACTTGTACGTGCACCTAAACAGTTTGACGTGATTGTAACAGGTAACTTGTTCGGTGACATTCTCTCTGACGAAGCTGCAATGTTAACGGGTTCTATTGGTATGTTGCCATCAGCATCTTTGGATGAAAATGGTAAAGGGATGTATGAACCATGTCATGGTTCTGCGCCAGACATCGCAGGTCAAAACGTAGCGAATCCGCTTGCGACCATTCTTTCTGTTGCAATGATGCTGCGTTATACCTTCCGTGAAGAAGCGGCTGCTAAAGCGATTGAAGACGCTGTAGGTAACGTTTTAGATCAAGGTTTGCGTACAGGTGATATCATGTCAGAAGGCATGAATCAAGTCGGTACAGTAGAAATGGGTGATGCAGTCGTTGCAGCACTCGCTTAATATTTTATTTTAGATATCATATAAACGCAGCTTAGGCTGCGTTTTTTTATATAAAAAATTTAGTCTTTAGCAAGCTCGTCCTGTATAGTGAACAGCTTTCGCAATATTTTGATCTAACTCAAAAATGATTTTACATTGGAAGTGAATATCATAACTACTTGCACCAGACTGTACTTTACCTAGATGTGCATCCCCTTGTGGAATAGGAATATTTAAAGGACGATAAACAGTATAAATTATTTGTGATTCAGTTATTTGTGGTGATTTGCTCTGATAGCCTAATTTTTTAAAATTCAAGTTATCTTGGATATTTTGACTGGATTGACCAAGAAATTGATGTAAATATGCATTGAGATCATAAGGACGATTAAGCTCAGTTTGACATGCGATTAAGCCTAAACCTATACAACACACCCCGATGAAAGACATAATTTTTTGCATAAATATTTTTCCTCATGTCCAACACATTATTGATATTGACATTCCTGATCAGTGTAGTAAAAAATTTCATGATGTAGTGTTGTTTGATTGCTAAAACAGCATTTAAAAATAAAAATCAAAGATGATTAGGATTAGAAAATGAAAAAGATAACGCTGTGTTTGGGTGTAATATGCCTGTCAAGTTTTGCATTTGCAGATAATTGTGACAATGCACGTAATGCTTATGATGATATTTATTGTAGTAATAAAATTTATGCCAGCGCAGATGCTGAATTAAATAAAAATTATCAATTGCTCAGAAGTAAGTTAACAACAAATCAAAAAACGATTTTAAAACGTTCTCAAATTTCTTGGATCAAAGCGCGTGATGCACAATGTTCAGATGAAGCAGAACGTACAGTTTTTGTGAACTGTAATTTAGAGAAAACACAAGAACGCAACGCTTGGTTAAGAGAGCGAATTCGTGAGTGTGATACGGTGGGTTGTAAAAATAGTACGCTGAATTAAAACATTAAAAAAGCCACAAGGGTGGCTTTTTGCTTGCTAAAACTTAGCGTGCACGGTATGTAATACGACCTTTACTTAAGTCGTAAGGTGTCATTTCGACTTTTACACTGTCGCCAGTTAAAATACGAATATAATGTTTACGCATTTTACCAGAAATGTGTGCAATCACTTCGTGACCGTTTTCTAAACGCACACGGAACATAGTATTAGGAAGCGTTTCGGTGACAACGCCTTCGAACTCGATAAGTTCCTCTTTATTGGCCATAGCCTACCTGATGATCAAATTGGAAAGGCGCAAATTATAGGCAAAAAAATAGAAAAAAACAAGTCGGCAGTCAGTTATAGCGAAGTAAATGTAGTCAAAATAGACGAACAAAGAAATAAATTATTTCAACAAAAAGTTGCTTATATGTGTTGTCAGTTTGGTCAATCGTCTGTAATCTAAATCTTATGATTTAAGTATAAATGAATAAGATACAAGGAAGGGCACTGCGTGAGTCAGCTAACTGATGCTTCGGTTGTTTTGCGATTAGGCTATCAAGCAATTCGTCGTGCGGGATTGCCAACTGAAGAACTATTATCAAAAGCCGGTGTGGCATTAAATCAAATTGATCAAAATGCCCGTACTCCTTTAAGTGCGCAATATGCTTTTTGGATTGCCGCTGAAGAGGTGAGTAAGGATCCAGACATTGGATTACATCTTGGTGAACATTTACCATTATACCGTGGGCAAGTGATTGAGCATTTGTTTATTTCAAGTGAAAACTTCGGTGAAGGGCTCAAACGAGCATTGGCATATCAACGGTTAATTAGTGATGCTTTTCATGCCAAGTTGGTCGTTGAGAACGATGGACGGTGTTATCTAACCAATGGTGAGCAACCATGGGGGGAAAATATTGTCAATCGGCATTTTTCTGAATGTGCATTGTCAGGAATTTTACGCTTCTTTAAGTTTATTACCGAAGGGCGCTTTCAGCCTATTTATATCGATTTTAACTTTAGTGAAGGTGCTTCCGATGATGAATATTTTCGTGTGTATGAGTGTCCTGTAAGTTTAGGACAAAAAGAAACCCGTTTATATTTTGATGCTGCGATTTTGGATTATCCTTTGTGGCAAGCGGAACCTGAACTTCTACAGTTGCATGAGCAGCTTGCGATTGAAAAATTGCAAGAGTTAGCACGTTATGATTTGGTCGGTGAAGTACGTCGTGCGATTGGTTCAACTTTAGAAAGTGGTGAAACAACCCTTGAAACTGTCGCTGCTCAATTGCACATTACGCCACGTCGTTTGCGTACTCAATTGTCTGAAGCAAATACGAGTTTTCAGCAGATTCTTTCTGATTACCGTTGTCGTTTAGCCAAGAAACTTTTGGCAAACACCAATGAAAGTGTTGAGCGCATCGTATATCTGACGGGCTTTTCTGAGCCGAGTACTTTCTATCGTGCATTTAAGCGTTGGACGAACGAAACACCTGTCGAATATCGAAAACGTAAACAGCATTAAGTAAGAGTATCACTCACGATACAAAGCTTCGGGTGTTATGAACCGAAGCTTTTTGCATTCTAAGTAAGAGCAAACATACATTGTTTGTAGCATGAGTAATACAGAGTCAGTTTAAGTTTATTCAGGCATGTTGAGCCAATGTGGTCCCAAAGGCATTTGGGGTAATTCAAATTGCTCAGGATAATCCGCATGGATGAAATATAAACCATCTGGAGGCGCGGTAATTCCTGCTGCTTTACGGTCTTCGGCTGCAAAAATTTCATCAATATGATCAATCTCATACATTCCTTGTCCGATTTCTAATAAACATCCCATAATGTTACGTACCATATGATGTAAAAAACCATCTGCTTGGATATCAAGAACAAGATAATTGCCGTGACGGATCAAGCGACAATGCTTTACATGGCGTACAGGTTGATTTGATTGACAGGCTGCGGCACGAAAGCTTTCAAAATTATGTGTGCCTTCAAATTTCTTGGCAGCAGCAATCATTTTGTCTACATCAAGCGGGTAGTAGGCATGTGTGACTTGCTTAAAGAGTAATGCAGGACGGCTCGGTGATTGATAAACTACATAACGATAACGGCGAGCTTTGGCTTTAAAGCGTGCATGAAAATCATGATCCATTTCCTTGATCCACTGGATAGAAATGTCTTTCGGAAGTTGGCTATTTGCACCCATGAGCCAGCCACGCATCGGGCGAATTGCGTTGGTGTCAAAATGCGCCACCATATTGGTTGCATGTACGCCTGCATCTGTACGACCTGCACCATGTAAAATAATCGGCTCATCGGCGATGGTGCTGAGCACTTTTTCCATGGTTTCCTGAATGCTGCGTACGCCAGCCTGTTGAGTCTGCCAACCTTTATATCGAATGCCACAAAACTCAATACCAATTGCAAAGCGTTGCATAATTACCTCTATTCAGGCTGATTGTTTAAGTGATCATACCCAATGGTCATGCCACTGTTGGGAGCTTGGGTATTGTAAATAAATTTTTAAGATTTTGGCATAGAGATCGGCTTGGCTTTGAGCATCACTGCATAAAATGTTGGCATCTTGTATCCATTGACTGACCGCATAACGTTGGTCTAAGCCGCCAAAAGGGACTTGGCTGCTTAAAATTACACAGCAACCATGCGCTTTTAAGCGTTTTAAATATTGAATAATCGTGGCGTTAACCGCTAAATTTCCAACACCGTAAGCCTGCAAAATGAGAAAATGAGGTGCTTTATGCAGTAAAGTAGCGAGATTATTTTCCAGTTGTTGTTGTTCAATCGGTAAGATCATCCAATTGAGAATATTCAGCTGTTGTGCTTTTTCTATGTCGACTTGGTCAATAATATAGGCTTGATTTTGAGAAGGAAAAATATTCTTCTGCAAATTTTCAACCTTTTGACCATGAAAAGCATCTAAAGTCGTACCATGAAATTTTAAAGCAGTACGGGCATAAAAGACTTGGTGATAAAACGCTAAATACACACCTGAAGGAACTTTTGTCAAATTTTCTAGCGCAGTGTTGAGGTTGTCCATTGCATCGCTCAATTCACGTATACCATCGCCTTGAGTGTCTAATAGCGGATATTGGCTTCCTGTCAGGATCACTGTGCAAGAGTCGGCTAAAAAGCGTGACAGTACAGCAGCAGCGTAACTGAGTGTATCTGTTCCATGAATCACCACAAAATATTCAAAAGCATGTTGTAGGTTTTGAATTTGCTGAATGAGTTTCAACCAAACTTGGGCAGTGCAAGCACTGCTGTCTAGGATTGCAGGTGCTTTAAAGCATTCTATCTGTAAATGTGATGGTAATACTTTTTCAAGCTTTGGAATAAACTCGGTTTCAGGCATAGGTGCTAAAGGTTCGCCTATACACCCAAAAGTTCCACCCATGTAAATTAAGGCAATTTTTTTGTTCATCATTTTCAGGCTCAGGATGTTTTGTTCGCTGTTTTCAAGTGGCTGAATGGGCTTAATTTTTGAGGCTGCATAATAAAAAAAGCAGCCATCTAGGACTGCTTTATCTTAAAACGAATTATATTATGATGCTATTTGATTAAGTAAGTTTTGTGACTGTAACTTTTGCTCAGTTGAATAATGATCCTGATCTTGCGCTAAGAGTTGGCGTGCAGCATCGTATGCACCCAAAGTAATATATTGTTCAGCAAGATCTAAGTTTAATTCAATTTCATTTGTATTTAAAAGATCTGGAAATGCTTGCGCTAAAGGGTCAAGCGTTGCTGCTGTTTCTTGAATCTGACTTTGAGCTTGAGAATCTAGGCTTGGTACAATTTGCGGTTCATTAACATCAAAATTAAAGTTTGGTGCTGGCTCTATTGCAAAGCTATCTAGTTTAAAGTCTAAGCTATGCTCTGAGATCGTTGGCTCAGACGTTGCTGTATCGATGTTAATCGACTCTGAACTGCTTGGTGTAACAGGTGCTTCAAAATCGAGTTTAAATTCACTTAAGCTTTCTACTGGAGATGTGAGCTTAGTCACTGTTTCAGTTGGGGGGGATACAGCATCTAGGCTAAATTCAAGTGGTGTCTTGTTTTCAGGCGCTACGACAAATTCTTCAACGACAGGTGATGCTGTAGGTGTTTCTAAACTAAAGCTAAAATCTAATGCATCGCGTGTTTGTGGTTTATCTGTATGTGTTCCAGGTTGAGTTAAATCAAATGCGAGTGCATTATTTTCAGTTTCTGCTTTTTCTTCAGCAGGTGTTGCAACTTTTTCAGTGGTTAAACTTGGTGTGAACTCTAAATCAACATGTTCATTTGATACTGTACTTTCAGGCGTCGCTAAAGTTTTCTCATCTGCTAATTCAATTGGTTGAGGTTCATTTTTTGCACTTGGACTATATTCATTTTGCAGTAAATCAAAACTGTTATTGTTTGTTGGTTTATGATCAACTAATGCGTCAAAAGCATCTGCGGGAACTGGATTTTGGATCACAGAAGTAATTGTTGGTGTTGTTGCTTCAGTCGATGTTTTAAACTCAATAACTTCAATGGTTTGTGCATCAATTTGAGTTTTTTTATCTTCAATTTGTTGAGCGATATCATGCAAATTTAAAGAGCGTAAATACTGAACCAATTGATTAATTGCAAATTCATCTTTTTGTGCTAAATGAATGTCCAATAAGTACAAATATAAGCCATGTTGACGGTTGTCTTGGTTCAAGGCTAAATTGATCTGAGCTTCAGCAGCAGAATAATTTTTAGCGCTGATTAAACTTTCAATTTTTTGCTTTAAATCGGCACTGACAGCTATAACTTGATCTTGAACAACAGGTTCTGGTTCAGATACTTGTGTTTGTTGACGCTGACTCGTACGGGCACTTTTCGCCACATTCTTTTTGGCTGTTTTTTTGTTGCTGACTTTTTTGTTGGTCTTACTGCGGTCAGCATCCTGATTGTTTGCTTCACGTTTTTTTAAGACAATCGCAACCACTAATAATAAAACAAAAGGAATGATATACAACAACATATTCGGTTACCCCTTCATTGTATCCAATGAACCTTAATTTAAAAAATACGTGAATTACTTAGGTTTTCTTGCTTGAGCTTGCTGTTGCAATTGTTGCTGAATTTGAGCAAGTCGTGCATTGAGCAATTGAATTCGATTGTTCTTTTGATTTAGAGCTGAACTCAATTGCGTCACGTTATTTTGTAATTTAACTGTTTTTTCACGTGCTGTCATAACTTTTACAGATAATTCTGCTGAAGTTGTTTTTTGTAGACCATTTTGATGTGCTGCGGATGTCGTTTGTGATGGCTTTTGATCTGCAACAATACTCATTTCTGCTTGGTTGAGACGATATTTGGTTTTGGTGTTGGCTCTTTGTTGTGCAGTTGGTGGTGGAGCAGGTTTAAATTTTTGCTGCGCATTCGGCATTGGTTGTGCAAGATTTAAAGCCACACCTTGACGCAATCGGTTGGGATTACCTTGTACAAAAGCTTGAGGATTATTGGCTTGTAATTGGCGCATTACTTCTGGAATGCTTTGTTTGGTTTTTGCTGCAATTTTACTTGCAATAGACCATAAAGACTCATTGGCTTGGACAGTATGTTGTCCTTTTATTGCAGCCGATGCAGCTTTTGCTTGTGGTGTAGCTTGTGTATTTTGTGGTTTATTGGTTGTTTGAGGTTGTGGCTTAGCTTTGGGGTTTACTTGTGCCATGTGTTGTTGTGGTATAGGTTTTGGGGTTATTTGGGCTGTTTCAGTCTTCTGTGTTGGAACAGGGTGATGCTTCAAGAAAGCAGCACGTGTTGCTTCACGATCTTCACGTATCTGATGGGGATTATTATTTTGAATAGAAGGTTGCGATGCTGAAGACGTGTTCGCCGTATTGGTGGCTGTACTTAATGCAGGCAGTGCTACTGTTGAAATAGCGAGATTGTTTGCTATAGCCGTGTCTTGTTTTACTGGCTGAGATGGTTGTAGCGAAGCACTTTCAGGTAAATTTAAAGCAATATCCTTTTCACTAACAATCATTTGTGGGGTCAGTGCTGTTTCATTACTCGGCATTGCCATTGGCGGGGGCGCTGTTTTGGTACGCGGTAAGCTGGCTTTGACTTGTTGGATATAAGTTGAACTACCTTCCTGAATTTTCAATAAAATATTCAGTTCTGGTTCAATCACAGGGCGAGAAGAGGTAATGACAATGACGCCACTGCCATCACCTGAACGACGTGTAAAAAAGTTTAAATGTCCAGGCGGTTGATGCGATGCACGAATATTCATCATATCTTCTGCTGATGCAAGATTAACATCAATTTTTTCGTTTGGATTCGAATTGCTAAATTTCATCTCTGCATAGAGTAAATCTCCTGAACTCGACTGAATTTGAATTGGATCAAGTTGAATTGCAGATACAGATTGTGATGCAATAATAGCTAATATGGCAATTTTTAGTTTGTTATATACGGTCATCGCTTTCATTGCTCTAATGAAATTGTCGTCAATTAACTAAGCACGGATTTGCTTAGTTATATCCCCAAATAAATTTTTAACCGTATAGTTACACAAAAAAACCGAACTTTACAGTTCGGCTTTCATTATTTGACTAAAAATTTCAAAAATTAACTATTTTTGTAGTCAATCAGGATACGTAACATACGGCGTAAAGGCTCAGCAGCACCCCAAAGTAATTGGTCACCGACTGTAAATGCGCCTAAGTATTCTTTACCCATATTAAGTTTACGTAAACGACCTACAGGAACAGACAGTGTTCCAGTCACTGCAACAGGTGTTAAATCTGTCATGGAAGCTTCACGGGTATTCGGTACAACTTTAGACCAGTCATTTGCACTTGCGATAATATCTTCGATTTCATCCAATGGAATATCTTTACGAAGTTTTAACGTTAAAGCTTGAGAATGGCAACGCATTGCACCAATACGTACACAATGACCATCAATAGGTACAATTTGCTGATTGCCTAAGATCTTGTTGGTTTCAACTTGACCTTTCCATTCTTCTTTTGACTGACCGCTTTCGAGCTGTTTGTCGATATATGGAATGAGAGAACCCGCTAAAGGCACGCCAAAGTTTGCAGATGGGAAGCCTTCACCACGTTGTAATTGTGCAATTTTAGAGTCAATGTCTAAAATTGGTGAACGAGGATCATCAAGCAAATCTTTGGTATTGTTATATAAATAACCCATACCTGTGATCAGTTCACGCATGTTTTGCGCGCCTGCACCAGAAGCTGCTTGGTAAGTCATTGAAGTTGCCCATTCCACTAAATTGTTTTGGAATAGACCGCCTAAGCCCATCAGCATCAATGAAACAGTACAGTTACCGCCCACGAAAGTTTTCGTGCCTTTCACTAAACCATCTTTGATGACATTCATATTCACAGGATCGAGAACGATGATCGCTTCATCATCCATACGTAAGGTAGATGCAGCATCAATCCAGTAACCATCCCAACCATCAGCTTTGAGTTTTGGAAAAACTTCAGTGGTATAGTCGCCACCTTGACAGGTAATAATGACATCCATTTGCTTCAGACTGTTAATGTCTGATGCATCCATAAGTGCTGGGGCGGTCTTACCGCCAAACGCAGGAGCTTCACCACCTGCATTACTGGTAGAAAAATAGAATGGCTCAAAATGAGCAAAATCATTCTCTTCAACCATACGTTGCATAAGGACGGAACCAACCATCCCGCGCCAACCGACCAGACCTACTTTCATGTCACTTCGCCTCGGTGCGTTAAAAAATTAATAGGGGGGTTCGAGTGTATCAAAAGGACGTGTAACTGCAATAGCTACACAATCAAAACACCAACAATATTGTGCAATATATCTTGTTTATGTTACATGCAAAACTGATATAAATTTATAAATGAATAAAAATTTAAGAATATAAAGAGTGTAAATTATGTTTTGGATTGAAATTTTAGCAGGATTGGTGATTTGGCTGAGCTTTTGGTCATTGATCCCACGAGATGAATGGTGGTTTCGCGGCGCAGATTTTCCACGACTACAAATCTTAGTCTTAGGTGTCGTGGCATTGCTTTTCCTTATTTTTTGGCAAGGAGAATGGGATGTCAAACGAGATATTATTCTGATTTTGTTGATTGCGGCTTTGGCGTATCAGTTAAAAATGGTCTTGCCTTATACTTTTCTGTGGAAGAAGCAAGTTGCACAAGTGCGCCCAGAACAATTAGAGCCAGATCGTCAAATTTCTTTAATTGTATCTAATGTGCTGACACCAAATGATCAATATCATTTATTGATTGAACAAATTGAAAAGTATCAACCTGACATCGTATTAACGTTAGAAACAGATCAAACTTGGCAGAATGCTTTGTCTAGCATCGAGAAAGATTATCCTTATCGCGTGCCTGTACCTTTAGATAATTTGTATGGCATGCATTTGTATAGCAAACTGAAATTGCTCGACACTGAAGTGAAATTTATTCTGAGTGATGAAATTCCCTCGATTCATACCACCGTGATCTTACGTTCAGGACAGCCTGTGCAGTTGTATTGTTTGCATCCAAAACCACCAAGTCCAACCGAAGCAAAAGACTCGACCTTACGTGATGCCGAGTTATTGATTGTAGGAGATCAAATTAAAGATTTGGATGAAAGTTGCATTGTGATGGGTGATTTAAACGATGTTGCTTGGTCTCGCACGACACGTTTATTTCAACGAATTAGCGGTTTATTAGACCCACGTGTTGGACGTAAATATGTCAATACCTTCCACGCTGATTATAAGCTGTTAAGATGGTCGCTCGATCATATTTTCCATAGTACTGATTTTGCTTTGGTGCAGATGCAACGCTTGCCACATATTGGCTCAGACCATTTTCCTGTATATGTGACTTTACAAACAGGGCGTGTGTTTGAACAAATTCAAGAAGAATTAGAGCAAACCGATGCCGATGAGCAAGAAGCACAACAAGCGATTCAAGAAGGAATTGAAAAAGCAGAGCGTGAAGAAAAAGTAGTCACCGATGAAATTGCACAGGATTATAAATGAGGCTAACCGATTATTATGAAGTTTGTAGCCTTTGTACGAAAAAGCTTACGTCTATTTAGGTGCATAGCGGATAGGCAACGCATGCCGTTGGTTTTAATATAGGCTTATCGGCACACGGAGTAGGGAAAGGAAGAGTCCCCTTAAGGAAGACGAAGCCGATGGAAAATCATCATGGACATGATGTTGGAATGGACAACCAAACACAATAAAAAGAACAGCACTTGAAAGCACAACCTCATATACCCGAGTTTTGCAGGATGCAGAACTCGGGTTATGCTTATTTAGGGTGAGCAAAAATATAAGACCAATACCAGCGTCGAATTCACACTAGACAAATGATGACAAGATAAAAATGTCAATGTTATGATTTCGGCTCACAAACACAATTAGAATATTGGTTATGCACAAAAAAAAATCACCTGAATTGCCGCAATTTTTATGGACAGATTTCAGTATAGACCTGACCTCACATCAATATAAAAATAAGCTTTTGAATCAGCAACAAGGCTTTGACTTAGGTAAAGCACAGCGAAAACTAATTTCACGTTCAGAACTGAGTCAACTCTCAGAGCGCCCAAAGGGAGTCGATGCATTAACGATTTATCATTGGAGTAATCAAGGGCGTGTAGATCGTTTAAAACCTGTACGTGCGAAACGAATGAGCGTTTCGCCATTTGCTTATTTTCGTGGTATGCCTTCTTTGATGTTATATGACCTTGCATGGGAAAAAAGCCATTCAGGTTTAATGCAGCAAATTTGTGGTGATTGTCATTTGTTAAATTTTGGTGGTTTTGCCAGTCCTGAGCGTAATTTATTATTTGGAATTAATGATTTTGATGAAACGTTAGTTGCGCCTTTTGAGTGGGACTTAAAACGCCTTGCAACGAGTTTTATTATCGCAGCAAGTGAAATTAAGCTCGGTGAAAAAGTCGGTTTAAAAGCGATTGAAGTCATGCTTAATGCTTATCGGCAGCATTTACAACATTTTAGAACACTATCACCCTTACAAACTTGGTATGAAAAAGTAGATGCAGCGGTACTTTTGCAACATACCGAAGACCAAAAAATTCGTAAAAAACGTGAAAAACATTTAGCGACAGCGCATCGTCGTACTTCTGCTTCGGTATTGCCGAAACTTACGGATTATGATGCAGAAACTGGGCATCGTTGTTTTATTGATGAGCCACCATTATTGCGTCATCCTGAAAAAGGTGAAGTTTTTGCGAAAAATTCCAAAGCATTTTTTAAGCGTTACCGTGACTCTTTAAAGTCTGACCGTCAGGTATTATTTGATCGTTATAGTTGTACCGATATCGCATTAAAAGTTGTTGGCGTGGGGAGTGTAGGTACACGTGCTGCGATTGCTTTGTTTGAAGATGCAGATCGTGAACCTTTAATTTTACAAATGAAAGAAGCAAATCCTTCTATTTTAAGCTCTTTATTTCTTGAAAAAGCCAAGCATGAAGGCGAACGTGTCATTTCAGGGCAACAGTTAATGCAAGCAGCAAATGATATTTTCTTGGGTTTTGCCTCATATAGTCAGGAGCATCAACAGTTTTATGTCCGCCAGTTACGTGATATGAAAATCTCAATCGACCTTGAAGATATGGACGATGTATATCTTTATGAATATGCCGACAGTTGTGGTTTGGCATTGGCACATGCGCATGCAAAAGCAGGCAATGCCGATGTCTTGATGGGCTATTTGGGTGAAGGTAAGCAAATTGTCAAAGTTCTTCAAGAATATGCGGTTCAATATGCCGAACGCAATGCGGCAGATTATGCACAATTTTTACAAGAAATTGAAAATGGGAAAATAGACGTTGCAGGGGATGAGGTTCTTTAAAATGATCTAAGTCTTACAGCAGCTAAAAATGCCTTTACTTAATCAAAGGCATTTTTTATTCCTACGTAATAAAAGCACGTAATGCTTCGTCAAGCTTATTTATTGCTGTAACACTTGTTTATAAAGCTCAATCGTTTGATCACACATATCTTTTAAACTGAACTGTGTGACAGGTGCAACCTGCTGTGGCTGATCAATATGTAATTTTACAGCATTCAAAAGCGCAATGTTGTCATCTACCGCAATTTTACCTTGTGGATAGACATTTGCTAAAATTTCAGCGACACCGCCTCGATCCCAACCAATGACAGGCGTACCAACAGAAAGTGCCTCCAATGCTGTACGACCAAAAGTTTCGGCTTGATTAGACAAAGACAGCACCAAGTCAGAAAATGCCAGCCATTCTCGGATGTCTGAACGATGACCCACAAAGGTGATGTGATCAGTTAATTTTTTGCTTTTAATGGTGTTTTCTAATTCATCTAAATAAGCTGCTTTTTTCGGGTCTGCGCCACCGACCACAACAGCATGCAGTTGTGGATATTGATCACGCAATTTTTCCATCAGTTCTATCAGCGTTTCATGACCTTTAAGACGAGTAATACGCCCCGGTAGGCAAATTAAAAACTTATTTTCTAGTTGTGGAAAATCTTCAAACGTTTTATTGATCCATTGTGCAGGAGCTTGATAACCATGTGGAAATGCTTTGGGATCAATGCCTCGATAAATACGGACAATATCTTCAGGTGGGCAGTTTTTATAATGATCTGTAATATATTTGACCACGCTGTCAGAGACGGCAATGACTTTTTCAGCCTGAGTCATAATGGCACTGTAGCGATTAATGGAATAAAAACCATGCACAGTGCTGATCAGATGCGGACGTTTTTCTACAGCAATGCCTTTGAGGGCAAAATGCGTTAGCCATGCGGGCACCCGTGAACGTACATGTACAATATCAGGTTGATGCTGTTCAATCAGTTTACGTAGTGGTCGGATTTGCCACAGACTAGACAAAGCTTTTTTATGAATAGGCAGCGTTAAATGGGTTGTTCCTTCTGCTTCTAGTTCGGGAACTAAGCGTCCGCCATTGGACACCACTAAGGATTGATGACCCTCTGCAACGAGCGCTTTGGCAATTTCCAAAGTACCACGTTCTACACCACCACTATTTAGTTCGGGAAGAAGTTGCATTACTTTCATACGTTTTTCCTTGTCATTGTGAGGTTGGTGCAGCGTTTAGAACAGTGTAATCGCACTTTTTGCAACAGATTTAATAAATCTTTTCATAGCCGTCAGGACGAGTTTTGAAGCGACGATGAAACCACATATATTGAGTTGGTGCGATGCGTAATTGCTGTTCAATGATTTTGTTGACACGAATCGCATCATCTAGTTCATCATCACTTGGCAGATGATCCACCGCAGGTTCAATCAACACTCGGTATTGTGGATTTTTAATGTCACCATGACGATAAAAATACAGAGGAATGGCGACCGCTTTAGAAATTTTTAATAAACGACGATGCGCCGTCACTGTTGCTGCAGGTGTACCAAAAAATGGGGCCATAACCCCTTGTTTTAAGCCAAAATCTTGATCAGGGCTATACCAAATCGCATCCCCTTCCTTTAAATGGCGGATAAGCCCCCGCATATCATCATGGTCGATTTGTGCTTTGTAAATGGTGCCACGACAACGATAAATCAGCATATCTAACAAAGGATTGTTTTGTGGACGATAGACCACATCAGGTTCAAAATATTGCGCACATAAATAACCACCCGCATCGAGTAAAGTGCTGTGTGTGCCTAATAACAAAATCCCTTTACCTGCGGCTTGTGCATTTTGAATGTGCTCTAGACCCTCAACTGTTACTCGACCTTTAAACCATTGTGGTGAGTACCAAGCATTTAAGGTTTCAAAAACACCAATCATCATGTCAATAAAAACCTGACGGGCATGCTCTTGTACTTGTTCAGCCGACCATTCAGGGAAACATACTTCGAGATTACGCACAGTGGTTTTACGTCTTGATTTCAGTCGTTTAAATGCAACATTTCCTAGAAAAGTCGCTAAGCGATGCTGAATAGGCCAAGGTAAAATTGCAAGTAACATTAAAAAGACAATGGCGATCCATATTCCCCAATATTGTGGCAATAAGAATGCCCAATAAAACTTTCCTGATACGTACTGATGCTTTTTACTCATATGAATGTGAGGGGTGGCAATGGTTGAGATGGCTGAAGTTTAACATGAACTAAATTTAAAGATGGTAGGCATTGTTTGATAATATGACCAACAAGAATCAGACTGCGATGGCTTTAATTTAATGAAAAGTATACGCTTAATTCAAGGTGATATTACCCTTCAAAAAGTCGATGCAATTGTCAATGCTGCCAATACATCACTTCTCGGTGGTGGTGGAGTAGATGGGGCGATTCATCGGAAAGGTGGCGAAACCATTTTAGCTGAATGTCAAAAAATTCGTGCAAAGCAAGGGGGGTGTGCTGTCGGGGAAGCAGTGATGACGACAGCAGGCGCATTACCGAGTCATTATGTCATTCATACTGTAGGTCCAACATGGCAAGATGGGAAACAGCAGGAAAAACAATTATTGCAAAAAGCGTATAGCAATAGTTTACATCTGGCAGATGAAAAACAGTTGCAAAGTATTGCTTTTCCAAATATTTCTACAGGGATTTATCGTTTTCCAAAATATGATGCAGCAGAAATTGCAGTACAGAGTGCAGTTCATTTTTTGAAAAATGCACAGTATGTGCAAGAGATTCATTTTGTGTGTTTTGATGTGGAAAATTTTAAAATTTATCGCCAACAGTTAGCGCAAATAGATGCAGCCGATGTGCAAATTTTAGGTATATAATTTCTCAAATTTTTTTGTTTACAAGCCACTATGCGCAATCATTTTCTCGATACTCATAAAGCGATTTTGATCTTTTTAGTGGTCTTGGGACATTATATAGAACGTATGATCGGATGGCATAATCCAATCAGCCATACATTGTTGGCAACAATTTATTTGATTCATATGCCTGCCTTTATTTTTGTATCGGGTATTTTGTATAAAGATCAAAATTGGCTGAAAAATATTGTATTTTTTCTATCACTTTATTTTCCATTTCAGTTTTTATTTATCGCATTTGAGAGTTTATGGTCAGGACAGTTTCATTGGAACTGGAATGTGTTGATTAAGCCTTATTGGGTGCTTTGGTATTTGCTCGGTATGATGGTATGGACTGCACTGACTCATTTTCTCATTCAAATATCGAATCGGTTTGCTTTATTTGTATGTCTCTTATTGTCCATTATTGTTGGTTTAAGTCCTTGGAATAATTATTTATATTCAGTGGGTCGGATTTTTGTATTTTTCCCATTTTTTATTTTTGGGGTGCTGTATGGCAAAGTCATCATTGCCAAAATTCAACACTCAATGAGTGCCAAATGGTGGGGCGTGATCTGTCTACTGATATATGCAGCATTGATGTATTTTTCTCAGATCAATCAATATTGGTTATATGGTAGTTTGAGTTATACACAATTAAAAGTCAGTATTTTTGATGGAATATTCATACGAACTTTATGTTTGATGCTATCTGCAGTAGGGGTAGTAGCATTACTGTCTGTTACGCAATTTTTTCAAGGCAAATGGTTGCAATTAGGTACTTATACTTTGCCTGTGTACTTGTTACATGGTTTTGTGGTGATCGCAATTTCGCGGCTTTATTCTCTAGATCTTAATATTTTCATGGAAATAGCGATGTGTATGGCTCTTTCTGTTTTGACGTGTTGGATATTGCAACAATATGTTTTTGATCAAGTATTAAGAAAAATATCATTATGGTTAGTCAAGCCGACTGAAAAATTTATGCATATACAAAATAAAAAATAGGTCTAGGTGTTATGTTTTGGTGCGTTTTTTGCTTGAGATAAAATAGGATCTAAAATAAAACATGCTAGGTGTGGATGAATATATCAAACTTAAAAAATACATTTGAAAATGCACAATATTGGTACGCAAAATTAGAATTATCTTTTAAGGCTGATCATAAACGCACCATTTTACATCGCCGTAAACATTTTGGACCTGTTCGGGTGCAAAAAATGCTGTGGCCTGAAAAAACAGGGGTATGTCATGCCATTATTGTACATCCACCTGCGGGCATTGCTGGGGGCGATCACTTAAGTTTTCAAATTGATGCTGAGCAGTATGCCCATGCCGTAGTTACAACGCCTGGGGCAGGAAAATGGTACAAAAGTAATGGTAAGCCTGCCTTTCAGCATATTCATATTCATGTCAAAAATCATGCGATATTGGAGTGGTTGCCACAGGAAACGATGCTCTTTAATGGTGCAAATGCCAATTCTGAAACGATTGTTCATTTAGATCAGACCGCAAGTTTTATCGGTTGGGATCTATTGGTCTTGGGGCGTCAGGCACAACAAGAAAAATTTGAGCAGGGGCATTATCAAAATCATTTTAAACTATATCGAAATCAGACACTTTTAGTTGCAGATTCACTGAATTTTGTGGGAAATGATCGTTGGTTGAGTTCTTGTTTAGGCATGAATAGTTGGGCTGTGATGGGCAGTTTTTGGGCTGTGCCTCCTGAGAAATTTCGTGCAAATATGCATTTGGATCAGCAGCTTGATTTGATCCGAGAATTGATTATGCGGATGAATACGCCTGTGACTTTGACTATTTTAGGTGATGTGATTTGTGCACGTTATTTAGGACAGGATGTTCGACAATGCCATGACGCTTTTGCAGCCATTCGGGCAAAACTTAGACGTTATTGGTTTGATTTAGATGAAGAATTTCCAAGAATTTGGCGGACTTAGTTTTTAAATATGATTTAGTTTTTAGATGGTAATGTGATGAATATCTCGATAAACTGATTAAAAAATACAACCTCAAAAAGATAAGTTAATGAAAATATTAATATTATTCTGTTGCTTAATACCTTTGTTCTGTTATGCGATGCCTGAAAATGACATTTTCGAAATCAAGCAAGGTATGTCAAAAAATCCGATATTTATAAATAATTTAGAGCGATGTCCAGCGGATACATCACCCAATAAAAAAGCCAAATTCTTACAAGATGATACTATTTTGGCTGCATATTGTCAGAAAAACACTTTAGCATGTTATAAAAAATGTGAGCATGATCAAGGATATGCTTGTTATTTTACAGCATTGAGTTTACAGCAAGCGCATCAAGTACAAGCTGCTGAGCAATTATTTCAAAGAGGCTGTGAATTAGGTGTCGCATCGGCATGTACCAATCGAGCAGCGGGTGCAATGACGTTTATGGACTCATTAAGTTTAGAGCGAAAACAATGTATTACAAGGACATTTGAAAAATCATGCCGTTGGAATGACCCTTGGGGCTGCACAATGTATGCATCTGAGTTAATTAAGAATGATGACTCGAAAGAAAGCTATGATAAAGCGTTAGATGCGCTGATTATGAGTTGTGTTTACGGCAAGTCAGATCCTGCCTGTACACAGGGTTTAGAACTCAAGCGTTATATTTTAGATCATCGTGATTAGAAAAATGAGCACGATTTTTGCATGAATTAAAAAAACAGGAAAATGCTATGGAACTTAATCCCACCGAAAAAGACAAATTATTGATTTTTACCGCAGGCTTGGTGGCAGAGCGTCGCAAAGCTCGCGGTTTAAAACTCAATTATCCTGAAGCGATTGCATTGATTTCTGCAGCATTGTTGGAAGGTGCACGTGATGGGATGACCGTCAGTGAACTTATGCATTACGGCACTACACTACTCACACAAGATGATGTGATGGATGGCGTGGCGGACATGATTGCTGAGGTTCAGGTTGAAGCCACTTTTCCTGATGGTTCAAAGTTGGTGACGGTTCATCAACCCATTCTGTAATAAGGAGCAATGCATGATTCCCGGTGAAGTGATTACCCCTGATGCAGAGATTGAACTCAATGTAGGACGCAAGACCTTAAGCATCAATGTCGCCAATATGGGAGATCGCCCGATTCAAGTGGGTTCGCATTTTCATTTTTATGAAGCCAATGATGCTTTGCAGTTTGACCGCGAGCAAACCAAAGGTTATCGCCTCAATATTGCGGCAGGGACAGCCATTCGTTTTGAGCCGGGGCAAAGTCGTCGTATTGAATTGGTGGCATTGGCAGGCAAGCGTGAAGTGTATGGTTTTGCAGGACGAGTCATGGGAAAACTTGATGATGCGTCAGATACATAATTTAAAATATCCACGAAATTAAGGTATTCAACCATGAAAATATCACGTCGTGCTTATGCAGAAATGTTTGGTCCTACGGTTGGAGATCGTGTCCGTTTAGCTGATACCGAGTTATTTATACAAGTGGAACAAGACCTGACCACTTATGGCGAAGAGGTTAAATTTGGTGGTGGCAAGGTTATCCGTGATGGCATGGGACAGTCACAACTTTTGGCAGATGAAGTTGCAGATACCGTCATTACCAATGCGTTGATTGTGGATTGGTGGGGCATTATCAAAGCCGATGTCGGTCTGAAAAATGGGCGAATTTGGAAAATTGGCAAAGCAGGTAATCCTGATATTCAACCGAATATTACCATTCCTTTAGGTGCGGCAACCGAAGTCATTGCAGGTGAAGGGCAGATTTTGACCGCAGGGGCAATTGATACCCATATCCATTGGATTTGCCCACAACAAGTAGAAACCGCATTGATGGCAGGAACCACGACCATGATTGGTGGCGGAACAGGTCCTGCGGCAGGGACATCGGCAACTACAGTGACCCCTGGACCTTGGCATATTGCCACCATGTTACAAGCGATTGATGATTTGCCGATGAATATTGGGCTGTTGGGTAAAGGGAATTTGAGTCAGCCTGAACCGATTGCAGAACAAATCAAAGCAGGGGTGGTCGGGCTTAAACTACATGAAGATTGGGGCTCGACACCTGCAGCAATTGACAATTGTTTGAGTGTTGCAGACGAATATGATGTACAAGTGGCGATTCATACCGATACTTTAAATGAAAGTGGTTTTTTGGAAGAAACGCTTGCTGCATTTAAAAATAGAACCATTCATACCTACCATACTGAAGGCGCAGGCGGTGGGCATGCACCTGATATTTTAAAAGCGATTGGTCAGGACAATGTATTGCCATCTTCAACCAATCCAACCCGTCCTTATACGGTTAATACCATTGATGAGCATTTGGATATGCTGATGGTTTGTCACCATTTAGACCCTGCCATTGCCGAAGATGTGGCATTTGCTGAAAGTCGAATTCGTCGTGAAACCATTGCCGCAGAAGATATTTTACAAGACTTAGGTGCAATTTCGATGATGTCATCGGATTCGCAAGCGATGGGACGGGTCGGTGAAGTGATCATTCGAACTTGGCAAACTGCCCATAAAATGAAAGTGCAACGTGGCGCATTGCAAGGGGATACACCGCATTGTGATAATCAACGGGTGAAGCGTTATATCGCTAAATATACCATTAACCCTGCCATTACCCATGGTTTAAGTCATGAAGTCGGTTCGGTTGAAGAAGGAAAATTGGCAGATTTGGTGTTATGGAAGCCTGCATTTTTTGGCGTTAAACCGTCCATGATCATTAAAGGTGGCATGATTGCAGCCGCACCGATGGGCGATATTAATGCGTCGATCCCAACGCCTCAACCTGTGCATTATCGTCCGATGTTTGGGGCTTTTCCGCGTGGTGTACATAACACTTGCATTACCTTTCTTTCACAAGTGGCAATTGATGCAGGTGTTGCAGAAAAATTACAGCTTAAAAAGATCATTTCCCCATCAAAAAATACGCGAAAAATCACCAAAAAGGATATGAAGCACAATGATTATTGTCCTGTGATGGAGGTTCATCCTGAAACTTATGAAGTGAAAGCCGATGGCGTGCATTTGACCTGTGAACCTGCCGAAGTGCTACCGATGGCACAACGCTATTTTTTGTTTTAAGGGACGGGTTTGATGGCAATTTATTTGATTCGACATGCAGAAAGTGTAGGAAATGTTGATGGTCAAACAGAATCACATGCCAGTATTGCACTGACTGAGTTGGGGCATTTACAAGCACGACAACTTTTAGCACAGTTGCCGAAGGCTGATCATGTCATTATTTCACCCTTTTTAAGAACTTTACAAACGGCTCAACCCTTGCTTGATCGGGATCAATTAAGTGCCGAAATTTTGCCGATAGAGGAATTCTCTTATCTTTCCGATGTGAAATGCAAAGGTACAACCTTATCGCAGCGTAAACCGTGGGTAGATGCCTATTGGCAGTTGGCGGATGTGGACTATGTCGATGCCTCGGATGCTGAATCTTTTCGAGATTTATATCAAAGAGTTGAAGCTTTATTTACATTTCTTGATCGAGAACAACAACGTTATTTAGATCAAAACTTGATGATTTTTAGTCATGGTCAATTTTTACAGTTATTTCAAATGTTAATGACTAAACCACAGGCAGTTTCAGCCGAATTAATGCGAGCATTTCGCCGCAATATGTTACATCAACCGATTAAAAATACAGAGTTTTTTATTTATAAGTAGGATGCTGATGAAAATATTTACCCAACGATTGGAGCAGACGGAAACTGAAAAGACATTTGAAACGGTTGCTCTGACTTTTGATACCCGTCAAAAAAGTCGTTTTCGTGCCACTTTGGATAATGGTGATGATATTGGCGTGGATTTACCACGTACAGGTATTTTAAGAAGTGGCGCATTGATTGCTACCGAGCAAGGCGAGATTTTAAAGGTCAATGCTAAAGCGGAACATTTGATGCAAGTCACAGCAAAGACCGAGTTTGAGCTGTTAAAAGCAGCATATCACTTGGGCAATCGGCATGTCCCGTTGATGTTGACCCCGACCGCTTTGTATTTTGAGCCTGATCATGTACTTGCGGAAATGGTGCAAGGCTTGGGTTTGGCTGTCACAGAGGTTGATCATCCCTTTGAGCCAGAAAGTGGTGCTTATGCGCAACATACACACAGTCATGAGCGTTTATCGAAAGCAGAAAGTCATCATTTAAGCCCGATCAAGTCTTTACACCATGTCCATTAATGCCGCGCAACTGCTCAAGCTCTTAACGCTTTCTTCAACCGCTTTACCTGTGGGCGCTTATTGTTATTCACAAGGTGTGGAAAGTGCGATTGAAAAAGGCTTGATCCATGATGAAAACAGCAGCAAAGCCTATTTTGAAGATGTTTTGGAAATGCTGTTGCTTCGCTTCGAGCTGCCTATTTTGCAACGGTTAATGCAGCATTTTTCACAGGAAAATGAATTTTTATATTGGGCGCATTTATATCGGGCGAGTCGTGAAAGTAAGGAACTCTTGGCTGAGTCACAACAGTTGGCATTTTCCTTAAATGCATGGATCAAAGATGTCCTTTTACTTGATGTCACGGTGAAAAAACAGTTTGGTTTTGTGCCTGTCTATGCACAGCTCTGTGGTCGTCTAGGCTTAAACGAGGCGGATGTTTTAACTGCTTATAGTTTTTCTGTTTTAGAAAATCAGGTCTTGGCTGCGGTTAAAACCATTCCATTGGGTCAAATGAGCGGTCAACGGATTTTATGGCATTTGCATGGCTTGGTTCCTGCTGCGGTAGAGAAGGCGATGGCGCTACAGGATGATGAAATGAGTAGCAGTTTGCCACAGTACGCCATGCTCAGTATGCAACATGAAACGCAATATTCAAGATTATTCCGTTCTTAAATTAACAACATTTAACTTTAGTATTCACACAAAATAAAGGAAGAAATCATGTCAGAACGTAGTCCATTACGTGTTGGAATTGGTGGTCCTGTTGGATCAGGTAAAACGGCATTGACCTTAAATTTATGTCGTGCATTACGTGACAAATATAATATGGCAGTGGTCACCAATGATATTTATACCAAAGAAGATTCTAACTTTTTAACTCATAATGAAGCCATGTCACCTGATCGTATTGTGGGGGTGGAAACGGGTGGTTGCCCGCATACAGCAATTCGTGAAGATGCATCAATTAACCTTGCTGCAATTGATGATTTATGTGAAAAGTTTGAGGGTTTGGAACTGATTATCATTGAAAGTGGTGGTGATAATTTAGCTGCAACCTTTAGCCCTGAGCTATCCGATTTAACCCTTTATGTGATTGATGTTGCAGGGGGTGAAAAGATTCCTCGTAAAGGTGGACCGGGCATTACCAAGTCAGATTTATTGATTATTAACAAGACAGACTTAGCGCCAATGGTGGGTGCAAATCTTGAGGTGATGGATCAGGATGCAAAACGCATGCGTGGTGATAAACCCTTTTTATTTTCAAATATGAAAACTGAAGATGGTTTGGCTGAAATTATTTTATTTATTGAAAAACAAGGTTTATTTAAAGCCTGAGGAGCGATGGAAATGACAAAATTTGGGCAAAAAAGTATTTTATTTTTTTTATCCTTGAGTCCTGTTTTTGCAATGGCGCATCCCGGGCATGATCAAACTCACTCAGGTTTTGCAGCAGGATTTACACACCCATTCACAGGGCTTGACCATATGATGATGGCGATTGCTTTGGGGGTGTTATTTTATTCAGCCACTAAAAAATGGAATGTGATCGGCATGATTGGTATGGTCTTGGCTTTGGTTGCTGGCTTTGCAATTGGGGTGGCACATTGGATACCTGAAGCATTTGCAGAATATGGCATTGTGGCTTCGCTGATGGTGGTCGCGATTGCATTATGGTCGAAGTCAAACATGATTTTACCTGTAGCAACGGCGATGTTGGTCACTTTTCATGGCGTTGCACATGGTGCTGAACTGGGTGGTGCAGGGCATGTAACAGCTTTGGTTGCAGGTATGGTGGTGGCAATGTCACTGATTTATACTGTGGGTCTACTGTTAGGGAAAGTGATTGCGGACTACATGCCTTATGGTAAAAAAATCGTGGGTGTTTTTGCTGCCTTTGTTGCGTTGATTACTTTGGCTTAATGTGTAGAACATTTCAAAAAATCCTGCATGAAAATGTGGGATTTTTTGTGTCTGATCGTTTTATATAAAAATACTTAACTCACTGAAATTACTCCTCATCCCTGAGTCATATATGGCATAAGAGAAGGAACTTTCAATATTCATTTTCTATCAATCTTGGTTTGTTTTTACTTTTGTAAGTACTTTATTTTAAAAAAACACAAAAAATAAGGCTTCAAATGAAGCCTTAAATTTAACCAAACTATTTTTATTTTAGTTTTATTATTTTTCCATGGTTTTGCACAATGAACAGATCACGCCATTATGTTGATGTGAATACATAATATCAGGACGTTCATAATCTTCATGACATGATACACAATGATAAACCGTCGCAACAGGTGTACCTTCAGCATCATAACGCGGCTCTTTGATGCCATCATTTTCAGACTTAATATAATATTTCCCTTGGGTGATTAAGCCCATCACAGGAGTCAGTACAAATGCCACAACCAAGGCAATCAATGGAGAATAGGCAGCAAGGAAATCCCCAAACAAGCCAAAGAATGCAGCAATGGACAGACCCGCAGCCGCAAGGAAAGAAACCATTCCAACAGGGTTGACGTTATACAACATGTCACGACGATATTCAGGCTCTTTCGGTGACAGCTTAAGCACATATTTATTGATGGCAATATCCGTTGCAACTACAACCACCCAAGCAATGGCAAAGTTAGAATAGAAACCTAAAATTTTACCTAAGACCGCAAACATATTGCCTTCCATCAATGCAAGGGCAATGACAAGATTAACAATGACAAAAACAATGCGTCCCGGATAATGTTTGCTGATACGGGTATACGCACTCGTCCAAGCCAAAGAACCCGAATAAGCATTGGTGACATTAATTTTAATTTGTGAAATCACCACTAAAATCACGGCTAAAGACAGCGCCAACCAACCCGGTAACATGTCATGGAAAGCGGCATTGAACTGTTGTACAGGCTCAGTTGCATTGACACCTGGAATTTTTGTCAGTAAATAAAAACCTAAAAATGCACCAATGATTTGTTTAATTGCACCCAAAATGACCCAACCTGGACCTGCTGAGATGACTGCAATCCACCAAGATTTACTGTTTTCTTTGGTTTTTGCAGGCATAAAGCGCAAATAATCAATTTGCTCACCAATTTGCATAATCAGCGACAAACAAATCCCTGCACCTAGCATAATCGCTGCCATGTCCATAGGTGCATAGCCGCTTGTACCTGTATAGGTGGCAAAAGAGCTGACTAAACTCGGTTCTTTATGAATTAAATATGCCACAGGTCCAATCATCAAAATTAACCAAATCGGCGTGGTCCATACTTGTAATTTACTCAGTGCTTTCATGCCATAAATCACAAGGGGAATGACCATCACTGTGGAAATCAGATAACCAGCCCAGAGCGGAATACCAAGCCCGAGCAGTAAACCTTGCGCCATGATTGAACCTTCAAGCGCAAAGAAAATAAAGGTAAAACTCGCAAAAATAATACTGGTTAACACTGAACCCATATAGCCAAAGCCTGCGCCACGAGTAATCAAATCTAAATCAATATTGTAGCGAGCAGCATAATAGGCAAGTGGAATACCTGTCAGGAAAATAATGATCGCAGCGAAGAGGATCGACATGACAGCATTGGTTGTACCATACGTCATACCAATACTTGCGCCAATTGAAAAATCAGCTAAATAGGCAATGCCGCCTAATGCGGTAATGGCAACAACTTTAGGGCTCCAACGACGAAAACTATGTGGTGCATAACGTAATGTGTAATCTTCTAATGTTTCATTTGCAGCTGAGGAAGTGGCTTTATCCTCAAAAGTATCTGTTGTAGATGGGTTATGCATCGCAAAAACTCCTGTATTTTAATTTTGTGTTTGTCTGGTGTTTTGCAAAATAGATGCCAAATGTTTGAAGGATGTTTTATTTTTATTAAAGGTTTGAATTTTAATAAAATATTTATTATTGATGATTGAGGGGAATAAATTTAAGCGCTATTTTTATCCATCAATGCACTTGAATAAATGCACAAAAAATGACAGAAAATAATGTTTTAAAAATACTATGAGCATTTTTAGCGCATCAAAAAATGAAAATATCGTGTTGATCATATTGAAAAATTCGGACTTGAATCAAAAACTCCGCACTAAAGGCGGAGTTTTTGCAGCTAAAAAAATATAGAAATTAACCTTTACTCATTTCTTCAAGTTCTTCCCAACGCTCAAGTTTTTCTAGCAATAAATCATCAATTTCGGTTAAGCGATTGGACAGTTTCATGGCTTGATCTGAATCAGAAACAAACAATGAACCATCTGCAAGTAGGTTGTTAATTTCAGCTTGTTCCTTTTCCAAAGCTTCCATTTCAGCAGGAAGTTGCTCTAAAGCACGTTGGTCTTTATAGCTCAACTTAACTTTTTTCGGTTGCGTAGCTTGTGCTGCCACCGCTGCAGCTTTTGCTGCGGCTTTTTTTACTGCACTCTTTTGATCCACAACGGTTTGGTCAGGGCGCTGTTCAAGATAATCCTGATAACCACCGATGTATTCATCAATATTGCCTTTACCATCAAAGACCCAAGTCGACGTCACGACATTGTCCATAAAGGCACGGTCATGCGAGATGAGAAGTAATGTACCTTTATAGCCACCGAGCATTTCTTCGAGTAGCTCAAGTGTCACCATATCTAAGTCATTGGTTGGTTCGTCCATGACAATCAGGTTGGATGGTTTAAGTAAAAGCTTAGCCAAAAGAATACGGTTACGTTCACCACCAGACAGTGCTTTTACAGGTGTACGGGCACGTTCAGGTGAGAATAAAAAGTCTTGCAAATAACTATAGATATGACGACGACCACCATTCACATCTACAAAATCAGAACCTTCTGATACGTTATCTTTGACTGATTTTTCTAAATCTAGCGCATTACGCAGTTGGTCAAAATAGGCGACTTCAAGCTGTGTTCCTGTTTTAACGCTGCCTGTATGTTCTTGCTCACCTAAAATGGCTTTAATCAGGGTGGTTTTACCCACACCATTATCACCGACTAAACCAATACGATCACCCCGCAAGACCAATGCAGAGAAATCTTTGATGATCGGTGCATTGTCACCAAAAGTAACGCTGAGATTTTCAATCTCAAAGACCACTTTACCTGAGCGTTGTGCTTCTTGCGTCGCCATACTGACTTTACCTTGTTGTGAGCGACGCGCTTTCGATTCTTCACGTAAAGCTTTTAACGCACGGACACGACCTTCATTACGGGTACGACGTGCTTTGATCCCTTGACGAATCCACACTTCTTCTTCAGCTAAACGTTTATCAAACAGCGCATTTTGCTTATCTTCAGCTTCCATTTGCTGTTCTTTTAGCTCAAGATAACGTGAATAGTTACCCTCATAGCTACGTAAAATCCCACGATCTAGCTCAACAATACGGGTTGCAATGCTGTCAACAAATGAACGGTCATGCGAAATAAACAATAAAGTTAAATTGTTTTGATCCAACAAAAATTTTTCTAACCATTCAATACTTTCAACGTCTAAATGGTTAGTTGGTTCATCGAGTAATAGGACATCAGGCTGGGTCAGTAAAGCACGAGCCAATAACACACGGCGTTTACGTCCACCTGATAAATCTGCTAAGTCTGCTTCTGGGTCTAAGCCCATTTTACTTAAAATTGCATTGACTTTGGTTTCAAGTGACCAACCATCGAGTTGATCCATTTGATGTTGTAGATTGCCCATGCGTTCACAGGCTTCCATGTCGCCGAGTACACAAGCATCGCTCGCTTCATGATATGCTTTTAATACTGAAGCTGCTTGACCTGAACCGTCAGCAACGATGTCAGCAACTTTGCCCGAATCCATCGGTACATCTTGCGCCAACATGGCAATGGTGATGCCATTTTGCAAGGAAACTTCACCTGCATCAGGTAATAAACTTCCCTCAATCAGTTTAAGTAAAGTAGACTTACCTTCACCGTTACGCCCAATCAAACAGACTCGTTCGCCACGTTCTAAACTGAAGTTTGCGCCGTCGAGCAGGGCAGGTCCACCAAACGCAAGTTGGACATCCCTTAAAGTAATATAGGCCATAATGTTTCCTAAACATCCCACAGTGAGGACTAAAAAGTGACTAAACAGAAAAATTTTGATGATCAAGCGTCATTTTCCGCACCCATAGAAGATTTGCAAGTCCGAATTACATTTTTAGATGATTTAGTCGAACAATTAAATGATCAAGTGGCACAACAAAGTTTGGAAATTGCAGATTTAAAGAAACAAATGAAACTCCTTTATCAGCGTGTAGAGTCTGCGGATTTATCAGAAGGCGTTGCAGCTTTTGACCCAATGACCAATCGCCCACCTCACTATTAAGATATTGGCTGAGGTTGTTTTTTCGCTGTAAATTGTGAGATCGCACGGAAAATATATTTGACCTTTGTGTAAAAGCTCGGTGTAATGCTGACTTCCATTTCCTTGTTAACATTGAATTATGCAGAATAAAGTCGTACTTCTTGATATCGAAAATAATATGCCAACATTAAACATGTTAAGGGATATTGTGGAGCATTATTCGGCTTTATATCTATTTAATTGTGCAGGGAAAATTGAGTTTGCATTGGATGATTTGACAGAGCTGGCAAGCTTGATTACGAGTGGACAAATTATTATTTTAGATGTGCCTGAAACCACTGAAAAAGAATATGAATATGCGGTGGTGGTTGGGCAACTTTTAGCATTACTTGAGCAAGATAGCCATATTGAAGTTATTTCTGCGATGCCAACTTGTCAGATGCTCATTGATATGTTGCGTAGTTCAGAGTTGAGTTGTCATTTCATTCAAGTTGAACCTGAAAGTACCACCAAAGCCTCAAAACATACGCTTCCAAGTATTGAAACGATTCAAAAAAAGCCTGCTTTGCAGTTAATTAAAAAATATTGTGATGTTGTCGCAAAAATGACAGGTAAACCCAATACGGTTGAAAAATTAAAAAATTCCCTTGTTAATTGTTTGCAGATTGTGCCTGAAAAAGCCCAACATTTATTGGGTATGTTAATTAATCTAAAAATAGTCAAAAAACAGGATGAGCAAGTTTGGTTTCGCAAAAAATTGTTGAAACAATGGTCACAACTTGATTTAGAACAAAAAAATGGAGTTTCAGAGCGTAAAGTATTAGAAATTGATGCTGTTTTAGAAAAACTCAGTGCTGGTGCAAAACAGGTGATTTCTGAGTTGGAAAAGCAGCAAAATAAAGCAAGTGACACAACATTTTTAAATCAAGATTTTGAAAAAATTGATCCAATTCAGTGGGAAGTAATTCAAAAATTAAATGAATTAAAAACCAATAAACCCAAAGATATTTATGCGCTGCGAGATTTGTTGGAAAAAATGTTTCCACAAGCAGATGTGCGTTTATTGCTCAAAGAATTGATTGAAAAAGGTTATATTTATTGGAATGGGCATGATGTGATTTATAGTCATGAGATGTATTTGAATTAAAAATTAAAATTGTGTTGGGGGACGCATGAAGAAAGTTTATATTTATTAAAGAAATATGAGCTTATTCAGGTGAATAGTAAAAAACAAATTTCATATAGTCCGATTTTATTTGCGAATTAATTTATCAAACAAACTTGCGTTTTATATTCAGCTTATGCAAATCTAATATAGGAATAAAAAGGTGAATTATGGAACACACAGGTCTTTGGGTAGCGGTCATTGTTATTGTTTTTGTCATGGGCTCAATTTTTGGTTTGCGTGTAAGCCCAAGAGAAAAAGCACTAGGTATGATGCGAGAAAAAGCCCGAAAAATGGGATTACATCCACGATTGGTGGCAGCACCTGATTGGACAAAAGTCCCAATGGCAACTGAAAATCGTGCCAGTATGGTGGCGTATTATAGTGTGTTAATTCCAGAAGCTCGCCTACCTTTGATGCGTGCACGTGTAGAAGATCAAAAACTTAAACTGTTGCAGGGCGATGCGAAATTTAATGATTTTCCCATTGCATTAAAAGGTATTTATGCTATTGATATGCAAGCTAACTGTGTGGGACTCTATTGGGATGAAGAATCAGACCTTCGAGCAACCCAGCTAGAAGATATGAAAGCATATTTATTCTCCTTGGCTGAAATTTAACTTAAAAAAATAGGATAGACGGTTCATTATGGCGCAAGCTCCTCGGTCCACAACCAAAAGCACAACTGCAGAAACTCCCAATGCAGGCAAGAAACGTGCCTTAGTGATTGTGGAGTCGCCTGCAAAAGCGAAAACCATTAATAAGTACTTAGGTTCAGATTACATTGTAAAGTCATCTGTAGGTCACGTGCGTGATTTACCCACAGGTGGTTCAAGTAAAACGACAGAAAAAAAACCTGTAACGCGTGCCAAATTGACAGATGCACAGAAGGCTGAAAAAGCACAAACGGCATTGGTCAACCGTATGGGGGTTGACCCAGAGCATGACTGGAAAGCGCAGTATGAAGTGCTTCCAGGCAAAGAGCATGTTGTTGCTGAACTGAAAAAACTCGCTAAAGATGCTGACGAAATCTATCTCGCAACGGATTTGGATAGAGAAGGGGAAGCGATTGCTTGGCATTTACGTGAAGTGATCGGGGGGGACGATAGCCGTTACCATCGTGTTGTTTTTAATGAGATTACCAAAAATGCGATCCAGGATGCGTTTAAACAGCCGACACGCCTTGATTTAAACCGAGTGAATGCACAACAAGCCCGCCGTTTCTTAGATCGTGTGGTGGGCTTTATGGTGTCACCATTGCTATGGGAAAAAATTGCCCGTGGTTTGTCAGCAGGACGGGTACAGTCTGTGGCAGTGAAACTGGTGGTCGAGCGTGAACGTGAAATTCGTGCTTTTATTCCTGAAGAATATTGGCAAGTGTTTGCAGATACTAAGTCTCACAAAGATGACATTCGCTTAGAAGCCGTCAAGCAAGGTGGTAAAACTTTAAAATTGCAAAATAAAGCCCAAACCGATGCTTTATTAAAAATTTTAAATAATGCTGAATATAAAGTTTCAGCCCGTGAAGATAAACCAACGAAGGTCAATCCAAGCGCACCATATATCACCTCGACGCTCCAACAAGCCGCAAGTACACGTCTCGGCTTTTCTGTAAAGAAAACCATGATGCTTGCACAGCGTTTGTATGAAGCAGGTTACATCACCTATATGCGTACTGACTCAACATTCTTGAGTGATGACGCAGTGAATATGGTTCGTGCACATATCGAAGCTGAATTTGGTACGAAATACTTGCCGGCAAAGCCAAATCGTTATGGCAATAAAGCAGGTGCACAAGAAGCTCATGAAGCAATTCGTCCATCGAATGTGGCACTAAAAGGTGATCAACTCGCAGGCGCGGAACGTGATGCACAGCGTTTATATGATTTGATTTGGCGTCAATTTGTCGCATGTCAAATGACCCCTGCTGAATATTTATCTTCAACGATTCTGGTGGATGCCAATGGTGTAGAACTTAAAGCCAAAGGTCGTACTTTAGTTTTTGATGGTTTTACCAAAGTTCGTGGTCAAAATAAATCAGATGATGATGTATTACTTCCTGCGGTGAAAGTGGGTGAAATTCTCAAGTTAGAAAAACTTGATCCATCACAACATTTTACTAAACCACCTGCACGTTTTACCGAAGCATCTTTGGTGAAAGAGCTTGAGAAAAAAGGCATTGGTCGTCCTTCGACTTATGCTGCGATTATTTCAACGATTCAAGATCGTGGTTATGTCAAACTCGACAATCGCCGCCTTTATGCTGAGAAAATGGGTGAAATCGTTACAGATCGTTTGGACGAAAGTTTTAACAATCTAATGAATTATGCTTTTACTGCTGATCTTGAAGGTCAACTGGACAAAGTTGCCGATGGTGAGCGTAATTGGAAAGAGTTACTCGACAGTTTCTATGGCGATTTTAAGAAACGTTTGACGACTGCACAGGGTGAAAATGGCATGCGCCGTAATCTTCCTGTTGAAGTTGAGGCAGTACATTGTAAAGAATGTGAACGCCCAATGCAGATTCGTACAGGGACAACAGGTGTATTCCTTGGCTGTTCTGGTTATAACTTACCACCGAAAGAGCGTTGCAAAGGGACATTGAATTTAACCCCAGTCGAGTCACTTGCTGCATTGTCGGACGATGACGGTGCTGAAACTGCAGATTTGATGTCGAAAAAACGCTGCCCAATTTGCGGTACGGCCATGGATAGTTATGTCATTGACGGTGGTCGTAAGCTACATATTTGTGGTAATAACCCTGATTGTAATGGTTATGAACTCGAAGAAGGTGAGTTCAAAATCAAAGGATATGATGGGCCAACTATTCCTTGTGATAAATGTGATGGCGAAATGCAGCTGAAAACGGGACGCTTTGGTCCTTATTTCGCATGTACAAGCTGTGACAATACCCGCAAAATGTTAAAAAATGGTCAACCTGCGCCGCCGCGTGTAGACCCGATCAAAATGGAACATTTACGCTCAACCAAACATGATGATTATTTTGTATTACGTGATGGTGCGGCGGGTCTGTTCTTAGCAGCAAGTAAGTTCCCGAAAGTTCGTGAAACACGTGCACCTAAAGTTGCTGAGTTGCGTACAGTTGCAGATCAGATTGATCCAAAGTACCAATTTATCTTACAAGCACCTGATCAAGATCCAGATGGTCATCCAACTTTGGTGAAATTTAGCCGTAAAAACCAAGCGCAATATATTGGTTCTGAAACGCCTGAAGGTAAACAAACCAAATGGTCATTGGTTTATCAAGATGGAAAATGGGTTGAAGCTTAATTTTTAATTTTATTAAAATTTTTCAAGAAAATGCTCACTTTGGTGGGCATTTTTTATATGATTTTGGAAATTAAGTAAAAAATTATTTGAGTTAAGTATTTTTTAACTAAGAGAATAGTAATATGAAAACTGCAATAGAAATGCTTATAGTGTTGTGGTTTGATCGGGTGAATGCTCAACAGATTAATCAGTGGGCAAGTGAATATATTGAAAATCAAAATGTTACATTGCATAAAGAATATTTTGCGCTTTTAGATTCTAATTTAAATGATAGTGAAAATTTGTTCGTTGAATTAGTTAAAAAGATAGATTCAAACTTTACTCAAAGCAGTGTTTTAGCTGAAATATATACAGCTAAATATTGATTAGGAAAATTGAAAGAGTATTTAGATAATCAAATACTACCATTATCTATATGCAATCTAATCATGGACATTGAGGTGGCTTTTTTAAGTGCTTCACGGGGGTTACCTGAAAATATTGCTGATTACCCAGAATGGTTGGGTAGCCTTTGGAATGCTTGCGATTAGTGTGATGAAAGCTGGACATTTGAAAATTCTCCTCACTTGGAAACTGAAATTCAAATACAGGTGGAAAAAATTGAAGAATGGTTATTAAAACAAAAGATTGGTGATCGCAAATAAAAGCGATAATGATTGGTGCTGAAAATGTGGAAAAAAATCCGAGTTGTAATTTTATTACTCATTTTATTGATTGTCGCCGTGAATGCTTGGCGTGATATGAATCAAGATTGGACGAAACCCATTATCGTGTTACTTCATCCGATTAATGCGGATGGGCAAACGGCAACAGAGCACTATATTCAGCAGCTTTCGATTGATGATTTAGATGAATCAAAACTATATTTAATGCAACAGTCGAAACAATTTCGTGGACAGCCCATTCAAGTCTATTTCCAACTCGGACGAGAACTTAAAAATATTCCCCCTAAAGTTCCAGAAAATCCAAGTCTGCTCAATAGTATTCTATGGAGTCTAAAGTTTAGGTTTTATGCTTGGAAACAACATGAAAATGGTGATGGTGCACCTGCTGTCACACTTTATTTAAATTATTATGATCCTCAAAATATACATATTCTAAAACACTCAACAGCACTTGAAAAAGGTCGTATTGGTTCAGTCAATTTATTTGCTTCTAAAAAACAGAGTGAAAGCAATAAAGTCGTTTTAGTACATGAACTCTTACATACCTTTGGTGCAAAGGATAAATATGACCTGAACACAGGACAGCCGATTTTTCCATTGGGATATGCACATCCTGAGCAAAATCCAAGATATCCGCAACAATATGCTGAAATCATGGGTGGCTATATTCCACTGAGCGCAACGAAAAGCAAAACCCCTGATAATTTAGAAGATACCATGATTAGTGATTTAACCGCTCAGGAAATAGGCTGGGTTAAGTAAAGATTATTCATTTATCTTCAATTCTGGATAAGCTTTTACTTTTATCACTACGTTTGTCTTGCACTTCGAATAAAGCATGCATTTTTTTATTGCTACGCAAGTCTTGTGCTTCGAACAAAGCGATGCATTTTTTATCACTACGTTTGTCTTGCGCTTCGAACAAAGCGATGCTTTGTTCTCGCTCAAGATGCAGATTTTATACAGACAAATTTAACTTCTTGTTCAACAATAAAATGAGTCTTTATAACAACTACGAGAAGAACTATGCGTACAGTGGGAAATGATATTGTCCGTCATCAATTGCATGAAAATCGGAAATGGTATTTGTTATTGGGAGCATTATTGGTCATTTTTGGCTTAGTTTTACTTGCTTCTTTAAGTATGGCTACACTGACTGTTGTTTTACTTTTTGGTGTGCTGATGATGATCGGTGGCGTGATTCACTTAATTGCAGCATTCAAAATATTTGATGGTGGCTTTAGATGGCTGTGGGCATTGTTTGGTATTTTATATTTGATCGCAGGTTATTATGCGTTTAACTCACCAATCAAAGCTGCTGTAGTGTTGACGAATTTACTTGCAATTGCTTTGTTAATTGGTGGTTTTATTCGTATTTTTAATGCCTTTATGCTCAAACCTATGTCTGGTTGGGGGTGGACACTCTTTTCAGGGATTTTAACTTTAGTTACAGGTGCGATTATTTTGGCTTCTCCTGATTCACCATTTTGGGTGCTAGGGCTATTTTTAGGGGTAGATATTCTATTTCAAGGGGTGAATTATCTAACTTTTGCAGCAGCAATTAAAAAGATTCCACCTGCGAGTCATTGAAAAGTTCATTTGCAAAAGAGCGCTTCGTGCGCTCTTTTTAGTGTGATCACTTGTGTTATTCTGCAATAAATATCTATAAAAGTTACACAAAGAATCTAATGTTTAAAACCTTTCTCCTTGCTCCTGACTCATTTAAAGAAAGTATGACAGCTGAACAAGCATGTTTAGCGATGCAACGTGGTATTGAAAAAGTCATACCCGATGCCACTTTCATACATGTGCCTATGGCGGATGGTGGTGAGGGCACAGTCGATGCGCTTATTTCTGCGAGGAAGGGGCGAAAAGTCGAAATTGAGGTTTCAGGACCGCTGATTCATCAAAAAGTGAAAAGCTATTTTGGCTTGATTGAACATGACCAAACTGCAGTGATTGAAATGGCACTTGCCAACGGCATTCATCTGCTTGAACAATCACAACGAAATCCGATGCTCACTTCAACTTTAGGCACAGGGGAAATGATTAAGGCTGCATTGGATTTTGGGGTTTCCAAAATTATTATTGGTTTAGGTGGGAGCGTCACCAATGATTCGGGTACAGGTATGGCACAGGCGTTGGGTGCAAGGTTTTTGGATGTAAATGGTCAGCCTGTTGCGGTGGGTGGTGGTCAGCTTAATCAAATCCAAGGTATTGATCTTTCACAACTAGATACTCGTTTAAAACAGACTGAAATCATTATTGCGAGTGATGTGAATAATCCATTGTGTGGAGAAAGTGGCGCATCTTATGTCTTTGCACCTCAGAAAGGCGCAAGCTCTGAAATGGTCAAGATTTTGGATCAAAATCTAAGTTATTTTGCCGATTTGGTGAAAAAGCAACTTGGTTTGGATTTTGCTCATGTTCAAGGTGCAGGTGCAGCAGGTGGGTTGGGTTTTGGCTTAATGGCGTTTGCAGGGGCAACCATCCGTTCAGGCGTGGAAATCGTGGTTGAAGAAACCCAACTTGCTGAAAAAATTGCACAAGCGGATTATGTATTTACAGGTGAGGGCGGGATTGATTTTCAAACCAAGTTTGGCAAAACTCCGTATGGTGTGGCACAAGTGGCGAAGCGTTTAAATAAGCCTGTGATTGCTTTTGCAGGCTATGTCGGGCAGGGTGTTGAAGAACTTTATGACGAAGGTTTTACTGCGATTTTCGGCATTGTCGATGGTGCATGTGATTTACCAACGGCTTTAAAAAATGGTGAGAAGAATTTGGAAAGATGTTGTGAAAATGTGGTGAGGTTGATTGGTCGTTAAATTTACTTTTCCCCTCCCTTAGTCCCTCCCAAAGGGAGGGAAATTCCCTTGAGGAATCTCGTACTTATTCATCTATCCAATACTCATCAGGTTTTACACCATACTTTTTAAGTAATAATTTACTCACAGTATGAAAATGTTCATGACCAAAATGACTAAGTAAGTCTATTGCTTCAGCATAGCTAAATTGATGATCTAAAATATAACTTTCACCAAAACGTAAGGAATACAGTCGAATTAAACAGTTCATTTTATTAAAACGAATCAAGTCAAAACTTGGATAAATATCAAAGTCATCATGAGGATACATGACGACTTCGCTTTTATAATCGTATTCTTCTTTTATGAAAGGGTTGAATTTAATCCCTTTTTCTTTATCAAAACCTTCTGTTCGAATGAGTTGGTAAAAGCAATTACCTTCAGTCTGAAAATTAAAAATCTGGTAAATGGTATTTTTCTTCATTTTTATGAGGTGCTGATACGACATTATCAGACTTGATTCTAAGTCAAAGACACATAATTTATCTATAGCTCTGTTAAACTACTCACCATCCACAAAACGATGAGTAAACATGAGTTTAGCCAACCTGATCAATGAATTAAACCCTCAACAAAAACAAGCTGCTACGACTGAAACCAAACACAGTCTAGTCCTTGCGGGGGCAGGTTGTGGCAAAACCAAAACCATCGTGGCACGTGCAGCTTATCTTATAGATCAAGGTGTGCCTGCCAATCAAATTCAGATTTTGACCTTTACCCGCCGTTCAGCAAGTGAAATAGTCGCTCGTGTGGAACTTGCCTTAGGTGATGCTGCTAAAGGTCTGCGTGCATCAACCTTTCATACATTTTGTATGTACCTGCTGCGCCGTGTACCGAAAGCATTTGGATTGGAACAATTCTCCATTATTGATCGTGATGATCAACTCATGTTGTTCCGCTTGATTCGGGGCAAAGACGATAAAAAGAATCCAAATGCCTTACCCAAACCGCAACAACTCTGTGATCTATATTCATTTGCCCGAAATACTCGTCAAAAACTCAGTTTGGCTTTAGAAAAGCAATTGCCTGAGTTTTTAGAATATAAAGATCAAATTGCTGAGATCATGAAAGAGTACGAGACACGTAAACAGGCACGTCATTTTCTCGATTATGATGATATTTTGGCAGTGGTGGCTTCAGGCTTGGCGCAATCCGAAGGTTTGACCGATTATGTTGCAAGCTTGTGTCAGCATATGTTGGTGGATGAAATGCAAGATACCAATCCACTGCAATGGGCAATTCTAGAACCACTCAAAGACAAAACTTCATTGTTTTGTGTAGGGGATGATGCACAGTCAATTTATGGTTTCCGTGGCGCAGATTTTGAAAATATTCACCATTTCAAAGAACGTGTGCCTGATGCACAGATTTTTAAACTCGAAAAAAACTATCGTTCAACCCAAGAAATTTTAGACTTATCCAATTGGTTGCTCGATCAAAGTGCCATTAAATATGATAAAAAACTCGAAGCTTATCGGGGTGATGGCATCAAACCACGCATGCATGTTTTTCCAAATGAGTTTGATGAGGCAAAATGGATCGCCATTGATATTAAAGAGCGTCATTTACTTGAAGCCGCAGCGTGGAATGATCATATGGTTTTGGTACGCTCAGCTTTTGCCGCGCGTCATATTGAAGCCGCATTTATCCAAGCCAATGTGCCGTATCGTTTTATTGGTGGCATGAAGCTGCTCGAAACTGCGCATGTGAAAGATTTACTCAGTTTACTGCGTGTGATTGCTAATCCTTTGGATGATATTGCATGGATGCGATTCTTGACGCTGTGGAATGGTGTGGGTGATGTCGGTGCAAGTAAACTCGCACAGCAACTTTTGACCGATCCTGATCTGGACAAAATTGCTGAAAAATTGGAAAAGTTTGGACGTATTCCTGAAAATACTTTGCTGATCATGAAGCAAATGTCCGTGCTAAAAACCGAAGTTGAAGCCTGTGTCAAATTGGGCGTCGAAGCGATCACTAATCAACTTGAAGAAAACTATGCCAAAAAAGACTGGCATAAACGCGTAGGTGATTTTGATCTGGTGAAACAGTTGGCATCTAAGCATTCTCAACTCAGTGAATTTTTAGAAGAATATGTACTCGATCCTATCTCTATTTCCGAAATTGAGCGTCAGTCACAGGATGATGTTGTTACGCTCATTACCATTCATTCTGCAAAAGGGACAGAACAAAAAGTATGTTATGTTGCTAATGTGTCAGCAGGGCAATATCCACATGCCCGTGCACAAGGGGATTTCGATGAAGTTGAAGAAGAACGTCGTGTGCTTTATGTGGCATTGACTCGCGCACAAAATGAACTGATTTTGACCAAACAAAATTTAAGTTTCTGGGCACAGAGCCAAATTGATGAACAAGGACGTAAAGTAGAAAGCTATTTTCTAAATGATTTAACACGCAATTTATGCATCACTGAAACACATTATCGTCAACGTGAACAAACGGTGAAAAGTGCCTTGATCGAACGAAAGGCGATTCATTTAGATTTTGGTATTGATTTAGATTAAACTATAGTGAAGATAATGAAGGTTTGATCATGAAAATTTTAGTGCGTAATTTAGAGCGTTCAGTAACTGAAGCAGAATTACTTGAATTGTTTAAGCCTTATGGTGCAGTAGATTCAGCTGTGGTGGTGATGGATGCTGAAACCAAAAAATCTAAAGGTTTTGGTTTTATTGAAATGCCAAATGGGCGTGAAGCGATCAAAGCCATTAAAGGTTTAAACACCCTTAAAGTGAAAGGTATGGGGATTCGTGTGAAAGCTGCGGAAGAAAAGCCTAAACCTTAATTTTATACAGTGAAGAGGGAGCATTGATTTGCTCCTTTTTTATTGCTTGAAAATAGTTGATGGAACTTATGCATGACCAAAACATATCTTGCTTTATCTATCGTTGCACCTAGTGCAAGCAAAATTGCTCAAGGTTTAAAAACATTAGAAATACGCACATGGCAGCCTGAATATTTACCTCTGAAAAATTTAGTCATTGTTGAAAATACTCAATTTCTAACATTTGAATATCCTGAAGAAATAGGCAAAGCAGTTGCTATCGTTGATATTGAATCAGTGCATCCTTGGCGAGCAGACGAATTTGACGCAGCCTGTGCAAGCTACTGGGCGGAAGGTTATTGGGCATGGGTCATCAATAATGTCCGTCCTATTTCACAGCCATTTGATGTACCTGCAAAGCGTAAAATCTATTGTATTGATACGGATCATTTATAAATTTTGTTGTGCATTGATACTAAGAAAGTTTAATCTTAGTCAGATAAATGCTGCCAAAATTTAGGAAATAAAATCATGTCACGAGTTGCTCGCTTTCATGCAGACCGCACCAATCAAAAACTGTATTTTGCTCGACTTTCATGTATGCAAGCAGAACAATCTGAAAATGTACAACAAGCACAGGCACAGCGTGAAGCAGCAGTCTTTCATTTACATGGTGCTGTTTTGGCATTTTTACAGGAATTAGTCCGTTACTATCGTCTGAATGATTTTGCACCGACGCTTAAATCGATCGAAGAACTGATGGCAGAAAAAGGACAAGTGTCACCAGAGGTGGTGGTGATGCAACAACTGGCAAAAAATGGTTTTATTGCTGAACTTAAACGCGCATATCGCTCATGTCAGTATGCACCTGAGCCAAGTGCGCCAGAACCTGAAGATGAAACCTCATCCAATTTAATTATTAAAGTGACACAAACCCCACAAGCATGGTTACCTGACACCAAGATTTTAAGAGAGTGGCATCGTGATTTAACCCAACTGATTGATGGTTTTCGTAATGAAATGGTGGAATTCTGATCTTTTTACTTGAATTCACTTGAAATTCATCAATTGAATGACAATATACCAATATCTACAAGATGCAAAGTACATACAGTATTTTGCCCCATGTTGAGCATGGAGGGTGATTGATATGTCTATTGAACAGTTAAAAGAGTTATTTGGGAATCAAGAAGCGATTTTAGAGTTAGTACAACTTGAAAGTGGAGAGTTGGCGCTACGTAATGCAGGCTCAGAACAAGAGCCACTGGTTACTATTCAGTTTAATGAACAAGTGAAAGCTTTGCTTGGTGAACAAACCCCTATTGTTGCTCAACACATGATTCAAGCAGCATTGTACGCTTTGATGGAAAATCAAGTGAATCAATTGAATGCTGAGGTGCTTGATGAGCAGCCGAAATATATGAGTTAAATGAAAAAATTTCATAAAAACGCACTGTGAAGTGCGTTTTTTTATACGTACATTTTCAAGGGCTAGTGCGTTGCTAGTGGCTGTGGTGCAAAAAAGGATCCACCTACACACATAATGGCTAAGCCAATCAGTTGTAGAAAAAATGGGTTTTTCGCTTGATGCCAATGCATGATGAGAAAAATCAGAGAAACTGGAGAAAGCAATAAACAGCCTAAGCCCCACCAAATGCTTTCTTTGAATGCAGCGATGAGAAAGCCAATCGAAGCAATCACGAGAATGAGTAGCCCAAAATAAAATAAAAACATGTTGTCCTCTTATTGATCTTTTATATTTAAATTACATTTATCGTTCAAGTGTGCAGAGTAAAATGTATTTTATAAAGTTATAACGTATGTGACTTTTGTTTAGCATGATTTTAATCAAACAAAAACAGACTACCCTATTTGATAGTCTGTTGGAAATTATTAATAAATCAATGTGTTGGTTCGTGATGATGCGCAATTTGGATCTGATTTAAAATATGATTGCTCATATTTTTCGCCATTTCCTCTTTGGCATAATATACTTCGCCAATTTGATCTTGGCGAATCACTTCCGCCTCTTCTTTACTTTCAGCACAGACCAAAACTTGAATTTGCGGATTCAATAATTTTGCTGTATCAACAATTTTATGAATATCTAAAATATCCATCGGAGAGAGCACCAAGAGCCGTGCATGTTGAATATGTGCTTGAATCAACACACCAGCTTCTGTGGCATGACCAGAAACCGCAGCAATGCCTTTTTCACGCAGATTTTCCACAATCTCACGATTTTCTTCAGCAATGACGACTTTGATGCCATCATCCATTAACGTTTTAGTAATACGTCGTCCAACTTCACCATGCCCAACGATAACGACTTGATCACGCAGATAGTCTTGATCCACTTCATCAGGAAGCATGGCCAATGGATCGCCGCTACGTTCAAGTAAACGTGCCAAATGTGAACGTTCACGAATCCAATTTTGTACAGGTTCAATGGCTGAGAATAAAAATGAATTGAGTGTGATGGAGAATAAAGCACCCGCTAAAATTAAGTTTTGTGCTTCAGGTGTAAGCAAACCTAAAGACAAGCCTAATGTCGCAAGGATAAAAGAAAATTCCCCGATTTGTGCCAAACTTGCACCCACAGTTAATGCCGTATTCAATGGGTAACGGAAAAATAAGACGAGTGCCATAGCAGCCAAAGTCTTACCAATCATAATGATGGCGATCACCGCTAAAATATGTAAAGGTTGTTCAATAATGATTCTTGGGTCAAACAACATACCCACTGACACAAAGAATAAAATCGAGAAAATTTCTCTTAAAGGCAGCGTTTCTTCTTCTGCACGATGGCTAAAGTCAGATTCTTTAACAACCATTCCCGCAAAGAATGCACCAAGCGCCATAGAGACGCCAAAGATAGCGTATGAGCCGTATGCAATGGAGACGGCTGCTGCCACCACAGTCAGGGTGAAAAGCTCTCTAGAGCCTAAACGAGCGACATATTGCATGATCATTGGTACAAGGCGCTTACCAATAATAAGCATAAAGGCAATAAAGCCAGATACCTTGAGTAAGGTAATGCCTAAGGTCAGCCAAATATTTTCATTGCTGTCATGTCCTGCAAGTGCTTGTCCCCCGAGTAAAACTGCTGTTGCAGGCAATAAAACCAGAACTAACACCATCACAAGGTCTTCGACCAAGAGCCAACCAACCGCAATTTTACCATTGACGGAGTTGAGTAAGCCTTTATCACCCAATGCTTTGAGGAGAACAACCGTACTGGCACAGGATAAACTTAAACCGAATACTAAGGAGGAACCCCAACTCCATCCCCAAAAGTGTGACACGATCATGCCCAAGAGCGTGGCAACGGTAATTTGTAAAATCGCACCGGGCAGTGCAATACGTCGAACTTGAATTAAATCATTTAAAGAAAAATGCATACCTACGCCAAACATCAGGAACATGACGCCGAGTTCTGCAAGCTGATTGGCAAGGGTAATATCTCCGACGATTCCTGGAGTATTTGGACTAATAATAATTCCGGCAATCAAATAGCCGATCAAGGGAGGTAAACGCAAACGAGCAGCGATATAGCCGAAAATGAGCGCTATACCAAAACCAACTGCAAGTAAAATAATCAAATCTACATCATGTGGCACTCAACACTCCTTAATTGGTGGGGAAAGTTATAGGACAACGCCAATGTACAGACTAAGCACAAAGGGTGCCAAAATAAAAAACTGTGAGGATTTTAACAATTTGCATAAAAAAAAAGCAAAAAAAACGACCCAAAAGGGCCGTGTTTTTTTAGAAAACTAAAATTATTTAATTTTAGCTTCTTTGAAAATTACGTGTTGACGGATTTTTGGATCAAATTTTTTGATTTCCATTTTTTCCGGCATAGTACGTTTGTTCTTAGTTGTGGTATAGAAATAACCTGTACCAGCAGTAGAAACTAGGCGAATTTTATCACGCATGGTTCAGACTCCTTAGATCTTTTGACCTTGAGCACGTAGGTCAGCAACAACCTTTTCGATGCCCAATTTGTCGATAATACGCATACCTTTAGTAGTTAGACGAAGACGTACGAAACGTTTTTCGCTTTCTAACCAGAAACGGTGGTGGTGCAGGTTCGGCTCGAACCGGCGTTTAGTTTTGTTGTTGGCGTGTGAGACGTTGTTACCAACGACTGGACGCTTGCCGGTAACTTGGCAAACCTTAGACATGGTGTAACTCCATTGATTTAGCCAACAGCAAATCTGTATGGCCAGTCAAAATAAAACGGATTGAATTCTTTCAAGGGGCGTTTTATACCAAAATTCCGCTTAAAAGACAAGCGGAATCGATGAAAACACTGCATGATCTTTGACGATAGATCATGCCTTGATCATTTAGCGGATAAAAGTTTTCTCTAGAATTTTATGAACAGCACCACCAAATGGCGGTAGGATGAATTTTATGCTAAAGAGTTTTGGCATCGACATCATAGAGCGTTCATGCGATAAACTGAAAAAACCTTCTGGACCGTGATATTTCCCCATACCTGATGCACCAACGCCTCCGAACGGTAGGTCGTCTTGCGCGACATGGGTCAATAACGCATTTTGACCGAAGTGCCCTGAATGGGTACGCTGAGCGACATACTGTGCTCGCGCATCGTCAAAGTCGAAATAGTATAATGCAAGTGGACGTGGACGGCTATTAATAAAGTCGATGACATCATCGATTTGATCATATTCCATGATTGGCAATACTGGACCAAAGATTTCATTTTTCATGATATCCATGTCCGTAGTGACACCTGTGACTAAAGTAGGTGCAATCTTACGTGCTTGCGTTAAATCTTCATTTTTAGGATTGATTTCAATCAGTTCAGCACCTTGAGCTTGTGCATCCTCTAAATAGCCTAGTACACGTCTATATTGCTTATCATTAATCATCGAGGTGTAATCTTGATTGTTGGCAATGTTTGGATACATGCCTGTCACGATCGTTTTATAATGCTCTACAAATTCAGCAGTTTTGCCTTTCGGTAAGAATAAATGGTCTGGTGCAACACAAGTTTGCCCCGAATTCCATAATTTACCAAAAGCCAAACGTTGAGCGACATCTTTGATTTCAGTTGATGGATGTACAATTGCAGGGGATTTACCACCAAGCTCTAAGATCACAGGGACTAAATTCTCTGAGGCAGCTGCCATGACGGTTTTACCCACATTGGTTGAGCCTGTGAAAATTATTTTGTCAAACGCCAAATGACTAAAAGCATCGGAAATTACACCGCCTCCTGTAATGACGGCAACGAGTTCACGTGGAAAAGCTTCAGCAAGGGCATTTTCTAAGACATAACCCAGGTTCATTGATGAACTTGAAATTTTGATCATGGCATGGTTACCTGCGGCTAATGCGCAGATCAGTGGGCCGACAGAAAGTAGCAATGGATAATTCCACGGTGTAATAATCCCGATCACGCCAAGTGGTTGATATTGTACCCATGCTTTAGATGGTTGATGCATGATACCCACATGGCGTTTAGATGGTTTCATCCATGTACTAATATTTTTACTATAATATTTGATTTGTTCTAAACAAGTGATGAGCTCACCAATTTTTGTTTCGGTGATAGAGCGATTACCATAATCTTGATTAATTGCTTCTGCAAGTTGATCTTGATATTTTAGTAACACTTTTTTAAGGCGTGCTAAACGCTCAATACGCTCTTTTGCAGTAGGTACTGGATAACGTTGATATGCTTGCTTTTGCTGAGTAAGCGTATCATGTAAATGTTGAACTTCAGGGGTATAAGAAGTCATTGAATTTGTTTTTGTTTGACTGTTCATCTCGAACACCTTTAGAGAGGAGCTGATTTATGATAATTTTTAGAGTAAAAGCTCTAATTAGTCAAGTTACTTTATATGTTAGCCTAAGCTAACACTGAAATATGGTATTAGGATGTCGCATACTAAAACGGTAAAAACCAAAGATCGAATTTTGCAGATTAGCTTGCAACTTTTTAATGAGCGTGGCGAACGTTCAATTACCACGAATCATATTGCTGCTGAGCTTGGGATCAGTCCGGGTAATTTGTATTATCATTTTCGCAACAAACAAGAAATCATCAAAGAGTTGATGGAGCGCTATCAAAAAGAAACCTTAGAGATGTTGGCATTGCCTGATGACCGGACAGTCAACGCAAACGATAAAATCCGTTATTTCCAAGTGTTGAGTAGTCAACTTTGGGAATATCGTTTTTTGCATCGCGATGTCTATCATTTGATTGAAAATAATGCTGACTTTAGAAAAATTTATCCACGTTTCGCAGGTAAGGTCATGCAACAAGGGCAAAAAATTTATCATGCTTTTGTTGAAGCGGGTTTGATGCAAATGACGGCTTCTGAAATTGAAGCGTTGATTATTAATATTTGGATTGTATTAACCAATTGGACAAATTTTTTATACATGTCAGGACATTTAAGTGATTCTAATCATTTAGATGAAAAATGGATGTGGCAAGCTTTGCGTCAAATGGTGTTTTTAGAAGGTCCTTATTTGCGTGGTGAGAGTCGTGAGACTTATGAGCGCTTGCTTGAAAGTTTTGGTTCTTCTGAGTTATTTGCGAGTTTATCGACTTTAAAACATGATTGAATTGCGTTCGATGATTGAAAGCTGTGTAAAAAGCGTTAGAATATTCGGCTGTTTTCAAATTAACGTATAAGTGATATCAATTAACATGAACATGACTACTGCCAACACAGCACGTCTCCTGATTACTTGTGAAGATAAGCCAGGAATTGTGCAAGCTGTATCGAGCTTTTTGTATCATCAAGGAGCAAATATTACTGCGCTTGATCAATATGCAACAGAAGCTCAGGGCGGGCGTTATTTTATGCGTGTTGAGTTCGAGTTAGAAAATCTACAAAGCCGTCGTGAAACTTTGCTACAGACGTTTGCTACGAATGTAGCAGAGCGTTATAGCATGCATTGGCGTCTAGCTTTGGTCAGTGATTTGAAAAAAGTGGGGATTTTAGTATCAAAAGTTGACCATGCTTTACTTGAGCTGTTATGGCGTCATGCGCGTGGCGGTTTACCGTGTGAAATTACCCAAGTTGTGTCAAATCATCCTGATTTAAGAGAAGCTGTGGAAAATTTTGGTATTCCATTCCATGTCGTGCCTGTAAATAAAGAAAATAAACGTGAAGCCTATGCACAAATTGATGAAATGATGCAAGGCAATGATTTATTGATCTTGGCGCGTTATATGCAAATTTTGGATGAAGAATTTGTACAAAAATGGGAAATGAAAATCATTAATATTCACCATTCATTCCTACCTGCCTTTGTCGGAGCAAATCCATACAAACAAGCCCATGAGAAAGGGGTGAAATTGATTGGTGCGACGGCACACTACGTCACGGCAGATTTAGACCAAGGTCCGATCATTGAACAAGATGTAGAACGTGTAAGCCATGATTTTACGGTGGAACAATTACGTGAACTTGGACAAGATGTAGAACGTAATGTGCTTGCACGTGCAGTAAAATGGCATTTAGAAGATCGTATTATTGTTGATGGGAACAAAACAGTTGTATTTCAATAATATATAGATTTTTGATGTCAAGAGAGGATGCCATAGTGCATCCTTTTTTACATTTTTGCTTGATAAAACGCTTAAAAGCAACCAAAAAGTAGTTGCAAATGAAAACACTTCTCATTTATTATTGGCGCACTTTCATTGTTCTATCCGATGAGTTCAATCTAAACAAGCTATCTTGTATATAGATTTTCTCAGATTTAGGTATTTAGATTCGTATGAGTCAATCTTCCACTTCTAACATGCAGGCACCCAACCCAATGAAGAAAAAGGTCATTGCTGCTGTAATTGCCGTTCTTGTGGGACACATGGGGGCATTATGGGCATTGAGTCATCTAAAAACACCTGAGTTAAAACCCATCGAGAAAAAACCGATTCAAGTAAAATTTGTTAAAATCAAAGAAGAACAGGTGATTCCACCGCCTCCACCTCCTGTCAAGCCGAAGGTTGAACCGAAGCCTGTGGTTGAGAAAAAAGCACCGCCACCGCCCGTGGAAAAACCAAAATTGATTACCCAGAAAAAACCTGTAGTGGAAAAGAAAGCCATTCAACAGGAAGAACCCAAGATTGATCAAGAAAAAATTAAACGTGAGCAAGAGCAGCGTCAGCAAGAGCAGCAACGTTTAGAGCAACAGCGTCAGGAACAACAACGCCAAGAGCAGCAACGCCAAGAGCAGCAACGTCAAGATCAGTTAAGACAACAGCAAGAGCAGCAACGTCAAGATCAGTTAAGACAACAGCAAGAGCAACAGCGTCAAGAGCAGTTAAGACAACAGCAAGAGCAACAACGTCGCCAACAAGAAGCACAGCAACCACGTAAGTTGAGTGCAGGCGAGATCTCTTGGAAAAAAGCACCAGCATTTGATTTTGATGATGACTTGCTTAAAAATCAAAGTAGATCTTTACTTGTTCGTATAGAGATTAATCCTGCGGGTAAAATCACCAATGTGACTGTTTTAAAATCAAGTGGTTTACCTAGTCTTGATCGTGAAGTACGCAGTGCTGTACGTTTTGCAAGGATGAATCCATCAAGTGATGGGCGTGCAATGATTGCAGATTTACCTGTAAGTCTGAAAACCTCTGGACAATAAATTTAACCGGCTAACCTTATCAGGAGTTCAAATATGAACTTTTCAGTTTATTGGCAACATGCAGATGCAGTCAGTAAGACACTGTATTTCGTGTTATTGGCGATGTCTATTGCCACATGGACAGTATTCATTTTACGTTTGATGGGTACACGTCAGCTTAAACAACAAGCGCAAGCGCATCTTGCGCAAGCGGTCAATCAGCTGAAAGCAAAACTTGCTCCTTTAGGTTTTGATCAACGTAAAGCAGTTGCTGAACAAGCCTTGTTACGCCAAATCTCGGTTGAAAAGTCAAATGCTGAAAAAGGGGTTTCGGTTCTAGGAACTATTGCTTCTATCGCACCATTTGTGGGTTTGTTTGGTACAGTTTGGGGGATTTTCCATGCGCTTGTCGCTGTGGGTAAAAGTGGTCAAGCAGGCTTAGCACAAGTGGCAACACCAGTTGGTGAAGCTTTAATCATGACAGGTTTGGGTTTGGCTGTCGCAATTCCTGCGGTATTGGCATATAACATTTGTGTGCGTTTCAACCGTACATTGTCAAATGAATTGCAAGACCAAGCACACGGTTTATTGATTGATACCATGTTGCAACAAGACTCAACTACGAAAGTTGAACATCAAGCAACACAAAAAAGTTTAGTTGGAGGTCAAGCTTAATGGCTTTTCAGTTGGGTGAAGACAACGATGCTGGCATGAATGAGATGAATCTCATTCCGCTCATCGACATTATGTTGGTATTGATGATCATCTTTTTGGTGACTGCAACCGTTGCTAACCCATCAATACCATTAACCTTGCCAAAAACCACTGCGGAAATTGTGGATCCGCCACCTGAAGCCATTACCATTAGCATCAATAAAGAGGGTGAAGTGGCTTGGAATGATCAGGTGATTGGTTTGCCTGAATTGGAAAAGCGTTTCCAAGAAGAAGCAGCAAAACCAGTAAAACCTGCGGTTCAATTGAGAGCAGACCAAGATTCTCGTTATGATACTGTTGCTCAAGTCATGTCTCGTGCCAGTGAAGCCGGACTGAACGATCTTGCCTTTATGAGTGATAATTAAATTTTATATCGTGTAAATTTTAAAAAAGCGATCTTTTTAGATCGCTTTTTTATGTCTTATTTTTAACATAATTTGTTTTTCAGTTTGCAATTAACTCTCTTTGAGTAAGTCTTTAAATTGGCTTTGTAATTTCATCAGTTTGGGTGGAATAGCAAAGTTGCAATACCCTTGTGACGGGTTTTTGGCGTAATAATTTTGGTGATAGTCTTCCGCAGGGTAGAAGGTTGGCACAGGAGAAAGTTCGGTGACGATATTTAAATCTTGTGCTGTTAATTCTGCAATATAGCTTTCAGCTTGTGCTTTTTGCTCATCATTAAAATAATAAATCACTGAACGATATTGTGTGCCAATATCATTGCCTTGACGGTTGAGTGTGGTTGGATCATGTGTGGTAAAAAAAACATTGAGTAATTGTTTAAAACTGATTTGCTGCTCATCGAAATCAATTAAAATTACTTCTGCATGGTTAGTGTTACCTGTGCAGATTTGCTCATAAGTCGGGTTTATCGTATTACCACCTGCATAACCGCTGACGACTTTGTCTACGCCCTTAAGTTGTAAAAATACAGCTTCAGTACACCAAAAACATCCACCACCAAATAATGCCTGTTGCATCATGATCTCCCTTCTATTTTATTTTCTAGATCAAAAAAGAAAAATGAAACAGCATAAAAACCTAAATAGTACGGATACTTATGCTGCTTGAATATATTCAAACTTATGGTGCAGTGTGGTATTGCAACACCACATTGCCATGCTGATCTAACAGTTTTAAAGTTTGATCATACGCTTGATAACCCATGACTTTCTTTAAAGCCGTATGGTATTTTGCAACAATATCTTGATTGTTTGGGCATAACATTTTTGTTGAAGCGATGTCACCGAGGTTTAAATGATGATTTTTTACTGCATAATTGCCCATAATACGGTTACATCCATCTGAGCCACTGACACGTAAGTCACTGCCAAATTGAATCATAGGCGTTTCTGCTTTTTTCGCAAATTCGGTTGCGCCAATATGGGTCATGACCCACGTTTTATTTTGCAACACTGCTAAATTTTCTTGTTGTTGCACTGACTGTGTTGTTGTCGTACAGCCAACGATTGCAGTTGATACAATACCGATCCATAACAGATTTTTTAGCATGATTTTCTCAGAAATATAGACTGCTTCTATATAAACAAAAAATCATGCAAATCACTAGCTTGACAATGTATCTAAGCGTTAAAAATCTACTGAATTATGAACCCTTTGTGACCGTTTTCGGTAAACCTTCACGAATCACTTGGGAGTAGTTCTCACTGCTTTGATATTTAAAATGTTTAAACTGATCTGTACGAGGATTGACATGTGCATGTTGATACCACTGGTGCATATTCCATTGTGCATTTAAGGCACCTAGATCATAGAGATAATTCGGTAAATAACCTGAGGCAAGCAAACGATAATCTATCGGTAACTCTTTAGGTGAAATGGCTTGGATCATGTCAAAAACGAGCGTCGTGCAATTACTGGTGAGCGTGTTATACCATTTTGCTTGTTGTGCCAACTCATCAGTTTTACTCAAATATTCTTCAAATAAGGCACGCATTTCAGCTTTGGGCATATTGATTGGGAAGAAATACACTTGTTCATTGCGTACATTACTACGGGTATAAATTAAATCTTTTTCATCTGAGGCAATTAAACTCAACTCATATTTACGGAAAAAGCCCCCGATTGCAGAAAAACTTTCAGTTTTTTCTTTACGGATTTCAATTGAAAATACCAAAGGTTTTTGATCAGAAAAATCAAAACTTACCAAAGTATGTGCAATTTGTGGTCCCATCCAATAAGAGGTAATGATATTGACCCCTGTAATATGATTTAAATTATAACGGCGTGTATCCCAATGCGCATCGTATTGGTCTTCAGTTTTCCAATTAAAATTACGAATATTCTGAATGGTGACGATATCACCTTGTTTTTGATAGGTAAATAAACGGTCTACTTCAGGATTCCAGTCACGGTTTTGTTTGGCAGGAATATTAAAATACCACAGCAGACTCAGTATAAAAACGACGCTATACAGCAAAATATCTTTATTGCGACTAAACAGATTTTGACGAATATAAATGCCTAAAATACTGAGGGAAAATATGATCCAAATGGCGATGAGGACACGGCTGAATACTATACCTAAAGGTTCTTGAAACCAAATGACACCACATAGCCAAATAGAAGAAATGAGCACAAAAAGACTAAAAATGGAATGGAGTAATCCCATTCCAAATGTATGAAAAATAGATTTTTTTTGGAATTCTGGCATATTTCAAAATCATGATTTGAATTGATGCTTATTTTCGATAAGTTGCAAACTCAAAAGCAATAGCTGTTTTGTCATCAATATGTGATTCAGAAGCAACTTTTTTAAATGCCGTCGGGATTTCTGGATAGTGTGCATCGCCTTGTACATCTAGTTCGACATGCGTCAATTCTAAACGATCAGCAATATGCATCGTTTGTTTAAAAATTTCACCACCCCCAATGATAAAAATGCTACTTGGTTTTTCTGAAGCGAGTACATCGGAAGTTGCAAGCGCGAGAGCATCTTCAATGCTATGTGCTCTTTTGACACCTTCAAATGTCCAGTTTGGATCACGGGTAATGACCCAGTTGACACGTTTAGGTAGCGCGCGCCCCATAGACTCAAGAGTTTTACGTCCCATCACAACGACACCACCTTGGGTGATTTCCTTAAAGTGTTTTAGGTCAGCTGAAATATGCCAAGGAAGATCATTACCTTTACCAATACAGCGTTGCTGATCCATAGCAACAACATGAACAACTTCTAAATTTTTAAATGTCATAGTGAACTCGTTTTTGAATTCCTCTCAACCTCTCTGTTTAAAGAGAGGGGAGTACTTGAACGGGAATGGGCTTTATTGAGAAATAGTGTGTAAAATTAAACCGCAACAGGTGCTTTAATTGCAGGATGAGATTCATAACCGACAATTTCAATATCTTCAAATTTAAAATCAAAAATATCTGTGATTTCAGGGTTGAGCTTTAATTGACATAGTGGCAAGGGTTCACGCGTTAACTGTAACTGTGCTTGTTCAAAATGGTTGGCATATAAATGTGTATCACCACCTGTCCAAACAAAATCTCCCACAGCTAAACCACAGACTTGTGCAATCATATGGGTGAGTAGTGCATAGCTTGCGATATTAAATGGAACACCTAAAAATACATCCGCACTGCGTTGATAAAGCTGACAAGATAATTTGCCATCTTGTACAAAAAACTGAAATAACGTATGACAAGGCGGTAATGCGACTTGACCTGCTTCTTGAGGGTTCCAACCTGAAACAATCAAACGGCGTGAATTCGGATTGGTTTTGATTTCATTAACGAGCCATTTGATTTGATCAAAGCCGTCATTTTCATATAAGCCATTTTCAAGCTTTGTTGCACCAAAATTACGCCATTGATGACCATATACAGGGCCGAGTTCACCTTCGGGACGACCAAAACGTGCAGTTTGTTCAGCAGTAGACCATTCATCCCAGATAGAGACTTTGTTGTCTTTTAAATACTGAACGTTGGTATCGCCTTTTAAAAACCATAATAGTTCAATCACAATTGAACGAAAATGCACTTTTTTAGTCGTGAGTAGTGGAAAACCTTTGGACAAGTCAAAACGCATTTGATGACCAAATACAGAACGTGTTCCTGTGCCTGTACGGTCGCCCTTGTCGCCACCATTGTCGAGGATGTGTTGTAAAAGGTCTAAATACGCTCTCATATCAATTCCAAAAAATCTGTTTTTAAACGACACAACTCGTCTTATAGCACAAGATGGTCATATTTTTGCTTAACCGCTCAGTTTATACTAAACGCTAATTTATTTTAACTAGAGATAACAAGAGAGAAAAACAATGCACATCAATTCGAGCGAAATACCTGAGTTTATTCAGCACTATAAAGTACAAATTTTAGCAACAAAAAAGTCAGCGATTGCGTTGAATTTAACGCCTGCTGACGATTTGACGCTATGGCAAAGCAAAGTCGGCGGTGAACCTTATTTTCCTTTAAGTACAGACTACCCACACAATGCAGAAGGTCGAGCTTTGGTTTTATTGGCACAGATTAATTTTGCTGAACTCCCTGAGAATGATCTTTACCCAAAAACAGGAATTTTACAGTTTTTTATTGATATTGAAGATGATTTATGGGGGCTAGATTTTGATGAGCCACAAAATCAAAATAATTTTCGGGTGATTTTTCATGAGCAAGTGATACAAGATACCACACAGTTGTTACATACATTTCCAATACAAACTTTAGATCAGGAGATGAACCCTGTAACAGGGCAATATGCTGTACAGTTTCAGGCACAAGAGCGCTATATTTCGATATCTGATTATCATTTTGCTGAGCAGATTTGTGATCCTTATGAGATGGACGATGATGCCGCAGAAGATCTGTATGATGCATATGAAGACGCATTTTCTGCTAGTGGGCACCATCTAGGGGGTTATCCTTACTTTACACAGGATGATCCACGAGGCAATGATGAACGCTTTAAAGATTATATTTTACTGTTTCAGTTGGATAGTTCAGGACAAGAAAATGTGGAAATTTTATGGGGAGATTGTGGGGTTGCCAATTTCTTTATCCACCCCGATGACCTGAAGAAAAGCGATTTTTCTAAAGTGATGTATAACTGGGATTGTTCTTAATGACATGGCATGGACCTATCGAGAGATAGGTTTCTTATTGATTGTGTGATATATTTCACATTAATATTCTATTTCATAAAAAAGCATAAATATATAAGCATAATTGATATAAAAAATAATCTTGTAAAATAACCGCAGAAAGAGCAACTTAAACTATTCTCATTTACATTCACAAATTTTATTACATTTACATTAACCACTTTTTAAGAATCTATGGCTAGTATCACTGCTTCTTTCATAAGTGTATTGGTTTTTTTATGGTAGGACAGGTTCAAAGAAACAAGGATGAGGTTGAGCAATGATTATCGATTTAAATACTCAACCCGTGTCAGATTTACATGCAAGTAATACTGAGAGCCAGTTTATTTTCCAACTTGAAAGCGGTTCTTTTTACCCTCAGCAAGATGACTTCAATCCAACAGCGATTATTCAACAGAATAAATTGAAAGTTGCACAAGCGAATAAGTTTTCGTTGAGTAATGCATTTCAAATTGATATTGATAAATTCATCAATAAATTAGACAGTATTTCTGCACGTACCAGTTCAGCACGTTGCGCACGCAGTATCCGTATTGCATTACAAACAGCAGGTGCTAAATTTACCAATCATCCAATCGCTGCGGCAGATTGGGGTGGAACACTCGAAGAAATTGGTTATAAACAGATTCAACCTGCTTTTGATCATCCTAAAGAAGGTGATATTTATATTATTGATCGCACCGCTAAACACCGTTATGGGCATATTGCAGGCTATACGGGGACTGAGTGGGTATCAGACTTTAAACAACGCAGTTATGACGTTTACAAAGGCGATGTAACGTATAAATATTATCGTTTACCTGTTTAATCTTCACGCGTGCAAGCGCATTTTAAGCATAAAAATGTGCAGACTAAATTAAAAAGGAAGCTTATTCGGGAAATCTTCCTTTTTAATTGATACGCTTCGCACGATTTTCATAATTGGCAATGAGAATAAAACCTAAAGTCATAAAGCCAAGACATTGTAAGATCAAGTAGATCAGATCTTGCTGTGGCAGATACCAAGCCATGATGGTCAAAGTTAAAATGGGGAGAAACATGATTAATGTTTTTAAAATTTTGACTTGGCTGCTATGTTGTAAACGTTTCAAACTGAGCTGTTTTAGCAGGTGTAAGATGATGCCTATTGCTAAACTGATTCCCACAAAGAATGGACTGAGTTTGACAATGCTTGAACAATAATAAATCCCAATACACAGCCCAATGCTGACCATCAATTTTATTTGTCGGGTACAACGTTGCGAATACCAAAAATCGAGCATATTTAAGAGACTTGTGTGGGTTTGTTTTGATGGAGTAATGACAAAGGTGAAAAGAGACATACTGCCAATGCCATAAAGCAAATACCTTGTGCACCAGGAATTAAAATTTCACCTTGATTCATATTTTTAAAAATCAATGCCAATAAAAGCGCGATTGGAATCCATGTCAGGACACGATACACAATACCCGTTGGCTTCTGTGCCACAAAATGTATTTTACAATAACGACAAATCAGGAAGATCACACCTGTTGCGACAAACATTAAGATCGCGCTATAGGTCAAAGGTTGCATACGATAGAGCACTACAGTTGCAATGGCGATGACAATCAAGAAAAATAGCTTTTTCAAGATCGGGGTTTTTGGATCAAACCAGAATTCAAGCATGATGGATGTGTATTTTAAAAAGACGCTTTTAGTATAAATGAACTGATTGAAAAGATGAGTTTTAGTTACGTAGTCATTAAAAAATAAGAAAATAAAAGATAAAAAGCGGATGCTTGTGCATCCGCTGGTTGTCGCTTCAAAGTGAAGTTTGGCTTTTAAGTGTTTTTCTGTGGACCCCAGTCAAAAATTTTCTTTTGGTAGGCATACCAAATCATCCAAACTCCAATCAAAATCATCGGGAAAGATAAAATCTGACCTTTGGTCATCCAACCAAATAAGATGTAGCCTTGATCTGCATCGGGTTCACGGAAGAATTCCATAAAGAAGCGTGCACAACCATAACCGATCAAAAAGATAGCTGAAACAGCATAACGAGGACGAGGTTTCGAGCTAAACCACCATAAGATAATAAAGAGTAATAAACCTTCACATAATGCTTGGTAAATTTGTGATGGATGACGGACCAAATGTAGTGGATCTGTCGGGAAAATCATGCCTAAAGCAAAGTTTGGATCGGATACTTGACGACCATAAAGTTCGCCACCGATAAAATTACCAAAACGACCAAACATTAGACCTGTCGGAACACAGGGTGCGATAAAGTCCAGCGTTTCAAACCAAGTTTTTTTGTATTTATGACACCATAACAGCATCGCGATCATCACACCGAGGAAGCCGCCATGAAAACTCATGCCACCAGTCCAGACTTTAAATAACCAGATTGGGTCGGCAATAAATTTGTCAAACTCATAAAATAGTACGTACCCAATACGTCCACCGAGCACCACACCTAAGGCACCATAGAATACTAGGTCGGAAATCATTTCTGAGTTCCAATTGGTGCGCTGTTTTGCACGGTAAGTTGCCAGTCCCCAAGCACATAAAAATGCAAGAAGATACATGATTCCATACCAATGTACTTTAAGTGGCCCCAATGCGATTGCGACTGGGTCGATATTCGGGTAGGTCAGCATGCCTTGTCCTTTGTATTCTGTTTTGCACAGATTTTAGCTGAAAGATATGAAAAATGTTGTACATTCAATGTGTAAACTTAAAGTAATCTGAGATGGAATAAAAATATGTGTATCGTGGCTTTGGCATGGCAAGTCTTTGATGATATACCATTGTGTTTGATTTCAAATCGAGATGAATTTTATCATCGTGCTGCTTCACAGCTACATCACTGGGAAAATAGTCCAATTATTGCAGGGCAAGACTTGCAATCTGGCGGGACATGGATGGGTGTAACTGCGCAAGGACGTTGGGCGATTGTCACTAATTTTCGAGATGGACAGGATAAGAAACAATATGCAACTTCACGAGGACATTTGATTCAGGCCTTTTTACAGTCCGCACAACCCCCCATTCGTTTTGCCCAAGATTTAGAAAAAAAACAATGTGATTATGCGGGATTTAATTTATTTATCGGAGATCGAAACCAAGCGGTATATATGAGTAATCGTGGAGAAGCCCCACAGGTCTTAGCCAAAGGTGTGTTTGTGGTATCGAATGGGTTATTGAGTGAAAACTGGGAAAAAACGCAACATTTGCGTAAGCGTTTTACACAGGAATTTTTACCGATGCTGCAACAGCCATTGATACCTGAGCACGATATAGTCTCTGCCGTATGGGATCTTTTACAAGATGAACGTAAAATCATTCCTGACTTATTGCCCAATACTGGTATTAGTACTGAAATGGAACATTTATTGTCTTCTACTTTTATTCAAAGTCCAATTTATGGGACACGATGTTCAAACTTTTTAACCATTCAGCATTCTAAAATGCAATGGTTTGAAAAAACCCAACAGGGTGAAAAATCAGGGGAAGTGATTCAGATCGCTCGATTGCTTTCACATTAAAAAACGCCATATGTAGTGAATACATATGGCGTATAAAGCAGATTACAATCATATAATAAGCGTATTAGCCTGCGATTGTACCGCCATCTTTACGTGTGATAACCACGGTTGCTGAACGTGGGCGAGCAGTTTTATTGCTGGCATCTTTTTGAGTTGCTGGCCAATGACTTGATGGTTTGTCATAGCTTGCTGAATCTTCACCCGGATGTTGTACATTGATGAAGATTGCTTTATGGTCAGGTGTCATTGTGACCCCTGTAATCTCACATTCTGTTGGGCCTGTGAGGAAACGACGTAAATTATCATCGGTCATTTTCGCACCAACAATGGTTTCTTGACCTGTTGATGTCGTTGCTTTAGTACCATCACCCACTTTACCTGGTAATGCTGCTAGCATCATACAATTGGTCGTATCTGTATATGCACCATCATCTGTTTGAATCCAAAGCACACCACGTGGGTCAAACCACATACCATCTGGAGAAGACAAGTCATTGTTATCATTTAAGCCAGACAAGTTAATGTTATTTGCCATTTTTGCTTCCGCACCAAATAGGTAGATGTCCCATTTAAATGTTGTTGCCGTTGTTGTATTACCATCTTCATGGAAGCGGATAATATGACCATTCACATTACCTTTTCCACCTTCAGGATCTTGGTAGTTACGTGGATTGGCTGCATCTGTTGGATAGGCTGTACCACGGTTTGAGTTGTTGGTCAGTGTCACATAAACTTCTCCATTTTCAGGGTTTACCGCAACCCATTCAGGGCGATCCATTTTGGTTGCGCCCACTGCATCGCCTGCAAGACGAGCAAAGGTTGTGACTTCTGCTTGTGATTGAAATGGATAGACGCTATTTGTCGCATTTAAGCCATTTTTACCATAAGCCAATTCGATCCATTGACCTGTTCCATCACTGTTGAACTTGGCAACATAAAGTTTGCCTGAGTTCATATATTTATCGCCTGCTTTATAGCCGCCGTTAATATCTTTGGCAGACCATTTTGCATCAGAAACAAATTTGTAAATATATTCGCCACGTGAGTCGTCACCCATATAGAACGCAAGGTTTTCACCTTCGATCAAACGGCTTGCACGACAGTCTTCATGCGCAAAGCGACCTAAAGAAGTACGTTTGACTGGATTTTGACGATTATCAAATGGGTCGATTTCTACGATCCAACCAAAAGTATTGGCACTGTTACGATAGTCTTGGGTCGCTTTGTCTGCAGTGATTGAAGAATTCCAACGGTCATATAAGTCTTGGCTTTCTAATTCACCGAGGGCAGTTTCCCATTTGTAGCGTGAGCTTGCACCATCTTTTAGACCATAACGTTTAAGTGCGATAATTTCTGCTGCCGTACGTTTAGCGTCATCACCTTTATTACGGATGAAATAACCAATATAGTTTTCTTCAGTGGTTAAGTATGTTCCCCATGGTGTATAGCCATTACCACAGTTGTTATGAGTACCGCGAGTTTGTTTACCTGCTGCTGAATATTTGGTGACTAAAAGGTCTGAACCTGCCACAACACCTGCAAAATCCATCACTGTTGATGCAGTAATACGGCGATTAAACAGTGAGTTTTTAACAATCTCGACTTTTTGCGTTGTTTTGTCTTTTTTCAACTCAATGATTGAAACACCGTGTGCATTCATTTCACGAATCACTTCATCTTCAGGGCGGCGACCGTCAGCACTCAGTGTCGGACCTTGAGGATGCAAGAACGTTGGATTGATATATTCATGGTTCATGACCAATAAACCACTTTCCGATACGGTTGGATCGTAGTTTTTGGTGGTCTGATTTAAACCAAAATAGCTCATACCGTCATGACAGTCACCTGATCGATACTGAAAACTTGGACCCGATGGAACAGCATTATCATTCCATTCAGCATAGGCAGGATTAATGGAGTCGCCCATTGCATACAGTACAGTCGCTTCATAACCTTCAGGTACAGTCACAATGTCATTCAGATTTTTAGCGACAGGCTTAAAGGTTAATTTTTCAGGTTTTTTATTAGGATCAACAGGTGTAGGCGTTGGGGGTGTTACATTATTAGATGAATCTTTATTATCACCACAGCCTGTTAATGTAGAAGCTAAAGCCAAAGCAGCTGCACCACTGGCTGTTTTTGCAATTAAGCTACGGCGTGTAATATGTTGTTCTAAAATGTCACGAAAATGGATGTTATCAGAAGTATTATTATCAAGTTCTTGATCTTCATGATATGGCGTCAGCTCGGTCATGGAAGTTTCCCTAAAATTAATCAATGGTGATAAAAGTTGTTATTAACTTAGAGAAGAAATATGACGACGTTTTGACAGCTAGGTGACAGTCTAATGAAGAAAAAATGTCAAAATGGTGAAATTAAACATATTGTTAATCACAGAGGTTAATCTGTACTGAGGCGTCTTTTTTCAAGAATTTTGCCGAACATTAGACCCAGTTCAAAGAGTAACCACATTGGAATTGCCAACATAATCATAGAAATGGCATCAGGTGGGGTAATAAACATTGCGATAAAAAAACAACCCACAATAATATAACGGCGTTGGTTGACGAGGTCTTGTGTAGAGACGACGCCGATTAAAATCAGCAATAAGGTAATAATTGGGATTTCAAAAGTGAGTCCAAAGACCAAAAATAGCTTTAAACAAAATGCCAAATAACTATTAATGTCGGTCATCGGTGCGACAGTTTCAGGAGAAACACTCATGAAAAAATGTAAAATCGAGGGCAAAGCCACAAAATATGCAAAGGCAATACCTGCATAAAATAGGCTAATACTGCCAATTAACAAAGGCAGTGCTAAACTTTTTTCTTTGGCATATAACGCAGGTTTCACAAATGCCCAAATTTGATAAAGAATAAAAGGCATTGCCAACATCAAAGCAATAAAGAAATTTAGCTTAAAAGGTGCCATAAATGTTGCAGACACATCGGTAGCAATCATGGTCGATGTTACGGGCAATTGCGCTCTTAACGGTGCAGATAAGGCGATGTAGGTTTTATTGGCAAAGGGCAATAAACAAAAAAATAGTGCAATCAATACACCAATAATTTTAAACAAATGACGTCTTAATTCGATCAGATGTTTTGTGATCGGCATAGCTTCTAATTCAGGCTGAGGATTGGGCTCAGAGGAATGAACCTGTGGGGTGAAAGAGCTGTTCATACCGCAACCTCGAAGTGTTTCATTGTAAAAGCTTGCTGTTCAATTTGTTGAATTGGATGGTTAGATGTTGCCAATATTTTCAGCCAAATATGAGCGATATATACGGTTGGAACTGAAGCTTGCATAAAGTGGTAAGTGGTGTTTTGCGGCTGAGTCGTGACATTTGCTGTGATATTTTGTTTTTCTTCAGCATGTTTGTTTTGTTGTAGTTCCTGCATTTGCGCTTGCATTTTTTGTTCAAGCTCTTGAATACGTTGCATCTCAAGCTGCATCTGCTCACGCAATTCGGAAAGACGGAGTTCGCGGTCAATGTCATTTTGCACATTACTGACAGTACGTTTGATTTTAGAATACCATTTGCCTACAAAACGTGCAGCGACAGGCAGCTTTTCAGGACCTAAAACCAATAAAGCGATAACGCCAAAAACCAGTAATTCAGAAAAACCAACATCGAGCATGATCTATACTCCCGTATCAGTGTTTTACGGTAGAGTTCACATCATGGGTATTTTGATGTTCTAAAGTACGTGGCTCTTGTAGATTAGGAGTCGCAACTTCATCCTCTTTGATAGATTTTTTAAAGTCTTTTACCGCACCGCCCACGTCTTTCCCTAAGTTTTTAAGTTTTGATGTACCAAATAATAAAATCACTACAATTGCAAAAATCAGTACGTGCCAAATTGATAATCCAGCCATGATAAAATCTCCTGTTTCATTAGGGCTTATCTCAACAGGTATCTGTGACAAAAAAGTGACACCAATATTTCAATTTAAAGACATGGGTTTTAAAGTTGCTTTTTCAAAAGCATGTTGCGGTGCATCATGCTAAAATTCTGTGAAATTATTTTAGGTGAATGCGAGTGTCTACGGTATTACCTCTTTTGGGGTTTTGTAGTGGCTTAATCTTAGCAACAACGTCATTTTCACAGCATTTAAAAAGCTTATTTTCTTCTGTTTTATCACGCTTATTCATTCCAATTGTGATTATTTACAATATGGTTTTTTATCAGGCGGGCAGTTTGGGCTTGATGCTATTTAGCTTTTTTTCAGCAGTTTTATTATTTTTTATTTACCTATTTTTATCCAAAGACCGACTACAGTCACTCTGTTTTAGTTATACCAATATGGCTTGGCTCGGTTTTCCCATCGCCATGGCTTTGTTTGGAGAACAAATCAGTGCATCTATTATTGCCATCTATGTCGGTGGTTCTATTTTTGGCAATATTTGGGCAGTAACTTCTGTCAGCTCCGAACCTTTAAATATTCAAGATATTTTTAAAAAAGTCATTAAGTCACCCCCTGTTATTGCCTTGATTTTGGCAGCTATTTTAAGACTGTTGAATGTGCAAAGTGTACAAGAGCATGCGTGGATCGATGCGATTTATTCTTTTTCAAAATGGGGGATGGTCTTTACGGGTATGTCTGTATTAGGCATGTGGTTACGCAAAACCAAAGTACATTTAGAGGATTTGACCTATAGTTGTAAAGTAGCACTGATCAAAGTGATCTGTGGCGTCATTTTCTGTACATTTGCTTATTATTTTTTACCAATCGCATATGTTCAGGACAATATTGGTGTGATGTTTTTATTATTCTGTTTACCTCCCGCAGCGAATATTGTGGCACTTGAAACGCATTATCAAGGGACAGGTATTTCAGCCAAATACATTGCAGCAGGAACGATGGTCAGTTGTGGCATATGTTTAATTTATGGGGTAATGGTGCATTTATTGTAGGGCGGCTTAAATCATGCAAATCCCCTTGTTTTATAGGGCTGAGGTAAGGGTATTATAATTCTTATAGGGAAAATACCTCTCCTTGTTGTGCGTATAAACACTCATTCTTTCAAGGAGAGGGCAGGTTCTTACTTTTCTAAACTTGCTTTAAACAGTTGCATGGCTTGTCCACGATGACTGATTTTATTTTTTTCTTCTTTACTCATTTCAGCACTCGAAATCTGCAATTCGGGTAACCAAAACAAAGGATCGTAACCAAAACCATTTGCTCCACGTGGAGCATCTAACACTTCACCTTGCCAAATGCCTTGAAAAATTTGTGGAAGTGGGTCATCCGCATGTTGAACCAAAGCTAAAACACAAACAAACATGGCTTCAATCGTTTTGCCTTCTTGGCGTAAAGGTTTTAGGTTTTCTAAAAGTTGCTTATTGTTTGCGGCATCATCACCGTGTTCACCCGCATAACGTGCAGAGTAGATGCCAGGTGCACCACCTAACATCGGCACACAAATCCCTGAATCATCTGCAATGGCAGGTTTTCCTGAAATACGACTTGCATGGCGTGCTTTGATGATGGCATTTTCAATAAAACTTAAGCCATCTTCTACGGCATCTTCAATATTGAGTTTGCCTTGAGGAATGACCTCGACAGGGAGGTTTAACTCTGCAAACATTTTTTCAAATTCAGCAATTTTACCTTTGTTATTACTTGCGAGGACTAATGTTCCTTGGGATAACCAATCTTGTGCAGACATGTCAATTGCTCTGAGTTTGAATCGTGAAAGCTATTTTAACTGATTCTGAGTGCGGTTTGAAAATTAGAAGTTTTTCCATGAAATGGAAGATGATTTAAAAAATCATGATGCTAAAAAAGCATATTCTATTCTCAAATAAAAAAAAGCACCTTAATGGTGCTTCCTTTATCGTATTTTATTTAAAAATAAAACTTATTGTGTTTGAATCCAACGGTCAGCACGGTCACGCGCAGTACGGATTTGTTCAGGCGTTAAGTTGGCAGCTAAAGCCGTTTTTTTGGTTTCAGACATATTAATGACTTTATTGTCTAACATGCCATCACGAGTTGAAAGTTCATACCACTGGTAAGCACCAATGTAGTTTTTCTTTTGCTCTTCCATCACAGCTAAGTTAAAGCTTGCACGATTATCGCCGTGGCTTGCGGCTTTTTCAAAGTATTGACGTGCAGACGCTTCGTTTTTAGATACCCCAATACCATCAGCATACATACGACCCACGTTCAATTGAGCTGCTGAAATCCCTTGATCCGCCGCAGCTTTAAACAAACTAAAAGCTTCTTTTAGATCTTTAGAAACACCATTGCCTGATTGATAACGCGTCGCAAGATAAAACTGTGCAGCAGGTTGACCTGCTTTTGCTGCTTTGGTTAAGTCAGCCACATTCATATGTGCATACTGTGCAGCAAGTGCAGCAGTTGACTTTTGTTGTTGCGGAATATAGTCCGCATGGGCTTGAAAACTAAGCAGCCCAAAAAATAATGTACTGCCTAATAATAATTTTTTCATATAGCGCTCACTCGATAGATTGCGACTTCGCCGAACAAGTTTGGGATCGACTTACTCAGTAAGCTCCCTTGTTGGTTCCCATTTACAGCAAGTCGATTAATAATACGAATATGATTTTCCGCACAAAGTGCTTCAAAGTCACGAAAGGTGCATAGGTGGATATTTGGCGTATTATACCACATATACGGTAATGCATCTGAAACGGGCATCATCCCTTTTAAGGCAAGAAAAGAACGAGTCTTCCAATGCGCAAAGTTAGGAAATGTAATGATTGCCTGTTTCCCCACACGCACCATGTCGCGCAATAGCACATCGGGTGCATCCACTGCTTGTAATGCTTGAGCCATGACAACATAGTCAAAAGACTGATCAGCAAAACGACCTAAACCCAGATTTAAGTCTTGTTGGATAATATTTAACCCTCTACTGACTGCAATTGCAATCTTTTCTTGATCAATTTCGAGTCCGTATGCACGAATATTATGTTTTTTACTCATGTGTGCAAGTAACTCGCCATCACCACAACCTAAGTCGAGGACACGTGAGTCGGGTTGAATCCATTTTTCAGCAAGTTGGTGGTCAATACGCATTATGCTATCTCCTTCGGTGTTGCTTGAAGGTGTTGTTCACCACCTAAAAATGCTCGTAATGATTTGACATATAACGGAATAGGAAACAAGAATGAATCATGACCTTGTTCTGCATCAATGTCTAAATAACTGACTGGTTTGTTTGTAGATACGAGCGCATCTACGATTTCCTGAGAGCGTTGTGGGCTAAAACGCCAGTCTGTAGTAAATGAAACCACCAAGAAACGACATTGAGTATTGGACAATGCTTTGACTAATGATTGCTCATATTCACGTGATGGATCAAAATAATCCAAGGCTTTGGTCATGATCAAATAGGTATTAGCATCAAAGTTACGGCTGAATTGCTCACCTTGATAACGTAAATAACTTTCGACTTGGAATTCCACATCAAAGCCATACATAAATTTGCCTGATTTTAAGTCACGGCCAAATTTCTGTTTCATGGCTTCTTCTGAAAGATAGGTAATATGACCGACCATGCGTGCCAAAATTAAGCCACGTTTTGGATAGCTATCATGTTCAAGATAACGTCCATGATGGAAATCTGGATCGGACAGAATGGACTGACGTGCCACCTCGTTAAAGGCAATATTCTGTGCTGATAGCTTCGGTGCAGAAGCAATGATGACGCATTTTTGTAAACGATCAGGATAATCTACAGACCATTGTAACGCCTGCATCCCCCCCAATGAGCCTCCAATAACCGCGTACCAAACATCAATGCCCAAACGGTCAGACAACATGGCTTGAGTTTTAACCCAATCTCGCACCGTGACGAGAGGAAAGTCTGGACCATAAGGGCGATTTTCATTTTCAGGATTTGGTGAAGTTGGTCCTGTAGAACCATTACAACCGCCAATATTATTTAAGGCGACGACAAAAAACTTTGAGGTATCAATGGCTTTGCCTGGGCCAATACAAGCATCCCACCAACCAGGCTTTTTATCATCTGCATGATGATAGCCAGCAGCATGATGATGGCCTGACAATGCATGACAAATTAAAATAGCATTCGATTGATCTGCATTCAGTTCACCATAAGTTTCAACCATGATTTCGAAACGAGGTAATACACGACCACATTCGAGTTCTAAGGGTTCTTTAAATTCAAACTTTTGCGGGGTAACGAGACCCACTGAATCTGCTGGAAATGACACAGGAAATGTTCGCCTTAAAATTTGAGAAAATAGGTAACTTTCATCAATCAATGTCTGATCAGAAAACGATTTGTTTTGATCATTTGAACTTCGCTATATTTCACCAAGAAAGCTCCCTCCATCTTTTGGAAGAGGGTAAGGCTGGGGGACATTATTGGAAATTTGCCCTCATTCTCACCTTCTCCAACTTGGTCGTGTGTCTCAACAAAGCACTGCTTTGTTTTACTTAGGGAGAAGAGACTTTCTAATGCTTAAATAGCACTTTAGTCGTTAAAGTCGTTCATTTTTTGATTTGTGAAAATACGCATATCTAATGATTACATAAACAAAAGGATACCACTTGGGGCATCCTTTCTAAAGTCTTTTAATTGATATTGCTTATATACGATCTAGCTTATACAGCAGCAGCGATCACTTGATCTGTGCTCAACACACCTTGGTCGATCAAACGGTTGGTTGCCGCAATAATCGCTTCGATAGATGAAGTGACAATATTGTCATGAACACCCGCACCAAAGGCAGATTTACCTGTACCATGTACCTGAAGTTCGATCAATGCCAAGGCTTTAGCGCTAGCACCTGAGCTAATGCTACGTTCTTCATAATTCAAGACATCAATCGGCAATTGAAGTGCATTCAAAATTGCTGAAATTGGGCCGTTACCTTCACCACGTAAATGTTGAGTTTCACCATTTACTACGACATCAAGCTCAATCACTTGATTGCCGTTTTCATCAGACAATCTGTAATTCTGCGCTGAATAATGTGCATCTTTAGCTGCAACATAGGTCTCTTTGAACAAGTTCCAAATTTGTTGTGCTGAAACTTCAACGCCTTCATCATCAGCAACCTGTTGTACCACTTGCGAAAATTCAACTTGTAAACGACGCGGTAAAACCACGTTGTAGTTTGATTCTAACAAGTAAGCGATACCACCTTTACCTGATTGTGAGTTAACACGAATCACGGCGTCATAGTCACGACCTAAATCTTTAGGGTCGATTGGTAAATAAGGCATATCCCAAATTTCTTGATCTTTTTGAAATTCAAAACCTTTCTTAATCGCATCTTGGTGAGAACCTGAGAATGCAGTAAACACCAAGTCACCTGCATACGGATGACGAGGGTGTACAGGTAAGCCTGTGCATTCTTCAACAGTCGCAATGATTTCGTTGATGTTCGAGAAATCTAATTCAGGTGCAACACCTTGGGTGTACATATTCAATGCAATCGCTGCAACGTCCACATTACCTGTACGTTCACCATTTCCAAACACACAACCTTCGACACGGTCAGCACCTGCCATGATCGCCAATTCAGATGCTGCAATGCCACAACCACGGTCATTGTGACAGTGAACAGAAATGATCACACCATCACGACGAGCAAGATTACGGTGCATCCATTCAATTTGGTCGGCATAGACATGAGGACCTGAAACTTCAACCGTCGCAGGTAAGTTTAAAATCACTTTATTGTCAGGAGAGGCTTCCCAGATTTCTGTTACAGCGTCGCAGACATCTTTGGCAACTTCTAATTCTGTTGCAGTAAAACATTCAGGGCTGTATTGGAAAATAAATTCGGTTTCAGGTTGTTTTGCTGCATATTCTTTGACTTTAGTTGCAGCATTGATTGCCAATTGTTTTGCACCTGCAATATCTACATTCAAGACTTTCTGACGGAAGGTCGGTGAGTTTGAATTATAAATATGCACAATGGCACGTTTTGCACCTTGCAAAGATTCAAAAGTACGTTGAATCAAATGATCACGTGCTTGTACCAAAACTTCGATATAAACGTCGTCTGGAATATGACCTTCTTCAATCAATTTACGTGTAAAGTCAAAGTCAATTTGCGAAGCAGAAGGGAAACCAATTTCAATATGTTTAAAACCAATTTTCACCAACATTTGGAACATTTTGAATTTTTGTTCAATGTTCATGGGTTCAAAAATCGCTTGGTTTCCGTCACGAAGGTCGGTACTCATCCAAATTGGCGCTTTATTGATTTCTTTATCTGGCCATTGGCGGTCTGGCAAGTCTACACGTTGGTACATGCGACGATATTTTTTACTTGGATCAGCCAACATCATGAGGAAACTCCTTGTGTAGTGTGTACTGCTCGTATCTTGGGTAAAGGCAGCTTACTACAAATATAGATTGTGTCTATTCTAACGATTTACAAGTATTTTTCGGAGAATATTCGCCTAAAGTGGCATAACATGATGGTGTTTTTAACATCACATCAATGGAACTTTGATGACTTGTAAATGAATTAACTTAAGCTTAATTCTAAAACATATACTTTGGAAATAATTTCCTTAATGTGCAGCATTTCATTTAAATAAGAAAAATATTTTCATGAAAATGATTATTCTTGAGAAATATAGTCTGTGTTAATGTCATTTGGTGTAGAAGTTCCCATTAAAGCCATAGTCACCTCAAATTCTTCCTTTAAGATTTTAATCACATGCGCCACACCCAAAGCCCCGGCAACGGCCAAACCATGAATATAAGGACGCCCAATCAACACTGCAGACGCACCTATGGCCAGTGCTTTAAATACATCTGTACCACGGCGCACACCGCCATCAAGGAGTAAAGGAAAATCAGCAGGGACAACGCTTTTAATTTTTGCTAAAGCTTTGAGTGGTGAAATCGCGGTATCTAAAACTCGTCCACCGTGATTGGAGATAAGTAAACCTTTTACCCCGATTGCTATAGCTTTACGGGCATCAGCAGGATGTAGTACACCTTTTAAAATCACAGGTAAATGTGTGTTGGCAATGATAAATTCAATATCTGCCCATTTCGGTGCAATTTGCATTAAGCCATTAAATACAGGATGTTGATCTTCACGAAGTTCAGGCAGAGGAATATGAGTGGGAGTATGCGGATGTTGCATATTTTCAGGTAAATGGAAAAACACACGACGTTCACGATCACGAATACCTGTATGTGGCGAGTCAACTGTAATCACCATCGCTTTAAAGTTCTGCTGTTCAGCAAGTCTTACCAATGCCAATGATTTCTCACGATCACCTTGCCAATAGAGCTGAAACCATTTCAATGGATTTTCTACTTTGAAATGGCGTAAATCGGTATTGGTAAAAGTACTGAGTATAAAGTTGCTACCCAATACTTCAGCAGCTAAAGCCGTGGCTGCTTCGGCATCAGGGTGGAACTGTTGTTGATGTCCAATGGGTGCTAAAAAAATCGGATGTGGGAATTTCTGTCCTAAAATTTCAATTTCTGTTGTACCTTGGGTTAGGTCATTGAGTAATCTTGGTACAAGTTGGATTTTGGAGAATTGTTGGCGATTGTCACGGACACTATATTCATCCATTGCGCCGCCTTGTAGATATTGCCACACCATATCTGACAGATGTTTTTGCGCTTGAGTTTCATAATCTGCCAAGGTTTGTAGATGAGGGGGGATTTGGCTAAGTGGGGCGAGGACAGAGGAGCTCATAAGAAACCTATTCATCTACAAAATGTGGGCTAAAAATACGTTGGCTGAATAAACTTATAACTCAGCCCATTTACGTATTAAATTATGATAAAGACTGGTGAGTTTCACAACTTCGGCATGTCGATCACCCAATTCAGTCCTAAGATTTTGAATACTTTGATCTAAATTAAATAAAATATGGCGATTGGCATCATCACGAATCATACTTTGTAGCCAAAAAAATGAGGCTGTACGACAACCTGAGGTGACAGGACTGACCTCATGTACACTGCTTGAAGGATAGAGGAGTAAATCCCCCGCAGGCAGTTTAACTTCATGGTAGCCGTAAGTATCCTCAATGACCAATTCACCACCGTCATAGTCTTCAGGTTCGGTTAGAAATAGGGTACATGAAAGATCTGTACGGATGCGTTGTTGTGTTCCTCGAATATTGCGAATGGCATTATCAACATGAAATCCAAATTTTTCGCCTTGTTCATAACGATTAAAGTAAGGTGGTAAAATTTCCAACGGAAGTGCTGCTGATAAAAATAAAGGATGCTGTGCCAATGCATCTAAGATGATGCTGCCCAAATGCTGTGTGAGTGGGTGGTTTTCAGGAAGTTGTTGGTTCTGTTTAACATTTGCAGACAATGACCCTGTGGTTTTTTTACCATCCTCCCAATTAACTGTATTCATTTCTTGTCGGAAATAAGCGGTTTGTTCTTTGCTTAATACATTTGGAATATGGTGAATCATCGTCACACCTTGCATGAATAATGGGGATAGAAAAATAGCCCCTAAAATTAGAGGCTATTTTATAACATGAAATCTAATCTAAAAAGCGAGATGGATGAGACTTAAAACTTAGTATTTAAAGTTTAAAGACAATACAGCATTACGACCATCTGCTTCTGTTGCATAGTGAGATGCATAAGCTTTTGTGAAATAGCGTTTATCAGACAAGTTATTGACATTTAATTGTACATTTACTTGTTTGTTTACGTCATAACGTGCCATAGCATCGTAACGGACATAAGATGGTGCCCATTTGATGTTTGCGATATCGCCATATACTGTGTCTGAATATACTGCACCGCCACCTAGTGTTAACTGTGGTAAGACTTTATAGGTTGTCCATAACGTTGCAGCTTGTTTTGGAACGTTTGGCATTTGGTTGCCATTATAAACTGCATTGTCAGTACATTTTCCATTACGGCAAGATTTACCATTCTTGGTTAACTCGCTATCAAGATAGGTATATCCTGCAGAAATATCCCATTTTTCAGTAATTTTACCGTTTAAGCCCAGTTCAATACCATCAACTTTACTTTCACCAACATTGGCATAAGTCGTTGGATCAAGTTGTACACGGGTATTTTGTTTTTCAGTACGGAAAATTGCAGCAGTTAGATTTAAACGATCATCTAACAAATCCCATTTTGTGCCTAACTCAAATGTTTGTGCTTCTTCAGGATCAATCATTTGGTTATTGGCATTAATGGTTTCGCTATTATCTCCCCAACCCGCATTTAGACCTACAGGGCTTGCAGATGTTGCATAACTTGCATAAATCGAACCATTTTCAACAGGTTTAAAAGTTACGCCTGCTTGGTAAGTAAAAAAGTCCGAATCGTTATTGGCTGTATATGCTGCCGCAGAAGACGTTGCAAGGAAATTTTGTTCAGCTTCAAACTTGTCCCAACGTACACCGAGGTCAAGTAACCATTGTGGTGTAATTTCAATATTGTCTAATAAATATACTGAAGTACTTTCAACAGTGGCATCAAAATCTTGGCGTGCCTCTAAACGGTCTAAGAATGGTTTTTGGGTTGGATTATTAAGAGAAGTACACCAATTTGTTGATAAGTTTGAGCAGTCGCTAAAAAAGCCAGTTGTAGATACTGTGCCATTTTTATCGATGATATTATAGCCACCTTTGTCTGTTTCTTGCTTGCTATATTCAGCGCCGACATTAAAGCTGTGCTTAATTGAACCTGTATTAAACTTACCTGTTAATGCCAATTGATCAGTGAAGGTATCGCTGTCAGTAATTGCTGAATTTAGACGATGCCAAACTTTTCCATTAGCGACATTACCTTTTGAGTCATCAGGATTTGTCCAAACATAATCATTTTTAGATTTGCTGTACATTGCTGTGTTCGTAAGGGTTAAGTTGTCAGTTAAGTCATGTTCTAACTTAATCGTACCCGCGTGGTTTTCTTGTTTTTGGAAATCACGGTCTAACCAACCATAGTAAGTGCCTTGTTTTACTTCAGCAGGTTTACCTTGTGCTTTACCCAAAGCTGCATTCCAGTAAGGGATACCTGAATCAGGCGTATCATCTGATTTTAAGTAGTAATAACTTAATGTCGCACGAGTAGGAGTATTTAAACCAAAAGTAATACTTGGTGCAATGCCGGCACGTGCATATTCCGCACCATTAGATTGACCTGGTTTTTCATTTTTATGACCTAGGACAGCAACACGCGCTGCGATGCCATTACCAAAATCTTTATTACCATCTAAGGTGATACGTTGGTAATTGTCTGTACCCCCAGCAACTGAGCCTTCTAAAAAGTCACCTTTTTTAGCCACTTTAGAGATCATGTTGATACTACCGCCGACCGTTCCCGCACCACCCATGGCAGAAGCAGAACCTTTGGTGACTTCTACTTGTTCAACTGCGAACATTTCACGGTTTTGTGAAGTTGAGTTACGGATACCATCTAGATACATTGAGCTTTCAGAGCTGTAACCACGAATAAATGGGCGGTCACCATTTGGATTGCCCCCTTCACCTGCACCTAAAGTAATCCCTGGAACAGTACGAAGTGCATCTGCAAGCGTAGTCACTTGTGTGTCTTCGATTAATTTTTTAGAAATTACAGACACAGATTTTGGTGTGTCTAAAAGAGGAGCAACAAATTTACTATTTGCTGATTCATCAACTTTTAAACTTTCTTTTTTTGTTGCGTGAGCTTGCGCATGGATTGTAGGTAGTTGTTGAATCGTATCTTCTTGTGCAATCGCAGTTGTAGTAATGACAGACAAAGAAGAAGCAAGGGCTGAAACAACAACCTTTTTGCGTGATTTAATAAATGACATAACGACTCACTGGTGAATGCAAATTTGTATGCGAATAATAATAATTCTTATTTGTTTTAACTATTCTTTGTTATTGGTTTTAACTATGAATATATTGATTATCATTTGTAAATATAATGTTTAATAATGTAAAATAATATTAAGTTTATGATTTTTATGTTAAATAAAAAACTCTTTTAAAAAATGGTTTTTTATTGGTTTTACAAATCAGAGGTCATGTGAGAGGAGTTGTTAGAAGTTTTACTCTAGTGAAGTGGTTTTATTCATTTCTGAAAGAATGACGTCATCGGAAAATAAATTTGAAAAATTACTGAAAAGAAATATAGAGAAATTTTTATTTTAGGGGTTAAAATAGCCGACATTTTGTATATCTATAAAGTTGTCATATAATGTGGCACTTTTTTAAATTGTAACTACTATTATATAGAGGAAGCCATGCAAGTAACTTCTGAAGCGGTTTCGGGCATTGCCCGTCGTTTAAATGTATCTGTACCGACGAGCCGTGTAAATGAGCAATTTGAAGCTCGTTTAAAACGCGCTGCCAAAACTGTAAAGATTAACGGCTTCCGTCCAGGTAAAGTACCTGTAAACGTTGTTCGTCGTGAATATGGTGCTGGTATTTACCAAGAAGTGGTAAATGACATCATCCGTGACTCAGTATTCGAAGCAATTCAACAAGAAAAAATCAATGCTGTTGGTATGCCAAACATTGATAAAGTTGAAAACAAAGATGATGCTTTGGTTTTTCAAGCAACTGTAGAGGTTTACCCAGAAGTTTCAGTAAATGCACTTGATACTTTAGAAATCGAACGTAAATCGACTTCAGTGAATGATAAAGATGTCGACACTATGCTCGAAAACCTTCAAAAACAACGTCAAACTTGGGCTGAAACCAAAGGTATGGCGAAGAAAGACATGCAAGTGACTTTCGACTTTGAAGGTACAGTGGATGGCGAAAAATTTGAAGGCGGCGCTGCGCAAGACTTTAAACTTGTTTTAGGTTCTGGTCGTATGATTCCTGGCTTCGAAGATGGCATCATCGGTATGAAGAAAGGTGAAGAGAAAGTCATTGATGTTACTTTCCCTGAAGACTACCAAGCTGAAAACCTTGCAGGTAAAGCGGCTCAATTCAAAATCAATGTGAAATTGGTTGAAAAACCAAAACTTCCTGAAATTGATGCTGAGTTCTTAAAAATCTTTGGTATTACTGAAGAAGAAGGCGTTGAAAAATTAAAAGCTGACGTTCGCAAAAACATGGAACGTGAAGTGAAAAATGGTCTACGTAACCAAGTTAAATCTGCTGCGTTTGATGCATTAGTTGCTGCAAATGAAGTTGAACTTCCTTCAGCAATGGTTGCTCAAGAAATTGACCGTCAACGTCAACAAATGATTCAACAGTTCACTCAACAGTTTGGTGCTCAAGGTGCGCAAGCATTTGACAGCAGCATGCTGCCTGATGACTTATTCAAAGAACAAGCTGAAAAGTCAGTTAAATTGGGTGTACTTGTAAGTAAAATCTTAGCAGATGCTAAACTTGAAGTAGATGCTGCTCGTGTTGAAGCATACATCGAAGACATGGCAACTTCTTATGAAGATCCTGCTGAAGTGATTGAATACTTCAAAAATGATGAAAAACAACGTGCTCAAATTGAAGCTGTTGTTTTAGAAGACCAAGTTGTAGATTATATTTTAGCTGCTGCTAAAGTATCTGATACTGAAGTGAGCTACCAAGATTTATTGAAAGAACAGCAAGCACGTCAACAAGGCTAAGTTGTTTTTTATTAAAAGGCGCTTTCGAGCGCCTTTTTTTATGCTGTATCAAACTTGTAATTGTCCCAAATTCAAAATGCTTATTCAAAAAAATTTGATATTTAATGGGGAATATTTTGCAATTTCAATCATTATCCCTCATATTGTCACTATGAGCTGAGTAACAAAAAATTCAGGAATAAATAACATATGTATGTTCCATCTATTGAAAACGCTTTAGTCCCTGTGGTTGTAGAACAGTCATCTCGTGGTGAACGTTCTTTCGATATTTTCTCACGTCTTTTACGTGAGCGTGTAATTTTCTTAACAGGTGAAGTTGAAGACAACATGGCAAACTTAATCGTTGCACAAATGTTGTTTTTAGAAGCTGAAAACCCAGAAAAAGATATTCATTTATATATTAATTCACCAGGAGGGTCAGTGACTGCAGGTATGGCAATTTACGATACCATGCAATTTATTAAGCCCGATGTGGTGACGTATTGTATGGGGCAAGCTGCATCGATGGGTGCATTCTTGTTAAATGCGGGTGCGAAAGGTAAACGTTATTGTCTTGAAAATGCGCGCGTGATGATTCATCAACCATTGGGTGGTTTCCGTGGTCAGGCATCAGATATTGAAATCCATGCACGTGAGATTTTATTTATTAAAGAACGTTTAAATCGCTTAATGGCAGAACATAGTGGCCAAGACTATGAGCGTGTCGCAAAAGACACAGATCGTGATAACTTTATGACTGCAGAACAAGCGAAAGAATACGGTTTAGTGGATCAAGTGTTATCAAAACGCCCACAAAACTAAGCTTTAACGTACAGATTTAAGATTTGGAGTGAAAATGTCCGATAATCCTCAAGGACAAAAACATTGTTCATTTTGTGGAAAAACACAGTCTGAAGTTGGAAAACTGATCGCTGGAGAGGACGCGTACATTTGTAATGAATGTGTGGATGTCTGCTTAGATTTAGTTCAAACCAGTCAACAAGTTGAAACTGGAGATTGGGCAACACGTCCATTGCCTAAACCTCATGAGATTCGTGCTGCGCTTGATCAGTATGTGATTGGTCAAGATACTGCAAAGAAAACGTTATCAGTTGCGGTCTATAACCATTACAAACGTTTAAAAGTAACGCAATCTGCAAATAAACCTAAAGATGCTATTGAGTTAGCAAAAAGTAATATTTTGCTGATTGGACCAACAGGTTCTGGTAAAACATTATTGGCGCAAACACTTGCGCGTTTACTTGATGTACCTTTTGCGATGGCAGATGCAACCACTTTAACCGAAGCAGGTTATGTGGGTGAAGATGTTGAAAACATTGTACAAAAGCTATTACAAAAAGCGGATTATGATGTAGAAAAAGCCCAAAAAGGTATTATCTACATCGATGAGATTGATAAGATTACGCGTAAATCTGAAAATCCGTCGATTACCCGTGATGTATCAGGTGAAGGCGTACAACAAGCACTTCTGAAAATGATTGAAGGCACGGTTGCATCTATTCCACCTCAGGGCGGACGTAAGCATCCACAACAAGAGTTTATTCAAATTGATACCTCAAATATTTTATTTATTTGTGGTGGTGCGTTTGCTGGACTTGAAAAAGTGGTACAACAACGTCAAGAAAAAGGTGGTATTGGTTTCACTGCTGATGTGAAAAATAAAGATGATACTAAGAAAGTATCAGAATTGTTCCGTCAAGTTGAAGCAACTGACTTAGTAAAATTCGGTTTAATTCCTGAGTTTATTGGTCGTTTGCCTGTGATTGCGACGCTTGAAGAGCTCGATGAAGAAGCATTAATGCAAATCTTGACTGAACCAAAAAATGCATTAACGCGCCAGTATCAGTACTTGTTTGAAATGGAAGATGTCGATCTAATTTTTGAAGACTCAGCATTACGTGCTGTGGCAAAAAAAGCGCTTGAACGCAATACAGGTGCGCGTGGTCTACGTTCGATTTTAGAAAATGTTTTACTTGAAACTATGTATGACTTACCAAGTCGTGAAGATATTGGCACAGTCATCATTAATGCTGATGTGATTAATCATCAAGCAGAACCTGTTTATCAAGCAGAACGTCAACCGAAGCAAGAACAAGCTGTTGAAGAAAAAGTTGATTTAAAAGTGATTGATAGTAAATCTGCTTAAGATGATTGAGTTGTGATCTGCAACTTATCTGAAACGTGTAAGAAGCTGGACTTTTTACACGTTTTTTATTTTTAAATCGCCAATGAAATGTTAAGCTGATGTTGAGAAAATCATCTTCATTCAAAAAATGAAAATAAAAATACGTGGTGAGGGATAATCATGCGTTACTTTGGTCTAATTATTTTAACCAGTTGTGGATTGGCTGCCTGTCAAAGTCATCAGGCTGTCGAACAACCAATTACAAGTCAAGCTGTGTCTACTTTAGATGCCGTAAATTTTGAAAAAGAAAATTCTTTTGTCCATGAAAAGTTAGATCAATATAAACTCGGTAAGTTTTCTGTCGGTTCATGGGTCAATCAAGAGCCTGGGCAGTATTTCAAACTGGTAAAACCCCAAAATCCGAATGCTGCTGTGATTTATTTTTATCGTCCTGATAGTAAGTGGAATCGCCAAGAAATTATTGCACAGAGCTTTTATTTAAATGGAAAACGAATTCCTAGTCTCATTAGCAATCATTATTATTGGATTGAGCTGGCTGAGGGCGATTATAAACTCAGTTTAAGTCGACCATTGGCAGTGGTACATTTTCAAAAGCCTAAAGTTGCTTATTTTCACGTGCAAGCAGGTCAGCAATATTTTGTAAAGTATGAGGAAGAGAAATTCCGTGGTGGTCCAAATGGTGGTGGTGACTTGTTGAAAGTTGGTCCATTGATGCAAATGCCAACGCGCCAAGGATTAAAAGAAATTGCCATGACGCAATTAAAATCGCCTGGTTTAAACTTTGTTGGCGAAATGACCGCAGATGGAAAGTTGATCAAACCTCAGGAAAAAATTAATAGTGGAGATTATCAAGCCAGTGATGATGTGCATTTGAGTACACCATTTAAGATTTGGAATCCTTTAACATGGTAAATGAGATACCGAAATAATCCATTTAAAAAGAGGCAATTGCCTCTTTTTTATAAAAATAAACAGTATTATTTGTTTTCTGCGGCTTTTTTAAGTGCTTCGAGTTTTTTATTGACTTGAGCAAAGTCTTTTTCAGCCGCTTGAATGGTCGACATCAGTTGAGTATTGACGATTTTCATGGATTCTTGGGCAACAACAGGGCTTTTAGCTAAAATGGATTGTCCAACTTGGCTTGAGTAAAAATCAATTTGTGCTTGTACTTCTTCAGCACTATAAATGTCTTTGTAAATTTTTTGATAAATCGGCTGCATTTTTTCCCAAGAAATACTTTTCTTATTTTGCTCATGTAATTGATCTGCTAATTCATTGGCAACGATTTGCTCTTGTGGGCTAAGTTGTTCATGCCGCACAATATTTTGTACAATCGTATATGCTTGCTGATCAAGCTGAGGGCGAATTTGTTGTATAGTTTGTTGTAAAAGCTGATCGATTTTCATCACTTCTATTAATTGTTGCACTTGTTGGTCGCTTGCAGGAGCAGCAAAAGTATAAGGTGTAATCAGTATTAAACCACTGAGTAATAAGGTTTTAAATTTTTTCATCTGACTGTCCTTAAAAGATAATGAATAGAAAACTTATTGAGAGAAAAATTTCTGCATGACTTGCGTAAGTTTAGCTTGTGCTTGCGCTGATGGTTCGGCATTGTCAGGGAAAATTTGTTCAACAGCATCAATGATTTTCTGTTCAAAATTTTTATTATTTAAAATAGATTGTCCGACTGCTGTTTTATAAAATTTAATCCATTGCTGGGTTTCTTCTTCAGTCATGTTTTGATTGTAAATATTAAATAAATTTTGTCTAAATTCACGTTTATAAGCATCACTTAAATAATATTTTTGAATCGCATTATAAATACGGGTTTGGTTTTCCTTGGTTGGCGGAATGGTATAATACTCAATGATTTGTTGTGTCAATTGTTGAAAAGTTTCACTCTTTGCGAGGTCTTCGATTGCTTGATTGATATGAATAACATTAAGTAGTTGTTCGGTACTTTCTGTACTTGCAGGTGCTGCATATACACCTGTGTGCAGTAGGTAAAGGCTGAGGCTAAACATTATTTTTTTGATCATTTTTGGTTCTCACGAATAATGCTTTGAATATCGTCTAAGTTGACCAACTTATTAAAATCATTACTTGAAGCATCTACAATCTTTGCAATTATAATTGGAGTATTTTGTCCTGCATTTTGCATATTGGGTTGCTGGTAAACATCGATCAAGGCTTGGGCTTGTTCTTGACTGAGTGCTTGATATGCTGCACGAATATTGCTGAGCAAAACTTTTTCATCTACTTGTTCGATCATGTCATTAATCATAATATCCGATATTTGGATGATTAAAGCTTGCTTTTCAGCTGAAAGCGCTTGTCTATATTGTAATTGGTCAAACATCAATTCTTCAGTTGCACTTTTCATATTCGGCATACTTTGTTTGAGTAAAGCAGGTTTAAATTGATTCCAATATTCAAGTTTAATGAGCTGATCAATTTGTTGTGATGTCGCAGAGGCTGCGAAAGTTTGAAAGCTAAAACTTAGTAAAAATATAGAAAATATATAGGATTTAATTTTCATCTTCTTCTCAGAAATAAAAAAGCACCCTAATCATAGAGTGCTTTTTCATCAATATTCAAGCAATAAATCTATTTCGCGTTGAATAAAGACTTAGTTTGCTGCAGCATCAACGACTGGAATTTTACCAATTTTTGCTTGCCAGATTTTTGGTGCTGTTGCATGGATTGATGTACCGTTTACATCAACTGCAACAGATACTGGCATATCTTCAACCACAAATTTGTAGATTGCTTCCATACCTAAGTCAGCAAATGCAACCACTTCAGCTTGACGAACAGCTTTAGAAACAAGGTACGCAGCACCACCAACAGCCATTAAGTAAGTCGCTTTGTTGTCTTTGATTGCTTCGATTGCAGCCGGACCACGGTCTGCTTTACCAATCATGCCGAACAAACCAGTCGCTTCTAACACTTGACGAGTGAATTTATCCATACGTGTTGCAGTTGTTGGACCTGCAGGACCAACCACTTCATCACCAACAGGATCAACAGGACCCACGTAGTAAATAAATTTACCTTTCAGGTCTACAGGAAGCTCTTCGCCTTTGTCGAGCATTTCGCACATACGTTTGTGCGCAGCATCACGACCTGTATAGATTGTACCGTTAAGCAATAGCGTGTCGCCTGGTTGCCAAGAGTTCATTTCTTCTTGCGTAATGTTGTCTAGGTCAACACGTTTAGATTTTGAAGAATCCCAAGTCACTTCTGGATAGTCAGAAAGTTTAGGTGCTTGAATATGTGCAACACCTGAACCATCTAATTGGAAATGTGCATGACGAGTTGCAGCACAGTTCGGAATCATACCGACTGGTTTACCTGCAGCATGACAAGGGTAATCTTTGATTTTAATATCAAGTACAGTGGTTAAACCACCAAGACCTTGTGCACCAATACCCAATGCATTTACTTTTTCAAAGATTTCAATACGAAGCTCTTCGATTTTGTTTTGTGGTCCACGACGAAGTAATTCGTCCATGTTGATTTCTTCCATGAGTGATTCTTTTGCAAGCATCATGGCTTTTTCAGCAGTACCACCAATCCCGATTCCGAGCATACCCGGTGGACACCAACCTGCACCCATGGTTGGAACAGTTTTAAGTACCCAATCCACGATTGAATCAGAAGGGTTGAGCATTGCAAGTTTAGATTTATTTTCTGAACCACCACCTTTTGCAGCAACAGTGATGTCTACTTTGTTACCCGGAACGAGTTTGTAGTGAATCACAGCAGGAGTGTTGTCTTTGGTATTTTTACGACCAAAAGCAGGGTCAGCAAGTACAGATGCACGAAGAACGTTGCTATTTTCAAGATAGCCTTGACGTACACCTTCATTGATTGCGTCATCTAAGCTCATTGTTAAATCAAATTTAACGTCTAAGCCCACATCAACAAATACGTTAACAATACCAGTATCTTGACAGATTGGACGATGACCTTCTGCACACATACGAGAGTTAATTAAAATTTGTGCAATGGCGTCTTTTGCAGCTTTGTTCTCTTCACGATCATAAGCACGGCTCATCGCTTGGATGAAGTCTTGTGGATGATAATAAGAAATGAACTGAAGCGCATCCTTGACCGATGTGATCAAGTCATCTTGCTTGATAATAGTTGTCATATCGAAAATCTCTTGAGCGGGCTGATAGCTAGCGGGCTAAATTATACGTGATAAAGCAGCTTTTGTGGATGACTTGCTTGAATTTTGGCTAAAGTTTAATGTTGAATTTGCAGGGCTAAGAGATATTGAGTCAAATCAGCAAAGTTTTGTAGCAGAATAAAATTTTACTTTATGTTATAAAAATATCAGCTTTAAAAGATTTTTTATATTTTCTAAATGACTGTTTGTATTTTACTTTTTTAACATTTTAAAATATGACAGTGTTTGTCATAAAGTTGTCATAAAAATTTCACATAATAAATATAACAAAACTTGAGTGAAGACACATATGACAGTTTCAAGTGTTTTGATGGTTGTGGGCTTTAGTATTTATATTGCTGCAACTTGGATGTATGGACAGAAAGAAGATCAGGCATAAGCTTTATCTTCTTTTTTTATGCTTGCATTTTTATTGTATTGATCATTTGTGTATTGCTCTTTATTTCAAAAAATTAAGTTAATATAAAAGATATCAAAAAGTATTTATTCTTTAAAATTTAAATATTTAATAGTAAAAAGTAGGATTGAAAAACGTACAGCTTTATCAGCTTCCAATTGCTAGGTAATGCGAGTATTTAATTGATTAAAACTGTAATAAAAAAAAAGACCACCCAATCCGCAAATTGGGTGGTTTGAGTATTAAACTTTAATAATCTTGTATAAGTCCAAATTACTGAGCAGCTTGCTGTTCGGCTTGAATCGCAGTTAGGGCAATCGTAAAGACAATATCATCCACCAAAGCACCACGAGACAAGTCATTCACAGGCTTATTTAAACCTTGCAACATTGGACCAACACTGACCACGTTTGCAGAACGCTGAACCGCTTTATACGTGGTATTTCCTGTATTGAGGTCAGGGAAAATAAACACATTGGCACGACCTGCAACTTTTGAATCTGGTGCTTTTGATTTACCTACGCTTTCAACAGAAGCTGCATCGTACTGTAATGGACCATCAATAAGTAAGTCAGGGCGACGCTGTTTTGCAATTTCAGTGGCTTTTGCTACTTTTTCTACATCAGCACCCATTCCTGATGTGCCTGTAGAATATGAAATCATGGCAATACGTGGATCGATCCCAAAGGCTTTTGCAGAGTCCGCAGACTGGATGGCAATCTCAGCCAATTGTTCTGCATCTGGGTCTGGGTTGATTGCACAATCACCATAAACATAGACTTCATCAGGTAATAACATAAAGAATACTGAAGATACCAATGAATAGTCAGGCGCAGTTTTAATCAATTGGAAAGCAGGGCGTACGGTATTTGCTGTGGTATGCACCGCGCCAGACACTAAACCATCAACTTGATCGAGTGCGAGCATCATTGTGCCAAGTACAACGGTATCTTGCAGCTGATCACGTGCTTGTAAATCATTGAGTTTGCCTTTACGCAATTCCACCATTTTTTCGACATACTGTTCACGAATCAAATCTGGATCAATAATTTCTAAATCATGAGGCAGTTCAATATTGCGTGCACGTGCGACTTCAACAACAGCTTCAGGTTTTGCCAATAATATACAGTGTGCAATTCCACGCGCCTGACAAATTGCAGCCGCTTGAATGGTACGATGTTCATCACCTTCAGGCAGTACAATACGCTTTTTCGCAGCAATTGATTTTTGTACCAATTCATGACGGAAAGCAGAAGGGGATAGACGAGGTTGATAGTCACCGTTTAATAACAAGACTAACCAGTCCATATTAATATGGCTCGAAACAAAACGTGTGACTTGTTCAGCGCGCTCAGTATCATCGACTGGAATTTCATTGCTTAGATTTGAAAGTAATTGAGTTGTTTCAAATGTACTTAATGGCGTATGTAAAATAGGTAAACCATTTTTAATTGCTGTTTGACAAAATGCCAATGCAGCAGGGTTGGGTTCATGTTGCTCAGCTAAGACTAAGCCAGCCAATGGAATTCCATTACTGGTTGCAAGACTTGCTGCAAGTAACACATCAATACGATCTGAAGCAGAGATGATTAATTCACCCGCAATAAATTTTTGTAATTCATGTTCAATATTAGAAGCAATTAAACTGCTGTGTAAAACACGGCGTACAGTTGATTTACCTTCATTAATCCAACTTGCTTGGATATGTGTGGCAAGGTCTGAAACACGCGGTACACTTAAAGTATCACTGAATGGGACTAAACCAATCACAGGTAAATGTTCAGTGCCAATATGTGCATGTGTGCGTTGAATGGCTTGTGTAAATTGTTTTGTTTCTTCAACTAAACGTAAATCTGGCGCAAATGTCACAGGAATTTGTGCTGATTCTTCTGGTAAACCACGTGTACGCATAAACAATACACCAACATTACGCGCTGATGCTGCACCACCAAAATAGCGTAATTGTGCTTCGACTTTCTCAGCAGTTTGTTCAGGCTTGGCAATATTGGCATTGCTGACAAAAATAACTTTTGCGTCAAGGGCTTGGGCAAGTGAAGCGTTAATTTCACTCGCAAAAGCATCACGTGCATTTGGGACTAGACCTTCAACAATAATAATGTCATGTGTGCGAGCAACTTCACGATGTAAACGAACAGCTTCTTCAAGTAGTTCGTCGGTTTCACCTGTGTTGAGTAAATGATTTAATTTTGCATATGGAATTGGTTCAACCGTTTCAGTTTTCGAAACATGGCGATAGAGTGCAGTTGTACGGTCAGATTCGGCTTTCTCATCTTGTGAAAAAGGTTTTAAAAATCCCGCTTTTACTCCCTGACAATCTAGAGCATAAATAAGTCCAAGACATGCAGAGGTAAGACCTACGCCTTCACCTGTAGGAACCAATAAAATTGTTTTCATACGCTATTCTTAATCAGATAAATCAAAATAAATTTTAAATCACATCCTGCAACAGCTTAAGCTGTCACAGTTTCCGCATTAGACTTTTTTGCAGTTACATTTCCTTCTTGTAATGCAACATGCTCAGTTTCTTTGGCAATACGACCTTCTTCATCGGTTGGTACAACCCAGATTTGCGGACCTGTACCAGCATCAATACGACCTTCTGTACCACGTTTTAAGCTATTATTTTGTTCTTGACTCAAGTTAAAGCCAAAATGTGGTAGATACGCAACGGTTTTTTCACGAATATAAGCGGAGTTTTCACCAATACCACCTGTGAAAAATAAGCCATCAATACGTGGTAGACCACAGCTTAAACCTGCTAATGATTTTGCTAAACGGTAGCAAAAAACTTCAATCGCAAGCGTTGCATCTTCATTACCTTGTTCAGATGCTTCGATGAGCGTACGCATATCATTTGAAAGATTAGATAGACCCAGCAAACCAGATTGGCTATTGAGCATTTTGTCAATTTTATAAATGTCCCAACCTAAGTTTGAAGCTAAGAAACTATGAATACTTGGGTCTACGTCACCACTACGTGTACCCATTACCACACCTTCAAGTGGTGTTAAACCCATAGAGGTATCGACAGATTGACCATTCCAAATGGCACAAGTCGAGCTACCATTACCTAAATGTGCTGTGAGCCAACCACCTTTTTTGTAGCTGCCTGCAAGTTCAGAACCACGTTCAGAGACATACGCATGGCTTGTGCCATGGAAACCATAACGGCGAACATTATGTTCTGTATATAAAAATTTTGGTAATGCATAACGATAGGCATGTGCAGGCATCGTTTGATGGAAAGCAGTATCAAAAACTGCAACTTGTGGCAAGTGTGGGAACAAACGCATGGTTGCTTCAATACCCACTAAATGCGCAGGATTATGCAAAGGTGCAAGTGGCGTTGCTTCACGAATACGTTCAATAATTTCAGGTGTTAATAATTCAGCTTTGGTTAATGTGCCTCCATGTACAACACGGTGACCAATCGCTTGAGGATTATGATGAGCTAAACGTTCAAGAATGGTTTCCAATGCTTTTTCATGATCTGCATGTGGAATAGAAAGTTCAAGCTCTTCACCACCAGTCGTAATACCTTTAATACGTGCATTCGCAGAACCTAAGTTTTCTGCCAAACCAAAGATTCGATCTTTACGGTGCTCTGAAACCAAAGCATATTTAATTGATGAAGATCCGCAGTTAATTACTAATACTGATGTAGACACGTTTTATTACCCGAAATTGTAATTTGATATTCGTCCTGATTGATCTGATTACGCTTTTTGTTGGTGCAATTTAGATCAGTAGTGATGTTGTACCATGTGTTGTTTTTCTGTCCTAGATAGACTTTAGGTGATTAGACTTAAGCACTATCGACCACTTTAAGAATTATAATTAGAATTTATCAGTTGATAGATTTCATTTATAAATAAAATAGTACAGGACATAAAGTATCATCTATTTCAAACATAGCATGATTTTTATACATCTTGGCTGAGTTTTATGTTAACAAGTTTGTATTTCAACGGTTGTGTATCATTAATTTTTATATTTAATTTCAGACCAACGCACAATCACATAAGCAATTAAAGCCACCATAAAAAAGACGAGCATCATCCATGCCAAACCTTGTAATGTCTCAATAATGGTGCGATAAACCTCTAAAAACCAACGTTCTTGGGTGAGTGTTAAAATGATTGGTGCTTTCTCGTTGGTGTAAGTGATTGGGCTAATATACTTTTCCATATCATATATGCGAATGCCTGAAGACGTACCCACCACCATACCTGCAAATTTGGTGTATTTAGCCCAAGCTGTATGGATTGGATCATGGATAATACGCGCTAAAATGGCATTGATAGAACCTGAAAAAATACGCATGACCACAAACGAAACCAATAATGCCAAGCAAAATGTAATGATGATTAAAGCGTAAAACATAATTTTTCCCTTCTTTTTATATATTTTTTTATTTTAGGAAATTTTTTTTGTTGCAATGTAATTTTTTAATGCCACAAAAATAAAAAACCGTCCAATTTTCAAAAATTGAACGGTTTTACTTCAATGTACTAACTTACTGACGAATTTGACCATCGCCTAAAACAATCCATTTTTGAGAAGTTAAGCCTTCTAACCCCACTGGACCACGGGCATGAATTTTATCGGTTGAAATACCAATTTCAGCACCTAAACCATATTCAAAACCATCAGCAAAGCGAGTAGACGCATTCACCATGACAGAGCTCGAATCAACACGAGTTAAAAATTGACGTGCCAAACTAAAGTTTTCAGTGATGATCGAGTCAGTATGATGTGAACCATATTTATTAATATGATCAATCGCTTCATCTAAACCTGAAACGACTTTTATCGCAAGAATAGGGCCGAGATATTCTTCATACCAATCTTCTTCAGTGGCTGTTTTTACACTGGCACCTAAAATACGACGAGTTTCTGCATCACCACGGAGTTCAACTTGTTTTTCAGCATAAAGTTCTGCAATACGTGGTAAAAACTCTTCTGCGATTTTTTCATCAACCAGTAACGTTTCCATAGCATTGCAGACACCGTAACGGTGTGTTTTGGCATTTAAAGCAATCGGAAGTGCTTTGTGTAAGTCAGCTTGTGCCTCAACAAAAACATGGCAATTGCCATCTAAATGTTTGATTACAGGAATAGTGGCTTCATTGGTAATCAGTTCAACTAAGCCTTTACCACCACGTGGAACGATGACATCGACATATTCTGACAATGTAATTAATTGACCCACTGCAGCACGGTCTGTGGTATTGATCACTTGTACACAAGTTTCAGGTAAACCAGCCGCTTTTAGACCATGTTGAATGGCTTCCGCGATTGCTTGGTTGGAGTAGAGTGCTTCTGAACCACCACGTAAAATAATCGCATTACCTGATTTAAGCGCAAGCGAAGCTGCTTCAAGTGTGACGTTCGGACGCGACTCGTAAATCATGCCCACAACACCTAAAGGTACGCGCATTTTACCAATTTGAATGCCTGTTGGGCGATAGGCTAAATCAGTGATTTCACCGATAGGGTCAATTAAGCCAATGACATCTTTTAAACCTTCAAGCATCGCTTGAAAGCGTTTGGGGTTAAGTTCTAGGCGATCAAGCAGGGCGCTGTCTAAACTTTTTGAGCGACCATTGTCCATATCAATTTTATTTGCAGCTAAAATTTGCGGTTGGCTATTTTCCAAAGCGGTATAAATCGCAGATAGCGCATTGTTTTTTTGCAGTGTGGAAGCACCTGCCAAAAAGCGAGAAGCTTGGCGTGCCTGTTTCCCTACAGTTTGCATATACTGTTCAATAGAATCTTGCATAGCGTTTTAATTGATCACCTAGAAATTTCCCTTTGATAGTAGCAGCCAATGTGAAAGCAAGGAAGTCTGATTCGAAAATAAAACTAAAAATGCAAGTGAAAACCATGGTTTGTAAATATTTTGCAATGCTTTTCCCTTTTAAATATGATGAGCGGTCATTTCAGCAATTGCGGAGAATTCACATATTTGTATAGAATGAAACTATAAGGACATTGAAATGATACAAAAGTAGGTCTGTATCACGATTTGATAAAACAACGCGAGCGATAATAATCTTGCAGACTAAAAGAATAAAGCAAGGATGGAGGAAGGATATGAATTCCATTATCCAAATGGACTCAGAATCAAATCAAAATTTTACTAATTTTGGTTTTTTCGATATTTACAATAAAAATAGCTTCAAACAACCAGCACGTACGACGTGGATTGACGGTTGGAAAATTGAATATATGGCGATTGCTGATCCAGAGACAATCCATAACACGCCTATTGTAATTATCGGTGGTGCTTTTCAAAACTTTAACTCATATAAATATTGCGTTGAGCAGTTTTTTGAAAGCGGACCTGTGATTTTAATTGACCTCCCCTCTATGGGAGCAAACCAACAGATTACCAATGTCGACACAGGCTTGTCTGCGGGCACCTTGGAGCTTCCAGATTTATCTCAAATGTTAGGACAGTGGTTTGATATTATTGGCATTCCAAAAGTTGATGTTGTCGGGATTTCTTTAGGTTCAGTGATTGCCTCATTCTTTGTAGAGCAACGTCCTGAATTGGTTGAAAAAATGATTCTAATGGGCGTGATGCAAAAAACGCGTAAGAGTTGGCGTATGCTGCTTGAAGAATCATTAATGCTGATGAAAGAACAACGTATGGATGAGTTTGGTCAGGCTGTAATTTTGTATTTGGTCAATCATGCAAAGCTTGACAAAACACGTATGTCTCCAACCGCAAAGCGTCTTTTCTTTAAACAAATGGCTGAGTTTTCAGTCACCGAACAAGAACGTTACGAAATTAACTGCAATCGTTTGTTGCGCTTGTCCAATGTGCCCGTGCCACAGTGCGACACATTAGTTGCTTGTGGGCAGTATGACAGTTTTACTTTACCTCACGAAAATGCAGCTTTTGCATTGCAATGCCCAGACATGCAATTTGCCATGATTGCCAATGCCGATCATGTGCCACAGTTGCAACGTCGTAAAGAAACTATGACTTTATTTACCACCTATTTAAAAGGTGAATCGATTCAGGGTCTGGATGGCATTATTCATTTAAGCCGTGAGGACATGCAGCATATGGAACGCCGTGGCGAAGACCGTATTCAGATTCGACAACCTGCACGCCAATTACGTCATCGTCATTCGGCACGTGAAATCTCTGTACATGTGAATGATGTGAATTATTTTGGGCTTTCAATGACACTTAGTGCAGAAGATGTTGAATTTGCAGCACAACATACTCGAGATTTGGCATTGAGTTTAGAGGATGAACAAGGTGAGTTCACCATTGAATGTTTGATTTTTGAAATGGGTGAAAATCACATACGCGCTTTATTTAAACATGGCAGCTTTGAAAATGCAGATCGTCTATTGCAATTTATTGCAACGGAACGAGCAAATTTAGAGACTACAGTATGTGAAACGGTTTAATCTTTTAAAATGAGTAAAAAAATCAGTCATATTCGACTGATTTTTTTTGTACCTAAAATTGACTATTTTTCAGCGTGAATCATCCACACTAAATCACCTAAATGTTCTTCTAGGTTCACTTGTTTAGCTTGTTGTGGTTGAAAATAAACATGTGGTTGTAGCACTTCGACCTGTGTAAAACCTGCCATTTTAAAAAACGTTTGGATTTCTTGAGGTTTTTGAAAGTGGAAACTAAAAGCACTACGCGAAATGACTTTGAGTAATTTACTGCTATTCCAAATAACACTTGCGAGTTTATTTTTGACAGGTTCAGGATAAATATCGGTCAGATAATGTAAGGTCTTAAAATCTTGCCCATAATCTACAATAGATTTTAGGAGTTGTTGTAATAAATTTTTTTCAAAATAATTTATCAGACCTTCACTGATGATCACCAAAGGGCGCTGTGGATCAAAGACAGCAAAGGCACTTTTAAAGTCTTCGGTAAACAAGTCTGCAGATAATACGTCAGGACTGGCTGCATTGATTTTTTTTAATGCGGCTTGCTTAGTCTTTGCCATATCAGGCAAATCAAGTTCCCGATAATCAATGTGTGGGAAGTGCTCTCTAAACCACCAACCTCGTGGTGATAGTCCTGTGGCAATTTCTAACACTTGTAGATTAGGATACTGATGAATTAATTGTTTTAGAGTGTCATCTAGCATGGTGTGACGTTCTTTTAAGGTCGTACGCATGCTGCCACCCACATACTTTTCTGCCCATGTTTCAATAGGATTGGCAATAAAAGCGAGTGACTTTCCTTTTGATGTTGCAAGTAATGGGTGAGAAATTCCCATTTGATACCAAATATACCCTGTATAGTGTGCGGTAAAGGAAATATGCCGATGTTTAGAAAGTTGTTGAGTCATGGTTATCCTTAACTTTATTGTTGTTATTTTGACTGTTTAAAATCAAAAAAAGGGCATATCGAATGCCCCTCTAGTTTTAAAGTGAATTTTTAAATTCTTCAATGACTTTTTTGACAGTTTGCCATTCTTCACCTAAATCCAGTGCTTCACCTATCTGGAGCTGTGGAATTTTGCCACGCATACGTTCAAGACGTTCTTGGTTTGGTAATGGCAAATCTGAAATTCCAGCCAAAGCCATACAGGCAGATTCACGATTATTACAGACTAAGCCCATATCACAACCGGCATTTAAAGCTGCTCGAATACGTGCATCTGCACCACCTGCGACACAAGCTGCTTGCATACTTAAGTCATCTGAGAACAGTATGCCGTCAAATTTTAATTCTTGGCGTAAAACTTTTTGTAGCCAATAGGGTGAAAAACCTGCTGGATTTGGGTCAATATTTTCATAAATCACATGTGCCGGCATTAGGGCATCAAGCTGTGGCTGTAGCTGAATAAAGCTTTGCATGTCATTTTGGTAAATTTCGTCATAAGAACGTGGATCAATTGCTGCAGCAACATGCGAGTCCGCTTTAACAGAACCATGACCAGGGAAATGCTTGCCTGTAGTTGCCATGCCAGCACGTTGCATCCCTCGCATAAAGGCACAGGCTAAAGGCACGATGTCTTTTACATTGTTTGCAAAAGCACGATCACCAATGACATCACTAATGGCATTGATATCTAAAACAGGTGCAAAGCTAAAATCAATCCCGACAGCAAGAACTTCGGTTGCCATAAGCCAACCACATTTTTCTGCAAGGTCAAGTGCTTTTTCAGGTGCGTTTAAGTAAAGTTCACCAAAATGACCCATGGCCGGCAGTAGCGTAAAGCCTTGTTTTAAGCGTTGTACACGTCCACCTTCTTGATCGACAGCAATAAGAATATCAGGACGAATTTGACGCATATGGTCAGTGAGTTGACGTACTTGAGCAGGAGATTGAATATTTCTTGAAAATAAAATCACCCCACCGACTTGCGGAGCACGTAATAGTTCAATATCTTCTTGATTAAGTTCTGTGCCTGCAATGTCAAGCATCAATGCGCCGATCATAAGAAATCCGAATTGTATTTATTTAAAAAAGAAACAATAACCGAATTTTGCAATGATTTGCTACATTTTGTCAGTACAGTTTATGATAAAACTACACGATATAAACAGATAAAGTTGTTTAAGATTTTGAATTGCATGAATTCATTTCAAAAAACAGCGCTGAAATTGGTAAATCCAAGGAAGTACACACAATTTATGAAACTTCAAACAATCGCATGTGCAGTTGCTATCGCAACGGGTGGTTTATTTTTTAACCATGCTATTACAATGGCTATGGCGGCAACTGAAACAACTGCTGTTTCAGAATCTATTCAACCAACAAAAGAACAAGCTTTGGTGACACGCCAGTTGGCAACTTTGGTGGATCGTCAGCATTATTTAAATATGCGTTTGGATGCGAATACCTCTGCACGTATTTTAGATATGTATATAGATAGTTTAGATCCTGATCATTCTTTATTCTTAGCCCCTGAAATTGAGCAGTATAAAAAGCAATATGGTGCAACCTTGGGTGCTGCTTTAAAAGCAGGGGATTTGACAGGATCATACGCAATTCATGCGCAATATCGAGCACGTCTAAAAGAATTTTATACGTATATGTTGGCAGAGCTGAAAAAGCCGCAAAATCTGAATCAGCCTGATGCTTATATCGAAACAGATCGAGAAAAAGCGCCATTTTTTAGTCACAAGGCTGAACAAGAACAGTATTGGAATAAAATGTTGGTGTCTCAGCTCATCAACTTAACCATTACCAAACAAGAAGAACAAGCGAAACAAAAAGCACTGAAAGATGATCCTTCTTTGGCGAATGGACAAGATCTGACAGCTTCTGAAGATTTAACGCCTGTTCAAACTTTGACGAAGCGTTATACGCGTCAGTTAGAACGTATGGGACGTGTCAAAAGTGATGATGTGCTTGAGAAAATTTTAAACTCAATGACATTAACTTATGACCCACATAGTAATTATTTCCCACCACTTGATGCAATGGAGCTGAATCGTCAAACTACGTTGCAGCTTGAAGGGATTGGGGTCTCGATTCGTCCTGAACGGAGTAATGAAGATTACACCAAGATTGAAACTATTGTAGAAGGTGGGCCTGCAAGTAAGTCGGGACAAGTGAAATCAGGTGATCGGATCATTGGTGTCGCACAAGATGGCGAAAAAATGATTGATGTCATCGGTTGGCCAAGCTCGGAAATTGTTGGGTTAATTCGTGGTAAGCGTGGTACCAAAGTCAGTATTAAGCTGTTAGGTGCAGGTGCTTCTATGAACCAAGCCCGTACAGTGACATTGACTCGTGATGTGATTCAAGAAGAAGATGCAGGGGTGCGCTCTCGTACAGTTGAAGTAACACGTGATGGGGTTAAACATAAGTTTGGTGTGTTGGAAATTCCATCATTCTATTTGAACTATCGTGCACGTCGTGCAGGCAATGAATACCGTTCAGTTGCAGAAGACACCAACAAAGCATTGCAAGATTTAGCGAATCAAAAAGTCGAAGGGGTTATTATTGATCTACGCAATAATCCAGGTGGTTCTTTAGAAGAAGTTGCGAAAATGATTGGGCAAGTGGTAAAAGAAGGCCCTGTGGTGCAAATTCGTGATGGCAATGGCACAGTGAACGTATTTGAAGATACTGATGGAGGCGCTCAGACTTATGCGGGGCCTCTAGCTGTACTGATCAATCTTGCATCTGCTTCGGCAAGTGAGATTTATTCGGCTGCAATCCAAGATTATGATCGTGGTGTGGTACTAGGCAGTACGACTACAGGCAAAGGCACAGCCCAAGTTCAATTAGACAGTTTGGCGTATGGTCAAGCTACCTTAACACAACGTAAATTCTATCGAATCACAGGTGGAAGTACCCAAAACAAAGGTGTGATTCCGGATATTAAACTGGTGGATATCTATGATGAAGAGTTTGGAGAACGTAAAGCGAAGAATGCATTGAAATGGGATACGATTCCAACAGCGCCATTTAAGCGTGAAGGTTCTATTAAACCGTATTTGCCACAATTAGCTGAAAAATCAAAAATACGTGTATCTTTAGATCCTCAATTTCAGTATTTAGCGCAAAGAACTGCAATTGCGCAGCAAACCAAAGATCAAAAGCAAATTGTTTTAGATATTGAAAAGCGTAAAGCAGAGCTTAATACTCTGGAGTTAAAAACTTTAGCTGCTGAAAATAAAAGACGTGCTGAAACAGGGTTAAAAGCTTATCCAAATTGGGAGAGTTATCAGGCTTCTTTGGATGCACTTGCTGAATCTCGTGCAAAAATGAAAGCAAATAAGCGACCTGCTTTACCTGAAGAAGAAACTTTTGTGACTGAAGCGGCAAATGTGTTAATTGACTTGGCAAAATTACAGAAGTAAATTTGTCTAAACACTCTGTTAAATCAAGATTAAAAGCATATTACGATATGCTTTTTTCTTATCTAAAAAGTTAAGAATAACTTGACCTTCAATAAGATAATGCTATTTTAACCATATATTTTACATTCTTTAAAAGGCGAACCTTCACACAGTTTTCTGTTGTAAAAAAATTGGGGTTTTATAAAAATAATAGGTTCTCTATTGGAAGATAATTTTTATGAATGATATGGGTTATGACAGTAGTCTCGTAATGGGGTCTGCATGTGTTGCAGTATTTATCTGTTATGTTGCTATATCATTAGAACAACTCATATTTGTTTCAAGGACGCCCCGTATACAAAAAATGATCCTTTGTCTGAGCGGCATGGTCTTTGGTTTTGCAATTTGGGCAATGCATTTTTTGGGGTTATGGGCGGGTGATTTACCAGAAGGTTATACGTTTGATCTGTCATTAACCATCATTTCTTATGTAATTGCAGCACTTGCTTCAACTTTTGCAATTTGGTTAATGACGCGTGAAACGTTACCCATAGTCCGTTTAGTCTTAGGTGCATTGCTGATGGGTTTAGGGATCTCGGGTATGCATTATGTAGGAATGATGGGCCTACAAATTCCAAATCAGGAAATTCACTATAATATTTTATTGGTTGTATTTTCTGTTTTGATTGCGATTAGTGGAGCTGGTTTATCTTTTTGGTTAGCATTTAAATATAAAAATACCTTTAAACACAAAACACTCTATAAAATCGCTCTTTCTGTCATGCTCGCTTTTAGCATTGTTGGCATGCATTATACTGGTATGGCGGCTACAACTTTTCATTCTCTTGGAAATTTATTACATACGACACATCATGTTCATGGTGGGCAAGGGATTTTATTATTAACTATCATTTTTGTGACCAGTTTAATTTTGGTTTCTGCTTTTAGTGTTGCGGTGTTAGAGCGCAGATTAGAAGAGCGTAATTTACAATTATTACAAGCCAATAAAGAACTTGAAGATTTAGCATTACAGGACAATTTAACTAAGCTGCCGAATCGATTATTTTTAGAAGATCATATCCAAAAATTATTTCAGCATTATAAAGTAACTCACCAAAAATTTGCTTTGATTTACTTAGATTTAGACTTTTTTAAGGCTGTAAATGATAATTTTGGTCATCAAGTTGGTGATGATTTATTGGTGGCTTTGACCACGCGATTACAAACAGTGTTACATGATAATCAAACTTTATTACGCTTAGGTGGTGATGAGTTTTTAGTGATTGTTCCACAAATTAAAGAACTTAAACTGGATGTTCTTGCAGAAAAAATTTTAGAAAAAATTCAACAGCGTTTTTTAATTCATGAAAAGCAAATTAATATTTCAGCAAGTTTAGGAATCGTGTTATATCCTGATCATGGGCAATCTTTACAAGATTTATTGATTCATGCGGATACGGCAAAAATGCTTGCCAAAGAGCAGGGGCGCAATACTTTTTGTATTTATCATCAAAATTCAGATGATTATTTTCAACATCGTCATCAATCTAAACTGGTGAATGATTTATATTGTGCCGTTGATGAGCAGCAGTTTGTTTTATATTATCAGCCTAAATTTACAGCGGATTATAAAATTTGTGGTGTTGAAGCTTTGATTCGTTGGCAGCATCCAACTTTAGGTTTGCTGGCACCGAACAAATTTATTGAGGTGGCTGAACAAACAGGTTTAATTATTCGCATGGGCTATTGGGCATTAGAACAAGCCTGTATTCAGTTGCAATCATGGCATCAACGTGGGATGCCATTTTGTCCAATCGCAGTGAATTTGTCGGCAATGCAGTTTGAGCATAAGCATTTAATTACCACTTTAGATAATTTAATGCAAAAGTATCAGATCCAAGCCAAGGAGCTGATTGTTGAAATTACTGAATCGACGGCTATGCATCACATTGAAAAAAGTATCGCAACTTTTGAGCAGCTAAAAGCATTGGGTATTTTATTGGCAATTGATGATTTTGGGACAGGACATTCTAGCTTTTTATATCTGAAGAACTTACCTGTGGATGAATTGAAAATTGATCGTGAATTTATTCGTAACTTATGTGAAGGCTCTAAAGATGAAATTATTTTGGAAAGTATCATTCATCTCGCAATACGACTGGGTCTAATTGTCACTGCTGAAGGTGTAGAAACCGAGCAGCAAGCTGCAATTTTAAAACGCTTAAATTGTCAGCAGTTACAGGGTTTTTTATTTGGAAAACCAAAGCCAATACAATGTTTGGAAAATAAATATTTCGCAGCTCAACTCGCTGCTCATAAGACAGTTCATCTTGACTAAAACGCAAGTCACAAACAAAAAATAAAAAATGATCCGTGCTGAAAACATGTCTAATTTATTCGCAGATATCAGCGTATTCATATACTGATGTGTGCTGATAAAACTGGAGGATTTAACTTGGTAAGCCTAAAAGCCTGAAGCAAAGGTAGCGTCTTAAATCATGATTTAGCCTTAAAAATATTTCGTTACATTTTATCTAAATAGTTAAACATGAACGAAACTCTAAAAGCGTAAAGTCAGTTTATAATTAAATAATTTATTATAAATCAAAAACTTATGTAATATTTTTCTTGATTGTCTTATTGTAATTTGATAAAAATAAACTCACTATCAAGTATGAGATCGGTGTGATGAGTACTTTTGAAATGCAAGGTCTGACATGGAAGGCAAGGTCGAAGTATCAACAAGATGCCATTTTGATTGAAAATAAAGTGATTCAACATGATGGGCTAATGAGTAAACGATATTGCCATTCTGAAAATGAGCAGTGGTGTGTTGCTGTAGCGGATGGGATTAGTAATAGTCCAGCAGCTGAGCAAGCAGCTTATACAGTTTTAAATGCTTTAATACAAAATAGAAAGTTAGAACTATATCAAGCATTCACCGTTCAGCAGTATCTTGTTGATCAAGTAGCACATCAAAAAAATGGTTTTGGCGCAAGTTCAACACTCGCACTCATTCAAAATAATGGCGAACAAGGTTTTGTGACCATTCAACATATTGGGGATAGTCGAGTATATTTGTTTAGCCAGCATGATCAAAAGTGGCACTGCCTGACGAGAGATCATAATTATCTTGAACAGCTAAGAGAAAATGGCGAGATAAAAGAAGGAGAAAATTATGCCAGTATTTATGGTGCATTATTACAATACTTTTGTGCTGATCCCTTGCATGAAGTGATGGATTTTACAACAACAGAAGAATACTTAACTGAAAATGATGCCTTATTGGTTTGTACAGATGGTGTGCATGATGTGGCGGAGTGTGGGGAATGGCCTGCTTTAAAAGTGGATATGGAGCTTCGGGCATGGTTGCTCAATATGAAAGCGTTATTAGATTCGAAACAGGTATATGACAATGTCAGCATGGTCTTAGTCCGAGCAAAAATTTGATTTATTGAAAATGGGGGAGTTATGCAATCAGACGATCTTTTTGAACGTGCTAAATTGTTTACTGAAGAGGTTGGGGGTATTTCTGTTTCTAGTCTACAACGTAAGTTTTTAATTGGACATACTCAGGCAGAAACGTTACTTAAACAGTTAATTAAAGACAATATTTGCGAGAGCTATTTTGTTCAAGGACAAGGCTATATTTTAAAAAAGCTTTTGAAGTAAATTAATTTAGAAAAAGGATACAGTATGTCGATCAGATTAAAAAATCTTTATAAGCTTTTAATTGAAAATAGAAAGCATGAGATTCAAGGGTGGAATAAAGCATATAAAAATTTTTATAGTCAGGTTGAGGAAATCCGTGAAAGGTTAAAAAGTGGGGAAATCTTATCAAATCAAGATGAGAGTTTTTTACGTGAGCTTCTTTATAATTTAGATAACGGAATTGCTTCTCGTGGGCAATCAGTTTTGAGTAATGAGAATTTTATAAATTTTCTAAAAAACAAACAATTTTTATCAGCTTTAGAGAGCTTAATTGTTAATCCTAATATTGAAACTTATCAAAATTTTAATAAGGTTTGGTCTGACGAAGGTAAATCGAATAATCCAGTACTCATCAATCGAGTAGTTGCGGCATGTACGCTTGACGTTTCTACAACAGTGGACGCAGGTAAATTTAATCAAATTTTTAACTGGTTAATGCGTGAAAAAATTATTCCTATTTATCCTGATAGTGAAGCTCAAGACTGGTATTCAAAAAATTATTATTTGATGGCGATTTTGAAAAAAGTATTTAGTGAAGAGATTCAGAATCAAGAAACCGATGAGTTTTATTTAAGTCAGTTTGTGTGGGAGCTTTATGAAAACTTATCAAATCCATTTAGTTTAAAAAAACAAATTATCAAATACGGTGCTCCTGGTACAGGGAAGACTTTTCAAGCTCGTCAGCAAACTTCACTTTTATTTGATATTTGGAAAGAGGAATTTGCTGCCAATAGCGATTTTACTCATCATGGTCAGATTGAGTTAGTACAATTTCATCCATCTTTTAGCTATGAAGATTTTATTGAGGGATTACGTCCTATTTTGGATGAGAATGGTCAAGCTCAATTAAAATTACAGAATGGCGTTTTTAAAGACTTTTGTTTGAGTGCAGGTAAATGGGAGATTGATGTATTTCATTTGCATCTACAGAGCGAATGGGAGGATATAAAAATCATAGATTTAATTCCCTATAAAGATCAACTTAGCGGCTCACATTGGGATTATATCTTTAAAATAGAGGACCACAATAAGTTAGTTTCTGATGCAATTCCTCCATTCTTTTTTATAGTAGATGAAATCAATCGTGCTGAACTGTCTCGTGTTTTTGGCGAGTTAATGTACTGCTTGGAATATCGTGGATTTAAGGGATGCGTTAAAACTCAATATGCTAATTTGAATACGAAGCAAACAGGGATGTTGAAATTAGAGCAGACGTATCAATTTTTCATTCCGACCAATATATATTTAATAGGCACAATGAATACGATTGATAGAAGTGTGGAAAGTTTTGACTTTGCTCTTCGTCGTAGATTCTCTTGGCAAGAAGTGAAACCAGATATTAGATTGTTGAAATTCTACCTGTCAGAGCATTGTGCTAAATGGATTGAACTAGCCACTAGTCTTGAGAAGCTTAATGAAAAGATAGAAGAACAAGCTTTGCTCGGTCATGATTATCAAATTGGGCATGCTTATTTGATGAATTTGAAATATCCGAAAAGTTTAAGCTTAACAGAGGTGAAAGCTTCGATTTGGGAAGATAGTATCAGGCCATTATTGCAAGAATATTTACGTGGTACAGGTGAAGAAGCTGAGTTGATTATCTCCTTTAGCAAATCTTTTGGGGTTTAATATGTGGCTTTTTGATGTCATTAAAAATGGAACTCTAGTCGACAATCAGACGTATACAGTTCAAGATGAAATCTTGCGCAACCAACGACTAGATGCACCCATTAAGCTAAATAAAAGGGCGAATAGAAAATGGACGTGTCCTCTTAATAATGACCAAGCAGTTTGGGAGTTCATTAATAAGATATCTACTGATGTCAACGATTTCTTAATCAATCGTGGTGCTGATGCTTTGGTTCTCTTTAACGATGGTGAATATGAGCATAATACTGATGATACTTTATTAAGAGTCAACGGTGTTAATGTCGCTAATTTTACGCTTAGTACAGGTAATCTTATTGGCTTTATAAAACAGGGAGAATATTCACTGAAGATTAGTTCGCGATTTGGCGATAATTTTTTAAGATTTATTATCGCTGATGCTGACGGTTTTCTTGAGTTAGAGAATTTGGGTGGACAAATGGACGAGGAGGGGTATGAGTGGCTCCTCGCATATCTTTGGAATATTAAATTTAAGCGAGCGTATCGTTTAGGACTTCCAAAAACCTATGTAACAAAAAATGAGAAGTTAGCGCGAGTGCGTGGAAGGATTGATATTATTGATTATTTTAACAAAAAGATGTCAGGAAAACACTTATGTCGTTATAGAGCGCATAGCTACGAAAACGCTGCTGCTTCACTTTTCCTTGCTACTTACGAAATGATAGAGGATTACTCATTTTGTCAGCATACGAGGAGTATCTATAACGCATTTCTTATTGCTAATAACGGGGTGAAAAGGACGAGACAGGAGATTTTGCGAACGCAATATTTCACAAACCCATTTTATAATGATTACAATGTTCTTATAGATTTATCCAAGAAAATCATAAGTCAAAAAAGTTCTGATTTCAGTTCCGAAGACGCATCAAGCTCATTTTTATTTGACGTATCTATGCTTTTTGAATATTTCATTCGTAAGTTAATAAAAAGAGCTGGGATAATTATGCGTAGTAAATATGCACAAAATCATAAAATATCAGCAGGTATCAATACTGGATATATGAGGAAATTAGAGCCAGATTTGGTTCTCGAAGCTACCGAAGGTCTTTATGTATTTGATGTTAAATATAAAATTTTCGATAGTAGATTTGGCATTAGTCGTGAGGATCTATTTCAGCTTCATACTTACATCGGTCAATATGCTAATGAGGCTCAAATCAAAGGGTGTGGTTTTATATATCCAATATCAGAGAAGAATTGGAGATCATTGAATTTAGATAGCACGAATGGCGTAATTTCTAGTGTTATAAAACAACATGGCGTAGATATTCCTTTCCATGTGGTATTCTTTAAAATTACTGAAGATGATTTTAATTTCAATCTGTCTATGAGGAATGAGAGTTTAGATTTTTGTACACGTATAAAAGAAAAACTGATAGGAATGATATAAATCCTGTCAGTCATAAGATATGGACTCTTAATGGCCAAGACTTGAATATAGCGAGTTTAAATCTGCTACAATTGCGCCAATTTTAAGTTACCACTTCACTGGCTTGATACACATTTACAAGTGTGTACAAAACTGTGTACATATTGAAGATTTCCTTTATGTTTAAAGATCAATTAGCTAGAGAAGTTGCGGCACGCCGAACCTTTGCCATTATTTCCCACCCCGATGCGGGTAAAACCACAATGACAGAAAAACTGTTGTTATGGGGACAAGCGATTCAAGTGGCGGGAATGGTAAAAAGCCGTAAAGCCGATCGTGCTGCGACATCAGACTGGATGGAAATGGAAAAAGAACGTGGGATTTCGATCACCACATCTGTGATGCAATTTCCATTTAAAGATAAAATGATTAACTTGCTCGATACCCCAGGGCACGAAGACTTTTCGGAAGATACTTACCGTACCTTGACGGCAGTGGACTCTGCGTTGATGGTGATTGATGGTGCAAAAGGTGTCGAAGACCGTACCATCAAATTGATGGAAGTGTGTCGTATGCGTGACACGCCGATCATTTCATTTGTTAACAAAATGGACCGTGAAATCCGTGAGCCATTAGAGCTGCTTGATGAAATTGAAAATGTCCTCAAAATTAAATGTGTACCACTGACTTGGCCTTTAGGTACAGGACGTGATTTTGCGGGTGTATTTAATTTAATTGAAGAAAAATTTTACGTTTATAAAGCAGGGTTTGGTTCAACCATTACTGAAATTGAAGTTCGTGATGGCTATAACCATGCAGACCTTCGTGAAAAAGTCGGTGAACTCGCATGGGCTGCATTTGAAGAGTCTTTAGAACTCGTACAAATGGCAAATGAGCCGTTGAATCGTGAAGAGTTTTTGGCAGGTCGTCAAACGCCTGTATTGTTCGGTACGGCTTTGGGTAACTTTGGTGTAGACCATGTTTTGGATGCATTTAGTAACTACGCACCGCCACCTAAAGCACATCCAACGGAAGTGCGTACTGTTGATGCGACTGAAGAAGGCTTTACAGGCTTTGTCTTTAAAATTCAAGCCAATATGGATCCGAAACATCGTGACCGTATTGCATTTATGCGTATTTGTTCAGGTCGCTATGAAAAAGGCTTGAAAATGAAGCATGTACGTATCGATAAAGATGTACGAATCAGTGATGCTTTGACTTTCTTGGCCGGTGATCGTCAACACTTAGAGGAAGCTTGGCCGGGCGATATCATTGGTTTGCATAACCATGGTACGATTCAAATTGGTGATACCTTCACTTCAGGTGAAAAATTACAATTTACAGGTATTCCTCACTTTGCCCCTGAAATGTTCCGCCGTGTACGCTTAAAAGATCCTTTGAAATCTAAACAGTTGCAAAAAGGTCTTAAAGAGCTTTCAGAAGAAGGTGCAACACAAGTATTTATGCCGCAAAACAGCAATGACTTAATCGTAGGTGCTGTGGGTGTGCTGCAGTTTGAAGTGGTGGCATATCGCTTGAAAGAAGAGTACAAAGTGGACTGTATTTATGAGCCTGTGAGTATCAATACTGTGCGTTGGGTGTCATGTAGCGATGAGAAAAAATTCAATGAATTTAAGAAAAAAGCGCATGATCAGCTTTCTGTAGATGGTGGTGGTCATTTGACCTATCTTGCACCAAGTCGCGTAAATTTACAGTTGATGCAAGAGCGTTATCCTGACATCGAATTCCGTGCGACACGTGAACATTAATTATAGATTGTGATATATCATTGTCTTGAATCAAAAACAGCTTCCTGGTGAAGCTGTTTTATTTGCTCGTAGGTTCAAAATACTGAAATATAAGAGACAAAATGAGAGGGCGTAATGTACATTCATAAACGTTTCATGCTGATGCTTTGCCTGGGGATCTTTTTGTCAGCATGTGATTCAAATAAAAAATCATCACCACAAGAAGAATCGAGAGATGCCACTGTACAAGAAAAAGTAGTTGAAAAAGCTGAGGTTTTACCTTATCTAAATATTCAAGAAACAAAAGCAGATTATGCTGTACCATTTTGTGAAAAGAAAAATTGTATAGAAATCGACATACAAACTTTAAAAACTCAAGACCCTTGGTTAAATACTTGGATTGCCAATAACCAGGCCAAGGTGATTCAAGACCAAATTGGGTTAAAACAAAGCATGACTTTGCAGCAAGCTGTGAATGCCTATGTGAAAAAGTCAGATGCGTGGCAAGATGAGTTTTCTAAAAATAAAGCCTATGAACTACATCTGAGTACGAGAATGGCATCACAACGTAATCAGTATGTTTTATTGCAATTGTCGGTGGATACACAACAAGCTGAAGTTGCTGTCAAAGCGCGACAATACTTTTTTGTGGCAGATCGTAAAACACAGAAAAGCTTAAGTATTTTGGATGTGATCCAATCGAAACAACAAAATAAACTCAATGCTTGGGTGCAAGAGAAATACCAAGCATGGTTAAAAAAACAAGACAGTCTTGTGCAAAAATCTGCCCCGAAAAAGTTGTATTGGGGGCAGTCAGATTGGTTCTTTGATGGCGAAGGGGTGGGCTTACATTATCGTGCAGGAGAAATTGTGGAAGACGCTCAACAGTTAGATATATATTTTTCTAAACAACAAACCCAAGAAATTTTACAAGCACCCGTGTTTCAATATATGTTTTAAGCTTGGATACAAATAAATATTGAGTGTGTGATGGAGGAGGCATAAGCTAGCAGTATGCCTTTTTTATTTCTATTTGTTTTAAGGTTTTATGAGATGTTAGATCGGAAACACACATGTGTATTGTCTATTTTGATGGTAAGCCTTGCCTTATCTGCTTGTCAGCCGAAAGCAGATCAAAAAGAACAAAAACCGCCTGTAGAACAACAAAGCAGTTCAGAGGTCATCGACACGACATTGACTTTACAAGGTGAAGCCGAAAAAGTGGTATTGGATTTACCTGAATGTAATGGCAATAGTTGTTCTGAATTCACAGTTGAGCGCTTACATACCAATCAATTTGTCGTGGATAGTATTATTGATCAAGCCATCTTAAAAAACTTAGATCAAATCTTGGATGTTGGGCATCAAAGTAAAAGTATTCAAGAAGAAAAGAAAAAGAGTGAACAGCAGCAAAAACAAGATGAACAGCAAGCCAGTAGTAGTGTGATCGCTGCCAATGCAGCAAAAACACCTGCACAAACCATGGCGGATCAGCTTAAACCTTATGTCACGACTTTTGCAGCATTACAAAAAGAGCTGACCAGTTTAGGGGCGAGCAGTAAAATCAGTGTCAGCGTGAGTCCAAAAATTTTGAACTCGATTGAGCCCTTAGCAACAGTTGTATTAAATACCAGTAGCTATTTGGGAGGGGCACATGGTTCAGCTTCACAGGTTTACTATAACTTTGATTTAAAAAATCAAAAGCAAGTCAGTTTAGATGATATTGTTGAGCCAAACCAAAAGAAAGCATTAGAAAAATTGGCTTATGAGGCATTTAAAGTTTGGGTAGCGGATAATAAATTAGCGGATAATTTGCAAGAGTATGAGCAAGTCTGGAAATTTAAACTGTCGGATAATTTTTATCTGGGTAAGCAAGGTTTAATTTTACAATATGCTGAATATGAAATTGGTCCATATGTGGTGGGTTTACCCCGCTTAGAGATCTCTTATGACGCACTTAAAACTGTGTTGAAAAAACCGTATTTACCTGTGGAATTGGTGGTAGATCAACCTGCATCAACCGTGGTTAAAAACTAAATGTTTAAATAGGCAGCGAATACGCTAGCAAAATATATGTCTAAATTGGTTTTGTTTGATACGCATACACATTTTGATGTGGAAGACTTCGATGTAGATCGAGAGGTTTTAGCGTATCAAGCCAAAGCGGTAGGCGTAGAACGTTTGATTCTTATCGGTTTTCAGCAACAACGGTTTGCTGCTTTAATTCAAACGCAACATTTTTTAAATCAATTGCATCAGGCACCGCAAAGTTATTTAGCACCTGGTCTGCATCCATTCTATATTGAGCAACATGAACAGCAGCATTTGGCAGAGTTAGAACATATTTTAAATCATGAAGATTGTGTGGCAATCGGTGAAATTGGCTTAGATACGTTTTTAAAGCAACATAAACAAGCGGTACTGTTACAAAAGCAAAAAGATTTTTTTGCAGCCCAAATTGAACTTGCACAACAATTTGACAAACCCATACTGTTACATATCCGTAAATCCCATGCGGATGTTCTTGCGATGTTAAAACGACACCATTTTAAACTCGGTGGAATTGCACACGCATTTAGTGGTGGAGTGGAAGAAGCCAAAGCCTTTATTCAACTTGGTTTTAAAATTGGTGTGACAGGGCAGATTACAAACCCGAATGCCAAAAAGCTGATCAATGTCGTACAGGCTGTTGGGGCAGAACATTTGGTTTTAGAAACCGATTGCCCTGATATGACACCTTTATGCTGTCAAACCTCGCATGAACACCGTATACGTAATACCCCTGCCAATTTACCTTATGTGCTAGAAGGATTGGCTCAGCAACTCAATATTGCACCTGAAAAACTTGCTGCAATGCTTTGGGAAAATACGTTACAGGCATTACATTTGCCATTTTAAAAAAGTGAAAGTGCTAGAAATTTAACCAATTCATAACATCTATAAATTTGAATTGGCTTACATTAGAACAAGAGCGACTTCTTGCCATCCAATAAAAATGTATTTTACCAAAGGAGTAACCCCATGGGTAAATATAGCCACAAAAACAGTTTTAAAGCATTCAAAGATTTACAGGTTGGTTCAGCACAGTACAAAATTTTTAGTTTAAATGCTGCCCAAGCACAGTTAGATGACTTTTCAAAATTACCTAAATCATTGAAGGTATTGTTAGAAAATCTACTGAGATTTGAAGATGATGTCACAGTCAAAACCGAACATATTTTAGCGTTGGTGAATTGGCAGAAAACACAGAAGTCTGATCAAGAAATCCAATATCGACCTGCACGGGTTTTGATGCAAGATTTTACAGGTGTGCCTGCTGTTGTTGATTTGGCTGCTATGCGTGCCGCGGTAGCCAAAGCAGGGGTTGATCCTGACAAAATTAATCCATTGTCTCCTGTCGATTTGGTGATTGACCATTCTGTGATGGTGGATCATTTTGCAACGCCGCAAGCCTTTGAAGAAAATGTCGATATTGAAATGCAAAGAAATGGCGAGCGCTATCAGTTCTTACGTTGGGGACAGTCTGCATTTGATAATTTTAGTGTTGTTCCACCTGGAACAGGGATTTGCCATCAGGTCAACTTAGAATATTTAGCACAAGCGGTATGGCTAGGTGAAAGTGAAGGCGATACTTTTGCATTTCCAGATACCTTGGTCGGGACAGACTCGCACACCACCATGATTAATGGTTTAGGTGTTTTGGGTTGGGGGGTGGGAGGAATCGAAGCTGAAGCGGCAATGTTAGGACAGCCCATTTCCATGCTGATTCCCGAAGTCATTGGCTTTAAGCTCACAGGCAAATTAAAAGAAGGCATTACTGCCACAGATTTGGTATTAACCATTACACAAATGTTGCGTCAAAAAGGCGTGGTTGGAAAATTTGTAGAATTTTATGGCGATGGTTTAGCGGATTTACCTTTGGCAGATCGTGCCACCATTGCCAATATGGCACCTGAGTATGGTGCAACCTGTGGTTTTTTCCCTGTCGATGAAATTACTTTAGACTATTTAAGACTGACTGGGCGTAAAGCCGAGCGAATTGCCTTGGTGGAAGCCTATTGTAAAGAGCAAGGTTTATGGCGCAATGCAGGTGATGAACCGATTTTTACGGATGTATTAAGCTTAGATATGAGCACAGTACAAGCGAGTGTTGCTGGGCCAAAACGCCCACAAGATCGAGTACTTTTGGCGGATATTCCACACGTATTTGATGCGTTGATGGCACTTGATCTTAAACCTGCCAAAGAAGACAAAGAGCGTTTGGTCAATGAAGGTGGTGCAGGTGCAGCTGTTGATGCTAAACAATCTGCGGTACAAAATGATGAGCCGCACTGTGTGATTGAGGGTAAGCGTTATCCATTGGTGGATGGTGATGTGGTGATTTCAGCAATTACTTCATGTACCAATACCTCTAATCCAAGTGTCATGCTTGCAGCAGGGCTTTTGGCGAAAAAGGCAGTTGAAAAGGGACTGCATCGTAAACCGTGGGTAAAAAGCTCTCTGGCACCAGGTTCAAAAGTGGTGACAGATTATTTGGCTGCGGCAGGTTTAACCCCGTATTTAGATCAATTGGGTTATAACTTAGTGGGGTATGGATGTACCACCTGTATTGGTAATTCTGGGCCTTTACCTCAGCCGATTGAAGATGCAATTCAATGCTATGACTTAAATGTTGCTTCGGTACTTTCGGGTAACCGAAACTTTGAGGGACGTGTACATCCTTTGGTGAAAACCAATTGGTTAGCATCCCCCCCTTTGGTGATTGCATTTGGGCTTATGGGGACGATTCGCAAAGACATTACCCAAGAGCCTTTAGGTGTGGATTTACAAGGGAATAATGTCTATTTAAAAGATATTTGGCCGAGCCAAACAGAAATTGATGCGGTTTTACAAAAATTAAATACCGAGATGTATCATAAAGAATATGCAGCGGTATTTAACGGTGATGAAAAATGGCAAGCTATTTCAATTCCTAATAGCAAAACCTATGAATGGAATGCACAATCGACTTATATTCGTCATCCCCCATTTTTTGAAGGCATTGATCAGCCTGCAAAACCGATAGCCAATATTCTGGGTGCCAATATTTTAGCTGTGCTGGGTGATTCGGTGACGACAGATCATATTTCACCTGCAGGAAATATTAAAGCAGATAGCCCAGCGGGCAGATATTTACAGGCTCAAGGCGTGGCACAAAAAGACTTTAACTCCTATGGTTCACGCCGTGGTAATCATGAAGTAATGATGCGAGGCACATTTGCCAATATTCGGATTAAAAATGAAATGTTGGGTGGTGAAGAAGGTGGCAACACGCTTTATATTCCGACAGGTGAGAAGTTGGCAATCTATGATGCTGCTATGAAATATCAAAGCACACAAACGCCATTGGTGATTATTGCAGGGAAAGAATATGGTACAGGTTCATCCCGAGATTGGGCAGCGAAAGGAACAAATTTACTCGGGGTGAAAGCGGTCATTGCAGAAAGTTTTGAGCGTATTCACCGTTCAAACTTGGTCGGAATGGGGGTATTACCTTTGCAGTTTGTGAATAATCAAAGTCGTCAAAGTTTAAACTTAACAGGGCACGAGCAGTTGTCGATTAGGGGGCTGTCGGATGAATTACAACCCCATCAAACTTTAGATGTGGAGTTAAAACGTGCAGATGGTTCAATTGAGCAATTTAAAGTGTTGTGCCGTATTGATACTTTGAATGAAGTAGAATATTTTAAAGCAGGTGGTATTTTACATTATGTATTACGTCATCTGATTGCTGCTTAAAAAATTCAGTTCTCCAAGCCCTACCAGAATGTAGGGCTTTTTTTTATTCATAGATTTAAAATAATCTGCGCTCAATCGAGTGATTCAAGCAAGAGGAAATGGAAAATTTTCGATTTGGCAGTGGAGTTTGTTAAAATGGACAGGATTTTATCAATTTTAGATTTTTGCCATGACTGATGTACTTCAAAATGATGAATATGACCGCCGTTTTGCTGGTGTTGCCAAAATTTATGGAGAAGATGCATTTCAATATTATGAAAAAAGCCATGTCATGGTAATTGGAATTGGGGGAGTAGGTTCGTGGGCGGTTGAAGCTTTGGCACGTACAGGTGTTGGTGAGTTGACCTTGGTCGACATGGACTCGATTGCAGCCTCCAACATTAACCGCCAATTGCCTGCCATGACTGCAACATTGGGACAAGAAAAAATTGAAGTGATGGCAGAGCGTTGTCGTTCGATTAACCCGAGAATTAAAATCAATTTAGTGGATGATTATCTCAGTGCTGAAAATATCAAAGAAATTTTGGCAGATGCTCCTGATTTAATTTTAGATTGTATTGATGATGTCAAAGCCAAATTGGCGTTAATGTTACATTGTCGTTTTAATAAAATTCCCTTGATTGTATCGGGTGGTGCAGGGGGTAAATTAGACCCACTAAAAATTCGAGTGGCTGATTTATCAAAAACGGAACAAGATCCGATGTTAGCCAAGTTGCGTACACAACTGCGTGGTATGGGCATTTGCAAAAAACCGAAAGATAAATTTGGCATTACCTGTGTCTATTCCATTGATAATCCATTTTCGAGTGCCGATGTATGCGCAAGTGCAGGTTTACGTTGCGGTGGCTATGGCTCAGCTGTTGTGGTGACCTCAAGTTTTGCCATGGTGGCTGTGGCGGAAGTATTGAAAAAGTTGGATCAAATAAAGTCTAAACAGAGAGGTTAAGAGGGTTAAGATTAGCATCTACCAACATAAAAATTCTCAAATATACAAAAACCATTAGATGTTGTTGCTAAGATTTATACTTTTAATAGCGATATCTTTGCGTATTTTACGAAACATTTAGCTGAACAAAATTATCTTATTTTACCGTATGTAGAGTCACTCGATGTATTTGAGGGGTGTTTTGATCAAGATAGATGAGTTCATTCAAGGTATGATTGAGCTTTAAAAATATAAAATAAAAACCATTGAACTTGGAATAGAGATTGTTTAACGTCTTCTTTATGAATCTTATTCTATTTGATTCATAGCGTTAATGATGAATGGCGAGAATCAAAGGTTAGCACGTGAAAACATTATTTTTGGTTTTATTTCTTATGTTGAGTGTTGGATGCTCTTATTTTAAGACGACTCAACAAGTTGAAAATGATGTTAAGGCTCAAATTCAGGAAGCTTTTGATTTAAAAACAAATTTTAAGGATTATCATTTTAAAATTATTGATTTAAAAATTATTGATGAAAGTTTAAATCAATATACGGGTTTAGCCACTGTTGAATATCAAGGTCAAACTCACAAAATGACCGTAAAAATCATGAGAAATGGTGATGAGCTTGTTTGGCGGATTCCTGCGGAAAATTTTGCTTTTGTAAAACAAATACAGCTTGAAAAATATCAGCATGATTTAGATGCAAAACTAAATGCAATCACCATTACCGATAATGATCGACTTTCATATGTCAATCCTAATCTAAATGCTGCGAGTTCTGCAGAAAATGTCGCTGAGATGTTTGCAGCAGAGACTTCTTCTGCATCAGAAATCCTTGAAGATGGAGTAAATTTATCAACTGCGCTTTTAAATGTGGAAGATCGATCCTTAAAATCTTCAGAAGTGGCTGAGAATTTGGAGCAAAAAAATAAAGTTGGGATGGATGTGGAACATTTAGAATCTAAAAATCTCTATAAAGCTGCTATTCAGGAGCAAGTAAAATAAAGGCTTAAAATTTGAGTAGCGTTTAAAAAGTTTCGTCCAACTTATTTTGAAGCTGAGTATATAAAAAATATAAATTATTCACATTGATTGATATTCATGATTCCACTAAAGTAAAAGAAATTGTACTTACTAAAATGTTTCAAAATGAACAATAAAATTAAAAATACACAACGTTATAATTTTTTGTCGGCTTTTTTTGCTTTTCTACTTTGGGGCTCATGGTCATTTTACATCAACATGACTCAAGGCAATTTGAAAGTAGGCATCATTTCAGGGCTTGCACAAGGCATCTGTAGTTTTATCATTACGCTGCTCATTACACACCTAATTGAAAAACAATTTAATTTTTATCAAATAAAAGGGTTGAAATTACTACTTCCGCCGATTTGCACAATTCTTTTTACAGGGAGCATATTGGTCTTGGTACATCATCTTATTCATACCCCCAATATTTTTAAAACAGTTGCACCTGCATTAACAGTTGCATTTATTTTTGCATTTTTCACCAATTTAAAACTTTATAAGCAATATCAAAATGTTGAATTGTGAGGGAAATATAGGATGTCACAGGAAAATAATTCACCTGAAAACCGCCGCCCGTTGAAAGTGCGAGGTGTAGGTTTGGTTAATCAATTTGCCAAATGGTTAAGTCAAAAGTCAATTACGCCGAATCACATTTCATTGTTCAGTATTGTTTTTGCTGCATTTGCTGCAGCATGTTTATTTGCTGTTCCATATTACGAGGGTATGCTGCAACTTACATTGTACCTTTTAGCTGCATTGTTTATTCAAGGGCGCTTGCTGTGCAATTTGTTTGATGGATTGGTGGCGATCGAGGGTGGAAAGTCTACAGCTTCAGGTGAACTGTTTAACGATATTCCAGATCGAATTTCAGATCCGTTGATTATTATTGCCGCAGGATATTCTATTGGTTGTGTGAGTTATGGTGATATTTTGGGATGGTGTGGGGCATTGCTCGCAGTATTAACCGCATATGTACGAACATTGGCGGTATCGATTGGTGCACCTGCGAATTTCATGGGGCCAATGGCAAAACAACATCGTATGGCATTATTAACCGTTGCCTGTGTGGCGAGTGCAGTGGAACAATGGATTTGGCAACATGATTTTGTCATGTTGTTTGCATTGGTATTGTTAAATCTAGGGGCAGCTGTCACTACGTGGCGTAGGGCTGCATTTGCATATCGCTTTTTAGAGAATAAGTAGCTGAAATATTCCATGTAAATAAGCTCCCGATTTGGGAGCTTATTTTTTAGTTTTGCTTTTCTAAAATGTATTCTTCAGTGCGTTTCATCGCTTCTTTGATATTGATTATTGCATTTTCAACATCAGCAAAAGTTTTGGCATTACCACCACTTAAAGCCTGACGCCATTTACGTGCACCTGGAAGATTTTGAAATAAACCTAAAATATGACGCGTGATAATGGACAGGGGTGCACCTTCTTCCATACGTTTTGCAATATAAGGCAACATTTGATCCATAATGTCAAAACGGTCAGGCAAGTCTAAATTCCACAATTGCCCCATTTCAGCCAAAAGATAAGGATTGTGATAGGCCTCACGACCAATCATTACACCATCGACATGTTTAAGGTGTTCTTGCGTTTCAGCGAAAGTTTTGATGCCGCCATTGATCTCGATGAGTAAATCTGGACGTTCTTGTTTTAAACGATAAACATCTTCATAGCGTAGCGGTGGCACATCGCGATTTTCTTTGGGGGATAGACCTTTGAGGAGTGCAATGCGTGCATGTACGATAAAATTATTACAGCCGGTTTTTGCTACAGTGTCTACAAAATGCAACATCTCTTCATAGGATTGCATGTCGTCAATGCCGATACGGTGTTTTACTGTGACAGGGATATCTACAGCGTTACGCATTTCAGCAATACACTCAGCGACCAAATCAGGCTCTGCCATTAAACAAGCCCCGATTTTATTATTCTGTACACGGTCACTTGGACAGCCGACATTTAAATTGACTTCATCATAGCCCCAGTCTTGTGCCATTTTACTACAGGTTGCCAGCTCTTGGGGGTTGGAGCCACCAAGCTGTAAAACAATCGGATGCTCTTCATGGTTATAGTCTAAATGACGATTTGCACCACCGTAGATGATTGCACCTGTCGTGACCATCTCGGTATATAAAATCACGTTTGGATTAAATAGACGTGCAAAAAAACGGTAATCCTTAGTTGTCCAATCCATCATCGGGGCAACCGAAATGCGAGGCTGTAAAGAATGGAGATCAGACATAACATAATCCACAAGGAGCAAAACGAAAGGGCAAATTATACGGGTTTTAGTTATAAATCTACAGTACTGTGATAATGCATAATTTTTGTCGCAATTTTATTGCTCGTGTTTTAGTTATTTTAAATAAAATTAAATATTTAGGCTTGATGCATCGCTTAAATTTCAGTAATGTAATTTTATAAATATAAAGAATGGAGTGATAAACCATGTTGGTTTTAGAAGAAACTTACAAAAGTAAGAAAGCGCAAAATTCAGACCAATTTAATTTAAGAATTCATCGTAGTTTGAGTTGGTTGAAACAAGCCATATTATTAGATAAAAGTTTAGATTTAAAATTTATCAGTTTATGGGTTGCATTCAACGCAATTTATGCGCAAGACGGTGATGAAATCAAAGATCGACAGCAATTTAGACGCTTCTTATTGGAACTGTGTCAGGCGGATACTGAACATAAAATTTATTATTTAATTTGGACGAAATACAGTCATTCAATACGTATATTGCTTGATAATCCTTATACTTTTCAACCTTTTTGGGATTATCAAAACCAAAAAATCAGCCAACAAGAGTGGAAAATAAGTTTTGAGAAAGATAAAAATAAAGTACATCAAGCTTTGCAACAAAAAGACAGCGTGGAAGTGCTATATGTGATTTTTAATCGGCTCTATACCTTACGTAACCAAATTATGCATGGTGGTTCGACGTATAACAGCTCAGTGAATCGTGCACAGATTCAGGATGCATGTCATATTTTAACCGCAGTGTTGCCTACATTTATGCATATCTTATTGGAAAATGAAAAGATTATAGATTTAGGTAAACCCTTTTACCCTGTAGTTCAGGTGTCTTAAGCAAAAAAAATCCCTCAAATATTGTGGGATTTTGCATGGGTTTTAAGCTTGAATTTTATTTAAAAATAAGCGGTCTAGCAGTGCAAAAAATGCTGAACAAAGGACTAAACACAAACCAACGAGACAGGTCATTGTCCACCCACCATGATGCCAAGCATAAACACCAAGTGCTGACCCACACGCACCACCCGTAAAATAAGCCGTCATATAAATTGAATTAATACGAGATTTTGCATCAGGGCGTAAACGGAAAATAATGTTTTGGTTACTACTGTGCACGATGGCTAAACCAAGGCTAATCACACCATACCCGATGATATAACTGAAGAGTGATGTGCCACCAAAATATAAAAATACCCAACTACAGGCTAAAATAATCACACCGATGAGGGTTAAACGATTGGTATAGCCTTTGTCTGCGATTTTACCGATTTTTGTAGTACTGAGTGCGCCAAAGACACCGATGAGCGTAGCAACGCCCACCATGACATCGGGGAGTTCAAAAGGTTTTGAAGTGAGTAGAACGGCAATGGTTGAAAATAAAATACTCATTGCAGCAAAGGCAAAACCGCCAATCAATGAGCGATAGACTAAACGTTTTTCTTCAACAATCAACGTGGCCATCGACTGAAAAATTTTACGATAACTCATCTTAAATGTAGGTACTGCAGGCAAACGAGTTCTTAATAAAAATGCTAAAATTAACATCAATATAGAACTTAGGGCATAGATCACTTTCCAGTGAAATAAGTTAGAGAGTAAACCTGCCAAACTGGTGGAAAGTAATAATCCAACCAATAAACCACTCATTAAAAAGCCAATGACTTCACCCGTTTTTTCAGGCTTGACTGCCATCGTTGCCAAGGGAATCAAAACTTGTGCAGCCACAGAAAATAATCCTGCGATGACTGTACCGAGCCAAAGCATGGGTAAATTCACAGCAAAAGCACAAAGTAATAAACCGATTGCGGCAAAAAACATCAATAAAGGAATAAACTTAGTTTTATTTACAATATCGCCAACAGGCACAATGAATAATAGACCTAAAGCATAGGACACTTGTGCAAAAGTCACAGTCAGTGCTACCTGTGATTCAGGGACTTGAAAATATTGTTGAATCGAATGCACTAAAGGTTGGCAATAATAGTTCGCACCTGCACATAAACCACAGGAGATCGCCATCAGCCACAATAATCCTTTATTTTGGCTAATATCGAGTTGAGGTTGCATAAAAGCTCCGTATGGGTTTTATAAACAATAGGCTGTTGCTTCAATTTCAAGCTGCATTGCGGGCAGTACAAAACAAGGCATAGGAATCAATCTACATGCAGGGAAAGCGTGATTTTTCCATAAAAGTTACATTTCTTGAATTAAGCTTTGATGCTTTTGTGCAGGAAAAATGTTTCACTTCAGCGATGTGACTATACGTAAATGCAGATGGATTATAAAGAGTGTTTTGATTAAAGAGGATAAAGACTTTGATGCAAAAAAAAGATTTAATTTGCAGTATAGGATGAGTCTGATACAAGTCATGCAAGCATCTAATGTTTTGCCACGATAAGGTCTACCGAATCAGCTTGATTGAAAATAAAGGTCAAAAAATTGGCGATCATGATTTGATTAAAAATAATATAATTATGGCAGTTTTGCTAATCGTTAGATCAATTTATTGGGTGTGAATATAAGATCAAAAATAAATCAAGAACAATAAGAAATGACGATTAAATAAAAGAAACCTTTACACAAAAAGTGCAAAGGTGTGTTGTTAAGTTTCTCTATATGTAGAGCTTAATTGATTGAATTCTTGATGGGTACAGCGATTTGATTGATCACCTGAAGAAGCACATTTTCAGGATCATCGGGTCGATTGATGCTGCGCCAAGCAATAAAACCATCTGGACGAACAAGACTTACACCTTCAGCATTTATGCCAAATAAAGAATTAAACTCATCGGGCTGATCAAAGAACACATCTACACCAATCACGAAGGTTCGTAGGGGAATTGCTGTCTTTTCTGCAACAATGTGTGCGGCGATTTTCCATCTTGGATTTTGTGTAAGGAGAATGAATCCTTGACCAAATAAATCGATTGTTGATCTCCTATTTTGTTGATCATGAATCCATGCGTGAGGTGCGCGTGTACCTGGTTGTCCTGCCCATTCAGTTGGTGTTGCTGCAGGAGGCAGATTTGTATGTGTATCGACAATCGCGGATGAACATAACCGTTGTCCTAATTCCATAGCGAGATCACTGAATAATGGTATTTCATTAAATTTTGCACCAAGAAATTTATGATAATCAGGTCGTGCAAAAGTTTGATCATGTCGCAATACGGCAATAGGCTGACGTTCAGTTTGGTAAGTAGAAAGTAAAATGGGGGCAGAATTTCCTTTGATAACAAGTTCAAGTTTCCATGCTAGGTTATACACATCATCTATTCCTGTATTGGCCCCAAAACCTCCACGTGTAGGAGGAAGTTGATGGGCAGCATCACCAGCCAAAAATATACGACCATCGCGATAGTGTTCTGCGATCCAACCTGCCATTTCCCATTGACCTGTGGTAATGATCTTAAAATCCATTTTTTTACCGAGCGCCAAATGAATTGCAGCCTTAAGTTCATCCTCGGTTCGTTCATGATGATCAGTAAACATAAGTACCCAACGACCATCATGGTAGGTGGTTAGAAATGCTTTTAAATGAGGCTGCTCAATTTCAAATTGCTGAATTCCTTGCTTAAGATAAAGATCTGCTTCAGGGCAACTAAATAGAACGCTATACACTGTTTGTAAATATCCAACACCATTACGTTGAATACCGAGCTGTGATCGAACCGAACTATGACAACCATCAGCAGCGATCATATATTTTGCTTCTATAATCTGTTCTTCAAGTGTCTCACGATGGCGTATACGTGCCGAAACGCCTTGACTATTTTGAGTGAAATCAATCATCTCACTACCTAGCCTGAAGTCAGCCCCCAAGGCGAGTGCACGTTTACGCAGGATCGGTTCAAGTTTATCTTGTGCGATAGCTGCACCTTTTACAGGTGAATACTGCATGGGTATTTCTTTAGTTGTTTGTGGTGTCCAAGGTGATTCTTCAAACCATTTTCCACTTAAGCTTTCAGCACGAATACGTCTTAAGCGAAAACTATCATTCACTTGTGGAATTTCATCACCGATTCCCGTGATGCGGAAAAACTCAAGCGTATGTTCTGTATAGCCCATCGCTCTAGGATGGGGAGAACTGTTTAAGTGTTTTTCAATGAGAATATTTTTAATGCCTCGCCATGATAAAAACAGCGAAGCAGAAAGACCAACTAGGCTACCGCCAATAATCACAATATCAGTTTGTTGTGATTTAAGATGAGAATTTTGCATCTCTACCTCCTATAAACATGAATAAAAAGACATTCATATTCGGTTGAGTATCGGAAGCTGTAGAGGTTACAAAAGAGAAAATTTGAATAAATCATCAACGAACTCCGACACTAGACAGATATAAAAACGTCTATTGTCGTGGTCCGCGGCCTTAGGGGCTGGATCATTCATGCTTGATCTTGGTCAAGTATTGACTGGGGCTCACCACATCCAGTCTCGCCATTTTCGACCTTTTGATCATAATCCAATTTTAAATGGATGGAAATCCAAATTTAAAAAACAGATGGATGAGGTAAATCAGCTTTTGAGCAATTGGGTTAAAAAACAAGTTGTGAGTTTTGAATAGAGGCCTCTTTTCCAATCCAAAATGGCTGGTTACTCGCACCGTGCCCAAACCAATCACATTGATAAAGTGGAATTTTTAATGGCTCTAAATGTTCGGCAACAATTTCTACAATACTTTGAGGAACATTTTTTTGAGGACATGCATAGAAATCACCGAGGACCAATGCTTTTAAGTTCGAGAGATCAAGGCTTTGTAATAGCTGTGTCAATGCACGCTCAATACGGTAATAGGGTTCACCAACATCTTCGAGTAAGAGCATACTCGGTTGCTGTAATTTCAATGCATTACTTGTCCCTTGTAGACTGCACAATACGGTAAGATTTCCACCTAACACTTTGAGTTGACCTGAACATGCTTGAGCATGATCTGAATAAATCTGCGTGAGTGGATAAACATTTTCTGACGTTAAAGCTAAACGTTGAACATCAAGCAGTTGAATAACAGATTGAGCATCGGGTGAAAGCGTATGCTGAGCTAAATTTTTTACAGCAATTTCAGAAAATACAGGTGCATGTAGCGCTTGACCGTGATGCATTGCAACATAGTTTAGCAACACGGTTGCATCTGAATAGCCAATAATTGGTTTGTTTAATATCCAGTTTTCTAGATAAGGCACGAGCATGGCTGCTCCAGAGCCACCGCGTGCCAACCAAATAGCATCGACTTCAGGATCTAAACACGCCATTTTTAAGTCTGAAAGACGTTGTTCGACTGTACCTGCCAAATAGCGGTATTGAGCAAAAACATGAGTGCCTAAACTGACTTGATGACCCAGTTGTTCAAGCTGAGTTTGAGCTAATTTAATATTTTCAACATCTACACATGCGCTAGGCGAAACAATTCTAAAATGCATATTTATTCCAAAATTTTATACGATTTAACTTGCAAGTTTCTTCTTGGATAATGTGATCATCATGACACCAATGATATTTAAGATGCAACCAAACCATTGAATACTATTCATCTGCTCGCCCAATAAAGCAACAGCTAAAATAATGGTTAAAATTGGTCCAATAGAGCCAATCATTGCAGATTGTGCTGCACCTAAACGGGAAATACTTTGCGCAATTAAAATGGTGGGTAAAACCGTGACCAATAAACCCAAAGCAATACCATACCCAATAATTTCACGCGGTAACTGAGCAAGTAAAGTCAAAGGTTGTGGGGTCGCAATCAGAAAATGGGTCAATGTCCCTATACATGCAACACTGAGTGCTAAACCTGTAAAGTTCCAAGAACCAAAACGCACGATTAAACGAGGGGTTAAGAGCAAATAGGCTGCAAAACTGATTGCACTTGCAAATACCAAGCTGACCCCGAGCCAAAAATTACCTTCATGTGCAACGGTACTTTGCTCTTGTAACATCACAATTACAGTACCACCGTAGCTTAAAGCAATAGCAATAAGACTTTTGACGCTGAGTTTTTGTTTATAGATCGCGCAAGACGCCAAGACTGTTAAAGTTGGATATAAAAATAAAATAATTCTTTCCAAGGATGCACTGATATACATTAACCCTGAAAAGTCTAACCAACTTGAAAAGTAATAACCAAGTAAACCCGCAAAAACTAACAGCCCCCAATCTTTCAGTGTAATATTTTGACTATGTTTACGGTTTAACCAACACAACAAGAGAAAAAATGGCAAAGCACTTGCCATACGCAATGCCATCAGTACTGTGCCATCGACCAAAGGTGATAGTGCATAGGCTTGTTTAATGAAAATAGCTTTGGTACTAAACAAAAATGCAGCACCCAAAGCAAACAAAGAACCTAATTGTGTGCTAGATAAAGAAAATTTCATGGATTGATCACAATTTAAAAATGAGGACTTTCGATATATGCATTTTCAGTATAAAGGCTCTTAATTTAGAGATGAAATGCAAAAAAAGAATCAATTCCATCAAAAGATGGAATGGAAGATCTATGCAAGTGTTATATGAAGCTGTTTATTGAGATCAAAGCGAGATGATGTCATTTAAGCACACCAAACGAGTTTGTTTAAAAATGCACTAAAAATGTGCATATTATGCCAAAGTGTTTCAATAATGCCGTTTGGTCATCATTTGGCAAAATGGCGAATAAAAAAATTAAAAAATTTTTGCATTTTAAATTATGGTAAAAAAGGCAATTTAAGATATTTTATCCAAGTACTTTTATTTATTAATGAAATTAAAAAAAGTAATGATAACATTCTTGCATAATTGACATTTTTTGTATGAAATTAAGTCAATAAAACAAGAGAGGTAAAACGATAAAATTGTCAGAAAGGCGAATTTAGAAAATTATGCAGCTAAAAAGCTTGTTTTCTAAATAAATATCTAAAAGTGATTAAGACGAATTTTCTAAGTCTAAGTGTAGTAAAAGCCAATTTAAATGTGATGTTCGATATCACAACCGTGATTTAACAAGCTCAAATGCTTCATAAATCACTTTAATTTTTTTATTTTGATTAAAAAATAGGCTTGAATAGCATAGGTGCTATTACTTTAAATAAATGTTGCATATGTTTTTAATTTATAAAAGTGAATCTTGAGTTCAAAATAATCACATTTATTAAATAAATATTGGGTAGTATTTTAAAAAAGTTCAATTAGAATCCAAAAATTAGAAGAAAACGCATCCTAGGGGGAGACATCGTTTACACGATGTTTGCTTGAAGAAAAATTAGCTTGAGGAACGCTCATGCAGATCGGAATCCCAACCGAAACTGTCGTCGGAGAAAGTCGTGTAGCTGCTACACCTGAGACAGTAAAAAAGTTGATCAGCGCTGGTCATAACGTAGTCATTGAACGTGGAGCAGGTAAAAAAGCTGCTTATATTGACAGTGCTTACGAACAGGTCGGTGCAAAAATTACGGATGATGCCTACACGGGTAGTCAATTGATTTTGAAAGTTCGTGCACCTAAGAATGATGAAATTCAAAAACTTGCTGCGGGCACAACAGTGGTTGCTATGTTTGATCCCTATCGTAATCCTGACCTTGATCAGTTTGCGTCACAACAGGTATCTGCATTTGCATTAGAGCTTTTGCCTCGTACACTTTCTCGTGCGCAGAACATGGACGTATTGTCTTCTCAAGCGAACCTTGCAGGTTATAAATCTGTACTTTTAGCTGCTGCAGAATATCAACGTATGTTCCCAATGCTCATGACGGCTGCTGGTACTGTGAAACCAGCTCGTGTCGTGATCATGGGAGTTGGTGTTGCAGGTCTTCAAGCGATTGCGACTGCAAAACGTCTAGGTGCTGTGGTTGAAGCCACAGATTTACGTCCAACTGCACGTGACCAAGTAGAATCACTTGGTGGTAAGTGGTTAGACGTACCAATGTCTGATGAAGAAAAACAAAAAGCTGCAGATGCTGCAAAAAATGGTTATGGATGGATGCCAGGTGAGCAATACATCAAAGACCAAGCCATTATCGTCGATAAAGCAGTTTCAAATGCGGATATCGTAATTACGACGGCATTATTGCCAGGTCGTGATGCACCGCGTCTGATTAAAGCTGAAACTGTTGCCAAAATGAAACCAGGTTCAATCATCCTTGATATGGCGGTTGAAACAGGCGGTAACGTTGAAGGCTCGAAATGTGGTGAAAATGTTGTAACAGATAATGGCGTGACTATTTTGGGTATCCCAAATATTCCTGCAACTGTTTCGACAGAAGCTTCGGCGTTGTATGCACGTAACGTTTTCAATTTCGTAGAAACGTTGTTTGATAAAGAGAAAAACTTTGCCATCAACCAAGAAGACGAAATTCAAAAAGCACTTCTAGTAACTCATGGCGGTCAAGTACTGCTGAAGCGTGGTTAAGGAGAGTCATCATGGTTGAAACTATTACTATTTTCGTCTTAGCCATCTTTGTTGGTTACTACGTGGTTTGGGGTGTAACACCTGCATTGCATACGCCGTTAATGGCGGTAACCAATGCTTTGTCATCAATCATTATCGTGGGTGCGATGCTACAAACTGTTGGTATCCCAGGTGTTGTTGATGCAAATGTACAATTCCAATCAATCAATGTTGTGAGTGTACTTGGTGCAGTTGCAGTGTTCTTGGCAAGTATTAACATTTTTGGTGGTTTCGCAGTCACTGCGCGTATGCTTGAAATGTTTAAGCCTAAACAAAAGAAAAAAGAGGGCTAATCCATGGAATTCATTAAAGAATATGCGGATTGGTTCTACCTAGTCGGTGCTGTCCTTTTTATCTTAACTTTACGTGGTCTTTCGGGTCCTAAAACTGCGATCCAAGGTAACCGTTACGGTATGGTTGCGATGGCAATCGCTGTCATTACAACTTTCTTCGTGGCAGATCATCCTGTTGTTTGGATGATTGGTGGGGCGATGGTGTTGGGTGCGATTGTGGGTATTGCGCGTGCTCGTACAGTGCCAATGACACAAATGCCTGAAACTGTTGCGTTAATGCACTCATTGGTGGGGTTGGCTGCGGTATTGATTGCGATTGCTGCAATTTTACACAATAACCAGCTCACAGCATTATTTGCTGAAAATGAAGCTGCTTTGACTGCTGCAGGTGTACAACATGCACACATGAGCAAAGTTCATTTATTTGAATTATTTGTAGGTTGTTTCGTTGGTGCGATTACCTTCACAGCTTCGGTATTTGCTTATGGTAAATTGGCTGCGAAGAAATGGGCAAAAACCATTTCAGGTGGATGGGTTAAACCTGTTCAAGCAATCATTTTTATTGCAATGTTGGCATGTGGTATCTACTTCTTTACCACAGGTAACATGCAAGCATTCTGGGCAATGACAGCACTTGCACTTGCATTCGGCTGGGTGTGGATTGCACCAGTTGGTGGCGGTGATATGCCAGTGGTGGTATCGCTTCTTAACTCATTCTCAGGATGGGCTGCTGCTGGGATTGGTTTCACGCTTGAAAACAACATGTTGATTGTTGCTGGTTCACTGGTTGGTTCTTCTGGTGCAATTCTGTCTTACATCATGTGTAAAGCAATGAACCGTTCAATCATCAACGTATTGTTTGGTGGTGCAATGGGTGGTGCAGCTGCTGCGACTGCTGAAAAAGGTGAACAGGTTCAACGTAATTATCGCTCAGGTTCTGCGGATGATGCTGGCTTCTTGATGTCAAATGCGGATAGCGTTGTGATTGTACCAGGTTATGGTATGGCGCAAGGTCGTGCGCAAAATGCTGTGAAAGAGTTGTGTGAAATCTTGAAAGAACAAGGTGTAACGGTTCGTTTTGCGATTCACCCAGTTGCTGGTCGTATGCCAGGTCACATGAACGTACTTTTAGCTGAAGCTGATGTTGCTTATGAAGACATCTTGGAAATGGATGAGATTAACTCAGATTTTCCTGCAACAGACGTGGTACTTGTGATTGGTGCGAACGACGTAGTGAACCCAGCTGCGAAAGATGATCCAAGCTCACCAATTTATGGTATGCCAATTCTTGAGGCGCATAAAGCACGTACCATCATGGTGATCAAACGCTCTATGGCAACAGGTTATGCTGGCTTAGATAACGATTTGTTCTACAATGAAAAAACCATGATGATCTTTGGTGATGCGAAGAAAGTGGTTGAAGATATGACGAAAGCGATTAATGGCGGCGGTCACTAATCTATGCTTCTAAAGTCCCTCTTTTGTAAAGAGGGACTTAGGGAGAGTAAAAACCACCTTCGGGTGGTTTTTTATTGTGACTGAAGAGATATTTAGCCATTAATTGAATTTCAAATTTTGGAACTGGATTAAAAGCTTGACTAAGTTTTAAATAATATTTAGGACATGCAGTAAGGCAAGTTCAATAAATTTAAATGATTTGCTTTAAACATCTAATTAAAATTACTGTTTGATAAATAGTATAAAAAATGAGAAAACGTGAAAAGTTGTTTTTTAAAAGACAAAATCACTTTATAATTCAAACGAATTGATAACTATGTAACATTAGTATTATTAATTGTGATTTTTTTAAAATAAATAAAATGTCATTTAAACAATGGGATAGAGGAATTCATGCTGAATTGGAAGTACGCTAAGTATCTTGCTTTATTCATGTTGCTTGTCCCATGCTGTGTATTTGCTTCGAATTTAGATCAAGATATTGCTGCATTTAATCTCATAACTGACTACCGATTACTGTTTTTTGGTGGGGTATTCGTGATTTTTGTTCAAGCTGGTTTTGCTATAGTTGAAGGTGGATACCAGTTTAATCTTAAGTCTATTTTTGCGCTGTTGATCAGTTATTTATCTTCAATTTTAGGTGCTGTGCTTTTTGGCTTATTGTGTGTGGGGGGGATTCATTTTGGCGTAATAGATCACCCCAATGATAAGCCATATTTTTATTCTGGTTGGCATAGGAATTTATTGTTTTTCTATATACTTATGGCAACTACAATTACTACAGTTGTAGGGCGAATTATTCCTAATAAAAGTTCACTTATCATGAGTTGGGGAGTGGGTTTAACCATTTCTGCAATTATTTTTCCTTTCTTTAGTAGTTGGGTTTGGGGCAATATTTTATGGGGTGGTGGCTGGCTAAAAAATATTGGATTTATTGATTTTGCAGGTTCTACCGTTGTTCATTCTGCGGCAGCATGGGTGCTTCTTGCAGGTTATTTGACATTGAAGTCTGCTGGAAAAGAAGAAGAAAAGAAGAAGAATTTAATCTTTGAAGATTATCGAATTTTATCATTTGCAGTTGCAGGTTTTATTCTTTGGCTCGCGTGGTCAGGATTGAATGTTGTTTATATCACTGCGATTCCAGTCGATGTTAGTGTAGTTGTGAGCAATGCTTTTATTGCGCTGTTCACAGCCTTCATTGCTCCCCTGATTTTAGTTTCAGCATTTGATCGTCGGATGATCTCTTGGAATGAATTAATTAAATCTGCACTCGGTGGATTGGTAGCTATCACTGCAAGCTGTGGATTTGTTGATTATTTCACAGCAACACTGATTGGCGCAGTAGCAGGTTTACTAACCGTTTATGTACCCCGAACATTGATTCATCGAGTAACATCTCGACATGTTAGAGATGTGATTGCAGTACATGGAATGTGTGGTGTGTGGGGGACTTTGGCAGTTGCCATGGTTGAAAGTTCAATGGGACTTTCTATAGCAGAAGCTTTTGTTGTTCAAAGTTTTGGTGTTTTGGTTAATTTTGTTTGGAGTTTCGGGCTAGGTTATCTTGTCTTTAAGCAGTTATCCAAAATGAATTTTTTATAAAAATTCGCAAAAAATCAAATAATAGTGACAAAAAAAGCGACAAATACGTCGCTTTTTAAGTTTCTCATTTTATAAATGAGCTTTAGGCAACTTCAGGAGTTACACGCCATAAGCTTTCTAAATCATAAAATTTACGAGCTGTCGGTAGCATGACATGTACAACAACCAATCCTAAATCAATCAGGATCCATTCTGCATCACGCTCACCTTCTACCCCGATCGGGCGGAAGCCAGCTTTACGTGCTTCTTCAGCAACATTATCAGCAAGCGCTTTAACATGACGTGTTGATGTACCACTTGCGATGACGATAGCATCTGCTACGTTGCTAATGCTGCTTACATCAAGTTCAAGAATATCTTTTGCTTTTACATCTAGTAGGGCTTCATGTACAACTTTTAAGCAATTTTGTACATCTTGTTTGTGAGAATTCATTGCAAGTTCAAGAGAATTAGAAGCGCTGGGCGATGGTTCTAAATTCATGGTAAAATATATTTTCCAGACAATTACTCATCCTCTAATATAGCGCCTTTATCGAATAAATTCAAATTTATACAATAAGACTTGTGGATATTTTTTCCAGTTTAAGCTTGGTGGTTGTCGGTAAAATATTTTCTTTTCCATGCAAATGATTGATTGGAATAAACTTGTGGTTTGTATTCTGCGGCGATATAGCCTGTGTATGAACTTTGTCCAAGCCATGTGAAAATTTCTGCATAATTTATCTGAGCTGTATCGGGTTCATGTCGCCCTGGGCAGTCAGCAAATTGAATATGCCCAATCCAGTTTATATTTTCCTGTAGTGCCAGCAAAATATTTTCGCCCATCATTGCCATGTGGTAACAATCGTATTGTATTTTTAAAGCAGGATGTTGTACGGCTTCGAGCATTTCTTGGGCTTGTGCAATATTTTGCACTAAAAAGCGTGGCATATCTGTGCCATTAATCATTTCAAAAACAGGCTGAATGTGATGTTCCGAACACAGGTGACATGCAAGCTTTAAGTTTTTAGATAGGGTGTTGAGGCAGGGAAGTAGATCTGCATCTAGAGGTTGTTTACCTGCAAGAATATTTACACTGGGGACATTCAGCGCAGTGGCATATTCAATTGCTGTTAATAGCGCTTGATGAAATTCAAGCTCTTTGCCAGGAATGCCTGCTAAACCATTACCGCCATGCATTAAGTCGCCCGCAGGGACATTGATCAAGCAGAGTTTTAAGTCATATTGATCAAGTTGATTTTGAATTTCTCTAATGCTGAGCTCATAAGGAAACTGAATTTCAATGTGTTGGAAGCCGTGCTGATGTGCTAAAGCAAAGCGTTCAATTAAGGGAACTTCAGTAAAAATCATTGAAAGATTTACTGCGAGTTTACTCATATATCTGCTCCATGATGATGTATCATATTATTAATTTTCAATGTTTTACTGATTTTCAACGTGTTTAATTACACTTGCTAAATCTGAATCAGCATAACCATTGTTTTGGTGTGCTTGCAACTGCGACAATGCTTTTTTTGCTACAGGAATATCGAGTTGGAATTTTTCAGCCAAGTGAACTGCATTATTTAAATCTTTTGATAATGTCTGTACTTTCCATTGCACAGGCTCAAAGTGATGTGCTGCCATGCGAGGCGTTAAAATTTGAAAAGGTTTTGAGTCAGCAAAACCACCTGCGAGCGCAGGCGCAAGTAGTGTGGTATCTACACCTGCTTGTTGTGCAAGTGCAACCGCTTCAGCAATCAGTGTACTGTTTGCGGCAACAATAAGTTGATTACAGATTTTAGTGGCTTGTCCTGTTCCTGAGTCACCCATGCGTGTGACACGTTGCGAAAGAACATTGTAGATTAAGCTTAAATGCTCAATGGTTTCGGCATCTCCCCCAGCAAAAATGACCAAAGTGCCATTTTCTGCACCTGCTGTTCCACCTGATACAGGCGAGTCAATCCAAGTGACACTAAGTTGCTGTGCTTTATCCGCAAGTGTCAGCGTTTTATCCACAGATAAACTCGAAAAATCCACAATGACCTGTTGAGGTTTGAGATGTGGTGCGATGAGATCAAACACATTTTGTACGGCATGATCATCGGCAAGGCAGCTTAAAATAACAGGATAGTCTGCAATATTGTCGAGTTGAAGAGCATGTGCTCCCATGTCAATCAAGCTTTCACATGCACTCGCAGTTCGATTCCATATCGCTACTTGAAAACCAGCTTGGACTAAACGCGTTGCCATGCGGCTGCCCATCAATCCCATTCCAAGAAATGCAATTTTAGTATTACGATCAAAACTCATATTCACGATCTCAAACTATTCCCTGTAAATTTAAATGATTTCACATATCTATTATTTAAATTGGCGAGGTAAAAACTCCACGTCTGGGTTTTTATCTTTTTTACGTGCAATTTGACTGTTCTTACCTAAAAGTAATTTCAATTGCCAAATTTTTTCTAAACGCAATGACTTTTTAGGTTCATGCTCCATTGCATCGAGCACGCGTTTTGCTGCTGCAAGCGCATCCGGTGAGCGTTGTAACATTTCTTCAGCAATGGCTTGAGCTTTTGTAAGCGGAGCTGGATCAGTATGAGTGACTAAGCCGATCTCTTTGGCGTAATTGCCATCAAAAATACGCGCAGTTAAAGTCAACTCTTTTGCTAAATCTAAGCCAATAACGCCTTTGATTGAGCGAGATAATCCCATATCAGGCACTAAGCCCCAACGACTTTCCATGATTGACATTTTCGTATCAGGATGAGCGATTCGAATATCTGCTGCAAGCGCCAATTGCATCCCTGCGCCAAAGCAAAAACCTTCTAGTGCTGCAATGACAGGAACTGGGAGTTCTTGCCAAATGAGAAAGGCTTTTTGAAATAAACTTTGTCCTGGTTTTAACAACTCCCAAGCAGCAAAAGCTGTATTTTTGGGGCTGTTTAAATCAGCAAGATCAATGCCAGCACTAAATACATTGGCTTCGCCTGTTAAAATGACGGCACGGATACTACGGTCTTTTTTAATCTTTTGGGCAGTAATGACCAACTCTCGTAGTAAGGCAAAGCTCATGGCATTGCGTTTTTCTGGGCGGTTGAGATATACCGTAGCAATGCCATTTTGTTTTTCAATGCGTAATAGCGACATGTTTTTTACTCTTCTTGATTTGTCATTTAGCATAGCATGTGCATGTCATGGGAACATGACAGTGCAGTCACAGAAAGTAGTCATTAGTGATACCTCAATAGTTCTGATCTACAGATTAGCTACTGAGCACTTGCTGCGCGGCTGACTCCACTTCATGAATGACTAATTGTAAATGGTCTAAACGTTGCAAAGTTTCTTGAATAAATGGTTCATCGGCTTTACGGCGTTCTTTTCTTAAAGTCGATACAAACTGTTCAAACTCACCTGTAGCGCGTTGTAATTTTGGTGTACCTACATAACGTGTTGCACCATATAAACGATGTAATACATGTTCAAGCTGTGGGAAATCTTCAAGTTCAATCAATTGTGAAATTTCATCTAATTCTGTTGGGAAGCTATCGACTAACATTTTGAGTAAATCTTGTGCTAAATCTTCTTTATTGGCTGCTAAAGAAAGACTTTGTTTCCAATCTAAGATATCGGGGTCGAGTGCATCGACATAGACCGTATTTTCAGTAGCTTGTTGTGATTGAACAAAGTTATCAGATGTCCATTGCGTTAAGATTTGAATCAATTGATCAATCTGAATGGGTTTGGTGACATAGTCATCCATACCTACTTTTAGAAGTTTTTGTTTTTCATCTGCCAGTGCATGAGCAGTGAGCGCAATGATCGGCATGCGCATGCCATCCAAAGTTGACTCTAAAGAACGAATGGCACGGGTGGTATCAATACCTGACATGACAGGCATTTGAATGTCCATAAACACGAGATCATGTGGTTTTAAGCCTTGTTCAATACCTTGTTGGATGATGGTTAATGCTTCTTGACCACTTTGCGCTTTGGTGGTTTTGACATTGAGTTCAGCAAGCAGGGCTTCAAGTACAATTAAGTTGGGCAAATGGTCATCGACTGCCAAGACATGCAGATCACGTGCTTTAAAATCTTGGTGTTGCTCAGTTTCAAAAATTGGCTGATTGCTGAGGAGTTGAATGACACCTGTACGACTGAGCGGTTGATACAATGGACGAGCACGATATTCATTGAGCATATTTGGCTCTAATGACATTTGATAGCCATATACTGCTAAATGACCTTGATAACGTGCACGAATTTCTTTTAATAATGCTTCTGTATCACCGCTATGATCAACAATTAACCATGTGTTTTCAGGTAGTCGCTCTAAGCTATTGAGCTTGCTAAACAAGTCTAAAATAGACTGTGTTTCAATATGCGTCACTTGATAGTCTTCTAAATAATGACGTAACACATTGGCAGTTGCAGGATGTGCGAGGAAGGAAACGACATGCATATCTTTAAAGACCGGATGGATAATTTCCTCATGTTCATCCACATCAAACTGTGCGGTAAACCAAAAGGTTGAGCCTTTTTCTGTGGGTGCACGTTCTTGATTGTCTTCAAAACCAATTTGCCCGTGCATCAAATGTACAAGCTGTTTGGAAATGGCAAGTCCTAAACCTGTACCACCGAACTGGCGTGTGACAGAAGCATCACCTTGTGAGAAAGATTCAAATAGTTTTTTCCGATCTGTACCACTTAAACCGATTCCGCTGTCTTGTACACTAAAGTGCAATAAGCATTGTCCAATATCATCATGTTCCATACGCACACGTACAATAATTTCGCCATCTGGGGTGAATTTAATCGCATTGGAAATCAGATTAGTCAGAATTTGCTTAAAGCGTAAAATATCACCATTGACATGTTTCGGAACGGTATCGTCATAGTAAAATGCCATTTCAATCTGCTTTTGTGCAGCCAAAGGTGACAACATATCCATGACGTCAAAAATTGCTTCTTCAAGATCAAAAGGTGCAGTTTCGAGTTCTAATTTTCCGGCATCAATTTTGGAAAAGTCGAGTACATCATTAATTAATGCCAATAAATGGGCCGAAGATTTACGAATGGTTTGTAGGTATAAGCTTTGGTCATTGCTGAGATTATCTTGTCGAAGCAATAAATGAATAAAGCCATCGATACTGTTTAATGGGGTGCGTAATTCATGACTGATATTTGCTAAAAAGACCGATTTTGCCTGATTGGATGAAATCGCTTGGTCACGTGCCTGTTTATAGGTAATGTTTTGCACTTCGAGTGTATCTAAGGTACGTCTTAAATCATCCTCAGTTTGTTCGGTATGTTCTTTTAATTCTAAGAAACTAAAATGCAGACGTTTGACCACATTGGCAATGTCGCGTTGTAGTAGACGTAGCTCGCCTGTACTGTTGATGACCATGTGCTGATCGAGCGTGTCAGCATTTAGACGTTGTAACTGCATACGAATCTCGTACATTGGTGCGATCCAACGGCGAGAATAAAAATTTAAGCACAGTAATAATAAAAGTAAAGTAAATAGCCCTGTGGTAATCAACACGATCATGACCCGATAGTGGGCAATTTCTAAGGGTTGATTGTCCAACTCAATCATGAGCCAAACGGTTGGTTGTTGCGTATTATTGTGTAAAAGAGTGGCGTAAATATTATTATGCTTTGCTGTAAGAGGTCCGACAAAAGTACCTTGTGTGGGGGGCTTTGGCCAAGACTGCTGACTTTGATAACCAACATTGAGCAATACTTTGCTATTTGACTGAACGATTGCAGCACGAATCAAATATTTTTCATTAAACATATGCTGCAAAATATTTTCAGCATGGGGTTTTTGTTTGGGATCATTCTGTATTAAGCGAATCAACTGTTCAGCAGTATTTTGATAACGGCTCAAAATCGCAATTGCGGCATAGCGTTGATTGGATTTGGTCGCGGAAGAAGTCTCTTTGATCACTAAGAGTGCACCAACACACGCTAAAATAGTGATCGGTACAAAAATTAATGCAATAAGTTGCCCATAAGCATGATTGAGTTTTAAACGTTTAAAGAGTTTTTTATTGAAATTCGACATGGTTCCAGCAACTCATTGACCATGCGCATGATATTAACATGCTTTATTCATCCTGCATGACAATCTGATTAAAAATCTTAGCATTTGGAAAATATACTTTGCTGATTTATAGATAATCTTATTATTTTAAATGCTAAGTAAAGTTTCAATTATTTTATATCAATGATTTTAAAAATAAAATATTAAATGCTATGAAAGTAAAAAATATACAGAATCGCTTTAATAGAGGCATAGTATTTTGAAAAATGAATGGAAAGTTGTGCAGTAAGTTTTATTTTTTCATACAATATCGCCACCTCAATATAGGTGCAAATGATGAGTAACACACAACCTGATTTCTTCGCTGATGATTTTCTACTTGACCATTATGTCGGAAAAACGCCTTTAGTGCGTTTGCAGCGTTTGGCAAATCATACTCAAGCAACGGTATTGGCAAAACTTGAAGGCAATAATCCTGCGGGTTCTGTTAAAGATCGTCCTGCATACAATATGATTATGCAAGCTGAAAAACGTGGACAAATTCAGCCGGGTGATACCTTGATTGAAGCGACCAGTGGGAATACAGGAATTGCATTGGCGATGGTTGCGGCAATGCGTGGTTACAACATGCGTTTGATTATGCCAGCTGCATCGAGCCAAGAGCGTAAAGATGCGATGCGTGCATATGGTGCTGAGCTGATTGAAGCAGCAAGCATGGAAGAAGCACGTGATATGGCATTACAAATGGAAAAAGAAGGGCAAGGTCTGGTTTTAAATCAGTTTGGTAATCCTGATAATGTTGAAGCACATTACCTCACGACAGGTCCAGAAATCTGGCAACAAACAGGGGGTAAAATCACCCATTTCGTGAGTTCTATGGGAACAACGGGAACCATCATGGGGATTTCAAAATATTTAAAAGAACAAAATCCTGACATTCAAATTGTGGGTTTACAACCGTCTGAAGGTTCAAATATTGCAGGGATTCGCCGTTGGCCACAAGAGTATTTACCTACGATTTTTGATCCATCACGTGTCGATCACATTATGGATATTCCACAAATTGAAGCTGAAAAAACTGCACGTGCTTTAGCACGTAAAGAGGGGATCAGTGCGGGAACATCATCAGGTGGAGCTGTGTGGGCTTCAATCAAAATTGCAGAAGAAAATCCTGATGCGGTGATTGTATGTATCGTGTGTGATCGTGGCGACCGTTATCTTTCAACAGGTTTATTCTCTGTTGAGGATTAAATTTTAAAAGATTTAGACTTTACAATTATTTGCCTATCTGCATTGATTCTCTGAAAAGAAGCGAGTTAATGTGTAAAATAGTCTATGTCGTTTAGGGAAATCTTATTTATGCGTTTACCCGTACTGGTTTTTGATATTGAAACATTGACTGATCATCAGTCGGGTGCACATTTGTATGGGTTGGATTTACCTGCAGAAGATTTAGAGTACGCATTAATGAAAATCCGCCGTCAAGAAGCAGGGACGGATTTTCAACGCTTACCTTTACATGAAATTGTCTGTATTTCAGGTTTATGGATTGATGAAAATGGTTCGATGAAGCTGTTTTCATTTAGCCAAGAACATTTTTCTGAAGCAGAAATTTTAAAGAAATTTCTATCGATTTTTGATAAGCGTCATCCTACTTTGGTCAGTTGGAATGGTTCGCAGTTTGATTTACCTGTGATTTTGTTCCGTGCCATGTATCATGGTTTATCTGCACCAAGTTTGTTCGATCAAGGTGAGATTGACACACAAAAACGGTATAATAACTACCAAAATCGTTATCATCATCGTCATGTTGACTTGATGGATGTGATGGCAATGTTTAATGGTCGACATTTTCAGAAATTAGATGATATTGCACATTTATTGGGTTTTCCTGGTAAACGAGGTATTGCAGGTTATTTTATTCCTGAATATGTGAAAACCAAACAATGGCTCAAGTTGACCAGTTATTGTGAAGGTGATGTCTTAAATACATGGTTGATATTTTTGCGTTGGAATTTACTCAAAGGTCAAATTTCACTCGCAGATCATCAGCTTTGGATTCAAGCGACGATTCACTATTTACAAGGTCAACCGCAGCAAGCTGAGTTTGTACAGATTTGGCGTGAAAGCGCACAAAAAACTGCATTTAGCGCTACAGATTTTCCCACTACTCCCAATTAGGTATTCCTTTGAAACATAGAGCTAAACCTCGTCCATCTCAACGACCACAGTCTATTTTTAACGTTGAGAGACTTTCACATGAGGGGCGAGGCATAGCACGCTATGGTGATGATCCAAGTCACCCATCTGATAAAAAAGGCAAAAGTGTTTTTATTCGTTTTGCTTTACCAGGTGAAAAAGTCAAAGTACAAATTACACGTCAAGTGTCTAAGCTTGAAGAAGCCGATACGATACAACTTTTAAGTGAACCACATCCGCAACGGATCGAACCGATATGTCCACATTTTGGCACATGCGGCGGCTGTAACTTGCAGCATTTACATCCTGATGAGCAAATCCGTTTTAAACAAGATGTATTAAAATCGCATTTAAAACATTTTGCAGGTTTGGAGCCTAAAGAATGGCTAGCGCCTATTCGTTCTCTTAAAGTTGATTATCGTCATAAAGCCCGCATTGGTGTGCGCTATATTGCAAAAACGAAAAAACTGTTGATGGGCTTTCGTGAGTCGCAAAGTAATCAATTGATTAATATCCACACGTGTAAGATTTTAGATCAACAATTAGATAAAGCTTTACCTAAACTGCGTGTATTACTCGAAAGTCTTACAGGCAAAGCCGATATTGGTCATATAGAATTAGCAAAGGGTGATCAGGAAATTGCATTATTAATTCGCCATACAGCGGATTTATCGACACAAGATGTCAACCGATTAAAACAATTTGCGTTAGAGGAACAGTGGCAACTGTATTTTCAACCTGCGGGGAATGAGAGCTTACATCGTGTAGATGATGCTCAAGCGGCGATGCATTTACATTATAGTTTGAATGATTTTGCAATTCATTTTGCATTTAAACCTACAGATTTTACGCAGGTGAATCCTACTGTAAATCCACAAATGGTAAAATTGGCATGTGATTTGCTTGATTTAAAACAAGGTGAGCGTGTGCTTGATCTTTTCTGCGGTCTAGGTAATTTTTCTTTACCACTCGCTAAAAAAGTTGGGCAAACCGGATCGGTGATTGCTGTTGAAGGTAGTCCCGAGATGGTTAAGCGCGGTACAGAAAATGCACTGAAAAATTGCATAACTAATGTTACGTTTTACTCACAAGATTTAACAAAAGATTTTTCTCAAAATTCTTGGGCAAATCAAGGATTTGATGCATTATTAATAGACCCACCTCGTGCAGGGGCGGAGCAAATCATGCATTATGTACCTAAGTTTGGTGCAAAAAAAATCGTTTATGTATCCTGTGACCCTGCAACGCTTGCGAGGGATGCTGGGATTTTAGTGCAACATGGGTATCAGCTGAAAAAGGCGGGTGTAATGGATATGTTTACACATACAGGTCATGTTGAATCCATTGCCTTATTTGAAAAAAATGTTGAGATAAACGATTTATAATGAACTGTAGATTCACAGGAGAAGGGTATGGTCACAGTACGTGAACAACTTCCAGAACAGCTAAATGAGTTGTCTGAGGAAGCGACTGTAGAACATGCCGTAGAAGCGCAACAGGCTTTAGCGACTTGGCTAGATCGTGTACGTGGAATTTTAGACGGTGCAGAGCTGGATCAGCTTCAAGAAGTAGCTCAATTAGTTTTACAAAAAGAATTAGCGACCATAGCAAATAGCCGAACCAATACCTTTGCAACAGGAATTGGGATGGCTGATATTTTGGCGCATTTACATGTCGATGAAGATACCTTATCTGCTGCTGTTTTATACCGTAGTGTGCGTGAAGGTATTACCACCCTTGAAGAAATTCAAGAAAAGTTTGGAGAGCATGTTTTTAATCTTGTCAAAGGTACTTTGGCAATGGGGAAACTCTCTGAACTGATCGAAAAAAACAAACGTTTAGAAGACCATTTTAATAATAACCAACGTGAGCATTTGTCTGGCATTTATAAAATGCTGATTTCTGTGACTGAAGATGTCCGGGTTGTATTAATTAAATTGGCTGAACGTACTTATGCTTTACGTGAGTTAGCAAAATCACCTAGAGAGCGTCAAGAACGTGTTGCACGTGAAATTCTTACCATTTATTCGCCTTTGGCGCATCGTTTAGGGATTGCACAGTTAAAGTGGGAACTTGAAGATTTAGCCTTTCGTTATTTAGCGCCTGAACGTTATAAAGAAATTGCATCATTGCTCAATGAAAAGCGTTTAGAGCGTGAGCAATATATTCAGTTTGTGGTGGAAAAACTCAAAAGTGAATTGGCAGCACATGATATTCATGCGGAAATTTCAGGGCGTGTAAAACATATTTATTCTATTTATCGTAAGATGAAGAGTAAAAATCTGAGTTTTGACCAACTTTATGATATTCGCGCTGTGCGTGTGTTAGTAAAATCGGTTCCTGAATGTTATCACGCTTTGGGTATTGTGCATCAAATTTGGCGACATATTCCGCATCAGTTTGATGATTATATTACTAATCCTAAAGCCAATGGTTATCGTTCCTTACATACGGCTGTTATTGCTGAAAATAAATCGCTTGAAATTCAGATTCGTACTGTAGAAATGCATGAAGAAGCTGAACTAGGTGTTTGTTCACATTTCAATTATAAAGAAGGTTCAAAAACCACAGATTATTCATTTAATCATCGGTTGCATTCATTGCGTTCAGTGCTTGAGCATTATCAAGAACGCAATGAAACCAATGTGCATCCAAATGAGGATGACACTGAAGATTTTGAACATATTCAAGACTTTGAAGGTTTTGAGAAAATTTATGTCTTTAGTCGTGATGGTGATATCAAAGAATTACCACGTGGTTCAACCGTCTTAGATTTTGCTTATCACGTACATACAGAAGTGGGCAATAAGTGCTATGCCGCACGTGTGAATCAGCGTTATGTCCCACTTACTTACACCTTGAAAACAGGTGAACAAGTTGAAATTTTAACCAAAAAAGATCGTGAGCCAAATCGGGATTGGTTGGTAAATTCTTTAGGTTATATCAAAACTGCGCGAGCGCGTGACAAATTGCGTCATTGGTTTAGACAGCAAGATCGCAGTAAAAACTTGGAAGTTGGACGAGAGATTTTAAATAAAGAACTTTCTCGTTTAGCGATTCACCCGAAAAGTATTGATTTAAATGATTATTGTAATCATTTTAATGTCAAAACAGGGGACGATATTTTAGTGGCATTGGTGAGTGGTGACATTAGCCTACATGCCATGATTAACCAAGTAAATCGTCATATGCACTTAGATCAGGATGAGCCTGAACTGGTGTTAAAGCCGACGTTGAACCCTCGTGCAAGTCATACCTTGTCAGCACATGGTATTTTGATTGACGGTTTGGATAATGTTGAATTGCATATCGCACAATGTTGTCAGCCTGTGCATGGTGAGTCGATTGCAGGTTATATCACTTTAAATCGTGGTGTGAGCATTCATAAAGTGACCTGTACCGATTATATGCGTATGATCAATTTAGAGCCTGATCGTGCAGTAGAAGCTGATTGGGAAATGCAGCCGACACGTGGGCAAAGTGTGCAAATCGTGGTGGAAGCTTATGATCGTCGTGGTTTGTTGAAAGATTTAACCCAAGTGATTTTCTCTGATCAGATCAATATTCGTCAGGTTAATACCATTTCTGAAGCAGATGGTATTGCCAATATGAAGCTTTTGATTGAAGTCAAAGGCTTGGCACAACTGTCTCGTTTGTTGGCACGTTTAGAGCAACAACCCGGTATTATTAGCGCAAGACGCTTAGTGCAAGGCAACTAGTGTAGATCTGATAAAAAACCTGCGTAACGCAGGTTTTTTATTGGCTGAAATTATATTCATTTTTATTTTCGACTTAATAACATGTTACTTAGGCGATTGATAATTTGTGGGCTGATATTTGAAAGTTGATACATGGCTTTGGTTTTAAAACCAATTGGATGATGTGTTGGTGTGAGCAAGTTACCTTTGCAATTTACTAAGCTTAATACTTCATCAGCAATATCTTGTGGTTTTAAACTCACACCAATATTGTGAATGGTGCCTGCATCCATATCCTTTACCATTGTGGTTTGTACAAAGAGTGGCATGACATCTAAGACTCGAATACCATATTTTTGCCACTCAATATCTAAGCCTTCAGTGATGCCACGTACGGCAAATTTACTGGCTGAATAGGAGATAAGATCGGCTTGACCATAAATTGCAGAGGCTGAAGATAGGTTGATAATACGTGCAAAATTTGCTTGTTTTAAAAAAGGCAATGCAGCATGGCAACCATTTAGAACACCTTTAACATTAATGTCAATGGTGCGATGATGGGCTTGAATTTCGGTTTTTTCAAATGCGCCAGAGTATAAAATGCCTGCATTATTGACTAAAACATTGAGCTGACCTGCCCAAGTGCTAAACTCGTCTAAGGCATGTTGCCATTGTATATAATCGCTGACATCAAGTTTTCCAGCTTTGGCGTTATTGCCGAGTTGTTGTGCAAGCTGTTGTGCTAAAGTTTCGTTGATATCATAAATGCCCACTTTATAGCCTTGTTGATAAAAAGTTCGAGCAATCGCTGCACCAATGCCTTGTGCTGCACCACTAATAAAAATACTTTGCTGCATGTGGCTATCCTTTTTGTTTTAAAATATTGATCTTAGTTCAGTTGAACATAAAATACTTTTAGCTGACAAGCCTGCGTAGTCATCGATTTTATTGTGTTATCTATAGGACGTTTTATGGAAAAGTTACTCAACATCATGCAACAGTTGCGTCAAGAATGCCCTTGGGATCGTGAACAAACGCCAGAATCTTTAACACAATATGCCATCGAAGAAGCGTATGAAGTTGAGTCCGCAGTACGCTCAGGTCATGCCAATGATGTACGTGATGAGTTGGGAGACTTGTTATTGCAAGTCGTTTTTCAAGCGCAAATGTACAGTGAGCAAGGGGCATTTGACTTTAATGATGTGGTTGAGGCAATTTGTCAAAAATTGATTCGCCGTCATCCACATGTTTTTGAGAAAGATAAATTTAATGATTTAAATGCAGAAGACGTTTCACAGCTTTGGCAGCAAATTAAACAGCAAGAAAAGCAAGGTAAAACACAGTCGCGTTTGGATGAGGTGAAACATGCGCCAGCTTTGATTCAAGCGGAAAATATTCAAAAAAATGTTGCAAAGATTGGTTTTGACTTTTCTGATGCAGCAGAAGCTTATGGCAAAGTGAAAGAAGAGTTGGCTGAGTTAGAGGCAGCAGTTGCCGCTAAAAAATCCGATGAAATAATGGATGAATTTGGTGATTGTTTGTTCTCATTAATCAATGTTGGGCGTAAACTAGGGATCTCAAGTGAAATGGCGTTATTGAGTACCATTCACAAGTTTAAAAAACGTTTTGCTTTTATAGAAGATCAAGTATTACAACAAAATAAAAGATTAGAGCAGATGAGTTTAGCGCAATTAGATCAGCTATGGGAGCAAGCCAAATTACATTTAAAACAACAGGCTGCGTATGAAAAATAATCAGGAATATCTATTTAAAAATGCTTTTTTGTTTTTAGCATTATTTTTCAGTATGTGTGTGTTGCCTCATACGCATGCTGAAAAATTTGACCAAAACTATTTGCAATGGAAAGCTAAACAACAAGCACGTGATGAGCAACTTAAAAGGCAAGACCCTAATTATTATTTAGGAAAGCCAACGGTGAGTAATAATCAAACATCGAAGCAAGCAAACAGTGCTAGCGCTGCTGTATCGGGGGCAAAAATTAATATTAATACAGCCAATGTTCAGCAATTACAGCAATTAAATGGGGTAGGTGAAAAGAAAGCCCAAGCCATTTTGGAATATAGACAACAAAATGGAAAATTTAAAAATATTGATGAGCTGCAAAATATCAAAGGAATTGGTCCTAAATTGCTAGAAAAGAATCGTACGATGATTGTTTTATAAGAAAAAAATATGTGGTTGAACTGTGTGCAGTATGTATTCGACAATAGATTATTTCGGGCAAGATTGAGAGAATCAAATTGCCCTTTGATTGTGTTAGAGATATTATTAGCATAATTATTATTTTTACGTCCTGACGTAGGAGACAGCGTCTTTTGCAAACTTTGCGTGCGTCAAAGTGTGGATTATCCACCGCTCAATTACCTTCTTCCATTTTAGATGTTATTGATTCTTTAACAAAAGCGGGCTATGAAGCTTATATCGTCGGTGGCGGCGTTCGTGATCTGATGTTGGGACAAAGTCCAAAAGATTACGATGCTGTGACCAATGCAACACCATCCCAAGTTAAAGAAGTCTTTGGACGTCGTTGTCGTATTATTGGTCGCCGTTTTGAATTGGCACATGTCTATTCAGGGCGTGAGTTGATTGAAGTTGCGACTTTCCGTGCACCACCGAAAAAAGCCATCACCTCTGCCGCAGGGATGATTTTACGCGACAATAATTGGGGCACGATCGAGCAAGATTTTGCTCGCCGAGATTTTTCGATCAATGCTTTATACTATCAACCACGTAAAGGTATCGTGCTTGATTTTTGTGATGCAGTCGAGGATATAAACAGTAAAACCTTACGTTTATTGGGTGATCCTGCACAGCGTTTTGAAGAAGACCCTGTACGGATGTTGCGTACTTTACGTTTTGCAGCCAAGCTCAATTTTAATATTGACCAGACGATTTTAGATATATTCACCCCTGAAATGACTCAGCTTTTGCGTGATGTATCACCCCATCGTTTATATGATGAGTCACAAAAATTATTCACCATGGGGCATCTCAATCGTGTTATGCCGATGTTGATCGAGTTTGGTATTTGGCAACAGCTATTTGCCGATTTAAACCCTGAAGTTACTCCATTTATGGAACGTGCTGCAAAAAATACCGATCAGCGTATCCAAATTGGTAAAACCATAAATCCTGCATTTTTCTATGCGGTGTTGTTATGGGAAAACTTCCTGCAACGTTGTGATGTGTACCAAGCCAAAGGTATTGTTGCAGCAGAAGCACGTGCGCAAGCAGGTTTAGATGTACTAAAACGCCAAGCGACACGTACTATTATTCCTCGTTTTGCAGAAACGTTTATTCGTGAAGTGTGGGAAATGCAAACGCGTTTGTTGAATCCGAAGCCACAGCAAATTGAAGCATTATCAGGGCATGCACGCTTTAGAGCGGGTTTTGACTTTTTGTTATTGCGTGAAAAGGCAGGCGATACAGCAACACAAGGCATGGGCAGTTGGTGGGAAGCCTATCAAAATATGTCTTTGGATGAGAAAGAACGTGCGATCAGCAGTTACAATCGTCAACGTGCTAAAAACCGTCGTAAAGCCACAACAGATGAGTCTGTAGAAAGCAAAGTTTCAACGCAAATTGAGCCTTTGGTAAAAGAAGTTGAAACACGCAGTCGTCGTAGTCGTAAACCACGTGTTGAGGAGAAAAAACCTGTAACACAAGCCACTTCTCATCAAGCGGATACGATTCATCCTGATCATCCAATCTTAAAACGTAAACGTGTACAACGTGATTTGACGCAAGTGATTTTTGGACCAACACAATGAGTGTGCTGACGTATATTGGTTTAGGCAGTAACCTCGGTGACTCACAGCAAATTTTACAAGAAGCGGTGCAAAAGCTTGCGACTATTGGGCAAGTGAAAGTCTCGAAATTGTACCAAAGTCCACCGATGGGACCGCAAGATCAGCCGAATTATCATAATGCTGTTGCACAATTGGTGACGGATTTAGCGCCTTTGGCATTGTTAGATGCTTTACAGCGCTTTGAAAATGAATCAGGGCGCGTGCGTTTACGCCGTTGGGGGGAACGCACTTTAGATTTAGATCTTTTGCTTTATGCTGAAAAAAACATTATAAATGAGCGGCTCACTGTGCCACATATTGGTATTTTAGAGCGCGATTTTGTAGTGATTCCTTTGTTGGATTTAGATCCTGATCTCAAAGTGAATGGGCAAGCTTTAAAAAACTCAGAACTGCTACAACATTCAACTTTAACTGTTTTAGCTGATACAGATTGGGCAAACATTTAAGCCTGTTGAACGCTAAGGAACTCTGAATGAGAGGATTATCATCATGATTAGTCTAAGTGATTTACGCAAATTTAAAACGCAAGGACGTAAATTTTCATGCTTAACTTGCTATGATGCAAGCATGGCAAAAGCAATGCAAATTGCTGAGATTGATAGTATTTTAATCGGTGATTCTTTAGGTATGACCATTCAAGGGCATGATTCAACTTTGCCTGTCACTGTCGCAGATATGGCTTATCATACTGCTGTGGTACGCCGTGGTAATCAGCATTCTTTTATCATGTGTGATTTACCTTTTATGAGTTATGCAACGCTTAATGATGCGTTGGTCAACTCAAAAACAGTGATGCAAGCTGGCGCACAAATGGTCAAAATCGAAGGTGGTGCGTGGTTAGCTGAAACTGTGCAAACTTTGACGCGCAATGGTATTCCTGTCTGTGTGCATTTAGGTTTAACACCACAGTCTGTACATGTGTTTGGTGGCTATAAATTACAAGCAAAAACCCGTGCAGCAGCAGATCAGCTTATTGCAGATTGTAAAGCGGTGGTTGCGGCAGGCGCAGCAATTTTATTGCTTGAATGTGTGCCTGCACAGTTGGGGCAAGAAATTTCTGAATTATTCCCTGAAGTTCCTGTCATCGGCATTGGTGCAGGTAAAGAAACGGATGGACAAGTGTTGGTGGTACAAGACATGTTAGGTTTAACCTTTGGTCGTGTAGCACGATTTGTCCGTAATTTTATGAAAGAACAAGCAGGGGAAACCGCAATTTTGGATGCTTTTAAAGCTTACCATGCGGCTGTACAAGATCAATCGTTCCCTGCAGCTGAACATACTTTCCAAGTCGAGCTATAAACATGAAAACTGAAACTACCATACAAGGATTATCTGCATCGTTAAGTCCTGCTCGATCAGCACGTAAAATCATAGGTTTTATCCCCACGATGGGGAATTTGCATGAGGGGCATTTGAACCTTGTGCGTGCTGCACGAAAATTGTGTGATGTAGTGGTGGTCAGTATTTTTGTGAACCCGATTCAGTTTGGTCCAAATGAAGATTTTGATAATTATCCTCGCACCTTAGAGCACGATAGTCATCTTTTGGCTGAAGTTGGATGTGATATTGTATTTGCACCTTCTGTAGAGCAAATGTATGGCAAACAACCGCGTTTGACCAATATCAGCGTGAGTGACATTACCAATGACTTATGCGGTTTACAACGTCCGGGACATTTTGATGGTGTTGCCGTTGTTGTGACTAAACTGTTTAATATTGTGCAACCTAATTTTGCATTTTTTGGGCAAAAAGATTATCAGCAATTAGCAGTGATTAAGCAGTTAGTTCAAGATTTAAGTATGCCAATAGAAGTCATTGCTGTGCCTATTGCGCGTGCAGAAGATGGTTTGGCATTAAGTTCTCGTAATGGTTATTTATCTGAGCAAGATCGTGCAACTGCACCGACCATTTATGCAACTTTGCAAGCAGCTGAAAAGCAATTGCATGATGGGCTTGAATTAGATGTTGTGTTAACGAATATTCGTCAAATACTCACTGAGGCAGGTTTTGAAGTAGATTACGTGGAAGCACGTACGCCAACGTTGCAAAAAATTGGTCAATTTGATCAAGATATAGTATTGTTTGTTGCTGCAAAATTAGGAAAAACCCGTTTGATTGATAACTTACAGGTTAAACATTCTACTTAAAACAATAAATTAGGGTCGCCATGCCATGAAGCGTATACTTATCGTGACAGGACAATCTGGATCAGGAAAATCCTCTGCATTGCAGGTTTTAGAAGATTTGGGCTATTACTGTATTGATAATTTACCTTTGGCATTGCTGCCTGAAATTGTAGAAAAATTAGACAAAGAAAACAATCTAGAGCAATTGGCTCTAGGGGTTGATGTCCGTAGTACACGTGCTGATTTACAAGGTTTCGACCATGTTTTTCAAATGCTACAAAAGCATGGTGAAGTCGATGTGATTTATCTTACGACACGTGATCAAGAGCTGATTTCACGATTTAGTGCATCACGTAGACCACATCCCTTGTCTACACGTTTTAAAAGTTTAAATGAGTGTATTCAAGAAGAAAAAAATTTATTACTGCCAATTCAATTACGTGCCACAGTGCATATAGATACATCAGATAAAAGCGTACACGATTTAAAAGATATATTATTGTCCAAGTTGGGGCAGTCAGATAAACTGATTTTGATTTTACAGTCATTTGGTTATAAATACGGTATTCCTTTAGATGCCGACTTTGTTTTTGATGTTCGTCATTTACCTAATCCACATTGGGATTTAGAGCTGCGAAAATTTTCAGGTTTGGATGAACCTGTGAAAGTTTTTTTAGAGGAAAGTCCACAAGCCAATGACATGTATAACGATATTTACCAATTTTTAAATAAGTGGTTGCCTGCATTTGCGGAAGGACATCGACATTATATTACGGTGTCTATTGGTTGTACGGGTGGACAGCACCGTTCGGTTTATATCGTTGATCGGTTGAAAACAGCGTTACAGTCAAAATGGACGATTCAAGTATTACATAGAGAAATGAAGCACTGGTCATGATTGACACAACTGTTGACGTAATTAATAAATTAGGGTTACATGCGCGAGCATCTGGAAAACTCATTGAAGTGACGACCAAATTTCGTTCATCGATTCAGATTGGTAAAGATGATAAATTGGTTGATGCAAAGAATATCCTTTCTTTACTTATGCTTGGTGCAGGTAAGGGAACCACTTTACGTCTAGTGATTGACGGTGCAGATGAAGAAAAAGCTTTGTCTGAAGTTCAAGCACTATTCGCAGCTAAATTTTACGAGGCAGAATAATCGTGGCACGTCGTCCGCAACGTTTTACTGAAGACGATTTTGAGTCTTTAGAAGGACGTGCAAGTAAATCAGAACAGAAAAGAGCTGTACAACGTATGGCTGCTTTGGGTGAGCAATTGGCTGAATTGTCGAAAAAACAAATCGAAGCCTTGCCTGTTGAAGAACGTTTGATCGAAGCTTTGCTTGATGTGCAATTAATCACATCATTTGAAGCACGCCGCCGTCAATTTCAGCGTATTGGTAAATTATTGCGTAATGAAGATGAAGCAATGATTTTATCTTACTTGACTCCGAAACAAGGTGCAAAAAAACTTGCACAATTGGATCGTTGGGTTGAACGTATGATTGAGCAGCGTGATCCTGCCATTAAAGAATTTTGTAAATCTTATAATGCCGCAGAAAGTCATTCATTGCGTCAACATGTGCTTCGTATTCATCGTGATAAGTCATTGCAAGCAACTGAAGAAGAGTTGGCTGAATCTAAACAGAAGTTTTTAAACTATGTTCAACAAGTGGCGCTATTGTCTGAACAAGGTCGAGCAAAGTAATTTGATTTACTTAAGTTTGATGATAAAAAACGACCTTTTGTAGGTCGTTTTTTACTGTTTGGGCTATTCATACTTGTTTGGGATTATAAGAATTCATATTGATCCATCATTTTTATGCGTTTATTTTGGCTCTGCCTAGCCCTCTCCTGAAAAGGAGAGGGCTATTTACAGGATTAGCTAAACTCACCTACAGAACGCTCTTTTGCCCAATCACGTAAGATAAATTTTTGTAATTTACCTGTAGAGGTTTTTGGAATTTCACCAATCACTACATCTTTTGGCACTTTAAAACGCGCTAAATGCTGCTTACAGAACTCGATCACTTCTTCTGGTGTGGTTTGTGCACCTTGTTTTAACTCAATAAAGGCACATGGTACTTCTTGCCAACGTGGATCAGGTTTTGCCACTACAGCAGCCGTCATGATGGCTGGATGGGTATAAAGGACTTCTTCCACTTCTAACGATGAAATATTCTCACCTCCTGAAATGATGATGTCTTTGGAACGATCCATAATCTTGGCATAACCATCAGGTTGGCAAACTGCGAGGTCACCTGTATGGAACCATCCCCCTTTAAAGGCTTCTTCTGTTGCTTGTGGATTTTTTAAATAGCCTTTCATCACAATATTGCCACGGAACATAATTTCGCCCATGGTGGTACCATCGTTAGGCACAGGTTGCATGGTTTCAGGGTCAAGCACACGCATACCATCTTGCAATGGATAAGGTACGCCTTGACGCGAATGTAGCTGTGCCTGTTCACTGATTGAAAGCTCACTCCAACCTGCTTGTGAGGCACATAGTGCAGATGGACCATAGGTTTCGGTTAAGCCATACACATGGTTCACTTGTACACCAATGTGATGCATGCCTTCAATGATTGCCGCAGGTGGGGCAGCGCCTGCCACCATCACTTCAACACGATGATTAAATTTGATTTGCTTATCTTTTGGTGTGTTAATGAGCATCGACAGTACAATTGGTGCGCCACAAAAATAATCGACTTTATATTGATCAATCAATTTATAAATCAATTCTGGGTCGATTTTACGCAAGCAAATATTGGTACCGCCATTTGCCGCTACTGTCCACGCAAAACACCAACCATTGCAGTGAAAGAGGGGTAATGTCCATAAATATTTACAACGTGGGGTCATGCCGCAGGCAATGATATTACTTGCTGCATTAATATAAGCACCACGATGATGATAAACCACACCTTTCGGATTGCCTGTCGTACCTGAGGTGTAGTTTAAACTGATGGCATCCCATTCATCTTGTGGTAGATGCCATTCAAAATTTTCGTCACCTGCTTTGAGCCAGTCCTCATATTCGACCTGACCGATACGTGGAGTGGTATCATTGGCTTCGTATTCTGCATCTGCCACGTCAATAATATAGATTTCCTGATCTATGAGTGCGATTGCTTCTTGTGCAAGTGCTGCAAATTCAGGATCAACCAAAAGGACTTTGGTTTCAGCATGTTCAAGCATGAAGGCAATGGTCTTTGCGTCTAGACGGGTATTTAAAGTGTTGAGTACTGCACCTACCATAGGAACTGCAAAGTGTGCCTCAATCATTGCTGGAATATTAGGTAATAATACCGAAACGGTATCATTCTTTTGAATGCCTAAATTTTGTAATTGATGTGCAAACTGACGGCAACGTGTATACGTTTCACGCCAAGAAATATGTCGTGCACCATGTACGATCGCATCCTGATGTGGATAGATGTACGCAGCACGCTCTAAATAGCGTAAAGGTGATAATGCGACAAAGTTCGCAGGTGTGCGTGGTAATTCATCGTATGCACTGATCATATTTTTTAACTCCATTTCATATTTGTTTTAATTTCCATGTCTAAAAGATATGCATATCTTGATTATAAATCATTTATTCTTTAGTCGAGTATTTGTCTAAATTTACATTTTATTTTTAACATGACTATTTAAAATAAAGTGACTACTACACCTTAAAAATAACATTAAAAAACCGCCGTAATGGCGGTTTTTTAAAAACAAAGTTCTATCAAAGCACTTTGTTTAATGCATTTGCCAATGTCATCATGGCTGTTTTATTAAAGTAAGTTTCAGACATATCCACATTTTTTTCTGATGGATCCATTTGCATTTTAATTAAATCTCCAGCAGGGAAATAGGCTGCTGAATAGATCTTACCGTTTAATCTTACAGCTGTGTAGTTTTGAGTAAATGGATATCCTATTCCTGTCGAACTACTCACTGGATAAGCAACTTGATATCCTGCAAATTGGTCTGTTTTCCAAACATAACCTTTAGGGATTTTTGTATTTGCTATAAATTCTTCTATTGTTTTGTAATTGGTTAAGTTACTGTGATTAAATGTAATATTGGGAGCATTTAAAATTGTTTGATCAATGTAGCCAATTTTTGATCCCGCAGGAAATTTAGTTTGATCTAATAATAGTGAATTTAGTAATTTTTTATCATGATATTTGAGAAAGTTTACAATATTAGAGCTGATATATCGTTGAGCATTTCCTGAATTAGGGTAATCATAATACTTAAATAAATCAGCAACTGTTTTACCTGAAATATCAATTTGTATCGCATGGGATTTAACTTGAGTTTCGGCTTGAATTGTACATTCATCACTAAATTGATTTAATACAGTTGAATTTCCATTTTGAGAAATGACATAACCGAGTGGAAAACCACTACTCGTCAGCGTTTGTTTGAAACTCGTGTCTAATTTTGAGGGTGTTAGACGATATTGATCTATATAATCAGTACTGATGGATGTAGGTGAGTTTTTAAGAAAGTGAGTTAAGTTTTGATAGATGACACCATTGTGGAGTGTATTTGAATAAAAAACGAGATTACTTTCTCTTTCTAATGAAAAAATTTCTTCACTAAAGAAACCTGAACCCGTTGTCTTTAAATTCTTAGGAATACCATTGACACATTCAATATTTGTTGGGGTAGTGGGTGTAGTTGGATTGGTCGGTGTTGTGGGATGGGTTGGATTAGTGGCAGCAGAATTTCCATCATTAGAACTTCCACCTCCACATGCACTCAATGCCATAGATATAACAACACTTGTACTTATAAGTTTAATTTTCTTGTTGAGCTTTTTCATCATTTGCCTTTTTTAGTCTTAGATGGAGATTTGAAACTCTAGTTTTTCTTTAAAGTGATAAATATATCACTGTATTTTTATTTTTAGTCGTTTGTTTCAAAAAAAATAGACCAACGCGTTATATCTGCGTTAAGAGGTTTATCAATCATCATTTAAGGTGTAAAATTATCCGCACTTTTTATTTGTTCCACCGATTTTATCTTTTGAGCTTCGCTCGATCATAATCTCGCGGTGATATGCTCTATTGTACGGGGCATCACTCCTTAAGGATTTTTTCTTATGCCTATTATCACATTGCCAAATGGCGATCAAAAAACTTTTGACCAAGCCGTTTCTGTCATGGAAGTTGCACAAAGTATTGGACCTGGACTTGCTAAAAATACAGTCGCAGGTAAAGTCAATGGTCGTTTAGTGGATGCAAGTGATTTCATTACCGAAGATGCCACACTTGAAATTATTACACCTAAAAACCCAGAAGGTGTAGAAATCATTCGTCACTCATGTGCGCACTTGGTGGGACATGCGGTAAAACAACTTTTCCCAGAAGCGAAAATGGTGATTGGCCCTGTGATTGAAGATGGTTTTTATTATGACATCTTTAGTTCAAAGCCATTTACACCAGAAGATATGGCTGCCATCGAAGCACGCATGAAAAAGTTGATCGATGAAGATTATGATGTCATTAAAAAAATGACCCCTCGTGCAGAGGTCATCAAAATCTTTACTGAGCGTGGTGAAGATTATAAATTACGCTTAATTGATGATATGCCTGATGAAACTCAAATGGGCTTGTACTATCATCAAGAATACGTTGACATGTGTCGTGGTCCACACGTGCCCAATACTAAGTTCTTAAAATCATTCAAACTTACTAAAATGTCAGGTGCATACTGGCGTGGTGATGCGAAGAATGAACAGCTTCAGCGTATTTATGGTACAGCTTGGGCGGACAAAAAAGAATTAGCTGCTTACATCAAGCGTATTGAAGAAGCTGAAAAACGTGACCATCGTAAAATTGGGAAAGCTTTAGACTTGTTCCATATGCAAGAAGAAGCGCCTGGTATGGTGTTTTGGCATGCCAATGGTTGGACGATTTACCAAGTACTTGAACAGTACATGCGTAAAATTCAACAAGACAATGGCTATCAAGAAATTAAAACGCCGCAAATTGTAGACTTTACACTTTGGGAAAAATCGGGTCACGCTGCTAACTACGCAGAAAACATGTTTACGACGCATTCAGAAAGCCGTAACTATGCTGTTAAGCCAATGAACTGCCCATGTCACGTGCAAGTTTTCAACCAAGGTTTGAAATCTTACCGTGATCTTCCAATTCGTTTGGCAGAGTTTGGTTCATGTCACCGTAACGAACCATCAGGTTCATTACACGGCATTATGCGTGTACGTGGCTTTACCCAAGATGATGCACATATCTTCTGTACCACTGAACAAATTGGTAAAGAAGTTGCAGACTTTATTAAACTAACTTTAGATGTTTATAAAGACTTCGGCTTTGAAGAAGTTCAAATGAAGTTGTCTACTCGTCCTGAAAAACGTGTAGGTGCAGATGAGCTTTGGGATGTTGCAGAAAAATCTTTAGCAGATGCTTTAGACGAAGCAGGTCTAGATTGGGAAGAGCAACCTGGTGAAGGTGCGTTCTATGGTCCGAAGATTGAATTCTCTCTGAAAGACTGTTTAGGTCGGATCTGGCAATGCGGTACGATTCAGTGTGATTTTAACTTGCCATTACGTTTAGATGCCTCATATGTAACAGAAGATAACGATCGTGACCATCCTGTGATGTTACACCGTGCAATTCTTGGCAGTTTTGAACGTTTTATTGGTATACTTATTGAACACTACGCAGGCTTTATGCCACCATGGTTGGCACCAGTCCAAGCATGTGTGATGAATATTACCGATTCTCAAGCAGCAGCATGTGAAAATGTAGTTGCAAAACTCAAAGAAAATGGCATTCGAGCGATTTCAGACTTGAGAAATGAGAAAATCGGCTTTAAGATTCGTGAGCGTACATTAGAGCGTATTCCATATTTATTGGTACTTGGGGATCGTGAAGTGGAAGAAGGTACGGTTAATGTTCGTACCCGTTCTGGAAAAAATTTAGGGACTATGTCAATTGATGCATTTGTTGACTTAGTGAAAGCAGCCGTTGCCGAACGTGGCCGGTATATTGTGGAGTAAGAAAGATTAAACAGCCTGACCGTAACCAACAACAAGGTGCTAAAAGCAATCGTCCTGCATTAAACGACGAGATTAAGGCAAAAGAAGTCCGTCTCGTTGCTGCAGATGGAGAACAAAAAGGCATTGTGACGCTTGCAGAAGCGTTGCGTGCTGCTGAAGACGCAGATCTTGACCTTGTTGAGATTGTGGCAAATGCAGAACCGCCTGTTTGTAAAATCATGGACTTTAACAAGCATTTATTTGATTTAAAGCAAAAGCAAAAAGATGCTAAGAAGAAACAGCATCAAGTGCAAGTTAAAGAAATCAAATTGCGTCCTGGTACAGATGTTGGTGATTACAACGTTAAGTTGCGTGCTATTCTGAAATTCCTTGAAGAAGGCAACAAAGTCAAAATTACTCTACGTTTCCGTGGTCGTGAAATGGCTCACCAACAGTTAGGTTTAGCTCAATTACAAAAAATTGAGGCTGATGTGGCTGAAAGTGGTGTTGTTGAACAAGCACCAAAAATGGAAGGTCGTCAAATGGGTATGTTACTTGGTCCTAAAAAGAAAAAGTAATCATCCAATGATCAAAAAAGCCCTGCTCGAATAGCAGGGCTTTTTTGATTTAAAGCATAATTACTCAATACTTACAGTTTTGTCTGTAGATTCAGGCTGATCAAGTAAAAGTTTTTTCTTACCAATTGGGATTTCGCGTGGAAGTTTTTCTTCTGGTATGATTCGTTCCAAGTCAATGATCAATAAACCATTCTCATAATCTGCTTGTTGAACTTCAATATGTTCATCTAAGCGTAAAGACAATTTAAAGGCACGACGCGCGATTCCTTTATGCAGATATTCAGTTGTTTCTTTCTGAACAGCCTCAGGTTTACCTGAAATGGTAAGTAACTGATTTTCTAGACTCAGTCCTAATTCCTCTAGGCTAAAACCTGCGGTAGCCACCACAATGCGATAACGGTTTTCACCAGATTTCTCTATGTTATATGGAGGGTAGTTGGGTGCATCACTTTGCATGGCGTAGTCAATAAAATCATTTAAACGGTCAAATCCAATGCTACGACGAAATAAAGGATGAAGATTTAGATTACTCATGATTAGAACCTCCTGAGGTCAGCAAAGTTTTAAAAATAAGAAGATAAAATTAAACCTGCCATGTATAAACATCGACAGAATGTTAAAAATCGTCATTTCTAACACAATAATTAATATGTGTTTGAGTTTAAAAAATTCAAGTAAAATATCTATTTTTTTAAATAAACTTTTTATATATATGATAATTATAGGAAATTATTTTTAATTTGCAAAACTTGTTGTTTCTTTTTAAATCTATTAAGGTGTGTAAAGAGCCACCATCTACGGTGTATGGAGAATAATTTTAAAATGATTGATCTTTATTATTGGGGAACACCCAATGGACATAAAATAACCATTGCACTTGAGGAAATGGGCTTAGATTATCAAATTTTTCCAATTAATATTTTGGAAAATGATCAATTTCAACCTGATTTTTTACGTATTTCGCCAAATAATAAAATTCCTGCGATTGTTGATCAAAATGGACCAAATGGTGAGGCGATTTCAGTTTTTGAATCAGGTGCAATTTTACAATATTTAGGTCGTAAAACAGGATTATATTATCCTGAAAACGAACAGGATCGTGTTGAAGTAGAGCAATGGTTGATGTGGCAAATGGGCGGGTTTGGTCCAATGTTAGGACAGAACCATCATTTTAGTCGTTTTGCTAAAGAGCAAGTGCCTTATGCTATAGATCGTTTTGTGAGTGAAACGCAACGCTTATATTCAGTTTTAAACAAGCAGTTAATTGGGCAAAAATTTGTCGCAGGAGAATATTCAATTGCTGATATGGCGATCTTACCTTGGATCTTACGTCATGAGTGGCAACAAATTAATTTAGATGATTATCCTTATGTGAAAGCGTATGTAGAACGTATGACGGCACGTCCCGCAGTACAGCGAGCATTATCGATCAAAGTCTAAAACCAGAATATGCTACACTGCTGAACCACCTGCTACGGTGGTTTTTTAATGTTGGATATGAACGATGAAAGCATTCTTTTTAAATCTCACCCTTATTTTAGAAAAAAATCCTAAAGTTTATTGGTGCATAATTATGGGGATCGCCCTATGTTCAGTGTTGTATGTTGTGGAAGTGGTTCATATTCAAAATTTATTACCTGATGTGAAAGTGCAAGATAGATCGGCATTACGTGCCCTGATTGATCCGATTGCTCAGCGTTATTCTTGGGCGCGTATAGTGGTGATAATTGTGGCAATTATTGCTGCAAATGTTCAATATTTAAAAACTAAAAAATCACTAGGCTTATAGGTTAGATCATGGATCTTGATTGATTTTATGGCATATTTTTTACTGTTTTTATCTGCGTTTGGTGCAGCGACTTTACTTCCTTTACAGTCTGAAGCAGTGTTAGTTGGCTTATTAGCCCAAGAGAAATATTCAGTTTTTGGATTGGTTTTAATTGCATCTATAGGGAATATATTAGGTTCGTGTATAAATTGGTACTTGGGTTTAAAAATAGAGCAATTTAAACATAAAAAATGGTTTCCTGTAACTGAACAGAATATGTTAAAAGCCGAAAAGACTTATCAAAAATATGGGTTTTGGTCGTTATTTCTCAGTTGGATGCCGATTATTGGAGATCCAATTACTTTAATTGCTGGATTGCTGAAAGAAAGTTTTTGGCGATTTTTATTGATTGTCACGCTAGCAAAGACAGGCAGATATATTTTTATCTACCTGTTGTATATAGGATTATTTTAATTGCTTAATCATTTTCACAATCACTGCTATCGAGACGAATTTGATCTGTAGCAGTCATTTTAAAAAATGGAAACCATGATTTTTTAGATTGAACTGCGGTATTGGAGATGATTTGTTTGATTTGTTCATCGATATATCGATTACCAGAGCTTTCTATCTCTTTAATCTCTGGATGGGTTATCGTATTTTTTTTCATCGTGAATGATACGGAGATAGATGGACTGGTTTTAGTGAACAGATTTCTGTCTAAGTAGATAGATCGCAAAGTTTGTTCATATTTAAATGAGGTTTTTTCGCCTTTGTGTTGAGCATCATAAGCATTTGAATGAAGTTTTATTTTGCATTCAGGTGAAATACTACTTGGAGAGTTAGTATTCAGATTAATAGGTATTTCAGCAATGAATGAAGAGGCTTGACCATTCTCTATATACGGCTTAAATCTTGCACTTTTTAAGGATGAACTTATTTTTCGATCCAAACGATCTAAGCCTGTACTTTTGATGATTTCGACTTGAGTCACTTTGCCTATCTCACTTACATATAAATGTGCAAGCAATTGACGAGATTTACCTTTTAGATCAGTGTCTTCAAATTCAATATTTGGAGTTCTAAGCCAACTAATGCCGCTAGGTTGTACTTTAACCTCTTTGGGGCTGTTATTTAGATTGATATCGGCATAGGAATAGCCACATAAAATACTGCTCAGTAAAATCAAAGTTTTAATTTTCATAAAATAAATCTTAAATTGTAAAAATAATGAGAAAAATGGAGTATAAATCATCCATAAAAAAGGGCAAAATGAATATTTACCCTTTAAAATATATCTGTTTATTTTCTTAAATCATCATGACCTTGGGTAATATCGACTTTGAATAAGTCCTGTGTTTTTGCCCAACTGATCGCAACGACAACCATAGTCATACAACCACCAAAAACAGTAGCAGCAATCGTTCCCATATATTTGGCTGCAAGACCTGACTCAAAAGCACCCAGTTCATTACTGCTTGATACAAACATGCCATTTACCGCAGCGACACGCCCACGCATATTTTCAGGTGGATAGACCTGTAAAATAGTTTGACGCACAACGACAGAAATACTGTCACAGGCACCTGTCATCGCTAAGGCAATGAGTGAAAGCCATAAAGTATCGGAAAATGCAAAAATAATGGTAAAAACACCAAAACCAGCGACTGCAAGTAACATATTGCGCCATGCATGATGTGTCGGTGGAAATTTAGTGAGGGCAATCATGGTGATAAGTGCACCAATAGACGGAGCAGCACGTAAATAACCTAAACCTTCAGGACCAACTTTTAAAATATCTTCAGCAAATATCGGGAGTAGAGCAATCACACCACCGAACAATACAGATACGAGATCAAGTGAAATCGCCCACAATACGATTTTAGTTTTCCAGATAAAACGGAAACCTTCACTTAAACTATCCCATAAATTATCTTTTTCCATCGTAGGAAAAATGCGCTTTTTAAGAAGTGAAATCAGGAAAAAGCAAATAAACAGTAAAACAGCAACCGATAATAAACTGGTTTCTCGTCCGAGCCATGCCAACATAAAACCACCGAGCATTGGACCGATAATGACGCCACTTTGCCAACCAATGGTGGTCCATGTTGCACCATTGGCATATAACTCACGTGGAATGAGAAATGGCTTTAGCGATGTTGCAGAGGGATTGTAAAAACCACGAATTGTACCTAATCCAAAAATAACGGCATAAATACCCCATGATAATGTCTGAATCCCGATATGCCCATGATCATAGCTATGAAATAACCACCATAAAACCAGTGGAAGAGGAAAGGCGAAAAATAAACAAATTTTCATAATGATTTGTTTGTTGAATTTATCCGCGAAATAACCACCCCATAATGAAAGCGCGATGAAAGGAATTGCTTCAGCTAAACCAATTAAACCAAGTGTTAGGGGATCTTTGGTAATTTGATATAAAGAATAAGCAACAATAATTTCCTGAATCAAAATCGCTAAAGTTAAACAAAATTGGTTAATGGTGACGATAGAGAAATCTCGGTAGCGGAGCGCTGCGAATGCATCCTGTGCAGGGTTCATAATGTTCCAAAATTATCATGATGTGATGATTATAAGGAAATTTTTTTGAAGTATTTATTGTTTAGGTTAGAAATATCATTTTAAGCGTACATGCCATTGCATCTGTTTTAAAGTTAAATTTAAAAGTTATTGCTTTTGTTTTATACGCAGATGATTTAGAATATTGCCTCCCTTACCTGCAGGTTGTCTCGCAATGGTGCGAACATGCCGAACAGGTGTTTAAAGAGGTTGTTATGGCTAAGTTAAAAACTCGCCGTGGTGCAGCTAAGCGTTTCAAAGCGACTGCTAACGGTTTCAAGCGTAAACAAGCGTTCAAACGCCACATTTTGACCAAAAAATCTGCTAAACGTATTCGTCAATTGCGCGGTTGTGTCATGGTTCACGTAAGTGACATGAATTCAGTTCGTCGTATGTGCCCATACATCTAAGGAGATTATAAATGGCTCGTGTAAAACGTGGTGTACAGGCTCATCGCCGTCATAAAAAAATTCTTGCTCGTGCTAAAGGTTACTATGGCGCGCGTTCACGTGTTTATCGTGTAGCGTTCCAAGCGGTAATCAAAGCAGGTCAATACGCTTACCGTGACCGTCGTCAAAAGAAACGTCAATTCCGCGCTTTGTGGATTGCACGTATCAATGCGGGCGCACGTCAAAATGGTTTATCGTACAGCCGTATGATTTCTGGCTTGAAAAAAGCGCAAGTGATCATCGACCGTCGCGTACTTGCTGACATCGCTATGCATGACGCAGTTGCATTTGCTGCTTTAGCTGAAAAAGCGAAAGGTGCATTGGCTGCATAATCATCATTGATGATTGAAAAAGACCGCTATTTTGCGGTCTTTTTTATGGATTGATTTTATATTGATTGATCATCTTTTATTTTAAGGGCTTTGTATAATGCATAAAATAACGCAATGATAATAATGAAAATATTCCCCCAATGTACTGTGAAATATGCCAATGTCCATAGAGCACAATAACACCATAACATAAACCATAAAAACTTGATGAGTCCAACCCAGTGAAATGCAGACGGTGTTTCATCTAACGCGATATGTTCAGTGTTCGTTATATTTGAATCGTGAGCTGAATCATCTTGTGATTTTGCTATGATTTTGGGTGGTGTAATCAAGGGTGTAAATCGCTGTGTTTGTGAATTGAGTACAACCTCTTGATGATGATTAGCACTATGCTTTAACAAAATTGGGAAAAGCTCATCTAAGGTCTGAGATGCTTTTGAAAACTCTTTTCTTTCATTTTCAGACATATGCCAATATGCTGCATATTCATTTTTAGCATGAGATTCAACATGAAAAGCATGAGTGAGTGCGGCAGCATTGATGATTAAATTACTGGCATAATTGCGTTTTAAGCTAAAAGGTAATAAAGGAAACTGTTCTTGTTTTTGATAATAATTACCTTCATAACAATTACTTTCTGTTAATGGAACAGGAAAGGTTCCATAACGTTTGGAAATCTCAAAGGCGTAGATGGAGTCTTGATAATCATCATAAAAAGATTGCCATGAGAAAGCTTGTAGATCTGCTAAAATTTTGTCTGAATAATCATGAGATATATCCATTAAGACGTAGTTTTCAACACTGTCATGATAATTATTATAGTTTGATTGCTGTGGAAATCCATTTTCATCATATTCTTGCCAAAGTGGTTCTTCCTCAGCATAGATCAAAACTTTAAAGATTTGGTTTGGAAAATGACAGACAATACAAAAGTCATCTTCAGTGGTTTTTAGATCGAATATTTTAGATTCGGTAATATCTTCTAATACATCTGAAGCAAGATGTAAGCTGATTTTAAAAAGCCCTTGAGTTTTAAGATGATTGAGTAGATGTGAGGCTGAGCCAGCCAATAAAGTCCCTGTGTCTAGATCACGTAAAATCGGAAAATGAGTAAAAAGGAGTGGATGGCGATCTAAAATTTCGGAATCGACAGAGCCGCTCAAAAATTCATTGCCATAACTCACTAAAGCGACTTGGCGATAAGCGCTTTCCAAATACATGTGTTTTTCCTGTTATTATGTTTTTTGATTGTGTAATAGCATGCGTAAAAAATAATGAGAAAACAATATCATTTCCGCCAAGTTGGTGAAGACACGCTGATTTGGGATGTACATCATCTCATTGAATTGAGTAAAAATTTTCCTATTCAAAATATTGAGTTAGCAGATATTCAAGAACTCAGCGAAGCGTATTGGTTCCCAGATACACATCCAACTACACAACAAATCATTGAGCATATTCAATTGATTCAAGATGCCGATCTAAATTATCCCATTATTTTATGTGCAGATAGACGAGTGATGGATGGTATGCATCGAGTCGCAAAAGCTCAATTATTGAATCAAAAAATGATTCCAGCGGTGCAGTTTAAAGAAACACCACCGCCAGACTTTATGAATATCAATGAAGATGATCTCGAATATGATGAAGATTAAAACTGCTCAAGATATACACAATATCAACAGGAATATTCTAGTTGTTTAAAGTTGAATCAAATACATTAGAACGATAATAAAATCAGGAGCTTCATATGCTTGTTGCAATTCAAGGTTTAGATCAAGGGACAATAGATGTTAACTTAGATGTCTTACCGCGAGAAGGTGAATATTTAAAAATAGTTTATGGGGCAGATGCAGAAGTTGAAGGCGAAGTTGCTTCAATTAATCATTATATTAATCAACATGCAGATGAGCATAAAATTACCATCGTGTTAAAACCAATTAACTAATTGATAAAAATTAGATGATTAAAAGTAGCTTTTTTGCTACTTTTTTCATGTTGCAATACTTGATGAGGCTGAACAGATTGCACAAGATCATGTACATAGTTGGCATGAGACCTATACAGGCATGATTAGACAAGAAGTTTTAGATAGTCGAAGTGCAGAGGGGTGTAAGCAACTTTGGCAAAAGTTAATTGTTGATCAACAGCATCGAATTACGGTGTATGAGAAAGATGATGTCATTTTCGGTTTTTTAGATGGTTATTTAAATCCTGAGCAAACGATAGCAGAAATTCATGCATTTTATTTGTTGAAAAGAATCCATGGGCAAGGTATTGGTCGTGCCATGTTTGAGCAGTTCTATCAATCTTTACAGCCAGATCAATATTCTATTTTACGATTAGGTGTTTTGAATAAAAATTTAAGCCGCTATTTTTATGAAAAAATGGGTGGTATTTAGGTAGATGAACAAACGATTCCTGAGTATGGTGAGGGAATTTCAGAAGTTTTTTATCAGTGGAATCTTCTCAAGAGTGGATAATAATATGTCAGATCAACGCTATTTAACAGATTTACAAGAAGACCTTAGAAAGGGAAAAAACTTTAAATATCTTTGCTTTTGGGGGCATACGCCCAAGCAACAAGATCTTGTGGATAAAAGCTGTTTTAGCCAATGGTATCCTGCGGCTTTTCAGGTCGATGGGATCGACTATAAAACGGCTGAACATTTTATGATGGCGCAAAAAGCACGGTTATTTGCGGACGAAGAGATTTTTCAAAACATTATTCAAGCAAATCATCCTAATGAAGCCAAAGCTTTGGGACGAAAAGTCAAAAATTATCAGGAAGATGTATGGCTAAAGCATCGTTTTGATATTGTGGTGCAAGGTAATTTAGCGAAGTTTTCGCAAAATGCGGAATTGAAAAAGTATTTATTGCACACAGGAAATCGTGTGTTGGTCGAAGCATCGCCTGTCGATAAAATTTGGGGCATTGGTTTAGCTGCGGATGATAAAAATGCTGAAAAACCATTGCAATGGAAAGGTTTAAATCTGTTAGGTTTTGCATTGATGGAAGTGAGGAAGCAACTTTAATGCTGCTTGCTCACAAGGTTTGATTTTATTGAAAATGCAAATTTACAAGCCAAAATAATATGCTGCGATACAAATCAAAATAGTCATGACAATTAAAGTCATAACTCCTGATTTACCAACTTTGGACTCCGAATTTTGACTAAAACGTTGCTGTTTATTTTCAGTGCCTGTTGCCTCAAACGGTGATGGTGCTTGTTTCGGCGTTAAACGTGCTGATTGATAATGGTTGGCAACTTTGGTAATAAATTTGCTGTATAAATCATCAAGTTTCTGTGAAAAATGACGTAAATTCATTCGCTCTTCTGGACTCATTTCTTGTTCTAAATCATTTGAAGAATATTGCATTTTATTTTGAATAAAAGTCGATAAAGCTTCTAAGCGATGTAACGTTTCATGTGCATAATCTGCTGAGTAGGCACTTGGAAATAAGGCAAGATTGTTGGTATTTTCTTGAGCAGACTGAGCTTTACTCAAACCTAAATAAGGGAGTGTTACTGTACTTGGTTCAATAAAACCTTGTGCATATTTACTATTAAAAAGCTCGTTGTCCGTGTACACCTGAATATCATCCCAATTCGGCTGTGCTAAATCTTGCTCAATGGGTTTATTATATTTTGTGCTGAGTTCAAAACGCCAAAATGTTTCCTGACGGGTACTATTGTGTTGGGCTGTCGGCACTTCATAATCATTGTCCGCAGTGTACCATTCAGCCAATTCTTTACCTAAAATCCAAGCTGTATGCTGTTGCTTATGATGACTAATAATAAAGTGTGGCGTTGCTAAGAGCTCTACATTCGCATTTGGATTTTTTTCGTCATTGAGTAGGCTTGAGCTATGTAAGCTAAGGCGATAAACCCCTTGTCTTTTTAAGCCTTCTAGCCATATTTGAAAATGTTGTGCCAATAAATGTTGATTGAGTAAATCTCGAAAATACAGACGGTGTTGATTAAAAATAGCGTGATTGACCCATTGATTAAAGCTTAAATCTTGGGACAAAAATTCGTTGCCATAAGTGACAAGCGTGAGTTGTTGCTTCCAAATTGGGTCAAGTGCCATGTGTTCTTGATCTCGGTGACATCATTCTTATGAAATTCTGATTATCTTATACTTTTTATACTTAAAAATACTAATTTGATTTTCCTGTTTATGAAGCTTCATCCATCTGCATAAAAACTGTTAGAATATGCAGTTATATTATTTTCTAAATTGTTGCTTTGAGAGTTACTATGTCACTGGAAGCCCTGACCACTGAAGCGCTCGCTGCGATTGCAGCAGCTCAAGACCTTGCTACACTCGACCAAGTGCGAGTGCAATTTACAGGGAAAAAAAGCCAGCTTGCGGAACAATCTAAGTCGTTGGGTAAAATGGATCCCGAAGAGCGTAAAGCTTTTGGTGCGCAAATTCATGCGGTACGTGAAGCAATCAACGCTGCCTTAACTGAGCGTCAAGCAGCATTACAAAAAGCAGCACTAGAACAAAAGCTTGCAAGTGAAACGATTGATATTACTTTGCCAGGTCGTGGGCAAACTATTGGTAGCATTCATCCTGTGACGCAAGTTCAAGAGCGTATTTGTCAATTCTTTACTAAAGCTGGATTTACGGTTGCGACGGGTCCTGAAGTAGAAGATGACTACCATAACTTTGAAGCATTAAACATTCCGGGACATCATCCTGCGCGTGCGATGCATGATACGTTCTATTTTGATGCGACACATTTGCTACGTACACACACATCAGGTGTACAAATTCGTACTATGGAAACGCAACAACCACCGATTCGTATCGTTTGCCCGGGTCGTGTTTATCGTTGTGACTCGGATCAAACTCATTCACCGATGTTTCATCAAATCGAAGGTTTGTATGTGGCTGAGAACACAAGTTTTGCTGAATTAAAAGGCTTGTTGGTGAACTTGCTGAATGAATTTTTTGAGAAAGATTTAAAAGTACGTTTCCGTCCTTCATATTTTCCATTTACGGAGCCAAGTGCAGAAGTAGATATTATGGATGAACGTGGTAAATGGCTTGAAGTTTTAGGTTGCGGTATGGTGCATCCAAATGTATTACAAGCTGCGGGCATTGATCCTGAGAAATATAAAGGTTTTGCTTTTGGTTTAGGGGTAGAGCGTTTTGCGATGTTACGTTATGGCATCAATGACTTACGTATGTTCTATCAAAATGATGTGCGTTTCTTACGCCAATTTGCTTAACAAATTTATACCTCTCCCTAACCTCTCCTGAAAGGAGAGGGGTGTTCTTTAACATGAGATGAAGGGGCCTTCGCTGCTAAAAAGCGAAGTTGAAGAGGGATTGGAAATTTAGAAATAATAGGTTTTTTGAAATGAAAATTAGCGAAAATTGGCTACGCACGTGGGTAAACCCTGCTATTGATAGCGAAACTTTATCTGACCAACTCACCATGTTAGGTCTTGAAATTGATGATTTAACACCTGCGGCTAAAGCATTTACAGGTGTGGTTGTGGGTGAAGTACTGACAGTTGAACAACATCCCGATGCGGACCGTTTGCGTGTAACTACAGTCAATATTGGTTCAGGTGAGCCATTACAAATTGTATGTGGTGCACCAAACGTACGTGCAGGCATGAAAGCACCTGTTGCAACGATTGGCGCAGTGCTTCCCGGCGATTTCAAAATTAAGAAAGGCAAACTACGCGGTATCGAATCACAAGGCATGTTGTGTGGTGCTTCGGAAATTGATCTTGAAGATAAAATTGATGGTTTGTTAGAACTTCCTGATGATGCACCTGTAGGTGTGAATATCCGTGAATATTTAAATTTAGATGATAATGTCATTGATATCAGTATCACCCCAAACCGTGGTGACTGTTTTAGTATCCGTGGTATTGCGCGTGAAATTGGGGTGATTAATCAACTTGCTGTAACCGCACCCGAAATTAAAGAAGTTGCGGCAACCATTGCAGATCAGAAGCAAGTTGTAGTGACAACCGAAGGTTGCCCACGTTATTTAGGTCGTGTGATCAAAAATGTAAATACCAAAGCGCCTACACCTACATGGATGGAACAAGCGCTTGCTCGTTCAGGTATTCGTCAGCACAGCATTTTGGTGGATATTACCAACTATGTATTGATGGAACTTGGTCAACCTTTACATGCTTTTGATGGAGGTAAAGTTCAAGGTTCAGTGCATGTTCGTCAGGCAACTGCTCAGGAAAAATTGGTTTTACTCAATGAGCAAGAAGTTGAATTGTCTGAAAATGTCATGGTCATTGCAGATGATAACAAAGCTTTAGCAATTGCAGGCATCATGGGTGGTTTATCTTCAGCGGTGTCTGATGAAACGACTGAAATTTTCCTTGAGTCAGCATTCTTTGAACCTATTCATATTGCGGGTCGTGCCCGTAGTTTCGGTTTACACACCGATGCATCTCAGCGTTATGAGCGTGGTGTAGATTTTGAATTGCCAATGCTTGCGATGCATCGTGCATCACAGTTAATTCAAGAACTCGCAGGTGGTGAATTTGGTCCAATCACTGTAGCTGAACAAGCGGATTTATTGCCAAAACGTGAAGCGATTGAACTGAATCAGGCACAAGTGGATCAGTTATTAGGTTATACCGTTGCCTCTGACTTTATTACTGATGCATTACAACGTTTAGGTTGTGACGTGACTGTAAAAGCACAAGGTGAGTGGGTGGTTGTACCACCATCGCATCGTTATGATATGGTGATTTATCAAGACTTAATCGAAGAAGTAGCGCGTATTCATGGTTATGACAATATTCAAATGAGCCTGCCTGTGATCGATGTGAAATTAGCGAAACATCAAGATCAATTTGAATTGCCACAATTACGTCAAACTTTGGTGACTTTAGGTTACCAAGAAGCGATTAGCTTTAGCTTTGCAGATTTAAAACTTGAAAAACAGTTGAATTCACAAGTAAATCCTTTGGCTTTAGCAAACCCGATTTCAAGTGATCTTGCTGTTATGCGTTCAACTTTGTTGTCGAGTTTGATTCCATGTGTACAATACAATGTGAATCGTCAACAAAGCCGTGTGCGTTTCTTTGAGTTAGGCTTACGTTTTGATTATCAAGATGCACAAGGTATTGATGATCTTAAACAGATTCCTACATTGGCAATGATTGCCACAGGTGCTAAACAAGCTGAATCATGGCATGCTAAACCACAAGCAATGGATTTCTTTGACTTTAAAGGTGAAGTAGAGGAATTACTTGCTGCTGCGCGTGTACAGGTTGAATATGTGCGTTCTGAGCGCGAATGGTTGCATCCTGGACAATCTGCTGAGATATTAGTTGCTGGAAAATCGATTGGTTATTTAGGTCGTTTACATCCATCATTGGAAAATGAACTAGATTTGGCAACAACTTGGGTTGCAGAACTCGATCAATTGGTTGTTTTGCAAACTTATGTATCTAATTTTACAGAATTATCACGATTTCCATCGGTTAGACGTGATATTGCTGTTTTAATTAGTGATAAGATTAATGTCAGTGAAATTCAGCAACTTATCGAAAAAACGGGTGGTGAGCTCTTAGACTCAACTTGGTTATTCGATGTGTACACAGGTCAAGGTGTGGCAGAAGGCAAGCGCTCTCTAGCATTTGCATTATTATGGCAACATCCAACGCGTACACTTGAAGATGCTGAAATAAAATCTGGTATGGACAACATTATACAAGTGTTGCAAGACACTTATGAAGCGACATTGAGGGCCTCATGACAGCATTAACAAAAGCAGAAATGGCTGATCATTTAAGTGAGCTTACGAGTTTAAATCGTCGTGAAGCAAAACAAATGGTTGAGTTATTCTTTGATGAAATTAGCCAAGCATTGATTGCTGGCGAACAAGTGAAACTTTCAGGATTTGGTAATTTTGAATTGCGTGACAAACGTCAGCGCCCTGGTCGTAATCCAAAAACTGGGGAAGAGATTCCAATTTCTGCACGCCGTGTTGTGACTTTCCGTGCGGGTCAGAAATTTAGACAACGTGTTGGTACTGAACAAGAGGATTAATTTTCTCTATTATAAAAAAAGCCCTGTATACATGACAGGGCTTTTTTTATATCAGATGTTAAGTATTGATTGAAATTTTTTGAGTTTGATATGGAAAGAAGGTAGGAGGGTTCCCTATCTGTTCAGTTATATTCAAAAGTGTATTGGATTTCAGAAAAAGCTTAAGTTTTTAAAAAATATGTATATGTATAGCTTAAGAGTAGGTTTTTGATATTGATACTTTTGAATATTGAGTATTTTGGGTTCTGATCTTTAAATTTAAGATATAAAAAAAGAGAACCAAAGGTTCTCTTTTTCTGATAATAATCTAAAGTGATTATTATTTTGCAGCAGAAGCAGCAGCAGTAGCGTCAGCAGCAGCATCAGTTGCAGCAGAAGCAGCAGCAGTAGCGTCAGCAGCAGCATCACTTGCAGCAGCAACGTCAGTTGCAGCAGAAGCAGCAGCAGCGTCAGCAGCAGCAGTAGCTTCAGAAGCAGCTTCTACAGCTTGAGAAGCAGCAGCGTTTGCGTCAGCAGCAGCTTCTTCAGTTTTTTTAGCACAACCAACGAAAGCTAAAGTAGTAGCAACTGCAGCAGCAATAGCGATTTTTTTGAATAACATGGCATCACTCTCATAAAATAAATTGAGACAAAAAACCCAAGTTAGCCTGTTTTTTGCTTTGTGCATAGCAGTCTAACTGGTATGCGAATATGCTATCACTGCGCATTTAGAATTGCTACTGCCCAAAATCAAAAAAATGGCAAAAATGACTAGAAAATGACGTTTTTTTAACAGGTATTTACAATTAATTTGAGCGTTTATATTGGTTTATTACTATCTAACTGCTTAAAAAATATAAGGATTAATATTTAAAAATATTAATATTCAATAGCTTGTAATACATATTAACAATCTACAATGGTATATGTAATTTTATGTAAATAAAGTCAACCAAATAAAAAGGCTATCGTTATAGATAGCCTTCTTAAGATAAATAAAATTTTAGTTAGTGGCTTTACGCTTCATCTGATCAAAGAAATCATCATTGGTTTTGGTTTCTTTCATACGGTCAAGTAGGAATTCCATCGCTGCTAATTCATCTTGTGTATGTAAAAGTTTACGTAAAATCCAAACCTTGCGTAGATTTTCTTCGCTCATTAAGCGTTCTTCACGACGAGTACCTGATTTTTTGATATTCATCGCAGGGAAGACGCGTTTTTCAGCAATACGGCGATCAAGTGTAATCTCTTGGTTACCTGTACCTTTGAATTCTTCATAGATCACTTCATCCATTTTACTGCCTGTTTCAATCAAGGCAGTAGAAATGATGGTGAGAGAGCCACCTTCTTCAATATTACGTGCCGCACCAAAGAAACGTTTTGGACGCTCTAAAGCATGTGCATCTACACCACCTGTCAGTACTTTACCTGACGACGGAATAACCGTGTTATAGGCACGTGCGAGACGCGTGATTGAATCAAGTAAAATCACGACATCTTTTTTATGTTCGACGAGGCGTTTTGCTTTTTCAATCACCATTTCAGCAACTTGTACATGACGAGCAGGTGATTCATCAAATGTAGAGGCAACGACTTCACCACGTACTGTACGTTCCATTTCTGTGACTTCTTCAGGACGTTCATCAATGAGAAGAACGATCAGGAAGCATTCAGGGTTATTACGTACGATAGATTGTGCAATGTTTTGTAATAACATTGTTTTACCGGCTTTTGGCGGTGCAACAATGATTGAACGTTGACCTTTACCAATCGGTGCGATCAAATCAACTACACGTGCGGTTAAATCCTCAGTTGAACCATTGCCTAATTCCATGATCAATTGTTCAGTCGGGAATAAAGGTGTTAAGTTTTCAAATAAGATTTTATTACGTGAATTCTCAGGTGTGTCATAGTTAATTTGATTTACTTTAAGTAAAGCAAAATAGCGTTCGCCTTCTTTTGGTGGGCGAATTGTACCAGTAATGGTGTCGCCAGTTCTAAGGTTAAAACGGCGAATTTGTGACGGGCTCACATAGATATCATCTGGTCCTGCAAGGTAAGAGCCAGCAGCCGAGCGTAAGAAGCCAAACCCATCAGACAAAATTTCTAGAACACCATCACCAAAAATTTCTTCGCCATTCATTGCATGGCGTTTTAAGATGGCAAAAATAATGTCTTGTTTACGGTTACGAGCCATTCCTTCAAGGCCCATAAACTCCGCAATCTTAATGAGTTCGCCAATCGGTTTTTTCTTGAGTTCAGTTAAGTTCATAGATGGTCAGATTGATTTAAGGATGTGTGGTACACAGAGATAATAGAAAGAAGCAAAAGTCGCCCGCAGTACAATAGGTGAGTGTAATTGTATTTGCACAATAACAAAACTCAGAATCTAATTAGTTCTTTCGAGGAGAAATGTGTAAAACAATTTCTGTTGCCGAGCGGCGATCTTATGTGTTGTGTTGTAAGAAATTGGAATAAACCCCAAAATTTCTTATGCATGGAATATAAGTGAGAACTTTAAAATTGTCAATGTATAGAAGAAAAATACGCCATATTTTTATAGCGTATTTTTGAAGAATAACGAAAGCTTAAACACTGAATTAGATGTTTTCGTCGATGAATGCAGTCAATTTAGACTTAGGTACCGCACCGATTTGTTGTGCTACAACTTCGCCATTTTTAAACATGAGCAATGCTGGAATGTTGCGAATGTTATAATTTACTGCGGTTGCTTCACATGCAGTTACGTCAACTTTAACGATTTTTACTTTACCTTGGTATTCATCAGATAAAACTTCAAGTACAGGTGCAATGGCTTTACATGGTGCACACCACCCTGCCCAAAAATCGACAAGTACAGGAGTTTCAGATTGTAAAACGTCTGCTTCAAAGTTGGCATCGGTTGTGTTTACGATATTGCCTGACATGGATATTGCTCCAAAATATTTTAAAGATGTCATCTATGTCTATAAGTATTACATAGACATCTCTTACAAAGTAGGGGAATAGGTAAATTTTCGATCTTAATTGTGGATTTGTCTAATTGATGCTCACGATAAGCCTAATCGGAGGCTTGAAATTGTCATACAATTGTCACAAATGTAGAAAAAATAATGGCTCAGTGAATTGTCATGATAAATGGCTTTTCAATTGTCTTTAGGTGAATTAATCTAGGCATACTTCTGAATGAGTTTGTATGAATAATGTCTGATTTTTTAATTGATGAAGAATTACTTGCTGCCATTGATATGGGGTCAAACAGCTTTCATTTGGCAATTGCTCGTGTCGATCATGGTGAAGTAAAAAAAGTCGCATCAATGTCAGAAAAAGTTCAACTTGCGGCTGGATTAGATGAAAATAAAAATTTAACAGAAGCAGCGCAGCAGCGAGGCTTGGCGTGTTTAGCACGATTTGTAGGACGTTTAAGTTCAGTTCAACCCAATCGTTTACGTATTGTGGCAACCAATGCATTGCGTCAAGCGAAAAATGGTCAAGAGTTTATTCAAAAAGCCGCAGAAATTTTACCTAAACCGATTGAAATTATTGCAGGGCGTGAAGAGGCTCGTTTAATTTACCTAGGTGTTTCACATACGATGGCGAATAGTGGTCGTCGTTTGGTGATTGATATTGGCGGTGGTTCGACAGAGCTCATTATTGGTGAAGAGTTTGAACCTATTCATACAGAATCCTTACAAATGGGTTGTGTTGCTTTTACCAAGTCTTATTTCCCTGATGGCGAAATCAACGCTAAAATTTTTGACAAAGCTGTTGTCGCGGCACGAAAAGAATTATCTTCGATTGCAAATACATATAAAGCAGCAGGATGGGACACGGTAGTCGGTTCGAGCGGTACAATTAAGGCGTGTCGTCAGATTACGGTCAATATGGGGTGGAGCGATGATCAGGAAAATCTGACACGTGAAGGATTGGAAAAACTCAAAGATAAAATGCTGAAATATAAACATGTTTCAGATATGGAATTTGATGGCTTAAAAGAAGATCGTCGTGCAGTTTTACCTGCAGGTATCGCTATTTTGTATGCAGTATTTGAAATTTTAAATATCGATAAACTGGTCTATTCCGATGGTGCTTTGCGTGAAGGTGTAATGTACGACTTGCTTGGTCGTTTTCAGCATGAAGATATTCGTGACCGCAGTGTCCAAGCGATGATTGGGCGTTATAGCGCAGACTTAAAACAAGCACAGCGTGTGGTTGATACTGCACAGTATTTATTTGATAGTGTGGCTGTTGCACTTGATTTAAATAATGATGATAGCGATTTATTGCGTCGTGCTGCATATTTACATGAAATTGGTTTAGCAATCAGTCACAGTGGTTATCATAAGCACAGTGCGTATTTGTTACAGCATTCAGATATTCCTGGTTTTTCACAAATTGATCAAAACCATTTGTCACATTTGGTCGCTCATCATCGTCGAAAATTGCGTACTGACAGTAAAATTGATGTGATGAGAGTAGGTGGATACAAGCTTATTTACCTCTGTTTATTGCTTCGTCTTGCAGTTTTACTGAATCACAGTCGTAGTGATGAGATGCTTCCTGCCATTGAATTAACAGTTCAGAATGAGCAACAATGGCACCTCAGCGTTTCTGGTGATGCCAAACAATGGCCATTGCTCGTTGCCGATTTGCATGATGAGCAAGTGCAATTTAAGCATTGGGACATTGAATTGAATATTCAGTCGGAACAGTTTATCGATTAACACAAATTTCTCGGTGTGAGTCATCGGCGAATTAGGGATAATACTCGACTTATGAAAAATAAAGCTGCTCAATCTAAAGCTTGGAAAACGGTTCAAATTGCACGTCATCCAGAGCGTCCGCAATTTTTGGATTATGTAGGCGAAATTTTTACAGAATTTGATACGCTACATGGCGATCGTCTTTATGGTGACGATGGTGCAATGGTCGGTGGTTTAGCACGTTTTAACGGTCAACCTGTGATGGTGGTGGGGCAACATCGTGGTCGCAGCACGCGTGAAAAATTACAACATAACTTTGGGATGTGTAATCCTGAGGGCTATCGTAAATCACAGCGTTTACTTGATATGGCGGAACGCTTTAATCTACCTGTATTTACTTTTATTGATACGATGGGTGCATATCCAGGTGTTGGTGCAGAAGAACGTGGTCAAGCAGAAGCGATTGCAACGAGTTTGGCACAGCTTTCAAGCTTAAAAGTGCCTGTCATTGCCACTGTGCTTGGTGAAGGTGGTTCTGGCGGTGCATTGGGCATTGGGGTTGCTGACCGTGTAATTATGTTATCACATAGTATTTATTCAGTGATTTCACCTGAAGGCTGTGCTTCGATTTTATGGAAAACTGCTGAAAAAGCAGAACAAGCGAGTGAAGCATTGGCATTAACTGCTGATAAATTGCAAAAAATGGGTATTGTTGAATATGTCGTTGATGAAGGCGAAGGTGCACATTTACATCCATTGGAAGTGATGGAATCTTTGAAAAATGTGTTAAAACAAGCGCTTGATGAATTACAAACTATGGATGCTAACGAGCGATGCGAAGCACGTTACCAACGTTTAATGAAGTTTGGCAGCGACAATTTAGGTCTGGCTTCTTAAAACAATCTAAGCAATTTCAAAATAATACCCGATTTTTAATTGGGTGCAGCGGCGGCATGGACTCCATGCTGCTGTTGTATTTAATGGCAGCACTATGTCCTCAACAGGTGCGTGCCATTTATATTAATCATCAATTACAAACTATGAGTGATGACTGGGGAAATTTTGTTGCTCAACAATGTCAATCTTTAAATATTCCCTCGATTATCGAAAATGTTTGTGTTGCCAAAGGCAATCTTGAAAATCAAGCGCGAGAAGCACGTTATCAAGCCTATTTAAAACATTTACAAGCCAATGAAATTTTAGTACTTGCCCATCATCAGCAAGATCAAGCAGAAACGTTGATGTTACGTTTACTCTCGGGCGCAGGTGTCTCTGGTTTGGCTGCGATGCACCCTGTCGATGTTCGTGAAAAAATGACGATTTGGCGCCCCCTTTTAGAGATCAGTCGTGAGCAGATTTGCCAATGGGTTGAACAAACTTATATTCCTTATGTGAATGATCCGACCAATCTCGATACACATTATGATCGAGCATGGTGTAGGCATGAACTTTGGAATATTTTGCAAAGCCGTTACCCAAAAATGCAACAGGCCTTGGCGCGTACGAGTGTATTGATGCAGGATGCTGATGAGATTTTGAACGAGGTTTTAAAGCAAGATTTAGCATGGTGTGGCGATGCTGAACAATTAGATTTAGCAAAATTTGTAACTTTGTCACCAGCACGGCAACGACAGCTTTTATCAGTTTGGATGAAAGGTGAAGGCGATTATCGTCCGAGTTTTGAAATGGTGCAACGATTACAACATGAAGTGATTGCTTCAAAAAATGATGCCCAAGCTGCCTTGCATTGGAATCAATTTTATTATTTACGATTTCAAAATGTTTTATATCGTTTAACTGCTGAGGTTTATCTTGCAAGTAAGCAAGTACCTGAGCAAAATATGACAGAAGTTTGTTATGAAATGGGGCAACATTTGACTGTGGCAGCAGGTCATTTTCAGATTCAAACAGAAAAAATGGGTCTATCGGCAAGGTTGCTGAACACAAATCTGACTTTGCAATATCGCGTTGGCGGAGAAAAAATTCATTTGTATGGACGAGTTGGGGCATGGCCGTTAAAAAAAGCCATCCAAAATCAGCAAATTTTTCCGTGGTTGCGTCATACAATTCAAATATTAAGCATAGATAATGTTATGCTTGGTGTTTTTACACCGAAAGGTTTTTGGTTAGCACAATCGGACTATGTTGAAGTCGATGGTTGGCAGCCAAATTTAATGTCTTAGCGAGCAAAAAGTTAAACGAGCGTAATTCATGAGTGCAGCTTTAAATTGTAATATTACTTTCATTGGTGGTGGCAATATGGCACAAGCCCTGATCGGGGGCTTGATTACCCGTGGACTCCCAGCAACACGGATTACAGTGTCTGATCCTGTAGAAAAAATACGTGAACTATTACAAGAGAAAGATGTACACGTCACCGATGATAATGTTGTTGCAATTGAAAATGCAGATGTTGTTGTTTTAGCCGTAAAACCACAGGTGTTAGGGGCTTTGCTAAAACCGTTAAATGGTTTGTTTAAAAATAAACTGATTATTTCGATTGTAGCAGGTGCTGAAATTGCAACGATTGCAGCGTTAACAGGGTCTGAACGTATTGTTCGTGTCATGCCAAATACGCCTGCATTGGTACAAACAGGTGCACATGGTTTGTTTGCACAAGATAATGTTGTTCGTGAAGATCGTGATTTAGCGAGCCAAGTTTTAGCCGCGACAGGTTTAACCATTTGGGTGAGTGCTGAAGCACAAATTGATGCAGTCACTGCGGTCTCAGGTTCGGGTCCTGCGTACTTCTTCTATATGATGGAAAGTATGATTCGTGCAGGCAAAAACATGGGCTTGGATGAAAAAGTGGCGACGGCATTGACGTTACAAACGGCTTTGGGTGCTGCACAAATGGCAATTACTAGCTCAAATACGCCTGCTGAATTACGCAAAAATGTGACTTCTCCAAATGGTACAACACAAGCGGCATTAGAAGTTTTTGATCGTGCACACATTTCACAAAATATTCAAACTGCCTTGGCTGCGGCACAAAAGCGTAGTCAAGAGTTAGCACAAGAATTAAGTGATAGCACGAAATAATTAATTTAATTATTGATTTTATTTAGGAATATTCCGATATGGGTGCAAATTCTGCGCAGATTTTTGGCATTATTATTAACGTCGCAATTTTGCTTGTATTCTTTCGTTTTTTAATGCAATTAGCAATGGTGAGTCCATATAATCCAGTTGTATTGTCTACAGTGAAAGCGACCAAAATTGTAGATATTTTTAGTCGCATCTTCCCAACCGTTGCTAAAGGACGTGTGAATACGGCTGCATTGGCATTATTGATTATTCTGTATTTATTGAAAATTTTTGGAATCATGTATTTGCAAGGTGCTATGCCAAATAGCCCTGTACATCTTTTGATTTTAACTTTTGTCACCATGATTCAGGATTTGATTCGCTTCTGTCGTTATTTAATTTTTGCAACGATTATTTTAAGTTGGGTAGTGATGTTTACCCAATCTCGTTCACCTTATATTGAAGTGATCCAAGAACTCGCTGAGCCTTTATTAGCCCCATTTCGTAAAATTATGCCAAACATGGGAATGATTGATCTTTCTCCGATTTTGGCCTTCCTTGCATTGTATATTGCTGAAATTCTAATGAATGAAGTTGCAAAAGTTTTATTAACAGGTTTGTAATTTATTAATTGAAAATAAAAAAGGACTCAATTGAGTCCTTTTTTATACATTGTAGTTTTCATTCAAATTAAAGAAATTGTGATCTTTCTTTTGATGTTTGAAAACGACCTCCATCCTAGCCTTGCTCCTAGAAGGAGGAAGGTACTAAAAGCGATTAATGTGCTTCATCCCAATTGTTGCCTTTGCCGACTTCAACCAACAAAGGCACAGACAAGGTACACACTTTTTGCATGACGTCCTGAATCTGTTTTGCTAATTCATCAGCAATCGCTTCATCGACTTCAAAGACCAATTCATCGTGAACTTGAAGTAGAAGTTTGGCTTGATCTTTCGGTAAGATTTTATCAACTTCAATCATGGCCATTTTAATGATTTCAGCGGCAGAACCTTGTAGTGGCGCATTGATTGCTGCACGTTCAGCCGCTTTACGCACCATCATATTACGAGCATCAATATCAGGTGTGTAAAGACGGCGACCTGTAATCGTTTCCACGAAGCCTTGTTCCAAAGCCACTTGGCGAGTACGTTGCATATACTCATAAATGCCAGGATAGCGATGGAAATATTGTTTGATATAGTTTTGTGATTCTTCACGGGTAAAGCCAAGTTGACGAATCAAACCAAATTCAGACATACCATAAAGCAAACCAAAGTTAACGGCTTTGGCTTGGCGACGTTGATCATTGGTGACATCTTCAAGTGCAACACCCAAAACTTCTGATGCTGTACGACGGTGTACATCTTGCCCATGATTAAAAGCATGAACTAACGCTTCATCTTGGGAAAAATGTGCCATTAAACGCAGTTCAATTTGTGAATAATCGGCTGCAAGTAATACGCGACCTTGCGGCGCAATAAAGGCTTTACGAATTTGACGTCCAATCTCTTCACGAACAGGAATATTTTGTAAGTTTGGATCGGTCGAAGATAAGCGACCTGTCGCCGTTAATGCTTGATGATAACTGGTGTGTACACGATGCGTTTCATTATTGGCTTGTTTAGATAAACCTTCGGTATAAGTACTTTTGAGTTTGGTTAAACCACGATATTCAATAATTAATGAGGTAATAGGATGATCAATTTTTTCTAAAATAGCTTCAGACGTGCTGTATTGACCTGTAGCTGTTTTCTTGCCACCTTTTAAACCTAATTTTTCAAATAGGACTTCACCCACTTGCTTTGGTGAACCGACATTAAAAGATTCGCCTGCAATTTCAATAATTTGATTTTCAAGGTTCTGAATGGTTTCAGCAAAATCTACACTGAGTTGGTCTAAAAATGCTAGATTTAACGCAATGCCATTTTCTTCCATTGAAGTCAGAACACGAGCAACAGGCATTTCAATATTGTGCAAAATATTGCTGAGTTCAGGAATTTCTTTTAGCTTACGATCGAGTACTTCATATAAACGATAGGTCACATGTGCATCTTCAGCGGCATAATGTGCAGCTGTTTCAAGCTCAATTTGATTGAAAGTTTTTTGCTTCGCGCCTTTGCCTGCAATTTGTTCAAAGCTTGTGGTCAAGTGACTTAAATAAACACGTGCAACATCATCCATACCGTGACGCGTCGCCACTGAGTTGAGGACATAAGATGCCAACATGGTATCAAAATACCAACCTTGTAAATGGATACCATGATTTTCAAAGATATGCGCATCATATTTTAAATGATGTCCAATTTTTTCAACAGTTACATCTTCTAAAATAGGTTTAATGTGTTGAAGAATCACATCACGATTCAGTTGTTCAGGTGCACCTTCATAATCATGTGCAAGTGGAATGTAATAGGCATCTTTCGCATCAAAAGCAACTGAAAAACCCACCATTTCTGCAACACGATAATCTAAACTAGTGGTTTCAGTATCAATGGCAAAACGTTTTTCTGTACTTAAACGCTTGAAAAACTGCTCCCAATCCGCCTGAGTTAAAATAGTGTGGTAAGTTGCTTGTCCAAGTTGATCATCAATACTACTTGAAATGGCTTGATCATTGTTATTTTCAGTATTTTGTGCGGTTTTTTCGATTTGTTTTGAGGTCTGTTTATACGCAGCACTGTTTGGATTATTAGGATGATCTAACGATTGTAATTGATTACGGAATTCTAACTCAGTATACAAATGACGTAATTCTTCGACATTCGGGTCTGTCAGTTTCAAATCATCATAGGTCAAACCCATATCAAGGTCGATAATAATACTTGCAAGTTGGTGATCAAGTTTAATACCGTCTTGGTTTTCTTTAATACTTAAACCAACTTTACCTTTAATATTGTCAACATTGGCAATAATGTTTTGTAAATTACCATATTCATTTAAAAGCTTGGCTGCTGTTTTTGCACCGACGCCAGGGACACCTTTAATGCCGTCTGAGGCATCGCCCATCAATGTTAAATAATCAATGATCTGATCTGGACGGACACCAAACTTTTCAATGACCCCTTCAATATTCATGGGTTTATCTTTAAAGCTGTCTTCAAGCGTCACTTTTTCAGTGACCAATTGCGCCATGTCTTTGTCGCCTGTTGAGATCAGGACTTGATGACCCGCAGCTTCAGCACGTTTGGCTAAAGTACCAATAATATCATCCGCTTCTGCACCAGGTAGCATATGAAGTGGAATACCTAGCGCACGAATTAAGGCATGTAAATAAGGAATTTGTTGAGCAAGTTCGTCAGGCATACTTGGACGATCACCTTTATAAATCGGTGAAAGTTGATGACGAAAAGTAGGTTCTGGTGTGTCGAAAATCACGGCCATATGCGTAGGTTGAACACGGCGCATTAACTTTTGAATTGCAGAAATAGCACCACGAATTGCATTGGTTTGTAAACCTGTTGAGGTGGTTAATGGTGGTAGTGCATGAAAGGCACGAAATAAAAAGTATGACCCATCGACCAAAACAAATGGTGGCATTGCAAAATTCCTAATTCAATTAATAGCAGTATTGTACGTGATTTTGGAAAGGAGCATAGCATCATGATGTAGAACGATAGTTACCGAATATCTGATGAATTCATCAGAACTCAGCGTTTGACTGTTGTATCATCCAAATACTCAGGAGAGAGACAGAGAAATATGCTCAAAGGGCAGAGTGAGATTCGTATTATTTGGTTAATGGTCTTAACGATTGTTGCGGTTTCAGCGTGGTTTTTAAAGACGGAAGTCGTGACCTATGTCTGCGCTTTGGCATTTGTGATGAGTGTAATACATTATGTCGATGCTTTGCAAAAGCCTTTGCTTGATCTTTCAGCGCAACAACATCTGACTTTACAGTTTACCTCTAAAGTTCCGCTTTATATTTCCTCATTACTTGCGGTTGTGGGCATGAGCCTGCAATGGGGTTGGCTAATAGGCTTGGGTTTAACCTGTTGGATTTTCTTTTTTCTAAGGTGGCTAAGACGTTTAGAGCGTTCTGTACAGCAGTTACAAGAAAAGCTGAACCATGTGCAGCAACAATCTATCACATCAGAACACAGTACTGCGGTTATTTCAAATTCGACCCAACAGTTATCTGAAACTCAGCCTGAAATGAGTTTAATCCAACAAATTAAACAATGGATTTTTCAAGGCAATCCTGTCTTAAAAGCCGCAACTGTTGTATTGGTCATTGGGATTATTTTATTACTGCGTTTTGCAACGGAACATTGGCAGGTCAGTTTATCTTTAAAACTGGCAATCGTTGCAATACTAAGCTTCGTGCTTACAGGGATTGGTGTTTTTCTACAGAATAAAAATAGAAGTTTTGCTTTAGCACTTGAAGGACTTGGATTAGCAGGACTATTTTTAACGCTATTTTTTGCTTATTACAATCATGTCATTCCGAATATTTATGTTGCGACTATTTGTTTTGCTGTGGTAATGGCACTCACGCTGACTTTAAGTTTAAAACAGCAGAGTATTGAATTGGCTTTAATGGCAATGGTCATTGCCGCCGCCGCACCTTTTACTTTGCCTGTGCGGGCGGCAACAGCAGTAGAGTTTGTTGCGTATTATTGGGTTATTAATTTCTGTGTTGCCATTTTAACGACCTTGCGCCCGTGGAAAATTCTCAATCAAATCGCATTTTTAATGACGGTGATTGTGGCAGGCAGCTATGCCTTTATTCATGGGCAAGCGCAGCAACATGATGCTTTGGCATTTTTGGTACTTGCACATACGGCCATTTTCATTTGGTTAGGCTTCCGTTTTAGTCAGCTGATCGCACAAAAAGATGTACAACAATTTCAGTTAAAACCTGCTTTAGACATCGCCCTCATTTTTGGTGCGCCATTGGTTGCTTATACTTTTTTATATTTGATTTATTTTGAAAAAACAGTTTGGCAAGCCAGTCTGAGTCTAGCATTTGCGGTGTTATTTGCAGTGCTGTATCTATTGGCGAAGCATAATCAAGCCGTCAAAATTATTTCACAAAGCTATTTTAGTTTAATGTTGATTTTTATCACATTAATTCCGCCACTTCTTTTACAAGATGAATGGAGTGTGATGGGATGGGCGGTGGAAGGTGTACTGATTTTTGTATTTGCTTTATATCAAAAATCTACAGTGAGTCGTTATCTGGCGAGTGCTTTATTACTGGTTGCGGGCTTGTCGAGCTTATATTATTTATTTGAATCTGCACATTTTCCAAGCTTGATGTATTGGGTGCTGAGTATCAGCTATTTTGCTGTAGTTTTACTTGCTAATGCCTATGAAAAGTTTCAACAACAATTAACCTATAGCAGTATTACTTTTTTGAGTATGTTGTTGCTGTCGGCAACCGCTATGCAATTGTTTTTGTGGGTGGATTATCTTGAAGGACCATCTCAGTATATTGTCACTTTAATATTGATGAGTGGCTTATATGTCATTTTAAATCGCGTGATGTTATGGCGTAAAGCATCATGGTCATGGCTGATTCCAAAATGGATTGGGGTGATCCCACTTTATATTTTTGCATTATTCTTCGTCATTCATCGTAGTGAAAACGGCAGTATCCTCTGGTTGAATACGATTGAACAAGCAGGCATTTTCTTTAGTGGTGCACTGTTGACAGGGTTATGGCTGCGTCCTTCTGTAGGCTTACAGCTTGAAAAAGAATGGGTGAGTTTGGGAACTTTGTTGAGCTTAAGCTTGATGAGTTTGAGTATTTTGCCTGCTCTGCCTTATATCAGTATGGTGATCCTACCTTTAGCATTTTGTGCATGGTGTTTTAGTCAAAAAGAAAATTTGAATTGGACGATGTTTTGGCAAACACGAAGTAGCTTGGCTTTGATGCTTATCTGGATTGTATGTTCACAATTATTTTCACAACAACCTTTTCAGTTTTATCTACTTCCTGTATTCAATCCTTTTGACTTGATCAGTATTGCGATTTTATTTGGTTTTATTTGGATGTTGAGTTTGCAACTTAAACAGGGAATGGATCGTGGAATTGTGGCTGTGTTGTCAGTTTTAAGTTTACTTTGGTTGAGTAGTTATGTGATTTTACGGGCATTACATGTCTATTTGTCTACACCATATAATACGCTTGCGATTTGGCAAAACGCGACAATTCAATTGAGTTTTACTTTGCTTTGGGTGAGTTTGGCTTTTATTACCATGAGTTATGCAACAAAGAAAAATATGCGTGCTTTATGGATTTTAGGCGGCAGTATTTTAATGCTTGTGACCTTAAAATTAGTCTTACTTGACCTCTCACATATCGGCACATTAACACGGGTTATTTCTTTTTTAGGCGCAGGTTTTGTCATGCTGATCATTGCTTATATTGCACCTATTCCTGAAACAAAAGCGTTAAATCATTAGAAATAAAAAACCCTCTAGAGATTAGAGGGTTTTTTCTATCGCAATTTTTAATTGAAATTGTGCGTGTTTATAAATGCTTATCTTGATCTTTTTGCATTTTGAGTTCTTGCGCATTTGCATAGGCATCCACATCTTCATTGGCTAATGCGCTATGTTGGGTTATGGGACGATCTACAAAACCAATTTTAGGCACAGGAATTTCAATCTGATTTTCAACAAAACGATTGCGAATTTGTTCATGGATTTCATCTTTAACTTGCATATAATTGCTTTGTTTACACCACAACGCATAATGCAACTCAATTGAAGATTCACCAAAAGAGGTCACGCTTAAACGTGGTTTAGGGTCAGCTAAAACCAAAGGATAATCATTGGCAAGGTCTAACAACACTTCACGTACTTTGTTGATATCTTCATTAAAATTAATTGCCAAAGTGATCAAGATGCGCCGTATCGGAAACTTTGATAAATTATGTACAGGTGCCCGAATGAGTTGTTCATTCGGTAAACGTACATACACATTATCCCAAGTGAGCAGTTTGACAGAAAGTAAATCAATGGAAATCACTTCACCTTCAATGGTATGCCCACGGATTAAGGTGATCTGAATAGTATCGCCAATTTCAAAAGAGCCTTCGCCAATCAAGAACAAACCACTAATTAAATTTGAGGCTGACGTTTGTGAGGCAAAACCCAAAGCAACGGTCAAAATCCCTGCTGCGCCTAAAAAGACACTGAGTTTAAAGCCTGCTTCTTTTAAACTCGCCATCACAAAAATCATGAAAATAAAATAAAAAATCCCTCGTCGCCATACCAAGCGTTGATGTGCATTGAACTTGGCACCAATGGTTCGAATAAAGGTATTGGAAATGATTCGTGCCAATAAAAAACCCACAAAACACAGCACAATTGCGACCACAATTTCACTGAGTCGGTCAGTATTAATATTGGTAAAAATACCTTTTAAATTATCAGCAATGTCTTTGGGAATATTACTGTCTGCCATACTGACCTCTTAGAAGAATGAATCAAACATATTAAATAGCGCACCACCTGGCGAACGTGGTGGATGTACATAACTGACTTCACCTGCCAAAGGCGGCGTGCGATTTTCAATTTTAATTCGTGCAGGGCGGTCATCACCTTCATAAATGACTTTAATTTGCGATGTCCAAAGCCGTCCTGTACTTTCACTATAAAATAACGGTAATGCCGGTACAGGTACATTCATACGATCAAAACGTAATTGATGATGACTAATATTATGAAAAACAATCGGCGTGACAGCACGAAAGGCACGAGGACGTAATAGATTAAGTTCGGTACGTCCATCTACTGAAGTGGCATAACACATTTCACCAGTACGATGGTCAGGGCCAAACCATGTATCTTTGGGCAAAATGACGGGAATATCAAATAGGGGTTCTTTCTGCGCTTGTACAAAACCTGCCACCCAAAGTGGGGTGCTAATATATAAAGTTCCACGTTGCCCTGCAGGAATATAAATGGGATCTACGGGGCGAATCACCACTGAACGATCCGCTAAGCGTGGCATCAGTTGAAAATGATTATGGGTTTCTCTAAACATATAGCGTTCAACATGCACAGGCTGTGGAAAGCCAAAATTGACATCTTGAATACAACTCCATTGTTGCTCATAGTCATATTGCATTTGTGGGCGATAATATTCCAAGCGCCATTCTTGGAGTCCTCGAGTTAGACGCATCATTAATGAGCCAAATTGCCATGCTTTGGCTTGATTTAGCTCAAATTTTTGTTCTCCCCACCATTTTAGATCAGGAAGCTCTGGTTCTAGATGTTCATTTTTGATCGACAAAGCTCATTATTCCTCTGATCATTTGTTGAAAACAGACTTCACGCTGTCATGCGCTTAGAGTACACTCAAAACAATTTTAATCATTAATATAAGTTGTAATGCAAGTTCTTAAACAATTACAAATACCTTATAGTTTTGCGAAACGGCATGGAGTGCTATTGCGTTACGAAGGCGACCAAGTTTTTATTGTCCGTCGTGAAAATCCCACACAGATTGCCATTCAAGAAGCCCGCCGTTATTTAGGTCGTCCTGCACAGCATCAACTTTCTACCGAAACTGAGTTTAATCAATTACTCACGTCAAGTTATGCGGGTGAAACAGGTGAGTCTCAACAAGTTGCAGCAGGCTTAGAAGACCATCCTGATTTATTGAGTTTAGCAGATCAAGTTCCTGAAACAGAAGATTTAATGGATCAGGAAGATGATGCACCGATTGTTCGTTTAATTAATGCCTTACTCTCCGAAGCCATTCGTGTAGGCGCATCCGATATTCATATTGAAGCTTTTGAAAAGAAACTTTCTGTACGTTTACGGGTTGATGGTCAGTTACGTGAAATCGTCCAACCACGCCGTGAACTTGCACCACTTTTGGTTTCTCGTATCAAAGTCATGGCAAAACTCGATATTGCTGAAAAGCGTATTCCGCAAGATGGTCGTATTTCTTTGCGTCTTGCAGGACGTGAAGTCGATGTTCGTGTTTCAACTTTACCCTCCTCGCATGGTGAACGTGTGGTGATGCGTTTGCTGGATAAGCAAGCAGGGCGTTTGAACATGACCCATTTAGGTTTAATGCCAAGTGATTATGAGCGTTTAACAACTTTGGTTCATCGTCCGCACGGCATTATCCTTGTGACAGGGCCTACGGGTTCGGGTAAAACCACCACGCTGTATGCTGCACTTTCTGACTTAAATGATGGTTCTAAAAATATTTTGACTGCCGAAGACCCGATTGAGTATCAGCTTGAAGGGATTGGACAGACACAAGTCAATAGTAAAGTGGATATGACTTTTGCCCGTGCTTTAAAAGCCATGCTTCGTCAAGACCCTGATGTGGTGATGGTGGGTGAGATTCGTGATCTTGAAACCGCAGAAATTGCCGTGCAAGCCTCATTAACAGGTCACTTGGTTTTATCTACGCTACATACCAATACCGCAATTGGTGCAGTGACACGTTTAAAAGATATGGGAATTGAACCGTTTTTATTATCGAGTTCCTTGATTGGGGTGATTGCGCAGCGTTTGGTGAGAACAATCTGTTCGCAATGTCATACATGGCGTGAAGCGGATGATTTTGAAAAAGCTATTTTTAAGCCTGTTTCTAACGCAGTTGATTTAAAACTTCCTGTACCACAAGGCTGTGACCATTGTTCGCATACTGGTTTTACAGGTCGTACCGCAATTTATGAAATTGTGCCGATTGATGAGCAAATGCGTCGTTTGATTCATGGCAATGCGGCTGAGTATGAACTTGAGGAATATGCACGTCGTGATGCAGGTTCGATTCGTGATGATGGTTTGCGTAAAGTCTTGGCAGGTAAAACTACGATGGAAGAGGTTTTACGTGTGACGAATGAAGCAGCAGAGTGATGAGAATATTATTCTTGCTCGGTTTTTTAGCTTTAGCACTGTGCGGATGTCATCGTAATGTCACACCGCCAAAAGCAAAATTTGATGAGCCTGAACGTGAACAGTGTTATCAAACATGTTTAGGCAGTTATAAAGGTAATGCGGAAGGTGCGCGAAATAAGTGCTTTCGTATCGCTTCAAAGTATCAAGAAGGGCGTTCATGTCATGGTGGGCATGGTCCTTAAAATTTTGCATTTATTTTTATGGACGAATGGATGATAACCTTAGCGCTAATACCTGTTATTGAATTGGGGTATAACAATCAAGGCATTTCACCTCCTGATCAATATCCATATTGGGATTATGCTCATTTATGGAATCAATATCATGCTGACTGTTATAAAAAAGCGGGTTTTTTAGATGATTTTAAGCCTTATAGCCCAGGGTCATCATTTTGTAAAATTTTAGAAATTTCAGAACGTAATTTGATCAAAATAATCATTGATCATACGCAAGATTTGAGAGATGGAATATACGAACGGTCTCAAGTAGTCGCATTTTTTGGCGGTTATGTTTTACAAATAAATGGGACTGATCAATATTTTCCACAATGCTGTGGCACTCTTTCTGATATTCAGTATTGGGAAAATTTAGCAACGAATAAGGCATTTTTCTATGAGGGGCATCCTGAGCCACAAATTAAAATTCAAGGTGAGCAGATAACGTTTGATTTTACAGTTGATGAGCATGATGAAGGATTTTTTCCACCACCTGCACAAGATCCGATCCATTTTTATCGTTCTGATTTGGAAAATGCCGTTGAATTAGCGAAAAAAGAATTAGAAATTTTTGAACAGCGATTAGAAAAAATGAATCATATGCATAAGCTTCATATAGATGATATTGGTAAACTACTCATTTGGGGAGATAACTAAAAATTATTCATAGCTTTTATAGGATTAGCCTAATTAAAACGTTTCATGATGTTTTAAGTCATTTAAAGCTGAATCATCATAATAATTTTTTTAACAATGACGTATTTTAAAAAGAATAGAGCATGTTTTAATTTATATTGAAATACAACCCAAAGAAAATTTATATCCTTCAGGTTGATTTTACTTATACAATGTTTTAAACAATCACATTTAACGTCACATCAATATTGCCACGTGTTGCATTTGAGTATGGACAAACAATATGCGCGGCATCTACCAACTTTTGAGCTTCTGCTTGGTCTAAACCTTCCAAATGAATATCTAACTTCACTTCGATGCCGAAACCTGTAGGAATTGGACCAATGCCGACATTGCCTTCAATAAAAGCATCATGTGGAATTTTGATGTGATCACGATTCGCCACAAACTTCATTGCACCTAAGAAACATGCAGAATAACCCGCAGCAAAAAGCTGTTCAGGATTGGTTCCACCACCTGCACCTCCCATTTCTGTAGGTACTGCGAGTTTTACATCTAAAATATTATCTGAGGAAGTAGCACGACCATCACGACCGCCTGTAGCTTTTGCATGTGCGGTATAAACAACTTTTTCTAAAGACATGGTAAATCCCTGTGTATGTTATTTGAACCATTATCCTGTCTGAAAGTGAGAAAAGAATAAGCAGTGTTTTTGTAAATTTATCAGGGATTGAAAAGTGAGATGCAATGCAAAATGATGTTCAGTATTGCACTAAAATACGATGTTGCATCAAAGGCATAGAAGCACGAATGGCTTCCTGCTCTGCTAAATCAAAAGGTATAGTCAAAAGCTGCGCACCTTCTTGATTGGTGATCTCTAAAATCTGACCACGACTATTGCTTGCGCCTGCATGCCCCCAAGTTTGACGCTTTTCACCATGCCAACCTTGTTGCGCTGCACCTAAAACCTGACATTGACTGTCCATGGCACGTGCTTGAAGCAATAACTGCCAATGCATTTCGCCAGTGGTATAGGTAAATGCAGCAGGCGCAGTCAAAATATTGGCACCTTGCGATCTCAAGGTTAAAGCAAGTTCAGGAAAACGTAAGTCATAACAGACCATTAAGCCAATATTGCCAAAAGGTGTTTTTGCTACAACCACATCTGTACCAGGTTCAAAGAATTTTGACTCTTGATAGCCCCCCACCGAATCACCGACTTGCACATCAAACAAATGAATTTTGTCATAACGTGCTTCAGTCCGTTCAGGGCTGATACACAGGCTTACTGTACGAACACGACCATCTGAAATCGTCGAACCGTCGGGGCGGAAAGGGCAAGGCAAGGTGCCTGCAACAATCCAGATTTGATATTGCGCTGCAAGACGCTCTAAACGCTGTTGAAACTCTTCAAAGCGTTCAGCTGTTTCACGCTGTTTACCTGCAGCAAAACAGACAAAATTTTCAGGAAAAACAATTAAAGAAGCACCATTTGCTTTACTTTGTTGAATCAACGACTCAATCACACTAAAGTTGGCTTCAATGTCATTTTGAGAGTTCATTTGAACAACAGAAAGTAAAGTCATGATTTTTCCTTATTTTAATGCTAAGCGTTATGCTGTGGCACACTTTGAGATACACATTCCATGTCATCTTGCTGTTTTTCAAGCTGTTTTACCAATGGCTCGAACATATTTTGATTGTTTTCATTGAGCTTCATTAATGTTTTATGCGCATCTAAAACCGTGGTTAACATCGTACTATGATTGACATTATCATCGAGTAATGCCTGAGTGCAGACATTCGGATCACCACAATAATTGAGGATGACAAAAACCTGCCCTAAGCCCATGCTATTGGCAAGCGTTGTAATATCGGGATTTGTGGATAGCATTACAGCTTGGATATGATGGATTTGTTTCAGCTTTAAGCCTAACTTTGCCAGTACACCTAAAACTGTACTATCTATAAATGTGGTTTGGGTTAAATCAACAATAGCGCCAATGACGTTTTCTTGCTGTTCAATCCGAGCCAAAAGTTTATCTAAGCTTATACAAGATTGGGCTCGCACTTCACCAATAAGTTTGAAAATATGCGTTCCATTCAAGCTTGCATATTCAACATGACCTGTTGACATATAAATGCCATTTGCAGAGAAGGATGGGAAAATTATCACATAGCGCAACTCTATACTCAAGTATTGACGCGTTAGAGAATAGTCTATATTAAATTAAGTTTTTGAATAATATGCTAATTCATTCTTCTTAAACTGAGGATGGCAATATCATCAGCAACGTGATTTGGGGTTTGGAATGATTGATTTTGCAAATGATAGACGAGTTGTGAAAACTGTTCGTTTAAGCCACCTGTATAAGGTTCAAGCGCACCATCTGAGCAAATAATAAAACGTGCATGGCGATTTAATACCAAATCAAACTCTTCAACTTCAAGGTCTTCGGTTAACCCTAAAGGAAAACTACTGGTATTTAAAACACGAGGTGCTTGGTTCGGTTCAAAAATAATCGGAGGAGGATAGTGTCCTGCACTTGACCATTTTAAAGCATGGGTTTCTAAGTTTAAAATCCCTGCAATCATGGTAATGTGCTTTTCGATATTTTCCTGCACCAACATTCCATTGAGTTTTTTAATCAATTCTCTAGGTGTTTTAGAACGCCCATGAAACGCTGCCATCCATGATGTTAGCAAAGAGCTAGTAACACCATGTCCTGAAACATCAGCAAGATAAAAAATGATTTCTTTATCGCTAATTTTCCAATAATCGTACCAATCTCCAGACAAATATGCTGAAGGCTTAAATAAAGTTTCTACTTTATAGTTCTGTAGTTCAATTGGATTTGGCAGTAATTTTTTTTGTAATTCTGCAGCAGACGGTAAATCACGACTGTCTTGATTACGTTTATATTGTGCGTCTATTTTTAATAATGAATGTTCAGGGTGTGCAGGCAAGCGTGTCCAAATCCAACCTGCTAAAGCACCCAATTCCCAAGCTTGGGAAAGCGCTGTACCTTCATTTTCAAATGCAATAGCAACTGTCGGTAAGTTCCACTGGTGTTGTAAATAGTCTTGTACATCTGCAATGGCAATGACTGTAGGATCATACAAATGAATATCTTCAATATTGATCATTTGCAGACTCGGAAGGGCATTTAGTACTTGGTCTAAATTGGGTATGGTACGAGTGGGCTGAATGAAATACATAAAGTGATTCAATAATCCTGCTATAAAGCGTATATGTCTGAATATATGTTAGACGATGTAAAATAGATAACCAAGAGATATTGACACATCCGAGGATATGCCAATATCAGATAATTTTTTACAAAATATGTGAAAAAGGTGGATTTAAATTATTGCTCGGCATCTGTTGAAGTATCTTCATCTACATCATCAACAAAGGAAATAGCTTCGGTATCTAAACCTTTTTTCTTGGCAATATTATAACTTTGACGTTGTAAATAAATATCACGAATCGCAGCATATCTATCACCTTGTAAAGCACCTTCAAACTCTAATAAGCGTGAACGGGCATTAATCCCCCCCATTAGACGATTTCCCCAGATATAACCTGACTGATCTGCATTATCTACTGTATAAGTCAGTGGGTTTGCATAACTTTCAGCAACATAATCTAAAGAATTACGTAAAGTGCTTGGTCCAAAAAGTGGCAACATTAAATAAGGACCACTTGGAACACCATAATAACCTAAAGTCGTACCCAATGATTCATCTTCATTTGGCATACCTAAACGTTTTGCAGGATCTGCAAAACCTAAAGAGGTGACTGTATTAATCGTAAAACGACCTAAGGTTTTTGCGGCACGGCTAAAACGACCTTGTGCTAATTGATTGACTGCATTCCACGGCTCACTCAAATTTTTACGGAATGAACTATAAGAGCCACGTACATCTTCAGGCACTTTTTCTGAATATTGCACAGCAAGTGGACGTGCAACATTACGATCTAACATATCATTAAATGCAAAAATTTCACGATTTAACGGTTGCAATGGATCTTTGACATCATCCGCTTGAGCAGCATTAGCATTCACTTTTAAATTTTCAACTTTGACATATTTTAATTCTTTTAAAGCATCAAAACGTGGATGTTTACTATCTATAGTTGAATTTTCTGCTGTTGTAACAGCTTCAGTATTCTCTGTTGTTTGGGTAGTTGTCTCACTTTCCTGAACAAGAGATTCTGAAGATGCATCTTGAGCAAATGCAGTTGAGGTCAAGCCTATGCACAGCATACTTGCCCATAAAAAATTAAAACGATGCATATAAATTCCTAAATGTAAGTTACAAGGAACGAACTTGTGACAATCATGGCGCTATTCTAACAGTAGTTCGACAGTATGTATTTAACTCAAATCACCTTAAAAGTTAAAAAAAACATAAAAAATTGCTTAAAAAAGTAACGAGTGAGCAAAAAAACTTGAAAAAAGATAAAAACTTTAAAAAAAGGGGTTGCGTCGTATCTGAAATGCTGTAGAATGCACATCCATCGGCGGTGATGAAGATTAAAACTTCTGATAAAACAATGACTTGATTGAATTGATTAAGTTGGGTTTTAGAAGGAAGGATTAAAAATAATTTTCATTACATGTTGACTTTCTAGAGATAGAGAGTAATATAGCCGACCTAGCTTGATGCTGACGAAGCATTAAGAAGATCATTAAGAGAATATGAAGAACAACTTGTGTGGATTTTTACTGGTTGATTGATCGAAATTATTTTCATTGATTGATGGTAGAAATTACTCGAAGTTTATTTGAGAAATTAATGTCAGAAAATTGATGAGCCAAGATTTGGTGTTTTGAATAAAGCACTATTGATTTTAAACTGAAGAGTTTGATCATGGCTCAGATTGAACGCTGGCGGCAGGCTTAACACATGCAAGTCGAGCGGGGAAAGGTAGCTTGCTACTGGACCTAGCGGCGGACGGGTGAGTAATACTTAGGAATCTGCCTATTAGTGGGGGACAACGTTTCGAAAGGGACGCTAATACCGCATACGCCCTACGGGGGAAAGCAGGGGATCTTCGGACCTTGCGCTAATAGATGAGCCTAAGTCGGATTAGCTAGTTGGTGGGGTAAAGGCCTACCAAGGCGACGATCTGTAGCGGGTCTGAGAGGATGATCCGCCACACTGGGACTGAGACACGGCCCAGACTCCTACGGGAGGCAGCAGTGGGGAATATTGGACAATGGGGGGAACCCTGATCCAGCCATGCCGCGTGTGTGAAGAAGGCCTTATGGTTGTAAAGCACTTTAAGCGAGGAGGAGGCTACTTTGGTTAATACCTAAAGATAGTGGACGTTACTCGCAGAATAAGCACCGGCTAACTCTGTGCCAGCAGCCGCGGTAATACAGAGGGTGCGAGCGTTAATCGGATTTACTGGGCGTAAAGCGTACGTAGGCGGCTTTTTAAGTCGGATGTGAAATCCCTGAGCTTAACTTAGGAATTGCATTCGATACTGGGAAGCTAGAGTATGGGAGAGGATGGTAGAATTCCAGGTGTAGCGGTGAAATGCGTAGAGATCTGGAGGAATACCGATGGCGAAGGCAGCCATCTGGCCTAATACTGACGCTGAGGTACGAAAGCATGGGGAGCAAACAGGATTAGATACCCTGGTAGTCCATGCCGTAAACGATGTCTACTAGCCGTTGGGGCCTTTGAGGCTTTAGTGGCGCAGCTAACGCGATAAGTAGACCGCCTGGGGAGTACGGTCGCAAGACTAAAACTCAAATGAATTGACGGGGGCCCGCACAAGCGGTGGAGCATGTGGTTTAATTCGATGCAACGCGAAGAACCTTACCTGGTCTTGACATAGTAAGAACTTTCCAGAGATGGATTGGTGCCTTCGGGAACTTACATACAGGTGCTGCATGGCTGTCGTCAGCTCGTGTCGTGAGATGTTGGGTTAAGTCCCGCAACGAGCGCAACCCTTTTCCTTATTTGCCAGCACTTCGGGTGGGAACTTTAAGGATACTGCCAGTGACAAACTGGAGGAAGGCGGGGACGACGTCAAGTCATCATGGCCCTTACGACCAGGGCTACACACGTGCTACAATGGTCGGTACAAAGGGTTGCTACCTAGCGATAGGATGCTAATCTCAAAAAGCCGATCGTAGTCCGGATTGGAGTCTGCAACTCGACTCCATGAAGTCGGAATCGCTAGTAATCGCGGATCAGAATGCCGCGGTGAATACGTTCCCGGGCCTTGTACACACCGCCCGTCACACCATGGGAGTTTGTTGCACCAGAAGTAGGTAGTCTAACCGCAAGGAGGACGCTTACCACGGTGTGGCCGACGACTGGGGTGAAGTCGTAACAAGGTAGCCGTAGGGGAACCTGCGGCTGGATCACCTCCTTAACGAAAGATTGACGATCGGTAAGAATCCACAACAAGTTGTTCTTCATTGAAGTATCTGAGGGTCTGTAGCTCAGTTGGTTAGAGCACACGCTTGATAAGCGTGGGGTCACAAGTTCAAGTCTTGTCAGACCCACCATTCTGACGAACACATTATTTAATTGAAAAATTAAATATTGAGTACAGGGAATTAGATATTTTAGATCTTAAGCTGGGGACTTAGCTTAGTTGGTAGAGCGCCTGCTTTGCACGCAGGAGGTCAGGAGTTCGACTCTCCTAGTCTCCACCAAATTTTAAGAATAGAAAAGCAACGCTTTTCCTTAAAATTTAAGCCTTGCGACATATATGTCTCATATGCTTTGCGCAGGCTTTAATCGAACGAAGTCCTAGATTATAGAAATTAATAAGAAGTTGGCGTAATATGCGCATCTTGTTAACTTCTGTGATTTATCACAGTTGACTGCGATCTGACGAAGACGTAGTGAATCATTAACAGAATATATTTGAGTTGAAATAAATTGTTCATACTCGTTTCAAGTAGGCAACTACAAGAAATGAGTTACTAGCGATAAAACTGAATCAAGCGTTTTGGTATATGAATTTAGATTGAAGCTGTACAGTGCTTAAGTGCACAAGACGCCAACTGTATGATTGACTGAGTAATTAGTTGATCTGTTGCTCATCCTACTTGTAGGGATGAACGACTGTTTGGGGTTGTATAGTCAAGTAATTAAGTGCATGTGGTGGATGCCTTGGCAGTCAGAGGCGATGAAAGACGTAATAGCCTGCGATAAGCTTCGGGGAGGCGGCAAATATCCTGTGATCCGGAGATTTCTGAATGGGGAAACCCACTTACCATAAGGTAGGTATCGTATGATGAATACATAGTCATACGAGGCGAACGAGGGGAAGTGAAACATCTCAGTACCCTTAGGAAAAGAAATCAATTGAGATTCCCTCAGTAGCGGCGAGCGAACGGGGATCAGCCCATTAAGTTATATGTGTTTTAGCGGAACGCTCTGGGAAGTGCGACCGTAGAGGGTGATAGTCCCGTACACGAAAGGGCACATATAATGATGACGAGTAGGGCGAGGCACGTGAAACCTTGTCTGAATATGGGGGGACCATCCTCCAAGGCTAAATACTCCTGACTGACCGATAGTGAACCAGTACCGTGAGGGAAAGGCGAAAAGAACCCCTGTGAGGGGAGTGAAATAGATCCTGAAACCGCATGCATACAAGCAGTGGGAGCCGACTTGTTCGGTGACTGCGTACCTTTTGTATAATGGGTCAGCGACTTATATTCAGTAGCAAGGTTAACCGTATAGGGGAGCCGTAGAGAAATCGAGTCTTAATAGGGCGTATAGTTGCTGGGTATAGACCCGAAACCGGGTGATCTATCCATGAGCAGGTTGAAGGTTGGGTAACACTAACTGGAGGACCGAACCCACTGTCGTTGAAAAGCCAGGGGATGACTTGTGGATAGGGGTGAAAGGCTAATCAAACTCGGTGATAGCTGGTTCTCCCCGAAAGCTATTTAGGTAGCGCCTCGGACGAATACCATTGGGGGTAGAGCACTGTTTCGGCTAGGGGGTCATCCCGACTTACCAAACCGATGCAAACTCCGAATACCAATGAGTACTATCCGGGAGACAGACTGCGGGTGCTAACGTCCGTAGTCAAGAGGAAAACAATCCAGACCGCCAGCTAAGGTCCCAAAATCTATATTAAGTGGGAAACGATGTGGGAAGGCATAGACAGCTAGGAGGTTGGCTTAGAAGCAGCCACCCTTTAAAGAAAGCGTAATAGCTCACTAGTCGAGTCGGCCTGCGCGGAAGATGTAACGGGGCTAAAATATAGTACCGAAGCTGCGGATGTATACTATGTATACGTGGTAGGGGAGCGTTCTGTAAGCCGATGAAGGTGGATTGAGAAGTCTGCTGGAGGTATCAGAAGTGCGAATGCTGACGTGAGTAACGACAAAACGGGTGAAAAACCCGTTCGCTGAAAGACCAAGGGTTCCAGTCCAACGTTAATCGGGGCTGGGTGAGTCGACCCCTAAGGCGAGGCCGAGAGGCGTAGTCGATGGGAAATTGGTTAATATTCCAATACTTCTGTGTAATGCGATGAGAGGACGGAGAAGGTTAAGTCAGCCTGGCGTTGGTTGTCCAGGTGAAAGGTTGTAGGCATGTATCTTAGGCAAATCCGGGGTACTCTATGCTGAGAACTGATAGCAAGCTGTACTTGTACAGTAAAGTGGCTGATACCATACTTCCAAGAAAAGTCTCTAAGCTTCAGTTACACAGGAATCGTACCCGAAACCGACACAGGTGGTCAGGTCGAGTAGACCAAAGCGCTTGAGAGAACTCTGCTGAAGGAACTAGGCAAAATGGTACCGTAACTTCGGGAGAAGGTACGCTGCTTTTGGTGATGGAACTTGCTTCCTGAGCTGAGAGCAGCCACAGAAACTAGGCCCCTGCAACTGTTTATTAAAAACATAGCACTCTGCAAACACGAAAGTGGACGTATAGGGTGTGATGCCTGCCCGGTGCTGGAAGGTTAATTGATGGGGTTAGCGTAAGCGAAGCTCTTGATCGAAGCCCCAGTAAACGGCGGCCGTAACTATAACGGTCCTAAGGTAGCGAAATTCCTTGTCGGGTAAGTTCCGACCTGCACGAATGGCATAATGATGGGGGCGCTGTCTCCAGCAGAGGCTCAGTGAAATCGAAATCGCCGTGAAGATGCGGTGTACCCGCGGCTAGACGGAAAGACCCCGTGAACCTTTACTGCAGCTTGACATTGAACTTTGATCTTACTTGTGTAGGATAGGTGGGAGGCTTTGAAACCGAGACGCTAGTTTCGGTGGAGCCAATCTTGAAATACCACCCTGGTAATATTGAGGTTCTAACTCTGCTCCATTATCTGGAGCGAGGACCATGTCTGGTGGGTAGTTTGACTGGGGCGGTCTCCTCCTAAAGAGTAACGGAGGAGTACGAAGGTGCGCTCAGCGTGGTCGGAAATCACGCGTAGAGTATAAAGGCAAAAGCGCGCTTAACTGCGAGACCCACAAGTCGAGCAGGTACGAAAGTAGGTCTTAGTGATCCGGTGGTTCTGTATGGAAGGGCCATCGCTCAACGGATAAAAGGTACTCTGGGGATAACAGGCTGATACCGCCCAAGAGTTCATATCGACGGCGGTGTTTGGCACCTCGATGTCGGCTCATCTCATCCTGGGGCTGAAGCAGGTCCCAAGGGTATGGCTGTTCGCCATTTAAAGAGGTACGCGAGCTGGGTTTAGAACGTCGTGAGACAGTTCGGTCCCTATCTACCGTGGGCGCTGGAAATTTGAGAGGATCTGCTCCTAGTACGAGAGGACCAGAGTGGACGAACCTCTGGTGTACCGGTTGTGACGCCAGTCGCATCGCCGGGTAGCTATGTTCGGAAGGGATAACCGCTGAAAGCATCTAAGCGGGAAGCCTACCTCAAGATAAGATTTCCCCGAGACTTTATGTCTCCTAAAGAGCCGTTGAAGACTACGACGTTGATAGGTTGGATGTGGAAGCATGGTGACATGTGAAGCTGACCAATACTAATTGCTCGTGAGGCTTGACTATACAACACCCAAACAGTTGTATGTTTCAATGAATTCAATGCAAAATGCTTGATTTAGTTTAAAAGCTAGTTTGAATACCAACTCAAATATCTCTGTTAAACTCATTTGGAAAAAGCATTGGCATACACTGAAAAGTGAAGAAATAAGACCAAAGCAAGTATCCATAACAGTTTGCTGGCGACAATAGCAAGAGTGAACCACCTGATCCCTTCCCGAACTCAGAAGTGAAACCTCTTAGCGCTGATGGTAGTGTGGGATTACCCATGTGAGAGTAAGTCATCGCCAGCTTTTAAATTCAAACACCCTCAACTGAAAAGTTGGGGGTGTTTTTTATGGCGGGTGGGAAAATAGTATTTATAAATAAGGAATAATTATTTCAATTATTCCTTGTTATATTTTATTGATTTAATTGTCTTCTTACATGTTTTCTAGAGCATTATGCTAGTTTTTCTAAATAAACTTGTCTATCTTGATCATTCAAAATGATATTATATTTTTTACGTGTTACATGTTGGGCAATGCAAAGTTCATCTATAAAAAATAATTCATAACCAAGATCAGTTGTTAGATATTTAATTAATTTTTCTTTTTTAGTTTTTTGTTTTTTCATATAGTCACCCCATACTTCAAGAAAAATTGGAGGGTAATTACTGTATTTTAACCACTTTTTTGCTCCTTTAATGACATCTAGCTCCATACCTTCGACGTCAATTTTAATAAGGTCCGCGGAGGGGAGTGTTAAATGATCTATTTTTTGTAAATCTACAGACTCATATTTTTTATCATGATGATGAGCGAAATGGTGTTCGCTTTGTTCAGCGCGAATTTCGGCATCTAAAGATAATGCACCAACATTGATGTCGGTATGTAAATCTAAAATGGGTACTTGAATAGTGCCTTGTTTATTTCCAATCGCTAAGTGATGAGCATGACAAGTTTGTGTAAGATGATTAGCAAAAATATTGCCACAGAGTTGATAAAATACCGCTCGTTGTGCTTCAAAGCTATGCACGACACCTTGTCGTGGTTGAATGTGTTTCGCAATTGGAATGGAAATAGCACCTAAATTGGCACCAATATCAATAAATATGGGATGATCTATATCTTTTAAAAAGTGCTCTGATAAAACTAAAATCAATTGATCCCAATATTGTCCTTTTTTGATTTGTGTACTGATTAAATCAGGTCCTGCAGTCAGTAAAAATTGTAAATTTTCTACAGGATATAATTTTACATTCAATGAATGTTTGTTTTGTTGTTCTAAATTATTTTCCATCTATTTTATTCCAAATGAAAAAAAAAGAATTGCGATGTGTTTGTTTAAAATACAATGTGATAGATACATAATGCAATTTTTATTCAAGTAATTTCATTACATCTTCTTCAGTTAATTTTACTTCATGTTCATGGTCTGTGCTGAGAATTGATTGGGTTAATTGGGCTTTATTTTTCTGCAAAGCTAAAATTTTTTCTTCTATACTTTGATTTGTAATTAGTTTATAAACAAACACAGGTTTGTCTTGACCAATTCGCCAAGCTCGGTCAGATGCCTGATCTTCAGCAGCCGGATTCCACCATGGATCATAATGAATTACAGTATCAGCTGCTGTCAGATTTAAGCCAACCCCTCCAGCTTTTAAACTGATTAAAAATACTGGGATATCGCCAGATTGAAAGGCTGTAATCACTTCATCTCGTTTTTTTGTTTTTCCAGTTAATTTGGTATGCTTTATTTTTAGAGTATTTAATTGATTTTCAATAAGTTGCAACATGCTTGTAAATTGTGAAAAAACTAAAATTTTACGTCCTTCTTCGACCATATTGGTCAGCATTTCAATCAGTTGATCTAATTTTGCAGACTGAATATTGTCATCTTTAAGATAGTCTAATTGTAACAGATGAGGATGACAGCAGATTTGTCTGAGTTTTAATAATGCACTTAAAATTTGAATTTGGCTACGTTTAAAGCCCCGAGCTGCAATAATTTCGCGAATATCTTTTTGCATGGTTGCTCGAACAGCTTCATATAGTTTTGACTGCTGTTCATTCATGTCAATATTCACTTCAATTGTTGTTTTTTCTGGCAGTTCTTGAGCAACATCAGTTTTTAAACGGCGTAACATAAAAGGTTTAATACGAGCAACTAAGCGATTTTTGATCATTGTATCGCCTTCTTTTTCAATCGGCGTACGATACTTTTTATTAAATACATCCTGTGTATATAAGAACCCTGGCATTAAAAAGTGGAATAATGACCAAAGTTCGCCTAAATGGTTTTCTATTGGCGTGCCTGTTAAGCACAGGCGATGCTGAGCTTGAATTTGTCTCACCACTTGAGCCGCTTTTGCACGTGGGTTTTTGATATTTTGAGCTTCATCCAAAATTAGAATATGATATTGATATTTCAAAATATATTCTTCATCACGCACTAAAAGTGGGTAGGTACTGAGAATAAGATCTGCATGTGGAATATTTTCGAAATGCTCAAGACGATTTTGCCCCTGTAAAATTAAAACTTTTAATTCAGGTGCAAATTTTTCTGCTTCTTTACGCCAATTTTGCATTAATGATGTCGGTGCAATAATTAAGGCAGGACGCTCATCAAGTCTTCCCGCTTGTTTTTCGATCAATAAATGTGCCAAGGTCTGAGCTGTTTTGCCTAAACCCATATCATCAGCAAGAATACCGCCATGGTGGGTTTCACGTAAAAATTGTAACCAACCTAAGCCTTGTTGTTGATAAGGACGTAATTCACCTCGAAAGCCTTGAGGCGTTGCAATTTGTTGTTGGTAGCATTGATTGAGTTTATGGGCAAATTGGTATAAAGGTTCTGAACTTTGCCATGGCATACCTAAAGTATGTTTTAAATCAATAAGTTGTGCTGCATCATAGCGATCAAATCCTGCTGAATCAGGATGTTGCAAGATCTCTTTAAGATAAATAAAAATAGGTTTTATTTCTTGTACTTTTAAGGTCAATTGTGGTTTTTGATCACCTAAATTTACGATAAAGTAGCCATCATCTTCTAATTCTTCAATGAATTCAGGATCTAACATGGTGGGCATTTTAGCAACAAGATGTGCTAAAAGTTGGATGACATCATATGTGTTACCCTCAAGGTCTTGAACTGTTGCACCGACTTCAAACCAATTTTGTTTTTTTGTTGACTCCACTAAATTTAATTGAAAATTTTGTGTTGCTAATAATTGAAATAAGCTGTCGGGTGTATGTTCAACTTTCCATCCTAATTGTTCAATTTTATTTGCAGGAATCAGGTGATGAATCCAATCTTTTGGATCAGCACAAATAATTGAGTTTTCAGTCATTGTGTCAAACGCAGGGCGTTTGTTTTTATTGATTTGTGTGAGCCATTGAAAAGAGGGGATTAATTTTTTTAAAGATTCAACTTGTTGTTTTTCAAATTTTAAATCACGTTGTTGTTTGACTGCTTTTTCATTCAAAATTTGAATGACATATTCCTCAGTGACGCCTGCTTTGATTCGTCCTGATGGATATTCAAATTCAATTTCAGCAATGGCATAGTGATACATATCGCTTAAACGATGATATTGTGGAAATCCACCAAAACGTATAATCGGAATCGGTTGACCTTGAATCGTTTCTAAGTTTTGTGAAAATTGTGTTTGGGGCAAATCTCCAAAAGCAGAATAGGGTTGAATGACTTGTTCAAACTCAGCTAAAAGATCCGCAGGAAGTTGCGGCATATTGATTAATTCTTCAATCATTTCACTTGAATAAGACGACTCTAATACGCCCACCTGATTTTTAACAGCATCAAGGTAACTCAAAGGATGTGAATGAATAATATAAATCTGTTGGTTATGCTCAGCATCTAATTTTTGATGACTTTGGTCAAAAAATTGTGCTTTTAATTTTTCAGTTTTTTGTGCAGGCTGTGCATGCCAATTAAATTCAAGTTGATAAAGTTCATCAGACCATGTGAGTGCAGAATTGAGGGTATTTAGATGATAACAAACACCTTTTTGAATCACCATTTTGAGTTGTTCTTGGTAAATACCTGAAATGTCCCACGTGGGTGGATAGTTATATATATTTGCATGGTTGAAGTTTAGTTTTGCAAAAAAATAGAGATGATTAAAAATATTTTTATCTTCATTGGATACTTTTAAGCGGCCATTAGGCACATTGTCATAACTAGTATAATGCTCTGTTCTACTGATACTACCATCTTTAATGCGACGTGCTTTATTGACTGTTAATTGTAATTTTTTTGAATTTTTCTTCGGTTCAAAAATATAGATGAGTTGGTGATGTTTTAAGATTTGTGTCGATTTTTCAAGGGCTAATTGTTGGCGGAACTGCTCCAGCCATGCTTTGGCAGTGTCATGTGTGGCGTGATTTGATTGATGATGTACTGAATGAGTTGCTGTATTTTTATGAGATTGATGAGGATGGTAATCTGATCGTTTTTTGAATGGCTTTTCATGTTGATGATTATAATAATAATGTGCTAATGCTGCTGCATGTTTACAATTAAAACCGACAGGGCAACTGCATTCATTATCTATGATGCTGCTCTTGTTGAGGTCAACACGAATAAAAGTATCATACCAATCATTGCCTTCAATTTGTGCTTCAATGTCCAAGCGGTTATTGTCAAGATGTGTTTCTAAATTTGCCACGTCAATTTTTTTTACATAATTTAGACTGCGTTGAAGAGTGACAGTGCTAAAACGAGATAAAAATTGAGACAGTGTGATCATCGGTACATCATAATAAAAAGCAAATAGTTCAAGATTGTAAAGGATTTTGCTGTCATAAAAAATCAATATTTGTGAGTCAAATGAAAGTTATGTTTTGGCTGAAAAGATCATGACTTTCGGGTTTAAATGATGCTTTTAGCACATTGAAAAGCTTAAAAATCTGTCACTATAAGTTTGAAAATTAATAAGGAAGTGTATAAAAATGAAGCCGAATCCAATTTACTATAGCCCGCAACATTTTGAATTTTCCGATTCAGTACGAAAATTTGTACAAAAGGAAATGCTGCCTTATGTAAATGAATGGGAAGAGGCTGAAACTTTTCCACGTGAACTTTATAAAAAAGCAGCTGATATTGGATTACTTGGATTAGGGTTTGATGAAACTTATGGGGGTATTGCACAGACCGATGCATTTCATGTTTTATTGTCTTCGATCGAATTAGCAAAAACAGGTTCAGGTGGTTTGTGCGCATCATTGCTTTCACATTCCATTGGTGCCCCACCGATTAATCATTTTGCATCTGCTGAAATTAAAGAAACGGTTTTAACGAAAATATTGGCAGGTGAAAAAATATCTGCTTTAGCAATTACAGAACCCACTGGCGGCTCAGATGTCGCAGCATTAAAAACCAAAGCTTTTCGGGATGGAGATGATTACATTGTCAGTGGGGAAAAGACCTTTATTACTTCGGGAATGCGAGCAGATTATTATACGGTTGCAGTGCGTACTGACCCCGATGCCAAAGGTCCGAATGGCATTTCCATGTTGTTGATTGATGCACATAGTGAAGGGATCAGCAAATCTAAGCTCGATAAAATGGGCTGGTGGGCTTCAGATACCGCACATTTACATTTTGACAATGTCCGTGTCCCTGTAAAAAATTTGTTGGGTGTTGAAAATATGGGCTTTCTTGTCATTATGAATAACTTCAACATGGAGCGTTTCTTTCTTGCAGCCAGTAGTTATGGTTTTGCTTTGACCTGTTATGAAGAAGCTTTAGAATGGGCAAAAGAGCGTAAGACTTTTGGTAAGCGCTTGGTCGATCATCAAGTTGTACGTCATAAATTGGTCGATATGGCAACACGTTTAACCACGACACGCGCTTTACTTGAAGATACAGCTTATCGTTTGGGACGACCTGAGTTACAAGGCAATGAATTGATTGCACAGATTTGTATGCTAAAAAATGTTGCAACACAAACCATGCAGTTTTGTGCAGATGCAGCGGTGCAAACACTGGGTGGCATGGGCTTCATGCGTGGCACAAAATCTGAGCGTATTTACCGTGACGTCAAAGTAAATATGATCGGTGGTGGCGCTGAAGAAATCATGAAAGATTTGGCAAGTCGTCAGTTAGGGTACTAGTTTGCTGGAAGCTTTAGAATCAATGCGGTGAAAATTTTCACCGCATTTCATCTGTGATATTAAGAAATGTTTAATTGAGTGTTGCGAGTTCTTCTAATGTCACCTGACGAATTTCAAAAATCGGGTCTTTCAGCAAAGCATTGAGTGACTTGATCCAATTAAATGAGTCTTGGTCAGCAAAACTTTTGACTTTTAATTGTTGATTTTCATAACTGAGCCAAAAATTATCATCAATGAGTTGTTGCAATAATGTCGGTGAATCACTCAGTTCTTCTAATGTACCATTCAATTCAAGTTTTAGATCAGCAAAAAAATCGTTAATGGTTTGTTCTTGCCAATAATCATCAACATAGTTTTTATCATCAAATAAAAATAGTTCATTTTGACCTGTTAAGAGTACGGATTCTTCAGGTGTAGAGGCATAGACATAGCTTTGGGTTGCTAGGTTGAAAAGTACGTAATTCGGTAATGAATCATCAATTTCAATGAGCTGATAATGCAAAATGCCTGAAAGTTTAGCAAACTCAAAAGCATCATCTTCATTCATTTCGGGAATCAATTCACCATCAAATTCTTCGCCCGTTTTTTCTAAAATAAAGGCTGCAATGGCTATATATTGTTGGTCATCACCTTCGCCATTTGCAATGGAAAAATTATAGTAATCATCTTGATATAAGGCACGTACAATCAATTTTTTATACTGCTCTTCAGCTTCACGTTGATCACTGTAGACCGCTTTAATTGCCCCTTGCATTGCCCAATCAAGCACATACCATTCATCATTATAACCAAATGATTGATGGCGAATCACATATTTGTTATTACTCATCTTCTTCTCCATTGTTGATTTTACTGAGTTGTTCTAAGCTAATTTGTCTCACTTCAAAAATGGGTTGTTTGAGTAATGCATTGAGTGATTTTAAGTCGGTGAAAGCAAGGTTGTACCAATCAATCTCAGTGATGCTATTTGTATCAACATCATAGGTGATGTCTGAAAGGGTATGGATAAGATTTTTTAATAATTCAGGACTATCACTTAATTCATTTAAGTCGTGCCCAATGACATCTTGAGTAAAATCATCTTCAAAAATATACAGATCTAAATCCTCTCGATCCGCAAAATTTTCGTCGAGACTATCAAAAGTATTGTTATATTCTCCTTTGAGATAATCATTTTGTGTATTTGACCAAAGGATGTGAATCGGTTGAGTTTGATCAATTTCAATCAGTTGGTAATGTAAAATGCCTGCAATTTGTGCAAATTGAAAAGCATCCTCTAGTTCCATGTCTGGAATTTCATCATCTGTGTCAAATTCTTCGCCTGTTTTTTCTAGTACAAAGGCTTCTAAATTTTCATAGGTTGCATCATCTGCATAGCCGTTGCCAATATCATAATTGCTTAGGTCTTCATTCTGATATAAAGCTTCTACAATCAGTTGTTTATAGGCTGCTTCGGCTTCAGATTTATCTGTATAAACCGCTTGTATTGCCCCTAAAATTGGGCTGTGGGTTTGATACCATTCATCATTATAGGCAAAGTCATTGTGGCGGATGACGTATTGAGTGGTCATAGTATTTTTTCCTTTTCTAAAAATAGAATTAAGCAATTTTTGTTTTCAATTCTTGAAGTTTTAATGCACTTGGTGGAACAACCGTGCCATTGTCCATCCACAGTTCAAAGCGCATCGGATTGAAAAACATGGCAGGGGTGATATCAAACTCGATGAACTTGGCTTCACTTTTGCCCATCATGGGTAAAATAGTGTTAATAAACCAACTGTTATGTGTGATGAGTAAAGACTTGAGCTGACCTGTCACTGACAAGGGGGAAAGTAGAGTGGCTGAAAGTTTTGGGTCATCAATGACTTCGGTATGGAATTTTTCTAAGCGTTTGGCTAAACCTTCGGTTGGAATATCTTGCATTGCTGCCACAAAATCGCCCAAAGTTGGAATAAAGCGATGATGAAAATCCACCAATAAATGATCTTTTTCACAGAGGTCTTTGACTTCAATACTTGAGCCTGCACTGTTTTGAAAATGATGACCAAAAATTGGAATAATGACTTCTTGCACAGACCAAAAAGTATGCAAAATTCGATGACGGTTGTCGGTACAGAGCATTTTAGTGCTGTCGATTAAGGCGTGAATGTCGATATAATCTTCGAGTTCGCCACCCCTGCGTTTTTGTGAAATTTGAGCATGTTGGACTGGATTCATTGTTCTAGTTTAATTATTTTAAAGTCAGTAGATTAGCAAAAATGAATGACAAGAAAAATAACTTTTTAATGAGGTGCGTTAAGTGATGTCGTTTAGTTTTTTATTTAGATCGTTCAGTTAATTCGATGATATGTCGATCATTATTCATAATGACTGCTCGAAAGCCAAATGAAGTGAGTTGAGGCTGTAATATTATTTTTTCAATATCAATCATATTTTTCAGTAATTCAACTAAGTTTTCAACGTGAAAACCTAATCTTATATTTTGCGTTAAATTGCTTAGATCAGTGGCGGCAGGATATATTTCAAAAACGAGTCCATTCATCATACAAGAATAATGTTGAGGTCCATTTCCATGTTGTTCTGTTTGGAATTCAAGTCCAAATTGGCGATAAAAATTTTTAGATCGTTCGATATTTTCTACTTTTAGAACGATGAGATTGATAAGCATAGGTATACTCGTTAATTGGGTTCAATTATCTTATTTATTTTACCTCATCACCATTTCCCAAACCATTTCCGTCAATTGCTCCAAAGAAATTTTGCCATTGGGGTTATACCACGTCACCGTCCATGCAATCGCACCACCGAGTAAACGTCGCCAAATAAAAGCATCATGCTGAATTTTATTTTGTAGGCGTAATTGTTCAATCACATTGAGCCAAATTTGCTCATAATCATGACGCAGTTTCAATAATTCATCCTGACGCTCTTTCGACAGTGCAAACCATTCATAGACCAAAACCGCCATTGCCGAACCTGTATCGCCTGTAATGGAGGTCAATTCTGCTTTGATTAAATGCTTCAATTGTTGCTCAGCATCATCCGATTGTGCAGTTGCATCCAACAAACGTGCATGGTTATAAATGATCGTTTCGTGCATCACATTGGCAAGAATATCATCCTTACTTTTAAAATGATGAAACAAACTACCTGACTGAATCCCAATAAAATTTGCCAACTCACGCACCGTGGTTTTTTCATAACCTTGCTTATGAAATAAATAGGCAGCGCCTTGTAATAAACGCCCACGAGCACTTGCATCGAAGCAGGCAATGGGTTGAATTTCATTTATGGAGCAGGCAATCATCGGTATTTTTTCCAAATAAATGAATGGCTTATGGTTTTTTATAGCAAAATAAACACATTTGCCAATTCAGCATAACATTTTGTACTTTACAAACCAAGCGCTTGCTTGGTAGATTAAAGTATAAATTTTATTCACAACAATGAAAATAATCGAGCTGTGGAAAGGGTGCGAAAATGGAAGATCAACGTATAGTCAAAATTGGATGTGCTTCTGGTTTTTGGGGAGATACCAATACCGCCGCATTCCAATTGGTACATTTATCCGATATCAATTATTTAGTCTTTGATTATCTTTCAGAAATCACCATGTCCATTATGGCAAAAGCCATGATGACCAATCCCGAACACGGCTATGCGCTTGATTTTGTCAGTCGTGTCATGACGCCATTGCTGAAAAAAATCAGTGAAAAAAACATTAAAGTGATCAGCAATGCGGGTGGGGTAAATCCATTGGCATGTCGTGATGCTTTACAAAAAGTGATTGAAGCACAAGGTCTGAATTTAAAAGTGGCTGTGGTGTTGGGGGATGACCTGATGCCGAATTTGGCTGAATTAAAGAGCCAAAATATCAAAGAAATGTTCAGTGGCGAAGAGCTGCCAAGTCATTTAGCAAGTTGTAATGCTTACCTCGGTGCGATTCCAATTCGTGATGCCTTGGATGCAGGTGCAGATATTGTGATTACAGGGCGTGTGGTTGATTCAGCCGTTGTGCTTGCACCTTTGATGCATGAATATCAGTGGTCAGTTGATGATTATGACAAGCTTGCGCAGGGTTCATTGGCAGGACATATCATTGAATGTGGTGCGCAATGTACAGGCGGAAATTTTACCGATTGGCGTTTGGTTGAAGGTTTTGACAATATGGGTTTTCCCATCGTTGAAGTCAAAGAAGATGCCTCTTTTATTGTCACGAAACCCAAAGGTACAGGCGGTTTGGTTTCAACCGCAACGGTTGCCGAACAGATTGTTTATGAAATTGGCAATCCGCAAGCTTATTTATTACCTGATGTAAGCTGTGATTTCAGTCAGGTCAAATTGGAACAAGTCGCTGAGCACCGAGTGTTAGTGACAGGTGCAACAGGTCGTGCGCCAACGCAACAATACAAAGTCAGCGCAACCTATCCTGATGGCTATCGTGTTTTAGTCAGTTTCTTAATCGCAGGGCGTGAAGCCCCTGAAAAGGCACAAGTCATTGCCGATGCTATTTTAAATAAGTGTGAACGCGTTTTAGCTTTGCGTTCTGTTCCACCATTTCAAGAAAAATCGGTGGAAATTTTGGGTATTGAAAGTACCTATGGAGCAAATGCAAGACATACAGATAGTCGTGAAGTTGTGGTGAAAATCGCAGTGAAACACATGTTTAAAGAAGCATGTATGTTCTTTGCTTCGGAAATTGCACAAGCCTCTACAGGCATGGCACCTGCATTGGCGGGTATTGTCGGCGGTCGTCCCAAAGCTTCACCTGTAATCAAATTGTTCTCTTTCCTTGTTGATAAATCAAAGCTCAATGTTGAAATAGACATCAATGGTCAGCGTCAAAATGTAGAGATTCCGCAAGGTTCAACAGATCAATCATTTACACAACTACCTGTCGGTGAGGTAGCACAATTTACTGGCGATGAAGTCGAAGTGGCATTGGTGGATATTGCCCATGCACGCAGTGGTGATAAAGGTAATCACAGCAATATCGGGGTTATCGCACGTCAGCCTGAATTTTTACCATGGATTCGCGCCAATTTGACCTCTGAAAATGTCGCGAAATATATGCAACACGTGCTGAATCCTGAAACAAGCAAAGTCATTCGCTATGAGATTGAAGGTTTTAGTGCCTTAAACATTCTATTGGAAAATGCTTTAGGTGGTGGTGGTATTGCGAGTCTGCGTATTGATCCACAGGGCAAAGCTTTTGCACAGCAGTTGTTGGATATGCCTGTGAAAGTGCCTGCAAGTTTTAAATCTCCCTAACCCCCTTTGGAAAAGGTGAGCAGTATTACTGCGCAAGGGGAGAGATTCAAGGAAATCAAAGAAAACAAATTGGAAATAAAAAATGCATTATCACTCAATATTTAGATCAGATGCTTTTCAGGACAAAGTCGTTATTGTGACAGGTGGTGGGTCAGGCATCGGGCGTTGTACTGCACATGAGTTGGCGGCATTGGGTGCGCAAGTGGTGATCACAGGACGCAAAATTGAAAAATTGGAAAAAGTCAGTGCTGAAATCACGGAAGATGGTGGCAAGGTTCATTTTATCGTTTGTGATAACCGTGAAGAACAGCAAGTCAAAAACATGATTGCCGAAGTGCTTGAAAAATTCGGCAAGCTCGATGGCTTGGTGAATAACGCGGGCGGTCAATTTCCGTCAAATTTAGAAGGCATCTCAGCAAATGGTTTTGATGCAGTGGTACGTAATAACCTGCATTCAACATTTTACTTAATGAAAGAAGCCTATAACCAATGGATGGCAAAACATGGCGGTAGCATTGTCAATATGGCAGCAGACATGTGGGGCGGAATGCCGGGGATGGGGCATTCAGGTGCGGCACGTTCAGGCGTGGATAATTTAACAAAAACGGCTGCGGTGGAATGGGGACGTTCAGGTGTTCGAGTCAACTGTGTTGCACCGGGTTGGATTGTATCATCGGGTATGGACAATTATTCGGGTGATTTTGCCAAATTTATTATTCCAAGTCTTGCTGGTAATGTGCCTTTAAAACGTATGGGTACGGAGTCAGAAATTTCATCGGCAATTGTTTATTTACTTTCAGAAGCAGCAGGTTTTATTTCAGGGGTAACACTACGAGTGGATGGTGCAGCTTCACAAGGTACACGAATGTATCCACTGGCTGATGCAACCAATAGTGTCTCGTTCAATGGTTTCCATCGTGCCTTTATACCAGATGTATTAAAAGATGAGCTTGGAAAAGTAGAGCAACGCTCTACCCAAGCGCAAGAGCAGAAGCAAACACAACACAATAAATCTACAGGGGAAAATTCATGACGATTCTCCAATCTGAAATTGCTGTGGGAAGTGAACAATATGAACAAAATAAGGCAACACTTTTAGCTCAAATTGCCGAAGTTCGTGCTGTGCAAAATAAGAGTATTGAAAAATCTTATGCCGCCAAACCGAAGTTTGATAAACGCGGTAAAATTTTACCGCATGAACGTGTTCGCCTTATTTTAGATGCAGATTCACCTTTTGTAGAACTATGCGGTTTGGTCGGCTATGGCATGCATGATGATAAAGATGGTTCAGATGCAGGTGGGGGAATTCTTGCAGGCATTGGTTTTGTCAGTGGTGTACGCTGTTTAGTCACAGCAAGCAATAGTGCAATTAAAGGGGGCACAATTTCCCCGATGGGTGTCCGTAAAACGCTACGTATCCAAGAAATTGCCATGAAGCAGAAACTTCCTGTCGTGGCTTTAACTGAAAGTGGTGGGGCAAACCTAACCTATGCGGCAGAAGTATTTACTGATGGTGGTAAAACTTTTGCTAATCAAGCACGTATGTCAGCAATGGGTATTCCGCAGATTTCTGTGGTACATGGTAATGCTACAGCAGGCGGTGCCTATCAACCGGGTTTATCGGATTACGTCATTTCAGTGCGTAAAAAGACCGAGATGTTTTTAGCTGGACCACCTTTGTTATTGGCTGCAACAGGTGAAGTGGCAAGTGCTGAAGAATTGGGTGGTGCTGAAATGCATGCTCAAGTTGCAGGTACTGCAGAATATTTAGCTGAAAATGATGCTGATGGTTTACGAATCGCGCGTGAAGTTCTTGAACATTTGAATTGGAAGGAACAAACGCATTCACTGAGTGAAAGTTATAAAGAACCGCGTTACGCCATTGAAGAACTACTGGGCATTATTCCCACTGATCCAAAGCAACCTTTAGAGATGAAAGAGATTATTGCCCGTCTGGTCGATGATTCAGACTTTCTCGAGTTTAAACAAGAATACGACTCACATACGGTATGTGGATGGTCAAAAATCGGTGGCTTGAATATTGGCATCATAACTAACAATGGCCCAATTACCACACAAGGCGCTGCAAAGGCGGCACAATTTATTCATCTTTGTGAGCAGACACAGCGACCGTTATTATTTTTGCATAACACCACAGGTTTTATGGTGGGAACAGATGCGGAGCAGAACGGTATTATTAAACATGGTTCGAAATTGATCCAAGCAGTAGCTAATTGTACCGTTCCAAAAGTATCTATAGTCGCGCATGGTTCTTATGGTGCAGGAAACTATGCGATGTGTGGTCGCCCTTTAGATCCAGACTTTATTTTTGCATGGCCAAATTCTCATGTCGCTGTGATGGGTTCTGCACAGGCAGGTAAGGTTCTACGTATTGTGGCTGAAGAAAAGCAAAAAGCTGCGGGTATGGAACCCAATGCACAAATGTTAGATTTTCTAGAACAAAGTACAGCGGTCAAATTAGAGCAGCAATCTACTGCTTTATTTAATACGGCCATGCTGCATGATGATGGCATTATTGACCCACGAGACACACGTAAAGTACTTATTTTTCTATTTAAAACAATTTATGAGTCAAGAGCCCGTCAATTGAATGCATCAAAATTTGGCGTATCCAGATTTTGAAAATCAAAAATTGATCGTTGAAAAACGATGATATGGAACATTAAAAATAAATTTAGGACAAAACAATGAAATTTACTCCAGAACATGAAGCACTACGCCGTACCACACGCCAGTTTGTTGAAACTGAACTGAATCCATTCATTCCAACATGGGAAGCGGAAGGTATTTTCCCGATTCATGATGTATTTAAGAAAATGTCAGATTTGGGTTTATTGGGCATTTGTAAACCTGAAGAAAATGGTGGTTTAGGTTTAGATTATTCTTATAACTTGGTTGTTGCAGAAGAGTTGGGACGAGCAGCATGTGGTGGTGTACCGCTTGCGATTGGTGTACAAACCGATATGGCAACACCTGCTTTGGCGCGTTTTGGCAGTAAAGAATTGCGTGATGAATTTCTGACACCTGCCATTGCAGGGGAATATGTCGCTTCGATTGCAGTTTCAGAATTGCATGCAGGTTCAGACGTTGCAGCCATTAAAACCACAGCAAAAAAAGACGGTGATGATTACATTATTAACGGAAGCAAGATGTGGATCACCAATTCACTGCAAGCAGATTTCTTCTGTTTACTTGCGAATACATCTGACGATAAACCGCATGTCAATAAATCGATGATTATTGTCCCTGCAAAAAGTGCTGGGATCAGTTTTTCAGAGCCATTAAATAAATTGGGAATGCGTTCAACCACAACTGCTCAAGTCTATTTTGACAATGTCCGTGTTCCACAACGTAACTTGGTGGGCGCTGAAGGCATGGGCTTTATGATGCAGATGATGCAATTCCAAGAGGAACGTATGTGGGCAGCAGCGAATGCCATTGGTGGTTTGGAGCATGTGATTAAACAAACCATTGAATATACCAAAGAGCGAGCTACTTTTGGTCAGCCATTGATTAATAACCAATATGTACATTTCCGTTTTGCAGAAATGATGACGGAAGTCGAAGCTTTACGTGCCTTGACCTATCGTGCCTGTCAGATTCATTTGGAAGGTGGCAATGCCACTGAGATTGCATCTATGGCAAAACTCAAAGCAGGGCGTTTAACCCGTGAAGTGGCTGATAGTTGCTTACAGTTTTGGGGGGGTAATGGTTTTATGTGGGATAACCCTGCTTCGCAACTGTATCGTGATGGTCGTTTAGGTTCAATTGGTGGTGGTGCAGATGAAATCATGCTCGGCATTATTTGTAAATTGATGGATATTTTGCCGTCAAAGCGTAAATAAGGAGAATGCGTATGACACTTTCAGCCGCTCTCACTTCACAACAATTTGATGACAGTATTGAATTGGAACAAGAGGGAAGTATTTTAAGCGTGTGGCTCAACCGACCAGAAAGTCGTAATGCCATGAGTTTAAATATGGTCAAAACTATTCAACAAGTGTTTAAAGCCATTGAAAATGATCTTTCGATCCGTGCGGTGATTCTACGTGGTAAAGGTGGACATTTTTGCGCAGGGGGTGACATCAAAGACATGGCGCAACTGCGTGGCGAAGCTGCCAGTGCAGGTTCAAACCAACCTTATGCAGATTTTAACCGTCAATTTGGCTATATGATTGAACAGGTTGATCAAGCACCACAAACAGTGGTGGCTGTGCTTGAAGGTGCGGTTTTGGGTGGTGGTTTTGGTTTGGCATGTGTGTCTGATATCGCCATTAGTCTTACTGATGCAAAGTTTGGTTTGCCCGAAACAGGTTTGGGCGTCATTCCTGCACAGATTGCGCCTTTTGTGGTGAAACGCATCGGTTTAACGCAAGCACGTCGTTTGGCATTATTGGGCAATCGCTTTGAAGGACAGACAGCGCTTAAAGTGGGGGTGGTGCATGAAGTGGCAGATCATCTTGCCGATTTAGAAATTTTATTGGCTGAAACCATTCAGCAAATCAAACGCATAGCACCGCATGCTTCTCGTGTTACCAAAGCTTTATTGCATCGTACATTGAATGAGCCACTCAACAGTTTGTTGGATGATGCCGCGCAACAATTTGCCAATGCGGTAGGTAGTGAAGAAGGCATGGAAGGTACCATGGCATTTATTCAAAAACGCAATCCAAGTTGGTTTGATGGTGGGTAATTCACATCCAAACTTATAGAACAAAATATAAAACCAAGAATAGGGAAAACGAGAATGGCATTTTCAAAAGTATTGGTGGCGAATCGTGGTGAAATTGCTGTTCGCGTAATGAAAACAGCACGGGCAATGGGCTATGAAACTGTAGCGGTGTATTCCGATGCAGACCGTCATGCACGTCATGTGCAAGTTGCCGATGAAGCTGTATATATCGGTGCATCTAAGGTTTCAGAATCTTATCTGTCGATTCAAAATATTATCGAAGCCTGTAAAAAAACTGGTGCTGATGCAGTGCATCCTGGTTATGGATTTCTATCTGAAAATACAGAATTTGCAGCCGCATGTGCTGAAAATGGCATCACCTTTATTGGACCTCCTGCGCCTGCAATTGAATTGATGGGCAGTAAGCGTCTTTCAAAAATCGCGATGATTCAAGCAGGTGTGCCATGCGTCCCCGGTTATGAAGGTGATCAGCAAGAGATTGAATATTTAGAACAACAAGCCAATCAAATTGGTTATCCATTGATGGTCAAAGCCTCGGCAGGCGGTGGCGGACGAGGCATGCGTTTGGTGCAAAGTGCTGCTGATATTGTCGAAGCATTGAAAACCGCACGTTCTGAAGCAGAAAATGCCTTTGGTTCAGGTGAGCTCATTCTTGAAAAAGCGGTAATCGCACCACGTCATGTGGAAATTCAAGTCTTTGGTGATACGCATGGTAATTATGTCTATCTCTTTGAACGTGATTGCTCGATTCAACGTCGTCATCAAAAAGTTGTTGAAGAAGCACCGTGTCCTGTCATGACTGAAACTTTACGTCAGCAAATGGGCGAGGCAGCCGTTGCCGCAGCGCGTTCATGTGATTATGTCGGTGCAGGAACAGTTGAGTTTTTACTTGACCAATCAGGTGAATTTTATTTCTTAGAAATGAATACCCGTTTGCAAGTAGAACATCCTGTGACTGAGTTAGTAACAGGCTTAGACTTAGTAGAGTGGCAACTCCGAGTTGCTAATGGTGAGACATTGCCCTTACAACAATCTGAGTTGACGTTGACAGGTCATGCGATAGAAGTGCGTTTATATGCCGAAGATCCACGTCAGGACTTTTTACCACAAACAGGGCAAGTACAGCGTTGGTTGCCTGCGCATTTACCGAATGTCCGAATTGATCATGGTTTATTGAGCCAAGATGAAATCAGCCCATTCTATGATCCGATGGTGGCAAAAGTCATTGCTTATGGAAAAACTCGTCAGGATGCGATTCGTCTTTTGGCACGAGCAGTCAATGATTGTGTGTTGTTGGGGGTAAATAGCAATAAGCAATTTTTGGTGAATTTATTAAAGCATCCCATTATTGTCCAAGGCGATACCAATACCGCTTTTATCCAAGAACATTTCCAAGATGATGTAAGCTTACATAAGCAAACTTTGGTCTTAGAGCATTTGGCGGTGAGCGCAGCATTATTCACCAATGCCTCAAGCAATCGTAGTTGGAATACAGGGATCGCTTTGTCGTTGCCATTAAAGCTCAAACATGATGATCAACAATTACAGCTTTTGGTGAAACGTGATCAAAATCAGGTTGAAGTTGAAATTTGCGGTCAGATTTTTACAATCCAAGTTCTTGAGCAAACTGCACAAAAATTGTTTTACACTACAAATGGTGTACGCCGTTCAATTGACTATGTTTTGGATGGTCATCGTCTGTACTTAGATGCAGTCAATGGCAATATTAGTATTGAAAATGTTACTTATGCTGCACCTGAAACCTCTGATGTGGCAGGGGATGGCAAGATCCGTGCGCCGATGGATGGTTCAATGATTAATATTTTGGTGAATGTTGGTGATACGGTAACAAAAGGTCAGACTTTAATTGTATTAGAAGCGATGAAAATTCAGCAACAGATTAAATCAGATGGTGATGGTGTTGTTGAGGAAATCATTGCACAAATTGGCCAACAGGTGAAAAAGCGCCAAGTTTTACTAAATATTGCATTTGCTACACAATAAAGATTGATCGAAGCGCAAAATAAAAGCCATTTCACTTGAAATGGCTTTTAAAAATAATTTATGAACTATGTGCTGCAATATTATTGCTCGCTGTTTTTAGATTATAAAGTAATTGTCCTAATAAAATATCTTTTGCGGCTAAAGTGACTAAAACCATGGGATGTTTTGCAGCAGGGACAGCAGTTAAAACTGCTTTACCATTTTCTGCATCAAGCGTAATACTATTACAACCGACCAATTCGATTTCACCTAAAAAAGCGCTGACCATGGCTAAAATAGAACTACTGACAGCTGCAAGTTTGCTTGAGTTATAGGTGTTTTTGCGATACACCGAGCATAATTCAAAACCATCGGTTGAACATGCCATAATGAAATCAATTCCTTTTACATTCATTAAAACATCATGAATTTCGGCTTTGGTAAAATCGATTAATTCATCTGGCGCACTACGTTGTTCAGCGATATTCAGCATTCTATTCTCTCTATAAATATTTAATTTCTAACGTGGTAATAACGGTTTCAAGTAACATGAGCACATCATCTTTTTGGCGAGCATCGACAAAAAATAATGGATAATTCAAATTGTTTTCGATGAGCCAAGTGCGGTATTTGTGGCTAGAGATGTCTGTATTTTTATCTAAATGACTAATACCAATCACAATGTTATCATCATATTTTTTGAAAATATCGACATAATATTGAAGTTCTTCAAGGCTGTTAGGGTTGCTATGATCAATCAAAATAATGGTGCCTATCGCACCTTGACAGATGACGCCCCACATAAAGTCAAAGCGACCTTGCCCAGGTGTGCCATATAACCCAATTTTGTTCCCATCTTCAAGGGTAATCTCACCATAATCAATACCTACGGTAGTATTAAGTTTCTGATGGCGTTCTTGGTCAGTATTATATGCTTCGGTCGCTAAAACAGGAATTTCAGATAATGCTTTGATCGCTTCGGTTTTTCCTGCCCCCATTGAACCTGCAAAAACAATTTTATATTTTTGAATAATCATCGGTGATGTTCCTAAAAGCCGAATCGACGTTTTAATTTACCGAAAAAGCTACGTAAACCCTTCACGTCTTGTTGCTGAGTTTCATTCTTTGTTGTTTGATCAAATTGGCATGCCTTAGCATTGACCAGCTCAGCATTATGTATTGCCAGATTGGCATTGATGAAACGTTGGACAATTTGGATATCGATTCCCAATTTATTTGCCACGTGTTGTACTTCCGCGCCTTGAATAAAACAGGCCGAAAGCTGCAAAATTAATTTACGGTCTGCACGTGTAGGCTGAGGCCAAAATTTAAGCTTGAAATGTGCGGATGCGTGAGGAAGTATACATAAGTCTGTCGAATTCCACAGTAATTCAAAGAGCCAATTTTCTAAATTCAGTTGTTGTTTGCGTGAAACAGCCGAAAAATCCTCAATCGTTGCGGATGCATATTGCAATGAGCCATCGGTATGTGGAAGCATCCGCTTTGGGTTAATCCAAGCAACATGCATATGATGATCAATCACTGCTAAGCTACCAAGCTGATCGAAAAGATGTACTTTTCTTTGTAAATCATGATAAATTTCAGCAATATATTGCACATTTAAAAGAGGAAAATCATGCCGTAAAGGTACTAGAGTTTCGTTTGTTTCTAAAGGCGCTTCCACAACAATATTGTGTCGATCTAAAACATGAGTTTGAATCCAATTCTTTAAAATCTGTGAATCTTGTACAGGTAAAAATAAAGTATTGTCTTGAATTGAGCCTTGGGTCAAATTATCTTTAGATATTTTTAAATATGCTAAATTATTGGAAAAAATAATTTTCTGGATGTTTTCAGTTTCAAAAAAAAATTCATGAATAAAGACAAGGTGAATCTCAGGGTCATTCATTTTACCCCAATGGATGTCAATAGATGATGGAATGACTTCACGTAATTTTGCTTTTAGTTTTTCAGTTGTAATTAAGCCAAGACCTGAAATTGCGATATTGATACGAGCTTTATTCATAATATCACTTTAAGGAAAAGTTAAAAAACGTACAATATCTTGAAATCTAAAATAGTGATAAAACCGTTTACCAACAAATATTCTCATTTAAATAAATATAAACTTATTTAAGAGAATAGTTTCTTTTCTAACCGTTTAACCAACCAAAGCATTGTTAATGTGTCAATGTTTTATTTTGTGTTTTAAGTCACGTTTCTTTGCAGTATGTGATCTTAAGCTACATTTATTTAAAAATCAAAGATATAATATGTATTTATTATATTGAATATAGTATTTAAAGCAATAAAATTTACTGACTATTTTTTTATTTTTCAGTTTAACTGAGTAATGTCTTTTTTTATTTTAGATAAACTCAATATTTTAAAATATTCCAAAATATTTTTGCCGCAAACACAACCAATTTTTGAAAAAATACAATTGTAAAATAAATATAACAACTGCAATGCTGAAATAGACAATATTGCAGTTGTATATTTCTGAAGTCCTGTAAAAAGAATTCAATTAAGCAAATGCGAATTGTAGTGCTTCAAATAAAATCCAAAGTACCACCAATGCAACAATTGGTTCACAGACTTTTGCCCAAGTTGGATTGATTGCTGTCACAGGTTTTACAGCTAAAACTTCAGCTTGAGTGTGCTCTTTTTGCGTATTTACCATTTGATTAAACTCCTTCATTGTCTCATCTAATGATAGCTCTTCTTGCATGATCGGTTTAGAACCTATGAGCACTTTTAGGTTATTGGTTGACCAAACCCAATCTTCGGCTTGACCTGAGAGATGTTCTATTTGACCTAAGATTAATTCACGTAGACCTCTTTTTCCAAAACTACCCGTTTCATCTAACTGTTTTAACTCTTTGAGTTGTAACTCCAAAATTTCAATTGTGGCATGTTCTAGGTCAGGTTTCGTGAGTTGTGATTGATTATGTGAGGATGTTGTCAAATGCCGTGCAATTTCTTGCAGATATAAATGATCCACATTTTGAATTTCTTGATAGACCACATCCTCTTTTTGTTCCCAAAGATTAACTAATTTTCCTAAAGTTAATGCATTAATTTCTAATAAATAATTCTTTCTTTCTTCAGGAGGATACTGGTTTAAAAGCTGAGGCTTTTGAATCTTAATCTGCTCAGCAAAGTATTGTACGAGATCAAAAGCCATCGAATGCTCCTTTATTCTATTCTAAAATTCTTAAACTTGGTTTTTTCTTTGGTGTTTCGTCCGTTGTTTCGGATGTCTCTGTAGTATTTGATTTTAAAGCATCTTCATTAATTTGCACATTGGCATATTCGTCAGGATCAAAGAATAAACCTTGTCCATTTTCGCGAGCATACAAACCTAATACTGCATTCATGGGTACATAAATATCTTTAGGCACACCACCAAAACGTGCGGAGAATGTGACGGCATCATTGCTCATATTAAGCATATGTACAGCGTGTGGCACGATATTCAGGACAATTTGACCATCTTGTACAAATTGAGTTGGGACATCGGTATAGGGTTGTGTTGCATCCACTAACAGATAAGGTGTTAGATGATTATCACAAATCCACTCATAAATCGCACGTGCAAGATATGGGCGAGTAGGGGTTAAGTTTAATTCTGGTTCAGACATGAGAAATTTACTCTATTCTTTGGCTAAAAATTCTTGAAAGCGATTCTTTTCTTGAAGGGTCATGGACTTCAAAAAACTAGGTCGATTAAAAATTCTTTGGCAATATAATAAAATTGGACGGCATTGCTGCTTTGGTAACTCAATTCCCATTTGTCTTAACCGTATGAAAATTGGTGCTAACATGCAATCTAAAATTGTAAAGTGTTCAGACATAAAATATGGAAAATGCTGAAACAGAGGCGTTAATGAAATCAATGTATCACGCAATTGTTTTTGTGCTTTTTTCTGTGCATCTATATTTAAGGTGTCTGGATGGCGCAGCATAATGTCTGCGAGTTTGAGCCAATCTTGCTCAAAACGCCAAATATATTGACGTTGTTCAGAACGCGGAGCCGGCGCATCTGCATACAATTTATTTTGACGATAACGGTCATCAATATATTCAGAAATAATCGCCGTATTAAACAGTTTTAAATCATTTTCGATGAGCATGGGCAATTGATTATAAGGATTTAAGCTGGCTAAATCTTCATCATCCTCGTCAACAATAATCAGATTATGTTTAATTTGTTTTTCGGTCAGAACAAAGCGTACCCAATGCGAGCGAAAATCATCTGCATGACTATAAAGTGTAATCCCTTGCAATTGTGTGTTTTCGAGGTTCATATTCCAAAAACTGAGCGACGTGAATGAGATAGGATACTAAAAATAAGCAATAAAATCATCTGCCGTTGAGCGCTTTAAGTCTAGTATCAGTCTACAAGTTTGGATTTATAAAAATAGGAATGTAGAAAATGTTAAATAAAATCATGCGCAGACATTTATATTTTAGCTGGATTGTGACATTTCTACTGAGTGCGTGTAGTGGTGTTTCAAGCTCAAAACCAGCTGAAATGACACAAGTCGCAAGACCAACTACAGCAGATATGATGGATAATGTAAAACAAAAATATGAACTTACCGATGCTTGTGCAGGAATTGAAAATTGTACTGTAGCAGTGCCATGTGAAGAGAATCCTCATGCCGATGCATGTTATTCTAGCCCAGCACAACCTGAGTTCCCTGGTGGAGATGCACATGTAAGCAATGATTAATTTTAATTTATTTGTCAAAAAAGAATGTAATGGACTCGATAAAAATATTCATTTTTTTATTTATTTTGATTGGATGTATTGGGCTTGGGACAGCCAATATCTATTTCAATCAAGCTTTCTGGCGCAGTGAGGAGTTGTGGTTAGATGACGATGATTTTGATGAAGATGTTGAGCGCTGGATGCAATATGGCACTCTTGCTTACAAAACTTGTATTTTTAGTTTTATCGTTGCGGGTATTTTAGGTGTCGTATATTGGTATGTCGGTTAGATGACTAAATTAGAAATAAAATTAGAAAATTTGTACTGCATTTAAGAGAAAATAGCGAATGCAATTGATCACATTAGCCAAGTTACTGTTTTTAATTGCTGTAGTTTTCATGGGAGTCGGCTTTTATACTGCATTGGCTGCTGCATACCAATCTGATGCCAATTTTGGTGAGGAATATCCACAAGATCAGTGGAAAGAACTATTCTGTAAAATAATGATCTTTCTGAGCCTAATCTGCTTGCTTTGTAGTTTAGGACTCTTTGTGTACCAAATTTTGACAGATTTAAATATAATTTAAGCCATAAAAAAACCTCGGCATAAGCCGAGGTTTTTTGTCCGATTCGGTAAACGAATTAACGTTTAGAGAATTGAGGACGTTTACGCGCTTTACGTAAACCAAGTTTCTTACGTTCAACTTCACGAGCATCACGAGTAACGAAACCAGCTTGACGAAGAGCAGGTTTTAAAGTTTCGTCAGCAGCGATCAATGCACGAGTAATACCGTGACGGATTGCGCCAGCTTGACCACCGATACCACCACCAGCAACAGTGATGTAAAGGTCATATTTGTTAGTCGCTTCTAAAAGCTCAAGTGGTTGGTTAACAACCATACGTGCAGTTTCACGACCAAAGTACTGTTCAAGAGTACGGTTATTGATTACGAGTTTACCAGTACCAGCTGATAGGAAAACACGTGCAGTTGCGGTCTTACGGCGACCTGTACCATAATTAGTAGCCATGTGCTGTATCCCTTAGATGTCCAAAACTTGTGGCTGTTGAGCAGTATGTGGATGCTCAGTACCAGCGTACACTTTCATCTTCTTGATCATTGCATAACCAAGAGGACCTTTTGGCAACATGCCTTTTACAGCACGTTCAAAGATTTCTTCTGGTTTGTGAGCAACTAATTTTTCGAAATTAGTTTCACGGATACCACCAGGGAAACCAGTGTGGCGATAGTATTTCTTATCAAGTGATTTTTTACCAGTCACTTGTACTTGTTCAGCATTGATCACAACGATGTAGTCACCAGTGTCAACGTGAGGAGTATAAGAAGTTTTGTGTTTACCGCGTAAACGACGAGCGATTTCAGTCGCAAGGCGACCTAAAGTTTTGCCAGAAGCATCAACAACGTACCAGTCGTGTTGAACTTCAGCAGGCTTAGCGCTGAGAGTTTTCATTAAACCACTACCTATTATAGTTGGTTTGGACTATGGAATCTGTCCAAACAAAAGGAGCGCGAATTCTACCTGAAACTTGAAGAATCCACAATCGAAATCTAATATTTCAAGCGCATTATTATATTGAGTGCTGATTAAAAATGCAAAGTTTAGTTCAAGGTATTTTGTACATGGTCATTGTGAAAGAATATGTCTGGCATCCTTTAGTAAGGATGAATATTTTTGGATAAAATATTGAGCTGAATTAAAACATTAGACTGACATTCAAATCAATACGTTGCTAGTCATAGTGATCTAGATGGAATAGATCAATAAAGTAAAATTTTCAAATGAAAATACTTTTCCCGCTTATAATAAAGCAAATGCAATGGGTGTAATGAAAAATGCTTCCTTTATATATCACTAGTGGTGAGCCTGCAGGCATTGGTCCTGATATTTGTCTGAGTCTTGCAGAGCGTGTTGATGAGCGACCAATTGTAGTATTGGCGGATATCAATATGTTGCGTGATCGTGCCGAAATTTTAAAACAAGAGATACAGATCATTGAATATATGGGGCAAAAAGATTCATCCACGCAAGGTCAACTCTATGTTGAGCATGTGCCTTTATATGAAGATGTTGTACTCGGACAATTAAATCCTAAAAATTCAGCCTATGTATTAGAACAATTACATCGTTCAGCCTATTACGCTCTACAAGGTCAAAGCGTTGGGGTAGCCACTGCGCCTGTACAAAAGTCAGTGATCAATGATGCTGGGATTCATTTCAGTGGTCATACTGAGTATTATCAAGAATGTGCAGAAGTTGACCGTGTCGTGATGATGTTAGCCACTAAAACATTACGTGTGGCATTGGCAACAACCCATTTAGCACTGCGTGACGTTGCAGATGCGATTACCAAAGAAAGATTACATCAAGTAATCGACATTTTGATTCATGATTTAAAAACCAAATTTAAAATTGAACATCCTAATATTCTGGTGTGTGGGCTTAATCCCCATGCAGGTGAGGGCGGGTATTTAGGGCATGAAGAAATAGATACGATTAACCCTGTGCTTGAAAGCTATCGGGTACAGGGTGTCAACATGAGTTTAAGTCTACCTGCTGATACTTTATTTACCCCTGAGCATTTAAAAGATGCTGATGCAGTATTGGCAATGTATCACGATCAGGGTTTACCTGTGTTAAAATCACAAGGATTCGGTGAAGCGATTAATATTACTTTAGGCTTACCATTTATTCGTACCTCTGTCGATCACGGTACAGCACTCTCCCTTGCAGGCACAGGACAGGCAAAAAGTTCTAGCTTAAATGTTGCTGTTGACCTTGCACTTGATTTGGCAAGACACTAATTCACGTTGGAAAATATTTTATGTATCAAATTAATGCCTTAAACCCAAAAGATGAAGGGCATCACACGCGGAAGCGTTTTGGACAAAACTTTTTACACGACCAACGTGTGATTGCCAAAATTGTACGTTCTGTTGCACCGCGTTCAGGGGACAATATTGTTGAAATTGGTCCCGGCCTTGCGGCATTAACATCGCCTTTGATTGGTGAATGCGATGCTTTGACTGTGGTTGAGCTTGACCGTGATTTGGCGGCAGGTTTACCAGGTCGAGTACCGCATCCTGAACGGTTGACCATTATTGAAACTGATGCTTTGAAATATGATTTCACTGAACTTTTTCAGGAAAATCGTCCTTTACGCGTGGTGGGGAATCTCCCTTATAATATTTCAACTCCGCTTTTATTCCATCTCTTAGAGTTTGGTGACAAAGTCAAAGACATGCATTTTATGCTGCAAAAAGAAGTGGTTGATCGTATTACTGCTTCGCCAAATACGAAAGAATATGGACGTTTGTCTGTCATGATTCAGTATTTCTGTAAGCCAACATTTTTATTTGAAGTGCCGCCAGGTTCATTCAATCCACCACCTAAAGTCACCTCTGCGGTATTTCGTTTGGAACCTTATGCCAATAAACCAATTGTGGCGAAAAATGAAAAAGCATTGGCTCGTTTAGTTTCTCATGTCTTTACTCAGCGCCGTAAAACTTTACGTAATAGTTTAAAAGGTATGCTTGTTGAAAATGGTTTTGAAAATGCAGGTGTAGATCCAATGGCGCGCCCTGAAACTTTAACATTGGCACAATTCGTTGCTTTGTCTGATCAAATGGTGGCTTAACTGATGACCCGTGCAATTCGATATAACTATGTGATTGGTGATGTACAAGGCTGTTTTGAAGCTTTGAAAATGTTGCTAAAAGAAATCCAATTTGATTCAGATCAAGATTTTATTTGGTTCGCAGGTGATCTGATTGCACGTGGTGAAAACTCAGTGGGTGCGATTCGTTTTATCAAAAAATTGTGTGAGCGTGGTGCAGCTGCAACAGTATTGGGAAATCATGATCTAAATCTTTTGGCTGTTGCACGTGGCATTAAAAAACTCAAAGATAAAGATCGTATTGACGATGTGATTCATGCGCTTGAAAGTGATGAGTTGATTGAATGGTTACGACGACAACCTTTGTGTTTATTTCCGAATGATCAGACCATTTTAACTCATGCAGGAATTCCACATATTTGGGATGCAGCTCAAACAGCTCAATATGCCAAAGAAGTTGAGGCGGTAATTTCGCATGAGGATTTTGCTGTTTTAGATGCGTTCTTACAAGAGATGTATGGCACTGAACCTGATGTCTGGTCAGAGGATTTACAAGGTCAAGCTCGCCTACGTTGTATCACCAATTATTTGACTCGTATGCGTTTAACTGACGTACAAGGACGTTTAGAGTTTAGTTTTAAAGATGCTTTGGATGAGCCGATGCCTAAAGGTTTTCAACCTTGGTTTGACTATGCGTCAAAGGCTGCGCAAACACATCAAATCATTTTTGGGCATTGGGCTGCATTACAAGGTAAAACCATCAGTCAACCCAATCAGAAACAGATTCAAAATGTAGATGGTGGTTGTGTTTGGGGACATCAATTAATTGCTTATCGTTTGGAAGATCAACAAAGCTTTAAAGTTGATAATCCAATGTTTTAACCACAATTAATCAGATCAAAATGAAGCCATCTTTTGAGATGGCTTCATTTTATTTTTAAGTATGATTATTCAACACGTACCCAAGTTTGACTACGTCCTAAAACAGATGTTCCTAAGTAACCTCTTAAGCGTAACATTTTACCAGTTTGGTTTAATTTGGCTTTTAGGCGATATATTTTTCCTGTTAAAGGATCAATGATTTTACCCTGATCATAATCTTTGTCTTGAATATGTTTTAACCCTGTAATGAGGTTTAAACCTAATACAGGTTTATTGGTATAGGGTGCAGGACAGTTCACACATAATTCTTTTGGTGTATAACCAGGTCGAGGTGTAATTTTAATAATCGTTCCCGTATAAGCACCACTACTGTCTTTTTTAAATGCAATTTGTGCTTTGGCTTCACCTGACTGATCATCAATTTGTTGCCATATGCCTGTAATATCCTGTGCAAAGAGGCTAGAGTGGGTGCAAAGTCCGATTAATAGTGCAGCAATTTTTATTTGAATTTTCATCTTACTTTCCTTGATATAAAAATTCATTGATGTAAATATCCCACGATATTTCAGCAATTTTTTGTGTATATTTCAAGTGTTGAAAGTACACTAAAATATATTGAAGTTGCCAATGAAAGTACGAAATGAATATAGGATGAAGAATTGATATAAAAGGTAGTCACTATTATTTTGAGTTGAATAATATGAAAGTAAACGATCCATATAAACATCCTTGTTTATATGGATTTGAAAAATAATACTTAATTGCTTTTGCTGCTTGATAGAACCTGCAATATTAATTTACACGTATCCATGTTTGACTACGTCCAATGGTCGAAAAGCCATAATAGCCACGAATATTCAACTTACTTCCATTTTGTGAAAGCTTTGCTTTTAGGCTGTATAAACGACCACTGTTTGGATCTAAAATTTTGCCATTTTCATATTCATAGTCATTGATACGTTTTAAGTTGGTAATTGCTTTCAGACCTAAAATAGGCTTGTTGGTATAGGGTGCAGGGCAGTTGACGCATATTTCTTTAGGTTGATAACCGACACGTGGCGTCACTTTGGTAATGATGCCGTAATATGTGCCATTTTGATCTTTTTTAATTTCTACAATGCCTTTAGGCGAGCCTGTTTTATCGTCAATGCTTTGCCAAGACCCTGTAATATCTTGTGCAAAAATTGTGCTGCTTAGACAAGTTAGAAGACACGCTGCAATCCAATTTACTGTATTTTTCATGATATTTTTCTCTTTTACATTGTATTTTCAATTGTTGAATAAAGACACAATTTATAGGGTGAGTTTGCCATATTTATTAAATATTGAGCAATTACTATTTAAAAAATATGATTTATTTCACAATATTTTATCAAAAGTGACATTTTTTGTTAATTTATAAAAATGAAAACGAACGTAAAAAAAGAGATTGTATAGAAACAATCTCTTTTAAATGAATTATTCATTATTGAATAAATAAGATAAAACTAGGTAGCCAAATGGCAGTGAAGACTGCATTGACTGCCATACCAAAGGCAGCATATCGACCAGCAACTGCGCCACGTTGCCAAGCTTGCGCTGTTCCAATCGCGTGTGCAGCCAAGCCAAGCGCTAAGCCAGATGCACGCTCATCATTGATATTGCGAAGGATAATTGAGGAAAATGCAGCCCCAATCACCCCAGATAAAATCACAATCAAAATCACCATGGACACAGGTGAGTGCAAGAGTGTGGCAATATTAATTGCAATCGGTGTGGTCACTGCACGTGTTGCAAATGCCATGACAGTGGGTTCAGACATGTGGAGTAAATAAGCCAACCCCATAGGTAAAGCTACGGCACTGATACTCGCAAAAACCAAAATGCCCACGACAGATTTAATCGGTAAGTCATCATAACGCATGGCTGCTAAAGGGATGGCAAGTGCAACAGTGACATAACCTAAGAGATGGCTGAAAATCCCATTCATTTGTGTATTGTATTGTTCATACGGTATTTTAAAGAGCATTAAAATACCAATGACAAAGAACATGGCAATCACCAATAAAGGGACTTGTGGAAATTTTTTGTTGATTGGTTTAGCTGCCAAATAGGCGGTAAGCGTAATCAAAAATCCTGTTAAAATACTGAGCATTGTCATCTCCTTATAACCATTTTTTTGCCATTTTTGCATAGACCCAAAGTGGAATAAGGGTACTGACAAACATGACTAATAAAAATAAAGGGATTTCTTTGCCCATGCTCACAAGCATCAGTAATGAACCTGCACAAATGGGTAGAAAAGCAAAACCACTTTCCTTCATGAGTTTGTTGTTGGTGTCAACTAAGCGAGATGGAATTTTTTTAAATCGACGCCAAATGATGAGAATCAGTAAAAGACTCAGTAAGCCTGTGAGGTTGCCGAGTTCAGGATGATTAAATTGCCTCATGATCCACACTGAGGCTTCTCGAAAGAAAATGATCAGGGCGATGGTGGCGATCCATGCGAGCCAATCTATATTTTTGAACAAGTCCATGGTATTTTTTAATCAACTTAATTTATCTTTCACGTTTTAACTCATTCAGTGCTTAATTTCAAATTCTTCTAAAGGTCTTGCAAACTGTTGTGCTTTATCACCTAAAATTTGATCGATCGGTAAATGCGCTTGTTTAATGAGTTGCTCAAGTTTATAAGGTGCAATATTTACTTCTAAAAGTAATTGACCATTTTCATCGTAATTTTCAGATTGAATTACATTCAAGGCATAAAGTTGATTACGTAATTTGCCATATTCAGGTTTCAGGACAAGTTGAAAGTTTTGGAGCTGTCCCATTAAACATTCTTGTACCGCTTTACGCAGTAAGTCTAAACCTTGTCCTGTATGTGCAGAGACATACACTCGGTCAGGTTGGTGAGGTCGCGCATAAATGATTTTGGCATCTTCACCCGATTGGTCAATTTTGTTATACACTTTTAAAATAGGGACATCGACGCCAATTTCTTTGAGTACAATTTCTACCGCCTCAATTTGCTCAAGCATATCAGGGCTACTCGAATCAATCACATGCAGCAGTAGACTGGCTTGTAAGGTTTCTTCGAGGGTCGCTTTAAAAGATTCAACGAGGGCATGAGCAAGATTACGGACAAAACCTACGGTATCAGCAAGGACTAATGTCCCGATGCCATCCCAATCTAAGCGTCGGAGTGTCGGGTCAAGGGTGGCAAATAATTGGTCTGCAGCATAGACATCGCTATTTGCTAGAATATTGAATAATGTCGATTTTCCTGCATTGGTATAGCCGACCAAAGACACGGTTGGAATAGCTGCTTTTTGTCGTGCTGCTCGTCCTTGGCTACGTGTTTTACGCACTTTTTCTAAACGATCTTTGAGTTGATCCATACGAATACGTAATAAACGGCGATCTGTTTCTAAAATGGTTTCACCTGGACCACGCAGTCCAATGCCCCCTTTTTGACTGTCAAGGTTACTGTGGCGGCGGACAAGGCGAGATGAAAGGTGATCAAGCTGAGCCAATTCAACTTGGAGTTTGCCTTCATGGGTACGGGCACGTTGTGCAAAAATATCTAAGATCAGACCTGTGCGGTCAATCACACGACATTTTAAAATATTTTCTAAATTACGTTCTTGTGCAGGGGAAAGGGCATGATCAAAAATGACCAATTCAACGTCTAAAGCTTCAACTTGTGCTGCAATTTCTTCAGCTTTGCCTGAGCCGATAAAGAACTTAGGGTCGGGTTTAATACGTTGTACATGCAAATGTTCTAAAATTTCTGCACCTGCGGATTTGGCTAATAATCGAAATTCCTCATGATCGATATCATCTAAAATTTGTACGGCGACACTGACTAAGATTGTTCGTTCATTGATTGGTGTTCGATTTGCATATTCCACAGATATTTAGACTCTCAAATAGATTGATTTCAATCCATTCTAAAGTAATTTCTGATAAAAAATGCAGTTATTGTCAAAGAAGTGCAATAAAAATTTTAGAGAGTAGAACCAAACTGCCACAATATAAAACAACATAACCCAGTAGTTTTCTAAATGAAAATTTGAGGTCAAGATGCTGTGAAATAGTGCTATTTTTACTGAGTTGCATTTGCTTTTTATGCCTTCTTTTTGATCACTTAATGGTTGAATTTTAGAATAAACAGGTGTAGATAAAAATGAGCTTAAGTTATCTAATTGTTGTGTTTATATGATCAATGCAACTTCTTGTATATGTGGTATACAATACGTACAAATGAATTTGATTAATACTGATTTTAGTGAGCAACTATGCCGCAACAACAGACAAATATGACCTTACCGTCAGACGCAACTAAGAAATTAAATCTATTTTCGAAAACTTTTTTATATAGCAAAAAACTCATCAAAGGCACAGCAGTTGTCTCAGAAGGTTTCTATTTGGTTTTTCGCCATCAACTCTATAAAGATCCCAATAATTCGAATAATACACGTTATGTGCAGTATTTCTGTCGCCGTCTTGCCGAGGTTTTTAATGTCGATGTTCATGTGCATGGGACAATTCCACGCGAGCCTGCTTTATGGGTAAGTAATCATATTTCATGGTTAGATATCGCCGTTTTAGGCTCAGGTGCACGGGTGTTCTTTTTGGCAAAGGCTGAAATTGAAAATTGGCCGATTTTGGGCACTTTGGCAAAAGGGGGCGGCACACTCTTTATTAAGCGTGGTTCAGGCGATTCGATTCGTATTCGTGAACAGATCGCAAAATTTTTAAGTCAAAATGTGCCTGTGTTATTTTTCCCTGAAGCGACCACAACAGATGGTACACGAGTAAAGAAAGTGCATGGACGTATTTTGGGCGCAGCGATTGAAGCGCAAAAACCTGTGCAAGCTTGTGTGATTTGTTATGTAAATCAACAAGGTCAATTAGACACAGTTGTGCCCTTTATTGGCGAAGAAACATTTATCGATAATGTTCAAGCTGTGTTAGAAATGCCAAAAGTGACCGCACATTTGCGTGCGTTACCGTTGATTTCTACGGAAGGGCATACGGTGGAAACTTTGACGAAATTGGTTCAGGAAAAGATGCAAGAAGGTTTGGCTCAGTTGCAAAAAGAAGTGTTGGGTTAGTTTTTAGCGCATGCGATTAAAAAATCTGATTGATTCCTCAATCAGATTTTTTTCTAGTACATCTTTTATTTTTACATGAAGCCTTCAATTGGCAACCATGAAATAATTTTCACACCTGCTTTTTGCCACCATTTCATTTTCGGTTCTTTACGAATGGTCCGAATTTCGGTCGGTGTGGTACGAACCCAGTGAATTTTTTGTTGCGAGTTCAGCACCAATTTATAGGCATATTTAGTCAGGTTTTTATCCATGGTTGAATGTACAGCCTGTGCTAAGGATGGACTATTTAAAATCACGCCAATTTCAGTATTTAAGTTGGCAGAACGTGGATCAAAATTAAAAGAACCAATAAAGACTTGTTTATCATCTAATGCCATGAGTTTGGCGTGTAGGCTAGAACGACTTAAACCTTTTAAACTCACTTTGGTTTCTTTGGAGAGCTTTTTAATATTTTCATCGAGTTCTTGTTCAGGAATTGCAGGTAAAAACTCATATAACTCCACACCATTTTTCAGTAAGTTTTCTCGATATTTTGCATAGAATGCATGGACTAAAGCAACATCATTGGCTTTAAATGAATTGGTGAGTACACGAACTTGTACGCCTTTTTGTGCCAATTCAATCAGGCGCTCTTCACCTTCTTTTTGTGGCACGAAATAAGCAGAAACAAGATCTACACTTTGTTCAGGTTTTTCTAAATGCGTCAGCATTTGAAAGTTGAGATGTTCTTCTTTTTTTGCTTTAGATTTAATTTTGTCAGGAGCATCTTTAATGACTTCTGCTTTGACCCAATCGAGCTGAATGTGGTGATTTAACCAATTGTCAAAATCATGAGAATGTGAACTGAGGTTCATATAATTTTGCGTGGTGATTTCTTCATAATGTTGGGTCAGTTGTTGTTTGAGTCCTTCATAACGCAAGGTATATTTTTTGTGGCTAACAATGTCACGCACAGGAAAAGCATATTCGTGGTTCCAATATTCATCAAAAGAGTGATTAATATCTTCAACCGCTTTACCGACTAACATGACATCAACATCAGAGAACTGATAATTGTCGCTGATATTGTAATATTGGTTACTCATATTTCGCCCACCAATCAAACTAATTTGTTGGTCGGCAGTAAAGGTTTTATTGTGCATACGGCGATTGATACGTTTTAAATCGATCACCATGTCAAGTGGGCGAAATGAACGAAAGCGGTAGGGGTTAAACAGTTTGACATCAATATTAGGGTGTTGATCGAGTGCTAAATAAATCGCTTCCATGTTTTGTGCGTTATTATCATCGACCAATAAGCGAACTTTGACTCCCCGATCCGCAGCTTGAATGATTTTATACAGTGCCAATGAACCGATCTTGTCATTGTCCCAAATATAATATTGTAAATCTAAAGTTTTTTCAGCTTTATCAATAAGATGAATACGTGCGGCAATCGCATCAAAAGGGTCATATAAAACATGAAAACCTGTGAGATCAGGATTTTGTGCTTTTAAAGGGTTAATGAGTTGTGCCAAAGTCGTTTGATCTGTCGGCGTGTCTTTAGCATAAACGGGAGTGATAGGGTGTTGCTGTGTAGGTAGGGTATTACACGCAGGCAAACCACATACGATAATGGCAGAAAGTAGCACCATTTTTGTATTAAAAATCTTGAGTTTGTGATGCTGTTGGTACTTTTGTCGTATCGGATTTGTGGTTTGCGTCATAATTTAATCTAAGAATTCACAGAGCTAGAGTATAATTGCCAATGTTGAAAAGATAAATAAAGTTAATCGGCGTTAGTCGCCTTTTTGAGATTCAGTATGTGGATGACAGATTCAATCATTTTTTACTTTTTCCTCTGCTTTGCCTTGGTTGCAATTTGGGGTGTGGCACAGGCTTGGATTAGTCAATCACGTACCGAAACGATTCATCCCTTTAAATCTTTCGTCCATTTGCTCGCATTCTACCTATCTTATTTATTATTTCCGTTGTTCTTTTTTAGTTTGTATGCAGGTTGGGTTGAATATTTCTCATTGCATGAAAGTATTTTTGTTTTCTTGTTATCGAGTTTATTGATTTATGCACGTTTTATTGAACCACATTTGGTTCGTGTTGATTATCAACATTATAAATTAAGTCCTGATCAGGCTTTTCAACGACCTTTTAAAGTGGCATTGATTGCAGACTTACATATTGGTTTATTTTCAGGACATGAGCGTCAACTCAAAATTATTGTTAAAAAAATTAATGCAGAGCAGCCTGATATTGTCGTAGTTGCAGGTGATTGGACGTATGAGCCTGAAAATAAACTCGCTGAAGAATTGGCTGTTTTGAAAGAGATTCAAGCCCCTATTTATTCAGTCAATGGTAATCATGATGAGCAATATCCTGGCCCACCGATTCAAGATTTATTAGCCCATGCTTTACAGGTGAATAATGTCATTGATATTGAAGGGCAGATGGTTGAGTTTGACGATTTTCGTTTGATTGGGGTAGGGGATTTGTGGGCAGGTAAAACCGATATGCGCAGTATGCCGTTATTACCACAAGATAAACCTTGGCTGATTTTGTCACATAACCCTGATACGGTTGATATGGTGCCCAAGTTACCCACACGTCCTTTAATGCTAGCAGGGCATACGCATGGGGGACAGGTGCAATTACCTTGGCTGACCAGTTATATCATGAAAAAAGTATCGATTTTGGGGCATAAAAGAGGTTTGTATCAGCATGAAAATGCAGCTGTGTTTGTCAGTGTTGGTACGGGGATGGTGGGCGTGCCTTTTCGTTTTTGTGTGCCGCCAACCATTGATATTATTGAGTTGAGTTAATATCTAAAGTTTTAGCAGAGAATGTTTGGATCAGGATTATCCTCCGAAATTTGTCGCAGAATATTTTGTTGTGTAAAGACTAAAAAGCAGCAACAACATGGAAGTTAGGACGTTCGGTGTTGACTTAAATAGATCATTTAAAAGCTAAGTTATTTGTTATTCATGATCTTAGTTGAAAAAAATTAAAGTAAATAAAAAGCCTGCATAGTTGCAGGCTTTTTATTTGGAGTAATGCGATTAGATTTGGTTATTTACATCATCATTTTTTGTTTCACGAATTGCTAAGAATGCAAGCAGTGAAAGAATCGATGCGGCCGTTAAATAATAACCCACCGCATATAAACCATAGGTTGTTGCTAGTTTCGTTGCAATCAATGGGGCAAAAGATGCACCAAAAATACCTGCAAGGTTAAAGGTCAAAGCTGAACCTGTGTAACGTACTGAAGTGGGGAAAATTTCAGACAGTACCGTACCGATTGGACCATAGGTTAAACCCATGATGGCAAGACCTGTACATAAGAAGATAAATACGACAAATGTATTACCAGATTCCAACATGCTTGAAAACACTAAACCAAATAATGCAGAAACAACACATACACCAATAGACGTTGCCTTACGACCAAATTTTTCTGCCAATACTGCAGAAAGAGGAATGAAAGCAGCAAAGCAAAGTGTTGCAAGTAATTGAAGTTCTAGGAATTCTGCACGAGAATAACCGAGTTTAGTCGTACCCCAGTTTAAAGCAAATACTGTCGTTAAGTAGAACACAACAAAGGTACAAATCGCAGCGATTGTACCAAGAATGAGCATTCCCCAGTGTTTAGTTAACACTTCTTTAAATGGAATGTTCACTTCTTTTTGTTTATTTAACACTTTTTGGAAGGCAGGTGTTTCATGTAACTTCAAGCGAATCCAAAGACCGACGATTACCAATGCAGCACTGGCAATAAATGGAATACGCCAACCCCATTGCATAAACTCAGCTTCAGACATGAAAGCGCCAAGGGTTAAGAATGAGCCTGTTGCAAGAATAAAACCAATCGGTGCGCCGAGTTGAGGGAACATACCGTACCATGCACGTTTACCTTCAGGGGCATTTTCAGTGGCAAGTAGTACTGCACCTGACCATTCACCGCCAAGGCCAAGCCCTTGTCCTAAACGACAAAGTGCAAGTAGTAACGGTGCCATGATTCCAATTTGATGATAGGTTGGCAGTAAACCGATACAGACGGTTGAAATACCCATGGTCAGGAGGGCTGCAACTAATGTTGCTTTACGACCAATACGGTCGCCTAAATGTCCAAATAAAGCCGCACCAATTGGACGTGCAATAAAGGCAATGGCGAAAGTCGCAAGAGACTGAATCGTTGCTGTGGTCGGATCTGTACTTGCAGGGAAGAACAAATGAGGGAAGATGATGACTGCCGCAGTTGCATAAATATAAAAGTCAAAAAACTCGATTGTTGTGCCTACGAGGCTGGCAAAGAGTACACGAGTTTTTGAATTTGTCTGAACTTCGTCAGTCAGAGTCGTATTAGATGACGCCATGGTGAACCTTACACTTTTAAAAGTAAAAACTAGTTTTCTAAAGCGTAATCTTTTTAAAAAAGGCGTAATTTCTTAAAAAAACAACGAGATTAATCCAAATTTACTCGATCAGGGTCACTGATATATGAATATTTAAGGATTAAATGACGTAAAGATAGATGGCAAAGAAATGTGATCCTGCCCCGATCAAAACAAAAATATGCCAAATGGCATGGGTGTATCTTACTCTTTTTAAGGCATAAAACAATGCACCAATCGTATAAGCAAGCCCACCAATGACCAATAATTTGAGTGCGCCGCTATTTAAAAAGCGTTGCATATCATCCATCACCAGTACAGCGAGCCATCCCATTGCCAAATAAGCAATGAGCGAAATTTTCTGAAAACGATGAATGAAAAATAACTTGAAGAGTGTACCAATGGCTGCAATAACCCAAAGTGCAATTAAAAGGTAATGGGCTTTAGCTGTCGGAATAGCGATTGCAAGAAAAGGGGTATAGGTTCCAGCAATCAAATAATAAATCGCCGTATGATCGAGTTTTTTATACCATTGACGCTTTTTCTCATCGACAGAAAAATGGTAAATCGCAGAACTAGAAAATAGCAATACCATGCTGAGACCATAGACCAACAAGCCTAAAAATTGCCATGCAGGTAAATAACTGCCTTTGATGAGCATAAAAATAGTTGCAATGGCAGCACAGACAGCCCCAATCGCATGGCTAATGGCATTAATACGTTCTTCTTGTGGTGCATAGGTCTGAATCAAATTTGCATTCATACGTATCATTTTTTTAAAAATACATCTGTATAGTAATGGAGTTTTACCTTTAAAGTAAGAACATTTAAAATGACAACTTGTATCTATATGAGTTTGTACTATGTCACACGTGGCTTTGATGTCTGAGCAGGAACAAAAATTTATCAATGCTGTACAGCAAGCCATTGAAAAGCAAAGTTTTGAACGTTTAATTTTGAGTCAATATAAAGGTGAGTTAGCGCAGCTTGAAAAAATGACTTTTCGTATTATTTCATTACAAGATCAGTCAATGATGAGTTGTCTATATCGTTATAAAACCCAAGATGTCACGAAAAATTATGCAATAGATGAAAGTTTTACGGTCATTCAAGAATTATTTTCACAATGCAAACAGGCGAACCTATTTAGCACCGAACAAGAAATTCAACTGAAAAAAAATAAGAAAAAAGCCTTATTAACTTATAGTAAAGTTGCACCGCAAGTGAAGCAACAGGAACAACAACATGACCGATCAAAGCATCGTTATGTCGATCAGGACAGCTATTTTTTACAGCCTTTAGGCATTACCGACAGCAAAGCACAAATTATTCCGAGCATGGCACGAAAATGGAAACAGATTAATAAATTTGTTGAAATTTTTGCAGGTGCTTTGGATAAAATTGATCATCAAGATCAAGCCTTACAAGTGGTCGACTTCGGCTCAGGTAAAGGTTATTTAACCTTTGCACTCTATGATTATTTAGCAAAAAATCAGTTTATTCCTCAGGTTACAGGCGTTGAACTTAATCCTAAAATGGTCGAGTTTTGTCAAAAAGTTGCGACTGAGGCAAATTTCCAACATTTGGATTTTTTCCAAGGTGATGTACGTACTTATGCACCTAAAAAACTAGATGTCATGATTGCGTTACATGCCTGTGATGTTGCAACTGACTTTGCCATTCATACTGGCATTCGTTTAAATGCACAGATGATCATGTGCGCACCTTGTTGTCATAAAGAATTACGTCCTCAGTTAAAAAGTCCGAAAGTACTTGCACCGATGTTGCAATTTGGCATTCATGCAGGGCAACAAGCGGAAATGTTGACGGATACCATTCGTGCATTATTGCTCAATGCTTATGGCTATGACACCAAAGTCTTTGAATTTGTGGCTTTGGAACACACCAGTAAAAATAAAATGATTTTAGCAACCAAACGTAAAAAATTTACTGCGCCCGATAAGGATGTTTTGGCACAGATTGCGGCATTAAAACAGATGTATGGTATTCAACAACAGTCTTTAGAACTTTTACTGAATGACCAATGGGACCAACAAGGGATTGGTTGTAAGTGTTAATGGGATGAAAAAGATGAGTGACTCCATGCATCTTTTATTTAAAAGTTTAATCATGAAATAGTGGAGAGTTGATGTCAGATTATGTCATTCGTAGTGGTTCTTGGGCACTTTTAGCCACTGAGGCGAAAATGGTTCGTACGGATGTTTTTATCCAAGAACAAAATATTGCTGAACATGATGAATGGGATGCTGAAGATGACACCTCTCTACATTTCGTGATGTATGATCAAGAACAAGCCATTGCCACTGCACGATTGCTTAAAAATAACAGCATTGGGCGCGTTGCTGTGCTCAAAAATTACCGAGGACAGGGCATAGGGCAGCAGTTGATGCAGTATATTATTATGGTTGCAGCGACAGAACAGCGTGCTTTTCTAAAACTATCTGCACAGGTTCATGCGATTGGTTTTTACGAAAAATTAGGTTTTCAAGTCAAAGGTGAACGTTATTTAGATTGCGGAATTCCTCATGTTGATATGTTTTTGATGACTTGATGATAAGTTTTAAAATTGACACACTATGCAAAAATTCGAATCTGTTTTTCAAATATGAACAAGGAGAATAGCCGTGATAAAAGCCATTCTTTTTGATTTAGACCAGACTTTATTGGATCGAACGTACTCGCTCAGGCAGTTTATTAATTGGCAAGTTAATTTTTTTCAGCTTGTCCCACAGGCAAAAAAGTCTGAGTTTATTGAAAAATTTATACAATTGGATGCAAATGGTACGGTCTGGAAGGATGTGGTTTATCGGCAATTAATACAAGAATTTGCCATTAAAACATATACCGAACAGTTGCTATTACGATCTTATATACAAGATTTTAATAAATTTTGTTGCAGCTTCGCAGATGTGGACAGTGTTATTTTAAAACTACATCAAGCAGGGTATCTCTTAGGTTTAATTTCAAATGGTCAATCGCCATTTCAAGAACATAATTTTCAGGCTTTAGGATTAGCAGAATTTTTTTCGACAGTGTTGGTGTCTGACGCAGTTGCTTTGCGTAAACCTGATGCGGCAATTTTTCACTTGGCATGTGAAAAACTCAAAGTACAAGCAGAACAATGTATTTTCATTGGTGATAATGAAAATGCAGATATTCGAGGTGCGAATGCAGTGGGAATGAAAAGCATTTTTTTCAATCCTGACGCCAAGATTGTTTCAGCAGATGCCGATGCAAATTTAAATGACTATGCAAATTTGTGGGAGATTATTCAGAAAATACAATCAAAAGGTTTTATATCTAAAATCGATATAAAACCTAAGTGTTAATGCTTATTCATGTGTGTGATGTTCACTTGTTTCATCATGCTGCATATTCTTCATTTCAGCATCAGACATGTGGTGTGAACTTGCTGTTTGATTTTTTTGTTCAGCATTTGCCAAAGCTTCTTGAGACATTACAGGTGCGCTTTTAAAAGAAGTTTGATTGGTTTCTTGCTGCTTACTTGGCATATAATCAGGCTCATTTTGTATGGCAAGATAAAAAATTACAAGAAACAGCACACTTAAAATAAAAGCAACTAAAAGCCCTTTCCAACCTTTTTTTTCATCAGCTACTTTTTGAGACTCAACAGCATTTGACATGGGAGTATTCCAAATTGAAAAAATGAGAATCTATGTAATGTTATAACACAAAAAAGTTTAATCTCCGATATTTTTCATGTAAAAGTCTTAATAAAATTATGGTTATATAAAGTACAAATTAAATATTTAGAGCAAAGAAAAGAGGCACATTTGCCTCTATTTCTCTAAATCGATGGTGTTAAATATCAGTCAATTTTACCACTTGCAGCTTTGTCTTTGAGCATTTGTGGTGCTTTAAAACGTTCGCCATATTTGGCTTCAAGTTCATTGGCACGAGCTAAGGCTTTGTCTAAACCGTATTGATTTAAGAACTGAATTGCACCACCAGTCCATGGCGCAAAACCGATGCCGAAAATCGAACCGATGTTGGCATCGACTACTGACTCCAATACGTTTTCTTCGTAGCAACGTAAAGTATCGAGTGACTGAACAAACAAAATACGGTCAATCATTTCTTGTTCAGAAATATCAACGTCTTTTTTCCAATGGCTTAAACCCTCCCAAAGATGTTTTTTACCGCCTTCTGGATAATCATAGAAACCTGCACCTGCCGCTTTACCTTTACGGTTAAACTCATGGATCATGGTTTTCAAGACATCTTCAGAAGGAGAGTGTGGCAAGTCTTTGCCTGCCGCTTGGAGTGCCTTACGGGTTTCATTGGTGACATGTTCAGATAACGTCAATGCAACTTCATCTTGAATGGCGAGTGGACCAACAGGCATACCTGCTTTAAGTGCTGCCATTTCAATACGTGCAGGATGTACACCTTCAGCAAGTAAGCGTAGACCTTCATTGACAAATGTACCGAAGACTCGACTGGTGAAGAAGCCACGGCTATCGTTCACTACGATCGGCGTTTTGCCAATTTGCTGAACGTAATCGTAGGCTTTGGCCAATGTTTCAGCAGAGGTATTTTTCCCTTTGATGATTTCAACCAATTGCATTTTGTCGACTGGGCTAAAGAAGTGTAAACCGATAAAGTTTTTATCGTCTTTAGACGCTTTTGCTAGACCTGTAATTGGCAATGTCGAGGTATTTGAAGCAAATATACCACTATCCGCGAGGAAAGCTTCCGCTTCTTGGGTGACTTTAGCTTTAAGTTCTTGATTTTCAAAAACAGCTTCAATGATCAAATCACAGCCTTGTAGATCGGCTGCATCAGCAGTTGCAGTGATTAGGCTTAAGACTTGGTCACGTTTCTCGGCGGTCATACGACCTTGTGAAACTTTTTTGTCCAAAAGTTTTTGGCTGTAAGCTTTGCCTTTTTCTGCATTTTCAACAGAAACGTCTTTGAGTACCACAGCAATGCCTTTGGTCGCCGTTGAGTAGGCAATACCTGCACCCATCATCCCTGCACCCAATACACCGACTTTAGTCGCTTGCCATTTTGCGACATCTTTCGGACGGCTCGCACCTGCTTTAATAGCATTTAGACCATGCCAAAACGTACCGATCATGTTTTTCGCCACTTGACCTGTTGCAAGGTAAGTGAAATAACGTGATTCGATGGTGAGCGCTGTATCAACATCGACCTGAGCACCTTCAACCGCTGCTGCCATGATCGCTTCAGGCGCAGGGTAGCAACCTTTGGTTTTGTCACGCAGCATTGCAGGGGCAATCGCAAGAATCTGTGCCACTGCTGGGGTTTTAGGATCACCACCTGGGATTTTATAGCCTTTTACATCAAATGGTTGTTGTGATTTTGGATTGGCTTTGACCCATGCGATGGATTTTTCCAGCAACTCATCAAGTGAGTCCGCAGTGTCATGAATCAGACCTAAAGATTTGGCTTTATCGACACCAAATTGTTTGCCTTCCATGAGGAATGGGAATGCATTTTGTAGACCTAACAGGCGTACCATACGCACGATGCCGCCACCGCCTGGGAGTAAACCTAAAGTCACTTCAGGTAGACCAAACTTAGACTTCGGATCATTCAATGCAATACGGGCATGACAGCCAAGTGCGATTTCCCAGCCACCGCCAAGCGCTGTGCCATTGAGTGCTGCAACCACAGGTACACCTAAAGTTTCGATGTAACGTAGTTCTTTTTTCATCAGTTCAACCACAGCCATGAATTCTTTGGCATCTTCAGGGCGTGCCTGAATTAAATCATCCAAATCACCGCCCGCAAAAAAGGTTTTTTTCGCAGAACGGAAAATGATGCCTGTAATGCCTGATTCAGCTTTTAATTTTTCAACTGTTTCAGTGAGTGCTTTTTGAAAGTCAGCATTCATGGTGTTTGCAGATTGATTCGGAGAGTCTAAAGTCAGAATAACAATGCCGTCCGCATTTTTTTCGTATTGAATTGCGCTCATTCTTATTCTCCTTATACCAACTCAATAATGGTCGCAATACCCATGCCACCACCCACACACAATGTCGCTAAACCACGTTTTTTACCTTGACGCTCAAGCTCATCAAGTAAAGTTCCTAAAATCATCGCCCCTGTTGCACCCAATGGATGCCCCATGGCAATTGCACCACCATTCACATTGACTTTTTCAGCAGGAACATTCAGCTCATTCATAAAGCGCATGACTACCGATGCAAATGCTTCATTGACTTCAAATAAATCAATATCATCAATGCTTAAGCCAGCTTTTGCCAATGCTTTACGTGCAGCAGGTGCAGGACCAGTCAACATAATGGTTGGATCTGTTCCCACGAGTGCAGTCGCCAAAACTTTGGCACGTGGTTTTAAGCCTTGTTCTTTGACTGCTTTTTCAGAAGCAAGAAGCACAACCGCAGCACCATCGACAATACCTGATGAATTTCCTGCATGATGTACGTGATTGATTTTTTGTGCTTCAGGATATTGCTGTAATGCGACTGCATCAAAGCCCATGCTGCCCATCATTTCAAAGCTTGGATTGAGTTTTGCCAAGCCTTCAGCAGTGGTGGTTGGTTTGATAAATTCGTCTTTATCTAAGATCACCACCCCCGCTTTATCTTTTACAGCCACAATAGACTTGTCAAAATGACCCGCCGCTTGTGCCGCAGCCGCTTTGCGCTGTGAGTTTGCCGCAAATTCATCAACATCTGTACGACTATAGCCATCTAAAGTCGCGATCAAGTCTGCACCAATGCCTTGTGGAACAAATTTAGACTTTAGGTTGGTTTCAGGATCAAGTGCCCAAGGTCCGCCATCGGAACCCATTGGAATACGAGACATAGACTCGACACCACCTGCAACAACCACATCTTCCCAGCCTGAACGGACTTTTTGTGCTGCCATGTTGACCGCTTCAAGACCTGATGCACAGAAACGGTTGATCTGCACACCTGCGACATCATTGTCCCAACCTGCGGCAATTGCGGCAGTTTTAGCAATATCACCGCCTTGGTCAGCGATTGGGGTAACGCATCCCAATACAATGTCATCTACTTTTGAAGTATCTAGATGGTGACGGTCTTTTAATTCATTGAGTAATGTTGTGAGCAAAGTAATGGGTTTCACACTGTAGAGTGAACCATCTTTCTTTCCTTTTCCGCGTGGTGTGCGAATGGCATCAATGATATAAGCCTCGCTCATAGCTATTCCTTTTTATGACTTCTAAAATTGTTATGTATTTTGAGTGTACTTTATAAGCTTGATAGTGCAATGACGAGAACGGGAAAGTCAATTGATAGTTTTGGTCAATTGAATTCAAAGAAAAAATATACAATGAACCTTATAAGACCTTGTATTCTAATCCTGCAAGTGAATTGTTTTGTTCAAAATATTACATGTGATGAGATTTGAATGAGTTTAAGAATGAATTTTAAAGTCTCTGTGAAATGGATGGTATATCTTATTTCAATAAGCTTATTGGGCGTGCTTTTATTATTGGTTTTTTATGTTTGGATGATCTACGGTACTCATACTTCTGATGAGGGGCAGAGCAGCCTCGCCTGTGAATATGATCAAAATTTTCAAGTGACCAAGGCAGAAATGATGACCATTCAAAATGGTAAAAGAGTGTTCTCTAAAGCAGATCCATTATTGTGTGAAAAAGATCGAAATAATTTTTAATGAAATAAAAACCTGATTTATATCAGGCTTTTATTTGAAAATATTATTGTATTAATGATAACCATGCAACTGACGGTATAAACCAGGAGTGACACCTGTCCATTTCTTAAATGCACGGTGGAATGTTGAGGTTTCACTAAAGCCAACTTGTTGAGCAACATCTTCCAAAGTTAAATCAGGATTTAACAGTAAATGAATGGCAGCATCACGGCGTAAAGCATCCTTCACGCCTTGATAACTTTTACCTTCAGCCGCTAAACGACGACGTAAGGTTTGCGGTGACAAATACAACATCGACGCTACATCATTTAAGGTTGGCATTTCTTCACCAATTTGGCTCTTTAACACTTCGCGAATACGTGAAGTGAGCGAGTTGGTGTTTTTGAATTTGACCAAAAGTTGTGCAGGGGCAGCTTTTAAGAATTCTTCTAATGATGCTTCATCTTGACGAATTGGCAGATCTAAATAATCCGCAGCAAAGGTAATTTCAGTGCGCGGCATGTCAAATTGCATCACTGGCGCAAAGAATAACGCATCGTATTCATCTGCATGATTTGGACGCGGATAACCAAAATGTACACGTTCTAACGGAATACGACGTTCAATGAGCCATGATGCCAAACCATGCCAAATCATGAGCATACTTTCAGTAATAAAATGATCAGGATCCATCGTTTTTGGTATTAATGGAACTAAACGCGCTTCGTGTTTATCACGTTCAACTGCAACAGACCATTCATCGCCAAATAGCTTATAAAACTGTGAAGAAAGTTCTAAAGCATCACCTAAGGTCTTGGCATGAATGATCAATTGACACATGATCGCGAAAGAACCTAAGCGTCGTGGCTGAATATCAAAGCCGACGTGTTCATCTTGTGTCACCATCCAAAGCATTTTCACAAAACGAGTGTATTGCTCAGGTGAAATTCTCGCTTTGGGTTGACGCAATAATTCTGCTTCAATTCCGACATGTGATAATAATGTTTCGACATCCATGCCTAGGCGTTTAACACCTGTGAGGGCTGCATTCACGAAATGGATACTGATCGTATCACGACTCATGTTAAATCCTTCTGATTCTTTGATGTTCACTAGCGATTGACCTAATACACTCTAAAAAATGTTGGATTGGCGATTTACAACAGTGCGAATTGCCTTTTTACATCTTAAATTGCCGAAATGATCAAGGTAAATGGCTGAACATGACATTGTTATGTTAGTTTTATATTTCTAATATGAGATATAAATCAACCCAAATTTGGTAAAAACTATTATGACAACTGCTTTAAAAGGATTGAAAGTACTCGATTTTTCCACATTATTACCAGGACCATTTGCCACTATGTACCTTGCGGATATGGGTGCAGAAGTGATTCATATTGAATCACCAACACGTCCTGACTTGGTTCGTTTGTTTCCTCCGTATGCCAATGGGCAAGCCACTTCCCACAGTTATTTAAACCGAAATAAACAATCTGTGGCACTTGATCTGAAAGATCCAAAAAATATTGAATTGATCAAACAAAAAATTTCTGACTTTGACATCGTGGTGGAACAATTTCGCCCAGGAGTGATGCAACGTTTAGGTTTGGACTATGCAACTTTGGCGGAAATTAACCCGAAATTGATCTATTGCTCAATCACAGGGTATGGGCAAACAGGTGCCTATAAAGATAAAGCGGGTCATGACATTAACTACGTGTCTTTGTCGGGTATTGCAGGGCATAGTGGGCGTCAAGACAGTGGGCCGCCTCCAATGGGGATTCAAATTGCTGATGTCGCGGGTGGTTCTTTACATGCAGTGATTGGGATTTTGGCTGCTGTGACTGAACGCCATCAAAGTGGTTTGGGACAGTACATTGATATTTCCATGACTGATTGTGTGGTCAGTATGAATAATATGGCAGCAGCTGCAAGTTTGGCAGGAGGTCAGCCTCAAAAAGCTGAAAATGAGCAGCTGAATGGTGGCACTTTCTATGATTATTATCGTACTCAAGACGGTCGTTATCTTTCAGTGGGAAGCTTAGAGCCGCAGTTTATGAGTGGTTTGGCAGCTACTTTGGAATTACCGATTATTTTGCAAAAAGGTGCGTCTTTTGATGCAGAAGACCGTCAAGCGGTTAAACAGGCGATTCAGGAAAAAATTCTCAGTAAAACATGGGCTGAATGGAATGAAATCTTTGGGCAGTTGGACTTTTGTGTAGAGCCTGTATTGAGCTTACATGAAGCTTTAAGCTCGCCATTGGCACAGCAAAGAAATTGGGTCGTGAACGTCCCGCTAAAAGCCAATGCAGAACAAGCAGAACCCCAACTTGCTTGTCCAATTAAATTTTCTCGTTCTCAGATGCGTTATGATTATATTGGTCAAGAACTAGGTGAAGGACAATGGTAAAGCGATGCATATTTCAACAAAGTACAGATAAATAAAATTACAAAGCAGGTATTTTGTTAACAAATTAGATGATTTGTAAACCAATAAATTCAAGTAGTCTTTAAGGTCACGAGGAGATTACTTTTTTCGTTCAATATTTGAGTATATAAAAATAAGTAGATGTTTTTTAAGGTTTCACAAGGTTGTGTTGTGGCTATTTAATCTCTTGATTGTTTTGTTTTATTTTCAATTGATGATAATTTATTGTTTTAATGTGTAGTGTTTTTATTAAAAACATTATCACTTTGTATTCATGTGAGAGTATTATGAATAATTAGTTACAGTTTTGTTATAAAGGTCACTGAATATGAAAAAAATGCGTGATTGTTTATATTGGGCTGTGAGCCTTTTATCTTTAAATAGTGTTTTTCAATCTACTTATGCAGCTGATGCTTTTGATGCAAATAGCCAATGGATGTTTGGCGATTGGAATGGAAAACGAACACAATTACAGCAACAAGGTTATGATTTTAACTTTGGCTATACGGGGGAAATGGCAACCTTGTTGCATGCAAAACAAGCCTCTAGTCACGGTACGGAATATGCAGATCAATTTGCCATTGGTTCACATCTTGATTTGGAAAAAATCTTAGGTTGGCAAGATACCGAAGCACAAATCACAGTCACACAGCGCAACGGTCGCTCACTTTCACAAACCTCTGATGCATTGGCAGGACATTTAAGTTCAAGCCAAGAAGTGTGGGGGCGTGAACAAACATGGCGTTTGACTGATTTCTGGATTAAAAAGAAATTTTTAGATCAAAAACTTGATATTAAAGTCGGTCGTTTTGGTGAAGGTGAAGATTTTAATAGCTTTGATTGTGATTTCCAAAACCTTGCACTTTGTGGTTCTCAAGTTGGCAACTGGGTTGGAGATCAATGGTATAACTGGCCCGTGAGTCAGTGGGCGGCGCGGGTCAAATACAACTTACAGCCAGACCTCTATGCACAAGTGGGGGTCTATGAATATAACCCTGAAAATCTTGAACGAGGCAAAGGGTGGAACTTAAGTACAGATGGCTCGCATGGTGCAATTATTCCTGCTGAAGTGGTGTGGACACCGAAAGTAGGTACACAGAAACTTGATGGTGAATATCGAGCAGGTTATTACTACAGCACTGCCGATGCACAAAATATTAACCATCCTGAGCAAACATCGCATAAACAAGGGATGTGGGTGGTTGCTAAGCAACAACTTACCGCTCATCAAGATGACCCACATCGTGGTTTGACTGGTTTTGTCAATGTCACTGTGCACGACTCAGACACCAATACGGTCGGCAATATGCAAAATATTGGCTTGGTCTATAAAGGTGCTTTTGATGCACGGCCTCAAGATGAAATTGCTGTAGGTCTTGCTCGAATTCGTATCAATGATGATGTTAATCATCATCAAGAACGTCCACAAAATGAAGAATACGATGCAGAGATTTATTACGGTATCCATGCAGCCGACTGGCTGACGATTCGTCCGAATGTGCAATATATCCGCCATGTGGGGGCATATAAGAACGGCGAAAATGCGTGGGTGGGTGGCATTAAGTTACAAACCGCATTCTAGTTTTTAGATTGTGAATACGGATAGGTCAAATAAGATGTAATGAGTATTTGATTTTTCTTTTGATCATTATTGGTATTTAGAATCTAGAAATTTATCCATGAACACCATAATTCTTGAGAAAGAAATATGGAACATATTTAACAGATTCAAAGCATAGAGGTCGTCAATATGAGTACTCCGTCTTCAGGATCAGTGCTAAAAACCATTGCAGCAGTGATTGCTGCAATTTTTGGTTTGGTACTACTGATTGGAGGAATTTATCTTGCAGTGCTCGGTGGTTCTTGGTACTACATCATTGCAGGTTTATTTTTCCTTATTACCGCAATTTTATTACAAAAATTAAAAAGTTCCGCTTTAATTGTTTATGCAGTTCTAGTGTTAGGTACCGTGGTCTGGGGCTTGTGGGAAGTCGGTTCTGACTTCTTTGCGCTTGCACCACGGTTAGATATTTTAGGCTTATTTGGTCTATTCTTACTCATTCCTGCAGTAACACGCGGTTTTGCCAATAGCAAAGGTGCAAAAGTTGCATTAACAGGTTCATTGGCAATCACCATTGCCGTGATGATTTATTCTATTTTTAATGACCCACAGGAAATCCGTGGCACTTTAACTAGTCAACAACCTGCAACTGCACAAGCGATTGCAGGCATTGCAGAGGGTGACTGGCCGGCATATGGTCGTACCCAATCTGGTTTACGCTATTCACCTTTGACGCAAATTAATGCTGACAATGTGAAAGATCTCAAAGTGGCTTGGACATACAACACAGGTGATTTCAAAACAGACCATGACTCAGGTGAAACCACCAATCAGGTCACTCCAATTAAAGTGGGTGACAATATGTACATTTGTACGACGCACCAAAAGTTGGTGGCTTTAGACCCTGCAACCGGCAAAGCAAAATGGACGTTTGATCCTAAGCTTAAAGCGGACAATACCTTCCAACATTTAACCTGTCGTGGTGTGTCATATTTCGATGCCAACAATACCGTGGGTTTTGAAGCGAGTTTGGCTGCGAAAAAAACGACTTCTGAACAATGTCCACAAAAAGTCATTTTACCTGTCAATGATGGTCGTTTAGTTGCGATCAATGCGACAACAGGTAAGCCATGTACAGACTTCGGTCATAATGGTGAGGTTGATCTACAAAAAGATATGCCATTCCCATATCCGGGTGGCTATATCCCGACTTCTCCACCTGTGGTCACAGGAACGACGATTATCATCGCAGGTTCAACAACAGATAATTACTCTACCGAAGAACCATCAGGCGTGATCCGTGGTTATGACGTGAATACAGGTGAATTGCTTTGGGTGTTTGATACGGGTGCAGAAGATCCAAATAAAATCCCAGCTCCAGGTCAAAAATATGTCCAAAATTCACCAAACGCTTGGGCACCATTAGCATACGATGCAAAACTTGATATTGTTTATGTACCTACAGGTGTCGGTACGCCCGATATTTGGGGTGGAAACCGTACTAAATTGCATGAGCGTTATGCAAACTCAATGTTAGCCATTAATGCAACAACAGGTAAATTGGTGTGGAACTTCCAAACTACCCATCATGATTTATGGGATATGGATGTACCCTCACAACCTACACTTGCAGATATTCAAGACAAATCGGGTCAAACGGTACCTGCCATTTATGTGTTAACCAAAACAGGCAATGCTTTTGTTTTAGACCGTCGTACAGGTAAAGCAGTTGTTCCAATCACTGAAAAACCTGTGCCACAAACTGTTAAACGTGGTCCACAAACCAAAGGGGAACATTATTCAGCAACGCAACCTTTTTCTGATTTTGACCTCGCGCCAAAAGACAAATTAACCGACAAACAAATGTGGGGGGCTACCATGTTTGACCAGTTGATGTGTCGTGTGTCATTCCATAAGCTGAACTATGAAGGGATTTACACACCACCTTCTGAAAATGGGACGCTCGTATTCCCAGGTAACTTAGGGGTATTTGAATGGGGCGGGATGTCTGTTAACCCAGACCGTCAAATCGCAGTCATGAACCCGATTGGTTTGCCATTTGTGACCAAACTCATTCCTGCTGACCCGAACCGTAAACAAACCGCAAAAGGTGCGGGTACGGAAGCAGGTGTGCAGCCGATGTATGGTGTGCCTTATGGTGTTGAAATTAGTCCGTTTTTATCACCATTTGGTTTGCCATGTAAACAACCTGCTTGGGGCTATGTAGCGGGTGTAGATTTGAAAACTCATGATATTGCATGGAAGCGCCGTATTGGTACGATCCGTGACAGTTTACCGGGTATTCCATTACCACCATTTAAAATGGGTGTGCCAATGCTCGGTGGCTCAATTTCAACAGCAGGTAACTTAATGTTTGTTGGTGGTACGCAAGATAATTATATTCGTGCGATCAATGTGACAAATGGTGATGAGTTGTGGAAAGGTCGCTTACCTGCTGGTGGGCAAGCAACGCCAATGACCTATGAGTCAAACGGTAAACAGTATGTGGTGATCATGGCCGGTGGTCATGGCTCATTTGGTACGAAAATGGGTGATGCTTTAGTGGCTTATGCCTTACCTGATCCAAAATAATAGATGCAATTTGAGAGTTTAAATTGAAATAAAAAGTCTGATTCGTCAGGCTTTTTTTATTGTGTGTCTATGTCGCTATAAAATGTTGAGAAAGATTGTGTATTGACTAGAAAATGAGTAATAATCAAAATCTAGACTAAAGTCTAAGAATTTTTAAAACGAAGGATTGGGTTAAAAATGGATTTAATACAGGCGAATGGATTACCTCGTTATGGGCGTTTCACCACTTTACCCACTTCTATTAATATTGATCGTTATATTTATAAAACCCCTTATGGAAAAACCTTAAAAGGTTGGCGTAAAAATTTAAAATATAAGAAATTTAAATTTTGTAGTATTCAGCATGAACACTACAGTATCGGCTTTGCAATTGTCGATATCGGGTGGGCTGGACATGCTTTTATTTATATTTATGATCATGCAAATGATGACGTTTTAGAATGGAATGCGAATAATATTTTAGGACATCATACATCGGTTGATGAACAACCTCTTTACAATCAAAGCTTATTTAAAAAATCGCCTTTTCAAATCGAGATGCAACATGCCAATGGTGTGCGATATATCAATATCACTAAACATGGCGATGAAAAACTCAAAGCACGTATTTTTTGCGCTGCTACAGATCCTTTAAGTTTATGTAGTCCGACAGGAATTAATGGCTGGACTTATACACAAAAGCTCACGACTTTGGGAGTAGAAGGTTTTTTCATCAATAAGCAGAATGAAAAGATATATTTCAATGAAAAAAGCTTCGCATCTTTGGATGATACGTGTGGGTTTTTGCGTCCTGAAACAGCATGGTTTTGGTTATCCTGCAATTTTTGGGATCAACAAGGTCAACGTGTGGGTTTAAATCTTGCTTCAGGTGTCAATGAAAGTTTTGGCAATGAAAATTGTCTTTGGGTGAATGGTGTATTATACCCTTTGAGTGATGTGCTATTTGAAAAAGTATCCGACCAACATTGGACGATTCGATCATTAGATGAAAAATTAAAGCTTGAAGTGCTGATTGGTTGGCGCCGTTTTGAAAATTTAAATCTACGTTTAGTTGGTAGCCAGTTTAGTCAGTGGCAATCTAAAATTAGCGGCACAATTGCAACTGAAACAGGTGGAATTATTTATTTAAATCAAGAGTATGGTATGTTGGAGCAGCATTATGCCAAGTGGTGATCGGGCTTGTTTTAAGTTTTTCAAATAATTTAAAATTGCATATAAAAAACGACATAAGAGAACATTCATGCTTATGTCGGGGAAAGTATTTTGAAATACAGGCTTTTATTTAAAAGTGGCTTATAAAGCCGCTTGCCAAAATGCTTCGCCAGCTGCAATAGGGTCATTGCTTTGGGCTAAAGTGTCAACCCACACGTGATATTGCGCAATAATTGGATGCTGACTTGGATGAAAATCCTTTTTGTACCAATCCATATAGGGTTTACGCATACGAGTAAACACACCTTGTTTACCAAATAACCATGGCATACCTGTGAGTGCGAGTTTTAGACGTTGGGTGCGACTAAAACCATCATGTGCCAACATGACATTAGCACGATATGTGGTGAAGCTCATCATTGCAACAGTGGTTAACGCTAAGGTAAATTTTCTTAAATATTCAGGTACTTCACCGACTTGTTGCATGACATCAAATGCCACATCACGATGTTCCATTTCCTCAATTGCATGCCATGCAAATAATGCGCGTACATAGGGATGTGCATCGCTTAAGGTTGATTTATGGCTATAAAAAGTATCTGCCATCAATGCCGTCAAATGTTCCGCTGCTGCTGTCATGGCAATATTGTATTGTGGAGAGCGATTTTTCAGTTCAGATTTAAACAGGCGTTGTAAAAAGTTGATGAATTGATCAAGTGGCATGCCTTGTTTCCGCATTTCTTCATTCATTTTGTCATGGGCAATACCATGTTGTGCTTCTTGACGAATAAAATCTGCAACACGTTTTTGCAAGTCGGGATCTGTAATTTTGTCGCGAAATAAGCGCACACATTCAATAAAATAACGCTCGCCATCAGGAAAAGTCAGGCTCAGTGCATCAAACATACGTGTTTTAAATGGGTCGCCACCGAACCAAAAGCGCGGAACTTCATCTAATTTAAAATTGAGTTTGCTTCTGACCACGGGATCGACTTGATATTGAACTAAAGCATTCATTTTATTTTACTCACATTGCTTTCATGTTTTGAGTATGTCGTGCTTCGTCTAGTTTGTTTTGACAGTTATTGCCAATTTTTATACATTTTACGACAAAGTAAAAATCCATCATGTCAGACTGCATGATAAAAAAGTGAGCAATGCCATGCAAGAATTAAAAATACCCAATGGTTATTATCACCTTTGGCAAACTTATTTGAATGTACAAGGTTTAGAGATTCTAAGCCTGCCATTTTTGCCTGAAGAACAACTTAAATTAAAACAAGTCTTGAACCAAGCGATAGATGCTCAAAGTTCTTATGGTTTCTTTATGCAAATTATTGAAAAAACAAAAGAAGAACTGGATTGCCCACATTTAGCCTTTGAAATGGCACAGCATGTGCGAGCGGAACATTTTGGCGTATTAGGTTATATGGCGACACGCAGTAATAGTATTGCTGAAGCTTTGCAGTACATTTTGCGTTTTAGTCGTTTGGTGATTGATGGTGATGAAATTAAACCGATGCAAATGTTGCAAACAGGGCAAAATATTCATTTGTTTTGGCCTTTTTTACATGAAAAATATTGTTTTATTAATGAGTTGACCAATGCCTTAATGGTACATTTAGCACGCAAAATGATGCCGCTAGAGTTATTTCCCTTGTTATGTGTCAATTTTGCTCATGCACCTCAAATGGCGATTTATCATTATCAAAAGTTTTATGCTTGCGAGGTAAATTTTAATCAACCTGAATACAGTTTTGTACTGAGTTTGGATGCTTTAAATTTAAAAATTGAAGATGCAGACCCCTCTTTGACGCAGTTGTTGGTTCGGCAAGCAGAGGAAGCGATAGCCTCTAAAGCTCGTTTCGACAATATTGTGCAACATTGTCATCAATGGGTTGCTGACGATTTAAGGCAGCATGAACATGCGCCTAAAATTGAAGATCTTGCAATACATTTGAATATTTCAGTGCGTACTTTACAACGTCAATTAAGTGATTTGGATTGTTCTTTTAAGAAGATTTTAGAAGTTGAACGTATGAAACGTTGTGAGCAATTACTTTTGGATAATGTCAATCTGACAGAAATCGCCATGCGTTTGGGGTATTCTGACCAATCTGCTTTGGCGAGAGCATATAAAGCCTTTAGTGGGCAGACTTTATTACAAAAAAAACAACAATTGAAAGAATAAAACCCAGATGAGTATAAGGAAAAATATGAATACTTGGCATGAACAACATTTGGCAGAAGTCAGCCAATTGATTTTTGATGAATTATTTAAAAAAGTCCATGGTAGGTAGATGAATGAAGTTAAAAAAAACCTCTTCGTAGTTTACAAAGAGGTTTTTAATTTGCTGTACTTTTCTCAGTTAAGCTGTTTTTAACTTTGGAATTCTAAAAATAATCGCGATAATTGCAAATATCGCCAAAATCCAACAATAATAAATTGAGCCAATTAACTCAATAGGTGACAGTTTTGCAATAGAACATGCCAACAAAAGCTGTGCACCGTAAGGAATAATGCCTTGTACCACACAGGAAAAAATGTCCATTAATGCTGCGGCACGTTTAGGATCAACCCCATATTCGTGGGCAACTTCACGTGCCATATCGCCTGACAAAATAATCGCAACAGTATTATTTGCGACAAATAAATTGGAAAAGATCACCAAAAAACTGATGCCAATTTCACCTGCACGTTGTTTACCCACTTTAAAACAACGTGTTATGGCATAAATACGTTGAATCAACCATTGCAAACCACCTTCTTTTTGCATGATGGCAGATAAGCCACCTAAGAACATGGACAATAATGCAACTTCAAACATACCCACAAAGCCGTCATAAATGGCATTATTAAATTTTAAAATTTCAAAATTTGGTTGTGCAACTAAACCGATGATACCCGACAACACGATGCCGATGGTGAGAACGGCAAGCACATGTAAACGGGTAAATGCCAAAGAGAAGACAGCTAAATACGGGAGCATTAACCAAATGTCATATTCTTTATATTCAATATGCTGCGATGCTTGAGTATTTAAAATATAAATCAGAATGGTGAGGATTGCCGCAGGCAGTGCAATCCATACATTGACCCGAAACTTATCTCGCAATTCAACATTCAAACTCCGTGTTGCTGCAATGGTAGTGTCTGAAATCATGGACAAGTTATCGCCAAACATAGCACCACTCACCACAGCACCAATGGCATAAATAGGCTGAATGTCCGTTGCTTGTGAAAAACCAAAAGCAATGGGAGCACAGGCAGCAATAGTACCCATTGAGGTTCCCATTGCTGTGGCAATAAATGCTGAAATGACAAATAGCATCGGTAAGACAAACTCAGGTGAGATGATCGATAAACCAAATTGTACGGTTGCATCGACACTGCCAATGGCACTCGAAACACTGGCAAATGCACCAGCGAGCATAAATACCATAAACATCAAAATCAGATTAGGGTGGCTTGCTCCTTTTAAAAACGCATCAATCGCTGTGTTGATTTTTCCACGATAAATTAAAATTGCTAAAATAATCGCAGGAAGTGCGGCGACAGGGGCTTTCATTTGATAAAAAGCGAACGCAGTGCCAATGATTGAGTGGTAAATACCACTGCCTAAAAATATGGCTAAAAATACAATAAGTGGCAGTAGCGCAAGCCCACGAGCTTGCACTTTACTGTGTGTGGGAGTGGTCATATTCAAAAAATAAAAAACATTAGCCGCTATAGTATAAACAGCTTTTGCAATTTCTTAAAAATTAAAATGTATACCGTTTTATACTGTTTATGATGCTATTTAAATGATTTATTTTAAATTTTTATATTTAATTGCGAATTTTAAAAAAGCGAAAAATAGGTAGCTTTGATCATTGTTCAAAAAACATAAATAGCGCTAAATGTATGCCATAGGTTGTTCGTTATTTTGTATTAAGATGAGATAACATTGTGCTACTGAGTTACTCTATTCAATGAGTAAAAAATAGCGTTACAATGCAAAGTCTTGTATTTATACAAAATCAACTCCTCAAGTTTAACAATTCAAGGAATGTACAACTCTATGTCACGTCTAGCCACCCGATTTGCACAGCTTAAATCACAACAGCGTAAAGCATTGGTTTCTTATGTTATGGCGGGTGATCCTCAACCACATGTAACAGTACCCTTGTTACATCAAATGGTTGAAGCGGGCGTAGATGTTGTTGAACTCGGATTACCATTTTCCGACCCAATGGCAGATGGACCAGTGATTGCACTTGCCGCAGAGCGTGCTTTAGCGGCAGGAACAAATACCCTTGATGCTTTGAATATGGTCAAAGAATTTCGTCAAAAAGACACAACAACACCTGTGGTTTTAATGGGGTATTTAAATCCTGTTGAAGTCATCGGGTATGAAAAATTTGTGGCTTATGCGAATGACTGTGGTGTGGATGGTGTACTTTTAGTGGATTTACCACCAGAAGAAGCAGCAGATTTTGATGCCGTATTACAAAAATACAGTATGGATCAAATTTTCTTGCTTGCACCTACGTCAACAGATGAACGTATTCAACGTGTAGTAAAACAAGCGAGTGGCTTTATTTATTATGTGTCATTAAAAGGGGTGACTGGTGCAGCGACACTCGATACCACAGAAGTTGCAACACGTATTCAAAAAATCAAAACCGTGACAGATATTCCTGTTGGTGTGGGTTTTGGGATCAGTGATGCAGCTTCTGCTAAAGCGGTTGGACAGGTTGCCGATGCGGTCATTGTGGGAAGTGCATTTGTCAAACCATTTGCAAACTTAGCACCCGAACAAGCTGCTGAACAAGCAGTGAATAAAGTCAAGGAGCTTCGAGCAGCGCTCGATGAGTTAGTATGAATCAAGAAGTGAAATCAGGGAAAATTCTCAGCCCAGTGACGCCGTGGACTGAACGTTCGATTCCAGGCATTCATTTGCCTGATCAACAACAAACACTCAAAGCAACATTTACAGAACCAACGATTGAGTGCCCTGAGTGTCATGCTTTAGTGACTCGTACAGCGATGTCGTTTAACGCCTACGTATGTCCATCGTGTGATGAACATTTAAAAATGAAGGCACGTGATCGCTTAAATTGGTTTTTTGACAATGTGACTGCGGAACTTGGTCAAGAATTTGTTGCCAAAGATCCATTACATTTTGTTGACAGTAAAGCTTATCCCGACCGTATGAAAGAAGCGCAGGATAAAACAGGTGAGTCAGAAGCACTTGTGGTGATGCAAGGTCAGCTAAAAAATATTCCTCTAGTGGCATGTGCCTTTGAATTTGACTTCATGGGTGGTTCAATGGGTACCGTGGTCGGTGATCGTTTTGTGCAGGCTGCTGAAAAAGCGATTGCTGCCAAACAACCATTGATCTGTTTTGCAGCTTCTGGTGGTGCGCGTATGCAAGAAGGCATGTTGTCTTTGATGCAAATGGCACGTACTTCTGCTGCGATCCAAAAAATGAAAGATGCACATCTTCCGTATATTGTGGTATTAACCCATCCAGTATATGGCGGTGTTACCGCATCATTGGCTATGTTAGGTGATGTGCATATTGCAGAACCGAAAGCAATGATTGGTTTCGCAGGTAAGCGTGTCATTGAACAAACTGTACGTGAAAAATTGGAAGAACCATTCCAACGTGCAGAATTCTTGCTTGATCATGGTGTGGTCGATCAAATTGTTCATCGTCATGCATTACGTGATACTGTATATCGCATCGTAGCGAAACTGATGAACTTGCCTTGAACAACATTGCTCCATTAAATACTGATAGTTTACAAACATGGCTCGATTATTGGAGCCATGTTCACGTTACAGGGATTGATTTAGGCTTAGAACGGGTCATTCCTGTCGCAGAAGCATTGGGTGTAACCAAGCCCAATGCCAAAGTTTTTACGGTTGCAGGAACCAATGGTAAAGGTTCAACCACTACGACCTTGGCTGCGATTCTGAATGCACAAGGTTTTAATGTTGGACTGTACCAATCCCCACATATTTATCGTTTTAATGAGCGCGTCAAACTAGCAGGACAAGAAGTTTCTGATCAGACCTTGATTGATGCTTTTGTTTTAGTTGATGCAGCACGTCGTCAGTGTGATCTGAGTTTATCTTTTTTTGAAGCAACCACTTTGGCTGCTTTTGTCATTTTTAAGCAAATGAATTGTGATGTTTGGGTGCTTGAAGTTGGACTTGGTGGTCGTTTAGATGTGGTGAATGTCATCGACCCTGATGTTGCGGTTATTACCAATATTGGGCTTGACCATACCGATTGGCTCGGTGATACCATTGAAAAGATTGCTTTTGAAAAAGCAGGAATTATTCGTCCAAATATTCCTGTGGTTTTTGGTGGTTTACAGCAGCTCCCACTTGCCATTAAAACAAAAGCACAACAGTGTCAGGCAAAATTACATGTTGTGAATCAAGATTATTTCTATGATTATGCAGCAGATGGTCAAACGTGGAACTTTGCCACATCAGGTTTAACGCTAAAACTGCCGCTTGGTCAGCTTGCATTGGAAAATATTTCTACAGCCGTTGCCGCGATTTTACTCAGTGATTTAATCGTGACACAACACGCGATTGCACAAGGTATTTTGCAGGCACGTTTACAAGGTCGTTTTGAAGTTGAAACGATTCATCATAAAACCCAAGATAAAACTGTCATTTTTGATGCAGGACATAATCCGCACGGTGTTGAATTTTTGTTAAAGCAATTGCGAAAATTCATGGAATACAATAAACAGTACACAGAAGTTGTCACTGTTTTTTCAATGTTGACTGATAAAGATATAGAAACCGTCGTCAAGTTATTGAAAAACACTGTATTAAAGTGGAAAATTGCGCCATTGACTGTGCCTCGTGCGGCATCGATGGATCAATTAAGATCGGCTTTGCAGGATGAAACAGTTGAACAGTTTGAAAATGTACAAGCTGCCTTTTTATCAGCGCTTGAAGAAACAAAAAATAATCAACTGATTTTGGTATGTGGTTCATTCCATACCTTAGAAGCGGTCTGGGAGTATTTAGAAGAATGTCAATGAATAACAAGCAACGCTGGATGGGTGGTGTTGTTTTATTAGGTGGTGGTGTTTTATTAGCGGCATTGCTTCTAAAAGGTAAAGATGAAATTTATCAAGATCAGACGCCACCGCCTCCTGCTGCTCATGTCCAACAAAACGGTAAACCTGCACCCGCTGAGGAGACTGTACAATTACAGCCACTCACGGTTGATGTGGCAACTGAAAAACGTTTGCTTGAAGAACAGCGCCGTTCACGTGAAAAAGCAGTCGCTGAGCAAGAAGCAAAAGCCGCTGAATTTTTACGTATGCAACAACAAGCTGAAGCGGATGCTGCACGTAAAGCAGCGGAAGAATATGCTGCTGCTAATTCACGCCGTAAATCTGCACAAGAAAGTTCAGACAATATTCCACCTGAGTTGAATGTAGACGATAAAACCAAAGCACAACAAAAAGCAGATGCAGATAAAAAATTACAACAACAAAAAGCAGAAGCAGAAAAAAAGCGAGCTGAGCAGAAGCGTCAAGCTACCGCAGAAGCAGATAAAAAAGCCACTGAAGCACAAAAGAAAGCTGCTGAGGAGAAAAAACAACGTCTAGAAGAGCAGCGCAAAGCGGATGAGAAAAAGGCTGCTGAAGAAAAAAAACGTAAGCTAGAAGAGCAGCGCAAAGCAGATGAGAAAAAAGCTGCTGATGAGAAAAAACGTAAAGCTGAGGAAGCCAAGAAAAAGGCAGAAGCTGATAAAGCCCGTAACTTATTAGAAAATGGCGATAAGCAATGGATGGTACAAGTGGCGTTGGCGGCAAACGAAGCGAATGCTGATGCGGTTGCTGCAAAATTACGTGCCAAAGGTTATAAAGTAACCAAGAGCCCAACATCAAAAGGAATCCGTATTATGGTTGGGCCTGCTAAAGACCGTGAAACTGCGGATAGTACACGTAAGAAGATCAATTCAGATGCAAGCTTAGGAATGAAATCTGCGTGGGTGATTGATTGGGTTCCTTTAGATCGCCGTTAAGTAAAATGAGAGAAGGGGGATAGTGCTTTAACATAACCCCATACATTAGACTTATGTTGTTTACATCGATGGATTCGTGAGTTGATCACGGATCCATTTTATATTTTCAGGGCTAAACTGTTTGTCGATATTGACCCAAATCGGGTGAAAACCATAACCACCATGCTTCATTTCGTTTAAGGCAGCTTCAGTTGACCAATTTTCAAAAATAATGCGGTACATCGCAATACTTGCACCTGTACGGTCAGAACCATGATAACAATGAATCAATACTTTCTGATTTTGCTGTTGCGCTGTTTGAATGTTTTGCATCACTTGGAGTAAATCGTATTTATCCAATGCCCATGTATGAATTGGAATATGGATCAGTTTTAAATTTTTTCCTGCCAACGTTGTACGGTCTTGATCACGACTGCGTAAATTAATGACCACATCAATTTGATGCTCTTTAAGCAGAGGGATCAGTTGAGCATTGGGTTGTTCACTGCGAAATACAGTGTCACTCATTTGATAAAAATTAGAAGACTTTTGGATTAAATCTCCCCACTGTTGTGGACGTTGTTGTTGTGGCAGTGCTGATGAGGTGATACACCCTGTTATCATGCTAGAGGTGAGTAAAATAGCTAAAAAATGTAATTTCATAAAGTCGAATAACGCTGTAATTCAAAAGGGTCGTGTGCACACACGAGTTCAATGTGCGGTTCATTCTGTGCCAATGTTTGAATGGCTTTTAAGCTATGTAGGCGTTGTTGATTATTCAATGCAAAGAGACGTTCCATTAAATTTAACCCAAAAGCGTTATACTGTGGATTAAGCTGCAAGTGTGAATAATAAGCATCACCACAGAACAGTAGCCATCGATCTTTCTGACGAATAGCAATACCACAATGTCCTGCTGTATGCCCAAGCAGGGGAATCATCAAGATTTCATCTTTAAATATATTAAAACCTTGCACGCGATTAAAATTAAACCAAGGCTCACCTGCTTCATGTTCTAAAAAATGCCAATAAGCATGATGTTTGAATTGTTGTGGGCGATAGCGCAATTTATTTTTACCTGACAAAGATTGTGTGGCATTCAATTCATTCGACAGAATATGTACTGTTGCATTAGGGAAGTCACTTATTCCACCTGCATGGTCAAAGTCTAAATGACTCAGCAAAATATGCCGAACATCACTCGGCTGAAAACCCAATTTTTGAATTTGGTGAAAAGCTGACAAAGTCGGATCAGTTATGAGTGCACTCATTGTATAGATCAGTTTGCCTAAGCGTTGTTGAGGATGTAAATAGTCTTGTAACCCCAACCCTGTATCGACTAAGACCAAACCACGATCGGTTTCAATCAACAGGCAATGACAGACTAAATTGGCTTTTAAACCTTTTTGTCCAAATAAGGTTGCACATAAAGGACACAGACTGCCACAGTGTAAATGGTGAATGTTATAGATCATCATCGCGAGTTTTAAATTTTTCTAAATCATTTATATCTTATTTTTAAGTCAGAACCAATGCTTACAAAATAAGCAAAATAAATTTTTAATTTCATATTTTTATGTCACATACTGTACATAAAAGAACAATCATAAGGAGCAGGCAGATGCAATTATACTATTCCCCTACATCACCTTTCGCTCGTAAAGTTCGAGTTCTGATTAATGAATTAAAAATTCAAGACCAATTCGATTTGTTAGCTGTGGATCCTTGGACTGACCCGAATTTAAGACCAATCAATCCCTTGTCCAAAATTCCGACTTTGGTGCTGAACCATAAAGAGGTTTTATTTGACTCAGCATTGATTTGTGAATATTTGAGTACGCTAAAAGATAAAAAGCTTGGTTGATCCCACAGAGCATGTGGCATATTTTAAAAGTTTACGTCTGCAAGCATTAGCAGATGGAGCAATCGCATTCGTCGGGTGGTTATATGCAACATTACAGAAAACTGAGCAATTACAAGCACAAGAAATGATGCAACGTTTTACTGCAAGCCAATACAGCACATTATCGTGGTTAGAACAGCATTTGGATAATTTTACTGAGCATTTAGGAATAGGGGAGATTGTGGTTGCATGTTTGCTTGAATATATTGATTTTCGTTTTCCTGAAAAGTGATTGGAAAAATCAGCATCCACAATTAGCTGCATGGCTTGAACACGTCGCACAACGCGAATCTATGCAAAACACACGCTTTCATGCGTTGTAGTAAATGTGTCTTAAGTACGAATCGAATAACAAATTTTCTGAAGCATGTTTATAGGAAGGTTAAAAATAAAAAAACTCCTATCGTAAGATCGGAGTTGATGGAAAAAATCGCACTTTTTTATTTGATGTATTGATGTATTAAAAATTAGTTTTTATTCGGCTGTGGTGTTAAACGTAGATAGGGTTTAACCGCCGTATAACCTTTTGGGAAGCGTTCTTTTAACTCAGCTTCATCTTTAATCGAGGGCACGATCACGACATCTTCACCTTCTTGCCAATTGGCAGGTGTTGCCACTTTATAATTATCTGTAAGTTGTAGTGAATCGATCACGCGTAAAATTTCATTAAAATTACGCCCTGTAGATGCAGGGTAAGTGATGATTAAGCGCACTTTTTTATTTGGATCAATGATCACTAAAGAACGTACAGTCAGCGTCTCACTCGCATTGGGATGAATAAAATCATAAAGTATTGAAACTTTTCGATCTTTGTCTGCAATAATCGGGAAATTTACTGTCGTATTTTGGGTTTCATTAATGTCTTGAATCCAACCCTGATGTGATGTTACATCATCGACAGACAGGGCAATTGCTTTTACACCACGTTTGCTGAATTCATCTTTAAGTTTTGCTGTGTAGCCGAGTTCAGTAGTACAGACGGGCGTATAGTCGGCAGGGTGGGAAAATAAAATTCCCCAATCATTGCCTAAAAAATCATAAAAATGAATCTTACCTTCACTTGAGTCTTGCTCAAAATCAGGTGCAATATCACCTAAGCGAATCGTCATTAGATTTACCTCAAAATTTAGAATAGTTAAAATCGGTCTTTGCTCGTCAAAATCACTATCGCTTAAATTTCTTATAATTAAAAATAGTGTTTTTATATTTCTTTATGATAATTTTTCATAAACCAGTGTGAACTTATATAAAAAAAGATGAAATTCTATCAACAGAGTCTATCTGTCTATCGTGCAAATTTGCTACATTAGACCGCCTAAACTCATACACGCGAAAGTCGGTGTACAGATTTTTTTAATTGGTTTTGTGTAAAAACCTTGTACTTCAAATTTCTAACACCATAATAACGTCTGAGAAAAATTTATTTTGATAAGCAAGTTTTAGAGAGTCTATATGTTGGCAAGCCTGATCGGAGGAATCTTCGGTACTAAAAACGAGCGTGAACTGAAACGCATGCGTAAAATTGTCGATAAGATCAATGCGCTTGAGCCGACCATATCTGCTTTAAGTGATGCTGACTTATCTGCCAAAACTGAAGAATTCAAACAAAGATATAAAAAAGGTGAAAGCTTAGATCAGTTGATGCCAGAAGCATTTGCTGTGTGTCGTGAAGCAGGTAAGCGTGTGATGGGCATGCGTCATTATGATGTGCAGCTGATCGGCGGTATTACCCTGCATGAAGGTAAAATTGCAGAAATGCGTACAGGTGAAGGTAAAACCCTCATGGGCACTTTGGCTGTGTATCTCAACGCGATCAGTGAACAAGGCGTTCATGTGATTACCGTGAACGATTACTTGGCACAACGTGATGCTGAGTTAAATCGTCCACTTTATGAGTTCTTAGGTTTAACGGTCGGCGTGATTTATTCTATGCAAGCGCCTATGGAAAAAGCCGAAGCCTATCTTGCAGACATCACTTACGGTACCAATAACGAATTTGGTTTTGATTACTTACGTGACAACATGGTTTTCTCCATGGCTGAGAAAAAACAGCGTGGATTGGCCTATGCCATCATCGATGAGGTCGATTCAATCTTGATTGATGAAGCACGTACACCGTTGATTATTTCGGGTCAAAGTGAAGATTCATCTCAGCTTTATCAGTTGATCAATACTATTCCACCAAAACTAACTCCACAGAAAGAAGAAAAAGTGGCTGATGGTGGTCATTTCTGGATTGATGAAAAACAACGTTCTGTTGAAATGACGGAAGTCGGTTATGAAACAGTAGAACAAGAACTCATTCAAATGGGCTTGTTGGCTGAAGGTGAAAGCTTATATTCAGCAGGTAATTTGAACCTTGTTCATCACGTTTCAGCAGCAATTCGTGCACATTTTTTATATCAACGTAATGTACAGTATATTGTTAATGATGGCGAAGTGATCATCGTCGATGAAAATACGGGTCGTACGATGCCAGGTCGTCGTTGGTCAGAAGGTTTGCATCAAGCGGTTGAAGCGAAAGAAGGCCTAGAAATTCAACCTGAAAACCAAACATTGGCGACAACGACATTCCAAAACTATTTCCGTTTATATAAAAAACTTTCAGGCATGACCGGGACAGCAGACACTGAAGCTGCGGAAATGAAAGAGATTTACGGTTTAGATGTCGTATTAATTCCAACACATCGTCCAATGGTACGTAAAGACCTGAATGATTTAATTTATTTAAATCGTGCGGGTAAATACAACGCGATTATTGAAGAAATTCAGAAAATCCATGCTGCAGGTGTTGCGCCGATTCTGATTGGTACAGCAACCATTGAAGCGTCTGAAATTTTATCGGACAAGCTTAAAGAAGCAGGCATTCACCATGAAGTTTTAAACGCAAAACAACATGAGCGTGAAGCAGATATTATTGCCCAAGCAGGTGCACCGAATGCTGTGACTATTGCCACTAACATGGCGGGTCGTGGTACAGATATTTTGCTAGGCGGTAACTGGAAAGCATTATTGGCTAAAATTGAAAATCCAACTGCTGAAGATGAAGCTCGCCTACGCGCAGAATGGGAAAAGAATAATGAAATGGTGTTAAGTTCAGGTGGTTTACATATCATCGGTTCAGAGCGTCATGAATCACGCCGTATTGACAACCAATTACGCGGTCGTTCAGGTCGTCAAGGTGACCCTGGTGTATCACGCTTCTTCTTATCACTTGAAGATGACCTAATGCGTATTTTCGCAGGTGATCGTGTGATTGCGATGATGCGTGCAATGGGCTTGCAAGAAAATGAAGCTATTGAACATAAAATGGTGTCACGCTCGATTGAAAATGCGCAACGTAAAGTTGAAGCACGTAACTTTGACATTCGTAAGAACTTATTAAAATACGATGACGTCAACAATGAACAACGTAAAATCATTTATTCACAACGTGATGAAATTTTAGAAGAAGCAACACTTCAAGATTATATTGAAGAGATGCATCAAGAAGTGATGAAAGGTTTAATCGAAACGTATATTCCACCAGAGTCAATTCACGACCAATGGGATATTGAAGGTCTAGAAAATGCCTTGCGTATGGATTTCGGTATCGAGCTTCCTGTTTCACAATGGCTTGAAGAAGATCGTCGTTTAGATGAAGAAGCTTTGGTTGAACGTATCAGTGATGAAGTGATTGAACGCTATCGCCAACGCCGTGAAAATATGGGTGCTGAGTCTGCTGCAACTTTAGAGCGTCATTTCCTATTGGGTTCATTAGATCGTCACTGGAAAGACCATTTGGCTGCAATGGATTATTTACGTCAAGGGATTCATTTACGTGGTTATGCACAGAAAAATCCTGAGCAAGAATACAAAAAAGAAGCATTCAACTTATTTGTAAATATGCTTGGTGTGATTAAATCAGATGTCGTAACAGATCTTTCTCGTGTCCATATTCCAACTGCGGAAGAGTTAGCAGAGATGGAAGCACAGCAACAGGCGCAAGCAGAAGCGATGCGTTTAAACTTTGCACACGATGATGTAGATGGTTTGACTGGCGTAGTTAATACAAACGTCCAAACAGAAGATGAGCTAAATCTGAATAAAACAGAAAAAACATTTACACCGCCTGAAAGCCGTAATGCGCCATGCCCATGTGGTTCAGGTTTAAAATACAAACAATGTCACGGTAAAATTTAATTTTTTACTGAGTTTGAATCAAGTGTAAAAAAGCAGAACAAATGTTCTGCTTTTTTTACAAGTTATTACATGCGGTGAATATTGATTGCACCATTCACAATTAAATGTTATTTACTTGCTCAACCCATTTTTAAAGATTTAGGAACGATAATGAAAATACAATTCAAAGCATTATTTGTCGCAGCTTTAGCAATGCCAGTGCTTACTTTTGCCGACACCCAACCACAAACGACTACTGTTGCAAACTTGCAAGCAGCAGCAGGGACTGTGACTGCACAAGCCGAAGTAAAAAATGATTCAACAACAGTGATTAGCCCACGCACAGGCATTCGTTATACCTTGGGAAATACAGGTGGTCGTCCAATCATTTTAAAAACAGCAGCAATTGCAGCAGTGACGCCTGCAACCATTAATCGTGTGGTTGCTTCAAATCCAGCATTATCGGTATCAAGTCAAGAAAAAGTAAAACAAGCACTTTTACCAACAGAACAAACTGTTGCTCAAGTACAGGCTCAACCGCAAGCAGCCGCTCAGCAATAATTCCAACGTTGTATCATTTTCAAAGTCAGTGCTCAGGTTGAATGCTGACTTTTTATATCGTATATGCCGTATTTATCATATTGTTTCACTTTGATTTTTTAAATATTAACCATAAAAATAACTCAAAATCGCTCGATTGATAATAAAAAACAATTCACTTGGGAATAGGCTCGATTTTTTATGCATTTTCTAATAAGCTGTTGTTTTCTTAATTTCATTCCGGATATTTAAAAATGGCGGTTGGTGACGTAACTATGCCACACATGCATGTGGTACAAGGTGTAAAAATTGGCTCGGCAGAAGCGTATGTACGTTATCCTAATCGACGTGATTTAGTTATTTTTGAATTTTCTGAAGGTACAAATGTTGCGGGTGTATTTACCCAAAATGCATTTTGTGCTGCACCTGTACATGTATCTAAAGCACATTTAGCACAAGCTAATCCCCGTTATTTAGTGATTAATACAGGCAATGCCAATGCAGGTACGGGTAAGCTTGGTATGCAAAATGCACAACTGACATGTTTGAAACTTGCTGAATTGGCACAGATCGAAGAATATGAAGTTTTACCTTTTTCTACAGGTGTAATCGGTGAACAACTGCCGATTGAACGTTTAACACAAGGTTTACAGCCTGCATTAGATTCGCTGAATGAAAATGCTTGGGTGGATGCTGCAACAGGTATTATGACCACTGACACGACACCTAAAGGGGCATCTGAGCAATTTGAGTTAGATGGTGTGGCATATACCATGACTGGGATTTCAAAAGGTGCGGGTATGATTCGTCCCAATATGGCGACGATGTTAGGCTTTGTGGCAACCGATGCACCTATTTCACGTGAATTAACACAGCAGATGTTAAAAACTGCTGTAGATCAATCATTTAATCGTATTACTGTCGATGGCGATACGTCGACCAATGATTCATGTATTTTTGCAGCTACAGGACTTGCTGGTGGTGCAGAAATCCAGTCGATAGATGATGCTCGTTATAGCGTTGTTGTGGATGTTTTAATACGTGTGATGAAACGTTTGGCACAACTCATTGTACGCGATGGAGAGGGTGCAACTAAATTCATGACTGTTGCAGTTGAGGGTGGGCATAATACGCAAGAGTGCTGCGATATTGCATATAGCATTGCACATTCACCTTTAGTAAAAACTGCATTTTTTGCATCAGATCCAAACTGGGGGCGTATCCTTGCTGCGATTGGCTATGCGGGTGTGAAAGATTTAGATGTGGAAAAAATTCAAGTCTGGTTGGATGACGTGCAAATCTGTAAAGATGGTGGTGCAGCTGTAGATTACACTGAAGCAGAAGGTGCACGAGTTATGGCACAGACTGAAATTACCATTCGTGTCGATTTAGGGCGTGGACAGGCTAAAGATACAGTTTATACCTGTGATCTGTCGTATGACTATGTCAAAATTAATGCAGATTATCGCTCTTAAGATTTAAAAATATAAAAAAGCCTCCGTTGTGAGGTTTTTTTATAAGTGGATGTTTTTTTAATAACTGGTCAAATTAGCCAATGCCAAATTGATCAGTGAATTACTTGAAACGCTTGTTGAGTGACAAGCATATGGATAGAGAATACCTTTTATGAATGATGCGACCAATTTAATTGCCAATGAAGCAAAATCAATTGTCACAGCACATTTGGATCGATTAGGAGAGCCAAAGGACAAAACTTTAAGTCCTGAGCTAAAACAGCAAAAATTTGCCCAAATTAAAGCGGAATTAGACAAGCGTGATGCGGTTTTAGTCGCGCATTATTACTGTGATCCTGAAGTACAAGAGTTAGCAGAGCTGACTGGAGGTTGTGTTTCTGATTCATTGGAAATGGCGCGTTTTGGACGTGATCATGCTGCATCAACGTTGGTGGTTGCAGGGGTCAAATTTATGGGGGAGACATCTAAGATTCTATCCCCTGAGAAAAAAGTCTTAATGCCTACACTTGAGGCGACTTGCTCACTTGATTTGGGTTGTCCTGTGGATGAGTTTACAGCGTTTTGTGATGCACATCCTGATTATACCGTTGTGGTCTATGCCAATACTTCAGCTGCTGTAAAAGCCCGTGCTGATTGGGTTGTTACATCAAGCTGTGCAGTGGAAATTATTGAACACTTAGATAGTTTGGGTGAAAAAATTATTTGGGCACCTGACCAACATCTAGGACGCTATATCCAAAAGAAAACAGGTGCAGATATGTTGCTGTGGGATGGTTCATGTATCGTGCATGAAGAATTCCGTGCACGTGGCATTGCCAACATGAAAGCATTATATCCAAATGCAGCTGTACTGGTACATCCTGAATCACCCGAATCAGTCATTGAAGTGGCAGATGCAGTTGGAAGTACATCTCAACTTATTAAAGCAGCTCAAACACTACCGCATGACACATTGATTGTGGCAACAGATCGTGGCATTTTCTATAAAATGCAACAAGCTGTGCCAAACAAAACTTTGATTGAAGCACCAACTGCAGGAGAGGGGGCAACGTGTCGCTCATGTGCACATTGTCCGTGGATGGCAATGAATGACTTGGATGGTATTTTGGAAGTTTTGCAAAAAGGCGATCAAGAAATCTTTGTGGATGCACAATTGGCAGAGCGTGCCAAACTTCCACTTGATCGTATGTTGAACTTCAGTGCGAGTTTAAAGCGTTAAAATTGTATAAAAAATAATAGAAATGCTTGATAAATATACACTTGATGATTTTTTTTAGTTTTTTTTGAATATAGGTGTTGACGTTCAAGGGCGTCACGCCTAGAATGCACACCGTACCGAACGACATGTTCGATACAAAAAGCTGAGATGAATCGGAGCATAGCACAGCCTGGTAGTGCACCTGGTTTGGGACCAGGGGGTCGTAGGTTCGAATCCTACTGCTCCGACCAATTCTTCAAGGCAAAGGTTTATTGATAGTGAAAATTATCAGTCATGCGCCTGTAGCTCAGTTGGATAGAGCATCCGCCTTCTAAGCGGATGGTCACAGGTTCGAATCCTGTCAGGCGCACCATTGTTGCTTGATATTGTAGAATCTAAAGTTTGTTGTGATGGTGGATGTAGCTCAGTTGGTAGAGCCCCGGATTGTGATTCCGGTTGTCGAGGGTTCGAGCCCCTTCATTCACCCCAATTCGGAGCATAGCACAGCCTGGTAGTGCACCTGGTTTGGGACCAGGGGGTCGTAGGTTCGAATCCTACTGCTCCGACCAATTTAAGTTTATCTAAGTTGAAAACTTAAATGTAAATTATCCGCTGATTAGGCGGTTTTTTTATGCCTGAAATTTGATACTCCAATCTTTGAATATAAAAAAAGGTCTATTAAAGACCTTGAATAGTTAAAATAAAGTTATGGAATAATAATGATGGATACGCGGCGGTTTTCTGCACGGTGCTCTTCGCTGTCATTGGCTTTAATCGGTTGCTCTGCACCTTTACCGATAATCTGAATATTATTGGGATTGAAATGCTGCGAAATAAAAATATTTGCTACGCTTTGGGCGCGTTTTTGAGACAGTGCTGTATTGTAGTTAGCAGAGCCAACATCATCGGTATGTCCCACAATTTTAACTTTGGTTAGGTTGTATTTCTGCAACTGTTTTGAAAGATGTAGAATAGAGTCGCGGTTTTGAGTTTTGATTTCAAATTGATCAAAATCAAATAATAATCTTTCAGGAAGTCCTAAACTCCAGCCTTCGTCTGTTAATACAAAGCCTTCTTTTTTTAATGCGCGGACTTGATTGTATTTTAAGCCGCCTAAATTTAGACAACCTGTAAGTGCTAAACATAATAAAGCAAGAATTGGAAGTTTTAGGTGCGTTACAGACATACGATATACCCTGATAAAGTTAATTATGATAAATGAACCAATGATGAGTTAATGATTTTGCTTTATACATGGCCTGATCTGCCTGAGAAATTAAATCTTCAGGGGAAATGGCTTGATTAGATAAAGCTATTCCTAAGCTGAAATTAAAAGTTATACTTTGATTTTTATACACCAAAGGTTTTTCGCAGCTTTTAATTAAATTTTCAGCAATTGAAATTAAATGATCTACGCGTTGGATGGAGCTTAAGATAATGGCAAACTCATCGCCGCTTAAGCGGGCGACAAAGTCATCCTGTCGAATATTTTGCTTTAAGCGAGTCGCCATTTCTTTTAAAACAGCATCACCTGCCTGATGACCATATTGGTCATTAACGACTTTGAAATTATTAGCATCAATAAAAAGCAATGCAATTTGTTGTTTTTCTCGGGTATTTTTAAATAAATTAACAAGAACTTGATAGAAATAATTACGATTTGGTAGACCTGTTAAATGGTCATGCTGAACCTGATAGGACAGTTGTTGATTTTCATTTTGTAAATGTGTATGCCATGATTGAATTTCTTCAAGTAGTTGGTTAAATACACTATTTACATGATTAAACTCTTGAATATCATTTTTTGGAAAACGTAAATTATAGGCGCTTTGTGTGCTGACTAATTGCGCGATTTGTACCATAGGTGTGATGGATTGCATAATATGCCGATAAGTCAGATTTACTGACCACCATAAAGCAAGGATCATGAATAGCATTCCAACGCCTAAACCAATGAAAATCTTGATGATAAACATCATGATTTCATTTGAACTGCCATATAAAATAATTTTTCCAACATAATTTCCATTATGTAGTACAGCTACATCGATTGGATTACGCAAAAAGAGATGATCAAACAAATTTTGTAATGCAGAATAATGATCTATATCTTTAATACTTTCATATATTTTTTGATTTTGTGTATCGTAGACTTCAATCAAGCGTACGGAATGTTGTTGTGTGTACTCATGCAAAATTTGCGATAAAGCTAATTTATCTTGAAAGACTAAGGCAGGTTGAATACGTTCAGAAACGGTACGACTGATCAACTGTAAATTTTGTTCCGCATAAGACTCAACGGTAAAAACTGAAATTGTGGCAAAGGTAAATGTACAAATTAAAAAAGTAATCGCAAAAATTGTGAATTGGGATTTACGGAATAAAGTTTGTAAAGAAGTCGATTGATAAAATTTATGAATCATCTGTATTACTCCGAATTCTTAGCTAAGAGTAAAACACGAGGATCAACATGCACTTTAGCGCGTGCTAGGCTGTCTAAATTTACTTTAAAAATGGTATTGCCATTTTTTGTATTTTGTAAGCAAAAAGAACTTCCGATTTCACAATCATTATTACTTGTACTAAAAGACAGTATATTTGGTTTCAGTGAGCTATTAATTAATTTTTGCTCTATTGAAGCGGATAGATTAGAAAAAAATACCGCATCACATTCAATATTTTTAAGCGCGTCATGTGAAATACTTTTTACACTAAACGGTGAATTTTGAGCTTTAATAGATAAACTGAATTGTTTGGCAGCATTATTATTATCTACCACGCATAAAGTAGGTGACTGATTATCCCACTTTGCATAACTTAAAATAGAAAGCGTCATCATATAAAAATTATGCGTAGAGTTTGCTAAAGAAAAATTACTGAAACTCAGTAAAACCCCTATAGCTAGAAACAGTCTAAATTTACTTAACTGCATAATCATAATGAAAGTGGAATAATAATATTTTTATTCTAATGAAAAAGGAGATATAGTTCAAAAAAAACTATGTAAATAGAAAAAAATTTAGAAGATGGATTGTTAGTGATCATAGATATTAAAATTTAAATAGTATTTTATATGTACATAAAAATAATAAAAACATCTAAAATTGTAGAATAAATAAGCAAGCGATAAGCTTTTTAAAAAATAAATCAAAAAAGGGGT